>NZ_JBYFCJ010000002.1:0-292621 GCF_057652235.1 Arsenicibacter sp. R0_47 | reverse complement strand
AACCCCCTCATACTTTACTTCTCCAAAAACCACCCAGCGTGGGCGCCTCCCCCCCCCCCCCCCCCACCACTGTTAATACCCCTCACCAGCCCCATATGAACCTGCTCTTCATTTGCAGCCGCAACCAGTGGCGCAGCCCGACAGCCGAAGCGATCTTTCGTAATCATCCTGTCCATGAGGCCCGTTCAGCGGGTACCGAACCCTCTGCCCGCATCCGGATTTCGGCGAAATTACTGGTCTGGGCCGATCTGGTATTTGTCATGGAAAAACGGCATAAGCAACGGCTGACGGAACGCTTTCCGGATGAAATGGCCGGTAAAACCACAATCATCCTTGATATTCCGGACGAGTACGGATTTATGGATGAAGAATTAATCACCTCAATCGAAGCGGCCGTAGCACCTTATTTGTAGTCTCCTACACCGTCAAATTCCAGCCATCGCGGTAATCGCGTTTGACGTACTGGTTGGCCAGATCGTAGTTTGTCACCTTCATATTGGCCGCATCCCAGTAGAGTTTTTTCCGGCCGTTGTACCGGTCAACCGACCGCTTAGCCGTCGGATTATCGCGCAGCATCCAGCTGCGGATCGCCAGGTTACCAATCAGAATACTTTCCGTAAACGGAGCGGCGTACTCAAACGGTGAGCTGGTTTTTCCTTTGCCATAGCCATCAATACAGGCATTCACCCATTGCAGGTAATGATCCTCATCCGGCACACGGGCAATGGTTTCCGGAATATTCAGATACTGATTGTCTTTCAGCGGCAGCAATCGCGGATTAGCACCGTAGCAGTCGGCCATCAGCTTGCCTTTCGAGCCGATAAATAACACCCCGCCGTCGGAATTACCAAAACTCTCGCCCGGCAGTAGCTCTTCAGGCAGTTCGGGTAGCACACCACCATCATACCAGCTCAGCTTAATATCCCCTTTATTGTCTTTACGCGGGTAATTGAGGTGTATAGAGGTTGAAAACGGTGTCCAGTCAGGATTATCGTCCTGCGGGCGGAGGGTAAATGTCCATGTACCGGCCACGCTGCATTCCACCGAATTCGGATAATCGACGGGCAGGATCCGGAAAACCGGGTCGAGGATATGACACGCCATATCGCCCAGGGCACCTGTTCCGTATGGCCACCAGCCCCGCCAGTTCCAAGGCAGATACGCCTGATTGTACGGCACCTTCTTCGACGGCCCTAACCACAGATCGAAATCCAGCTCTTTCGGAATCTCATAGGTCTGGTCGGTCGGCATTGCCTGCGGCCAGACGGGCCGGTTTGTCCAGGCAAGTACCTTGTGTACATCGCCGATAATGCCGGAATTATAAATCTCCTGCATCCGCCGTACACCGTTACCGGACCCGCCCTGATTCCCCATCTGAGTAATGACCTTGTACTTTTTCGCCGCCTGCGACAGAACACGGGCCTCGTAGATGTCGTGCGTCAGCGGTTTCTGGGTATACACGTGTTTACCCAGCTGCATTGCCGCCAGCGTCGCGACGGCATGGGTGTTGTCGGGGGTTGAAATCGAGCAGGCGTCAATGTTTTTGCGTTCCTTGCTCAGCATTTCGCGGAAATCCTTGTAATACGTCGCTTTCGGAAATTTCGCCCGTGAATCGACCGCCTGCCGGTCATCGACGTCGCACAGTGCCACGATGTTTACGTTCGGGCTTTTGGCAAAGGATGCCAGATCACTTTTGCCCTTGCCCCCGACACCGATACCGGCGATGTTGAGTTTGTCACTAGGCGGAATATAGCCTTTGCCCAGGACATGACGCGGAACAATAAAAAACGAGGAAGCAGCCAGTGTCGAGGCCTTAATAAACTCCCGGCGACTGGTATTATCAGCCGCAGAATCCTGCTTGTTCATAAAGGAAAGGGTTATCCATACGATTGGTATACGCCTTCCGGCTGATTTTGTACTATCGGGGGGGGGAAAAATGGTTTATCGGCGGCCGAGCTCAATGGCCTGCATATCAGAAATCTGGCCATCGTGTAAGGAAAACCGGAGGCAGGTACGCATGACGTGAAAACCGGTTTTGCCGGCGGCGCCGGGGTTCATATAAAGCAGATTCCGCATCTTCGGGTCGCGGACTACTTTGAGGATGTGTGAATGTCCGCAGACAAATATATCCGGCGTATCAATCTGCAGGTTGGGCCGGACAATGGGGTTGTATTTGGGCGGCGTGCCGCCGATGTGGGTAATCCAGATATCAAAGCCTTCGAGCTGAAACCGCTGATGCGACGGCAGATCGCTTGACTCGCCGTCGATATTGCCGCAGACAACCCGCACCGGCTTGAAAGCCCTTAGCTGGTCTAACACAACAAGCTGACCCACATCGCCTGCATGCCAAACTTCATCACAATCATCAAAATGGCTGAAAATCTGCGGATCAAGATAACTGTGTGTGTCGGAAAGCAGGCCGATGCGGGTCATTAGTATACTGTGTTATGAATGGTTGTTGCTGCAAAATTAACCGTTCAGCAGCACATCTTTCATCTCACTGCGAATTCGTTTCTTATCAATTTTACCAACACTTGTTTTCGGAATCTCCGGCACAAATACAATCCGGTCCGGCACATACCACTTATTGATTTCGCCGGCTGTTGCCTTTGTCTGTAACTGGCTGCGCAAGGCTTCTGCCGATGCCTCAACGCCCGGCTTCAATACAACCAGCGCATAGGGCCGTTCACCCCATTTCTCGTCGGGCAGACCAATCACTGCCGCTTCGGCAACGCCTGTCTGCTGCGATAACAGATCTTCAATATCGAGCGACGACACCCATTCACCACCGGTTTTAATAACGTCTTTGGTCCGGTCAGCAATGTGTATCCAGTTGTCAGGAGTGATGCTGGCAACGTCGCCGGTATGCAGCCAGCCATGCCGCCACAGGTCTTCTGCACGCTCCGGTTCCTTATAATAGCCTTGTGTCAGCCACGGACCACGGGCCACAATCTCACCCAACGCCTGCCCGTCGTGGGGGACAAACTGCCCGTTATCGTCCATAAGCCGCATCTCTATAAACGGCGAAATCCGCCCGGCCAGCGTACGCAGGTCAACCTGCTCGTCGATTGGCAGCGGCCGTTCCTGATCGTTCAGATACGTTACCGACATAATCGGCGCGGTCTCCGACATGCCATAACCGGCATAGACCTGAATGCCCAGCTCCAGCGCGGCCTTTGCCAGCCCTTTGGTCAGCGCCGATCCGCCGATAATGACCTTCCATTTGCTGAGCTGCGGCTTAAACTGCTGCGCCGCCGGACTGCTGACCAGCATATTCAGGATCGTCGGTACGCAATGCGATAACGTTACGCCTTCTTTCAGCAGCAACTTCAGCAGAATTTCGGGCTCATAACGCCCCGGATAAATCTGTTTGGTCGACAACATAGTCGCCAGAAACGGAAAGCCCCAGGCATGCACGTGAAACATCGGCGTGATCGGCATATACACATCCGCCAGCGAGCTGAACGGCACCGCCTGATACCCGCAGACATAACTCATGAGGCCCATAGTGTGCATAAACAGCTGCCGGTGTGAGAAGTAAACCCCTTTCGGATTGCCGGTTGTGCCGGTCGTGTAAAACGTAGTGGCCCAGGTATTCTCGTCGAAATCCGGGAAATCGTATTCGTCGGACTGACCGCTGAGCAGGGCTTCGTATTCACCGGCAAACCCTTCAGGCACCGCCACCGATCCGCCTTCGGCATAGACCTTATCACTGATCACAATGATGGATTCAACCGTTGTCAGCTGACTTTTTACGGCATTCAGCAACGGCAGGAAGTCTTCATGAATCAGCACGACCTTGTCTTCGGCGTGATTCATGGTGTACAGAATCTGCGCCGGCGACAAGCGCACGTTGATGGTATGAAGAATGGCCCCGACGCAGGGTACGCCGAAAAAGCATTCGAGATACCGGTGACTATCCCAGTCCATTACCGCCACCGTATCACCGCCTTTCACCCCCAGACTGCCAAGCAGGTTGGCCAGCTGCCGTACCCGTTTATTAAAGGTCACGTAGGTCATCCGGAATAAATCGCGGTATATGATTTCGCGCTGCGGCTCGTATTTCAGCGATTGGGCCAATAATTGCTTGATGAGCATCGGCGGCTCATGGGCCGATGCCGTACGCGGGATTAGTTTTGTCGAGATCATGACCAATTAAGCTATACCAGGAATTTCTTGAATGAAAGCTATAGAAACAACGCGCATCAAGCAAGTATCTGGTACGTAAAAAGGCTGATCCGGACTAAAATGTGTATGAATTGCATAAAAAAAGCCACCCCTTCTTACCGAAAGGATGGCTTTTGTGTGTCGTTTTACAAGACCTAGAGCAGCAGTCCGGCCAGGGTGGCCGACATGTAACTGGCTAATGTACCACAAATCAGCGCCTTAAAGCCTAAGCGCGCCAGATCACTGCGGCGGCTTGGGGCCAGTTCGCTGATCCCTCCCACCTGAATCGCAATCGAGCTGAAGTTCGCAAACCCGCACAGGGCGAAGCTGGTAATGGCTACCGTTTTCGGATCCAGGGTATCTTTTAACTTGATCAGATCCAGGTAAGCAACGAATTCGTTAACGACCATTTTGGTACCCATCAGCGCACCGGCCGCCTGAATATCTTTCGTTGGAACCCCCATTGCCCAGGCAAAAACGGAGAACAGGTTGCCTAACAGAAAATTAAGGCTTAACTCCGGAAAACCGGCCAGTTCCCCTATTTTAAACAGAATCCCGTCGATCAGGGCGATCAGGGCAATAAACCCGATCAGCATCGCAATTACGTTGAAACCGACTTTCAAGCCTTCGCTGGCACCGGCAGCAATCGCGTCGAGCAGGTTCGCGTGGTTTTTCTTGATATCAACCTTTGCTGACCCCTGTGTTTCAGAGACTTCCGTTTCCGGAAAAACAATCTTGCTGATGACCAGCGCACCTGGCGCAGCCATGATACTGGCGGCCAGCAGGTACTCGGCCGGAATACCGAACGAGATGTAAATGGCCATAACGCCACCCGCAATACAAGCAAAACTTCCCGCCATTGAGGCCAGCAGCTCAGAGTTGGTCATGCCTTTCAGATAAGGCTTTATCATGATCTGCGCCTCGACCTGCCCCACGAATGCACTCGATACGTTTGATAACGCTTCGGCACCACTCACGCCCATCAGCCATTTCATGATCCGGGCCATAAAGGCCACGATTCGCTGCATGATGCCCAGGTGATAAAAAATATTTACCAGCACGGCGACGAAGATGATGGTCGGGATAATTTTAAAGAAAAAGATCGTTGGCTGACCGAATGTCTTGTTGAGCAGGGTCTCCCGTACCAGCGGACCGAACACGAAATCGGCGCCTTTATCGGCAAAATCAAGTAGTTTTTTCACGAAAGCCCCCAGGACACTGAACAGGTTCCGGCCAACGTCCGTTTTTAAGACAAAAATCGCCAGACCAAATTGCAGGCCCAGTCCAACTCCTACGGTTCTTAAATTAATTGCACGGCGATTATTAGACATCAATATGGCAATGCCCAGAATCAGGACAATGCCGATAAGCCCGGTGAAGCGCTCCATTTAGCGTTGTTAGATGATAAAAGTTTCAATTAGGTCCTGCGAAGATACAAAGTTTATGCCTTTACCGATGGGCTTTAGGAGAATACTTTGACAGACAGCCGGTCCTTATGGCCTTTTTTAGTACTTTTTAAAGACACCCGGACACGAAAAAGCCGTATGCCCGGGTAATCCCCGCATACGGCTTCAGCCTGAAAACAAATTATTCTTTCCTACAGGTTGGCAATCGCCTGCGCAGCCGATTCTTCAATCGGCTCTTCCGGCGTTTCCTCTTTTTCCGCTTCGTCTTTCCGGAAAAGGCACACCACATCCTTGATATCGTCCTCTGTCAGATCAAAGAAACGTTTCTGCGCGTTAAACGCCTCCTGCCCCTCTTCTACTTCACATTTTTTATAGTTGCCGTCCTCATTCAGTTCATACGCGTTGATATTGTCGCGCAGGTTGAATTCCAGGATTTGCATGCACTGCTTGCGAACCCTTGGATCGGCGAGGAAAAACAATGATTCAAGCCGCCGGTCGAAGCTGCGGACCATCACATCTGCACTGCCGCCGTAAATTTTCGGATTACCGTTATTGTGGAAATAGAAAATACGGGTGTGCTCCAGAAAGTCGCCCACGATTGACCGCACCGTGATGTTTTCGCTCAATCCGACCCGTTTTGGCCGCAGGCAGCAAATGCCCCGCACAATCAGCCGGATCGGTACGCCGGCCTGCGAAGCACGGTACAACTCGTCGATTACTTCCTTATCCTCCAGCGAGTTAATCTTAATACAGATACCGCTATCCTTACCCGCCTGTGCGTTTTCGGCTTCCGTCTGAATCAGCCGGATCAGCTGTTTACGCATGTCACGCGGGGCCGTAATCAGGTACTGGTAATCATTAGGCAGCGAGTGCCCGGTGATTACATTGAAGAACTCGGAAATATCGTGTGTATACACATCATCGGCCGTCAGCAGCCCGATATCGGTATACAGCTTGGCCGTGTCTTCGTTGTAATTTCCGCTCGACAGGTGGGCATACCGCACCACGCGGCTCCCTTCATTCCGGACAACCAGCAGCAGCTTTGTGTGCGTTTTGAAACTACTGATGCCATAAATTACGAAGCAGCCGGCTTTTTGCAGACGCTGGGCTTCGTGGATATTATTTTCTTCATCGAAACGGGCTTTTACCTCAAACAGCGCTGATACGTGCTTCCCGTTTTCGGCCGCCTTCAGCAGGGCATCCGTCACCCGCGAGTTTTTGGCCAGCCGGTAAATGGTCAGCTTAATCGCCAGTACGTTCGAATCTTCGGCCGCCTGTTCGAGTAGTTGCAGTACCGCCTCAAAATTGTTGTAAGGGTGATGCAGCAGAATATCCCGCTCCTTGATCGTCTCGAAAATATCCTTGATTTTCTCACGGCCTAATCCCAGCGGCGGCACCGGTGAGCGCTGAGCCGGCATATCGGCCTTAAAATCTGGATGTTTGATGATCTGCCAGAGACTGGTGAAATCAATCAGCGAAGCCGCTTCGAACAGATTATAATCGTCGATTTCCCACTTCTTTTTCAACAGATTGCTCATCCACTCCGATGCACCCGGCTCTATCTCAACCCGCACCACGCGGCCAAGTCGCCGGTTTTTGATCTTCTGCCGGATCTCGTCGATAAAGTCAGCTTCTACGTCGTCACTTTCTTCAAGGGTAAAATCCCCGTTACGCGTGATGCGGAAGAGGTTTACCGACAGAATTTCAACATTCCTGTAGAGCTTTTTGATATTATGCCGTACGATTTCCTCAATCGGCAAAAACAACATAATGGGGTCTTTGCCCTCCTCTTCCCGTTCAATGGTCAGGAAGCGCGGCAGGTTGGCCGGAATCTGTACAAACGACAACCGGTGATGGTCATCTTCCTCCGCAATCTGCTTTTTCCGGACTACTTTCGCATCCGGATTCTGGGTCACTACCCCGAAAATCAGCACCTTCGCCAATAATACCGGAAACGTATGGGTATAGTCATACAGCATCGGCGTCAGGGTCGGGTAAATCGTCCGGTCAAAGTAATGATCCGCCTCTTCCTGCTCCTCCTGACTCAGATCGCCATATTGTACTAATTGAAGACCGTTTTCCGGAAAGACCGGTAGCAGATCATTCATCAACAGGCTGTGCTGATCCTTATTGAACTGATGGGCTGCCCGGAAAAGTGCTTTTTTAAACGGCACCTCCCGCAAGCCTGAATAATCGATCCGCTCTTTGTTATAGTCCAGGTAATTATACAGACTTCCGATACGGATGGTAAAAAACTCATCCAGGTTTGAGGCGGTAATTGCCAGAAACTTCAGGCGCTCCATGATCGTCCGTTCAGGACTACGGGCCTGATCGAGCACACGTTCATTAAACTTCAGCCAGCTCAGGTCACGACTCAGGTAATTACTCTGATCGATAACACTGATTGCTTTATCATTGGCTTTTGCAGCCAGTTTACTATCCCCTTTTGCAGGTACCGGTTCCGCAGTACGCTGTCCGATACGGGAGATAAGATTTGTTACTATTTTATGTGGATTCATGCGAATACGTTTAGGATTTTTACAATTTCAACAGGCACAGTGCGCTTATGAAATGCATTATCGGATTTATCGTGTCATACACGCTTTCCGGCTGGTTATGCTGCCGTTTCACAAATATAACCCCTATAGGTAACATTTATTTCCTGCTGACTGCTAACAAATTGTAAAATTTCTATTTATCGTTTTGTTGTTGACCAATCATTCAGGAACGGACACACAGGGAGCATCTTGATTTCCGCTTTTTGCAGGCAGGCGTTGTGTGGGAAGAAATGGTATTAAAACAATAGTGGTGGCACGACTTAGCGTCGTGCCACCACTATTTCGCTTTTTGTTTCGGGCAACCACGTGGGGAGCGATCCCACGGTTGTGATGTATTATGTTTTGGGCGACCGCGTGGGGGGCGATCCCATGGTTGTGATGTATTATGTTTTGGGCGACCACGTGGGGGGCGATCCCATGGTTGTGATGTATTATGTTTTGGGCGACCACGTGGGGTCGCCCCTACGGTTATGGCGTATTATGTTTGGGGCGATCCCACGGTATTAAATATCGATCCGGGCGTATTTGGCGTTGCGCTCGATGAATTCGCGGCGCGGCGCTACATCATCCCCCATCAGCATCGAGAACACGTGATCAGCATCGGCTGCCGATTCAATGGTTACCCGCTTCAGGCTCCGGGTATCCGGATCCATGGTGGTACTCCAGAGTTGCTCCGGGTTCATCTCGCCAAGCCCCTTGTAACGCTGTACATGTACGTTTTCTTCACGACCGGCACCCGCAATTTCGCGGACAGCCGCCTCGCGCTGGGCTTCGGTCCAGCAGTACCGCTCTTCCTTGCCTTTCTTCACCAGATACAGCGGCGGTTGGGCAATATAGACATACCCATGCTCGATCAGCAGGCGCAGGTGACGGAAAAACAACGTCAGGATCAGCGTCCGGATGTGACTGCCATCCACGTCGGCATCGGTCATGATGATGATCTTATGGTACCGCAGCTTATCAAGATTCATCACCGTTTCGTCGCCAACGCGTTCCAGCCGGATACCCAGCGCCGTGATGATGTTCTTGATTTCTTCGTTTTCGTAGATTTTGTGCTCCATGGCTTTCTCTACGTTCAGGATTTTACCCCGCAACGGCAGAATCGCCTGGAACGCCCGGTTACGGCCCTGTTTGGCCGATCCGCCGGCCGAGTCACCTTCCACCAGATAAAGCTCGCAGTGGCTCGGGTCGGTGTCCGAACAGTCAGCCAGTTTGCCCGGCAGCCCCATACCGCTCATGAAGTCCTTACGGTCCGTCATGATACGCTTATAGGCGAGTTCGGCAGCAATCCGCGCCTGGGCCGAAATCAACACCTTCCGGATGATCGACTGGGCGATTTTCGGATTTTCTTCGAGCCACGTTTCCAGCATGTCCGACATCGCCTGACTTACGGCGCTCACGACATCACTGTTACCCAGCTTGGTTTTAGTCTGGCCTTCGAACTGAGGTTCAGCCACTTTCACCGAAATGACAGCCGTTAAACCCTTCCGGAAGTCTCCTCCGTCGAACGTAACCTTACCGGCATTTTTCGGCAGGTTGGCGGCGTTTTTATCGGCGTAGTTTTTCAGTACCCGCGTCAGCGCCGTACGGAAACCCTGCACGTGTGTACCGCCTTCGATGGTATTGATGTTGTTCACATAGGAGGAGATGTTTTCACCGGCCTCCATGTTATACACCAGGGCCACCTGAACCGGTGTGCTGCCCTTATCGCTCTCCATATACACCGGCTCCATGCCTTCGAGCGACGGCCGGCTTTGATCGAGGTATTTTACAAATTCGATCAGACCACCTTCCGACAGGAATTCGGTCCGGTTGATCGGCTCACCGTTTTCGTCCAGTTCCCGCAGGTCAGTCAGCGTAATCCGGATACCCTTGTTCAGGAACGCCAGTTCACGCAGACGGCCGGCAACGGTTTCGTAGCGGTAAACGGCTTCGGTAAAGATGCTCTCGTCCGGCTTGAAATGCACCATCGTACCGGTATCTTCAGCCGTACCGATCTCCCGTACATCGTACATCGGATGGCCCGTCTGATACTCCTGCTCGAAGATTTTACCTTCACGGTGTACTTCTACCCGTAAGCGTGTCGATAGTGCATTTACGCAGGATACACCGACCCCGTGCAAACCACCCGATACTTTGTAGGTATCCTTATCAAACTTACCCCCCGCGTGCAGGACAGTCATAACAACCTCCAGGGCCGACTTACCGGTTTTGTGTAAACCGGTCGGAATGCCCCGGCCGTTATCGCGGACGGTAATCGAGTTATCTTCGTTAATCGTTACGTGGATTGTATCACAGTAGCCTGCTAAAGCCTCATCAATGGAGTTATCTACAACCTCCCAGATCAGATGGTGTAATCCCTTTATGCCTACATCACCAATATACATCGCCGGGCGTTTGCGCACGGCTTCAAGCCCCTCAAGCACCTGGATATTACTGGCACCATAGTTACTCCGGTCGTTTGCGTCGGTCAGGACGTCTGTGTCAATTATTTCGTTTGTCATACCATTCAGTAGGATCAATAATCCGTGTGTACAGGTAGTGATGGTTCGTGCGTGTACGCTAGTTTAAGATTGTAAAAATACAAAAAAAAACGATCATTTCCTACCGGTTTTCGGGCGAACGATTCAATATACACGTTTTTTCAGCCAATAAAAAAGTCTGACAAAAAGCCAGACTTTTTTACCTTTTTCCGTTTTTCGTACTCTTTTACGGCTGTTTTGCAACCACCCGCCGGCCGTTACCCGCCAATCCGTTAAAATCCTAAAAAAATCTTATTCCTGTCCGTTGTTCGGCAGGATCGCGACCGGCCGGTTGGTCCGCAGTTCATCAACGGCTTTTTCCAGTTGCTGATCACGGCCTTTCGAGAGCAATTCCGGTTCATTCCGCACCAGTACATCGGGCTCTAACTGGGTATTTTCCATGTACTTACCATCCGTCGTAACCATGCCGACCTGCGGAATACCAAACACCAGTGTCGGGTCAATCTGGCTTTCCCACCAGACCGCCGTTCCGGTTCCCGGTACCGGCATCCCGACAATCTTACCGATTTTGTTGGCGCGGTACGCATACGGGAACATGTGGGCGTCGGAATAATTACTTTCGCCGACCAGCACTACCGATGGTTTTATCCACTTCCGCATCGGTTCGTGACCGCCTTTCTGACCGCGCGGCACCATCTCAATATACTTCTGTCCGCTCAGCAGGGTAGCCAGATCATCGTGCAGCCAGCCGCCCCCGTTGAAGCGTGTATCCACAATGATGCTTTCCTTGTTAGCACACTTACCCAGAATCTCTTCGTAGGCTGTCCGGTAGCTCGCGTCGTTCATGCCCCGGATGTGTACGTAGCCGACCTTACCGCCCGACAGACGCTCGGTTTCTTCGCGGCGGGTGCGTACCCAGCGCTGGTACCGCAGTTCATTTTCTTCTCCGAGCGAAACCGGCTTGAGCGCTTCTTCCCAGCGTACATTGGTCGCCGGATCATAGAGCGACAACAGCGTATTCTTACCGGCCTTGCGGTTCAGCAGCTGGTTGTGATCCACTGCCGCCGTGATCGGCTGACCGTCGATTTTTTCTACAATCACACCCGCTTTTACCTTTGAGGCCGCCACATCGAGCGGGCCTTTCTTAATCACTTCCGTAATTCTCAGCCCGTCGCCGGTAAACGACTGGTCATAGAATAGCCCCAGCGACGCGGTGGCATCCATATTCTGCTGCGGGTGTGCATAACGGCAACCGGTGTGCGAGGCATTCAGCTCACCCAGCAGTTCGCTCAGCAGCTCGGCAAAATCGCGGTTATTTGCGATGGACGGCAGGAATTTCCGGTACTCGTCCCGATAAAATTTCCAGTCAATACCGTGCAGGTCGGTCACGTAAAACTTCTTCTGCACCTGCCGCCAGGCATGATCAAAGATGTACGCTTTCTCGCCCAGATAGCTCAGGTTCATCTCTCCGCTGATCGTCACGGGTTCTTTTTTGCCCGACTCCGCATCAACTTTGGTAATGCCCCGCTCCGACAGCACAAACAGCGATTTACCGTCCTTGCTCAGCTCCAGTTCCGAACCCGCATCCTTCACCAGAATTTTGGTTTCTCTGGTGCGCAGCTCCGTCACCCACAGGTCGGAGGTTTTCTCGAAGCGGGCGAGGTAAAACAGTTTTTCACCGTCCTTCGACATGACGGCATCCGACAGGTCTGACGAGTGAATGGTCAGGCGTACTTTCCGATCATCAATGCCGTCAAGTTCCATTTTCAGGCCCGTGTCGTCCTTTTTCTCAGCAGCCACCGCCTTGCCTGCGTCTTTTTTGGCCGCTTCAGCCTTAGCCGCTTTGGCCGCATCTTCCTCCTTTTTCTCCTTTTCTTCTTTTTCCTTCAGCAGGGCAAAATCTTCTTTGCTGAGCTTAAACCGGTCAAACGCCTCTTTGGTAAAAAACAGCGCGTAGGCGTCGCCCTCACCGCCCCAGCTGCCGTGGTTTTTCATCCCGTCGCGGTCGGAGGTCATGATCAGCGCCTTGCCGCCCATCGACCATTTGGCGCGGCTTTCATTATAGCCGCTCTGGGTCAGGTTTACGACGGAGCTTTTCCCGTCGGCCGCAATCAGGCCGACATCTGATGAGAAAATGTTGTAGGCGGCAAAATCAACCAGAAACCATTTGCCGTCCGGCGACCACTGGTAGTATTGATCACCATCGGAATAGGAGTAATTTTTATCGGCGGTCAGGATCGTGCGCGTAGCTTTCATGGCCAGATTTACCACTTTCAGTACCACCCGTTCTTCCAGATAGGCAACCTCTTTACCATCAGGCGAAAACGCAGGCTGAAACTCCTCGGCATCGGTCGCAATGACCGGCTCCTCAGTCAGGACTGTTGACGAATAAAAATATGGCTCTTCCTTCCGGGTGATGGTGCTTTTGTAAATATTCCAGTTGTTGTTCCGTTCGGCGGCGTACAGCAACGTACGACCGTCGGGGCTGAAACTCACCGAACGCTCCTGCTCCGGCGTGTTGGTAATCCGTCGGGTAATCCCGCCTTCGACCGAGGTCACAAACACCTCACCCCGGACAATAAACGCAATTTCCTTACCGCCCGGCGACAAGGCCATTTCGGTGGCGCCGCTACTGACCGGCACAATTTTTTCGCTCAGTAACCGGCCGTCGTTCATGATCTGAACTGCCACTTTCTGCGGCTGACCGTTGGCCGACATTGTATAAATTTCGCCGTCGAAGCCAAAGCACAGCGTCCCGTTATCGGCCAGTGAGAGGAAACGCACCGGATGTTTAGTAAAGCTGGTCACCGCTTTGGTCTGCGAGGGATCGTCCAGCCGCATGCGGTGTACGTTGTAGGAGCCGCTTTGCTCGCTGAGGTAATACACAGTCTGCCCGTCGGCGGCCAGCACCGGATTCCGGTCTTCGCCGATGAAGTTTGTCAGTTTGGTATGCTTCCCGGCGGCCACATCGTAGGCCCACACATCGCGGGTAACCGACGACGTATGGTGTTTCCGCATGGCATCTTCATAGCCTTTGATGTCGTGGTACAGCAACGTGCGGCCGTCGCGGCTGTAGCGGGCCAGTTCGGCGGGGGTTGTCAGCTCCATTTTCGTCCGGCCGCCTGTTACCGGTACGCTGTATAATTCACCGAGCAAGCCTATCGGAAACTGTGCGTTGGCGGCATCGTCCGTACGGGCCGATGAGAAAATAATCCGCTGGTTATCCGGTGTAAAGTCAGACGGCAGGTCATTGGCCGAGTGAAAGGTCAGGCGTTTTGCTTCACCGCCGGCAGCCGGCATCACAAATACATCGAAGTTGCCGTACCGGTCTGAAGCAAAGGCAATTGACTTACCATCGTGCGACCAGACCGGCATGTAATCGTAGCTTTCGTGGATAGTCAGCGGAACGGCCTGACCACCTGCGGCCGGTACTTTGTAGATATCCCCCTGATAACTGAAAACGATGGTTTGCCCGTCGGGTGAAATGGCCGGATACCGCATCCAGAGTGGCTTCTGCGCATAGGCTGCCATCGACAGCGTAGCCGCCAGTAGCGTAAAGAGTAGCTTCATAGTGTTCAGGAATTGTGAGTTACCCTAAAGCTACAAAAAAAGCCGGACGCATCGGTCCGGCTCTCTCATTTCCCGCAACTATTTGTACACAAACAGCTTAGCTTTGCGTACCTGTATCTGTCCGGCCTACGTCTGATCCTGTCAGTCTTCAGGGAACGGCACGTAGACAAATCCGGCAAATTCGCCCTGCACCACAAAGAGGCAGGCGTATTCATCCGGATTCTTATAATTCTCCTTGAACAGATCAACCGACTCAGCACCAATGAGGTTGCGTTGTACAAACTCATCAATCAGGGTTGCCTTGTAATTCCATTCATTGCCTAAATCCCCGCTGCGGAATAGCAGCTGCCCCAGTTCAACTTCACGGCGGGAAGCTGTAAAAATCGGAAAGTCCGAAAAACCGCGCTTCCGGATCTGGTACGATGCTTCTTTCAGGTGGTCGGCCACCAGCACAAAATCGGCCGACACTTCGCCCATCAGCCGTTTGTTGATGTCGGGCGAGTTCGCATCGTCGAGTAAGGTATTTTCGTTACTGTGATGAATCATGTTCTTAAAAACGGGCGGCTAACAGCAATTCAAGATCCTTATACCGCATGTTGAATTTCTTAGCAATGTAGGCATTCGTCAGCGTGCCTTTATGACTGTAAACACCTTTCATAAACCAACGGTTCGCATACATCATTTCTTCGATGCCGCCGATGGTGCCGGTTTGCAGCAGAAACGGCAGAAAAACGTTGCTCAGGGCCATGCTTGCGGTCCGCGCCACACGGGAAGCAATGTTCGGTACACAGTAGTGAATAACCCCGTGCTGCCGGTAAACCGGGTGCTTATGGGTACTCATCCGCGACGTTTCAAAGTTGCCGCCCTGATCAATGGCCACGTCGATGATGATCGAATCGGGCTTCATCTGCGCTACCATTTCTTCGGTAACCACCACCGGACTCATGCCCTCTTCCGACCGCATTGACCCGATCACAACATCGGCGCGCTGAATGGCTTCGGTCAGTGTATCCGAATCGATAATGGCCGTGTAGATATGCTGACCGATTGAGTACTTAAAGCGCTGTAATTTATAGAGGTATTTGTCAAATACCTTGATTTCGGCACCCAGCCCGATGGCCATACGGGCGGCATATTCGGCCACGGTGCCCGCTCCCAGAATCACCACCTTCGTTGGCGGAATACCGGTAATACCGCCGAGAATAATACCCTGACCGTTGGCGCTGTTCAGGTATTCGCTGGCAATGAGCATCACGGTGCTGCCGGCAATTTCGGACATCGACCGGATAATCGGCAACCCGCCGCCACGGTCTTCAATGTATTCGTAGCCCAGGGCCGTGAGATTGCACTCGTTGAGCCGCTCGAAATACCGCCGTTCGTGTGCCGGCAGGTTCAGGGCCGAAATCAGCGTACTGCCCGACTTGATATACGAAAACTCCTCGTCGATCAGCGGTTCGATTTTCAGAATCAGGTTGGCCTCGTAGACCTCCTTCGCCGACGGGGCAATCAGGGCTCCGGCTTCGCTGTACTCTGTGTCGGTAAACTTAGCCCCTTCACCGGCTCCTTTTTCGACGATGACCTCATGCCCGTTTCTGACCAGAATCGCCACCGCTTCGGGAGTCAGGGCGATCCGGTTTTCCTGCATGGCCACCTCTTTCGGAAGTCCGATCAGTAAGCTGTTCTTGCTTGTTTTCAGGGCGACAGGTGCCTCCTGTGGATACAGCGCCGTTTGCTTGGCTAGTTCCTCGAATCCGGTCACTTTTAATGAAGTTTATAAGGGGGAAGCCAGCGCCTCAGTTGGCAGGCTAACCGACTTTTTGTGTTTCGATTGTACGTTTTCCAGTAGCATCGGCTACGATACTGACCGAATAATAGCTGGCCGGCCAGATCGATGTGATGCGCTCAGGCCATTCGACAAAGCAATAATCGCCTGAGTAAAAGTATTCTTCAATGCCAATATCGAGTGCTTCGGCTTCGTTGCGCAGCCGGTAGCAATCAAAGTGGTAGACCGATCCGGCCTCTTGTGTCGTGTATTCGTTGACGATCCCGAACGTCGGGCTTTGTACCACGCTGACAACGCCGAGTGCCCGGCACAGTGCCTTAATCAGCGTTGTTTTACCGGCACCCATTTCGCCGTTAAACAACCAGACCGGCCGGCCACTTCCTTCATCGAGTAAATGGCGCGCTACCTGATCAAGATCCGCCAATTGATCCATGTGCAATGTCATGTGACAAAGATAACCAAAAGAGAGGACAGGTAAGTAACGAAGTTGCCCCGAAATCGCCTGATCGGTCCGCAAGTAAACGTGTTGGCCCCGAAAAGCAAACTACCGGTTGGATGACGGGTAAAGAGTGCTTAGTTTCGGCCTTTACTAAGTGAATTTTTACCAGGAAAACGATTGCTATGCCTTCTCCCATTACTGTCGGCCTGATTGGTTTTGGCCTGTCGGGCCGTTATTTCCATGCGCCGTTTCTGCATACCAACCCCAATTTCGCGCTGACGAAGGTGGTTGAACGTCACCGCAACGACGCGCAGTTGTTCGACCCGTCGATCATTACCGTACGGAGCCACGAAGAGCTGTTTACTGACCCTGCTATTGAGCTGGTGATTGTCGGCTCACCGAACGACACCCACTTTTCGTATGCCAAAGCGGCTCTCGAAGCCGGTAAACATGTGCTGATCGAAAAGCCGTTTACTAACACCAGCGCACAGGCCCGCGAACTGCTCGACCTCGCGCAGGCGAAAGGGCTTATTGCCATTCCGTACCAGAACCGCCGCTACGATGCCGATTTCCTGACGATTCAGCAGGTGCTGGCGAGCGGCAGACTGGGGGACATCAATGAGTACGAAGGGCATTTCGACCGCTACCGGCCGGTCGTGCTGGACAGCTGGAAAGAACACGAGCCCGACGGCGGCGGCAACCTCTACAACCTCGGTCCGCACCTGCTCGACCAGGCTCTTGTGCTGTTCGGCGTTCCCGAAGCCGTTTCCGGCGACATCCGCATGATCCGCAAGGGCAGTACCAACGACGATTACTTCGAAATCCGGCTGTTCTACCCCGACAAACGGGTTATCGTGAAGTCGAACATGATGGCGCCGGAAAACCACCTGCGGTACATCATTCACGGGTCAGCAGGGTCGTTTGTGAAGTCAGGGCTGGATATTCAGGAGGAAACGCAGCGGAAAGACATTTTACCTGATACACCGGACTGGGGCCGCGAACCGGCCAGCCAATACGGCACGCTGACGACCGAAGCGGGTAAGGAAACGATTGAGAGTCTGGCGGGTAACTACCATACGTTCTACAATAATCTGGCAGCCGCAATCCGCGGGGAGCAGCCGGCCGAAGTACGGCCTGAACAGATTTATGCCGTCATCCGGATCATGGAGCTGGCGCGGCAAAGCAGTCAGGAAGGACGGGTACTGGCGTTTGATTAAAGACACTGTTCATCAGACTCTTGCTTAGATAGTCTCATAGAAAAGAGCAGGGCGGAGGTGACTCAGCCCTGCTCCGCTAATTCACCCGGCGCTGCTCGTCTTCCAGGCTGGTCCGGCGCTGGCGGATACCTTTCAGGTCGCGTTTGCCGAGGTTGTAGGTAAACGTCAGCCGCGCCACCCGCGTCTCCCAGCGGCTTGTAAAGCGGATGTACACATCCGGATTGTTGACATAGCCGCCGAACTGCCCTGTTTTCAGCACATCGCTGACGTTGAGTTTCAGGCTGGCCTTTTTCTCCCACAGGCTTTTCTGCAACCCGATCGCCAGCTGCCCGGTGCCTTTGCCCTGAAACATGCCATCGACAAACGGCGACCGGTAAAAGGCCACTACCTCGGCCGTGATACCGTATGGCAGTACCAGATTGTGGCTCATATTCAGGTTGGCGGCCACCCCTTTGCGGTCCAGCGACTTACCGAGCCAGACAGCATTATACTGATTTACAAAGATATCGGCCGACTGGCGCATGTTCCACCACTTTGTAATCGTTACCGGAAAACTGACACTCAGGTTGTAGTTGTTCAGCATACTCAGATTAACCGTCGTTTGCTTCAGGGCTTCGCCTACCTGTTCGTTTACCTGACTGATTACATCGCTGGTCCGGTTGTAGCCGAGCGTAATGCTGGTTTCGTTTTTGTAGGTATAACCTACCTCGAAGGCGTTCGTGTACTGCGGCCGCAGGAACGGGTTTCCCTCGTTGTAGGTATACGGGTCCATAACATACACGAACGGGTTCAGCGACAGGTAATTCGGCCGGTCGATCCGGCGGCTGTAGGCAAAACGCAGCTGATTATGTTCGTTCAGTGAACGGGTCACGAACAGGCTCGGAAACAGGTTGGTATACGCCCGCTCCACTACTTTGTTCATGGTGATGGAATTGCCCTTCGACTGCGTGTGCTCCATGCGTAAACCGGCCTGCAGTCCCCATTTTTTCCAGTCGCGGTTGCCGTTGATGTAGGCCGCATGGATTGTCTCATCATACATGAAGTGGTTGGTCCGGGCCGCATCCGGCACCCATTTGCCGTCGGTCAGTGTTTCGAATACCACATCGTTGTCCGATGTCACGTAGCTGCTTTTCCAGCCTGCTTCCAGCTTGCCCGTTTTACCGAACGGGTGCACATAGTCCAGTTTTGCGGCCCGGATCACCACATCCGAAGGCGGAATGTTACGCTGAAGCAGTGGCGCCCCGGTTTCTTCGCCGCCTGTCCGGAAACGCCGGGTAGTCATGTTGTCGGCGGGGCTAATGGCGACATGCGAGTAATCGGCGTCGAACGTCAGCTCCCGTGGCCCTCCTTCCCTGTCAGATTTGTCGAAGCTATGCCGGACATTGGCGTTCACAGCCATCCGGCCCATTTTCCGGGTAGAGGCGTTGATGAGCGTCACCAGACTTTGCTGCACCATGGCGTTATTGTAGACCAGGTTCTGGTTATCAATCTGCGCCTGATTGGCGTTAAACTGGCCGTTCAGCATCAGGCCGAAGGTGGTTTGTCTGGTGGGCGAAAAATCAATACCTGCCTTAACAGTCTGGTTATTCGACTCGCTGGGCCGGTAACCGAGATTACGGACCATCTGCCGGTTGTCGCCGGTTCCGAACTCACGGAGGGCATCTACCGAGCTGTATGTTTTCCGGTAATCGTAGTTATAATTACCAAACAGACTCCAGGGTCCCTGGCGGTGATTGAGCGTCAGTCCGGCCGATCCTTTACCAAAGCGCCCGTAGCCCGCTCCCAGCAGAAGGCTCCCGTTGGTTCCGTTGGCAGTATTGTTGCGTTTCAGACGAATGTTGATGATACCCGAGTTACCGGCAGCATCGTATTTAGCAGACGGCTTCGTAATCAGTTCAATGCTCTGAACGCTGTTGGCCGGTGTATTTCGCAGCAGGTTCATCACATCAGCGGCCGACAGGTAGGTGGGTTTGCCGTCGATCATGACCAGCACTCCATCGCGGCCTTTCAGTTTAAGTTGATCGTTCTGTGAATCATAAACGACTCCCGGCGATTTTTCCAGCACTTCGAGGGCCGTGCTGCCGGCCGAGGTAATGCTGTTTTCAACGTTGACGACTGTCTTATCAGGCAGTTGCTCAATAAACGGCTTTTTGGCCGTCACCTTCACTTCGGTCAGCGTTCTGTTGTCTTCGGCCAGTACCAGCGCCGGTACAGCAAACGCCTCGCCCGCTTTCAGGGTAAACACCGCCGAAACGGCCCGCTTGTACCCAACCTGTGAAACTGTCACGCGGTAGGTACCGGCGCCAACCTGTTCGATCAGGTACTTACCGGCGGCATCCGTGATAGCGCCCTTGACCAGAGTTGAGTCGGCGGCCCGTTGCAGGAGTACAGTTGCAAATTCAAGGGGTTTGCCGGTTGCGTCCTGCACCTGTCCGGCTACGGATGTTACCGGTTGCCGGGCAAAAAGCATTTGGGATAAAAGCAGGGTCAGCGCCAGGCTAATCCACAGGACCGGAACCAGTGAAAAGCGTATTTGTTGTTTACTGTATGCGTTCATGGTAGTTGTTGTTTGCTGCCACAAAGTTGGGCAATCGGGCAACGTCCATCAATCGCATGAAAATGTGAATCTGCCGTTTTTTTACCGGTTGTTCCAACCATCCCCGGCGGCAGCGGGTCATACATACGAACAACAATTTATTACCTCAATGTTGAACAGTAAACTCATTGCCGCCCTGTTGATCGGCGGCGCTCTGGCAGCAGGTTGCCAGAAGAACGACGACAATGCATCGCCACAGGATACCGTGTCAATCGGCAACAAGGGAGCCGCCCGTGTTGGTCAGGACATTACCATTAAAGCCGATAGCATTTCTGACAGCCGTTGCCCCAAAAATGTGCAGTGTGTGTGGGCAGGTAACGCCCGTGTAGGCTTTACGTTAAGCAGCAGTACCGCCAGCAAAAAAGATACGCTCTGTGTGGGCGATTGCCGTACTACTAAAGGCAGTGTGGATACGCTGACCCTGGGGTCTGACCGGTATCAGGTTACGCTTGTCGATGTTACGCCTTACCCGGCGACAACCGATCCAAACCCCAAAGCAGAAGCCGTTTTCAAGGTTGTGAAACTGTAACGGATAAAGTAATGCATAATGGATAATGGTTAATGAACAATGTATAATGTCCATCCGGCAACTTACTGTCCATTAACCATTATCAATCATTCATTATCCATTTTACATTATCCATTCCCCTCCCCCTCACACCAGCCCCTCCCGCATGGCTTTCAGGATGGCTTCGGTTTTGGAGTTGACCTGAAGCTTATCGTACACGCTCCGGATATGCGACCGGACGGTATCAATGCTGATGTGCAGTTCGTCGGCGATGAGTTTGTAGCTGTAGCCCGCCACCAGCCCCTTGATAATATCCAGTTCGCGGGCTGAAAGCCGGTAATCATCAGGTTGGGCAGCCGGTGACGGAGGCGGTTGCTGGAAATGCAGCAGTACTTTGCGGGCAATGCTGGCCGTCATGGGCGAACCGCCCCTGGAAAGGTCGAAAATAGCAGCGATGATGTCGGCCGGGGCCGTATGTTTGAGCAGATACCCGCTCGCCCCGTTGCGGATGGCGCGGAAAATCTTATCCTCATCGTCGAACACCGTCAGCATCATGATCTGCGTTCCGGGTGAGGCGGCTTTAACAATCGGCACGGCATCAATACCGCTGATGCCCGGCAAATCAATGTCCATCAGTGCCACGTCCGGCTGCAAACCGCGGAGGTCGTCCTGCACCTGCCGGCAATTCGGGAATGCTCCGAGCAGCTCCAGTCCGGGCGTCGCCTGAATCAGAAACGAGATCCCTTCGCGCAGTTCGCGGTTGTCTTCGTAATAAACAATGGTGATCGGTGGTGTCATACATTAGTCTGGTTTTGCCATTAGCCGGATGGTTGTCCCCTGCCCCGGCACCGACTCTACCGATAAGGTACCGTTGATGTCAAGCGCCCGTTGCTGCAGGTTCTGCAGGCCGTTGCCCTCGCGGACGGTTGCCGGATCGAACCCTGTACCGTTGTCCTGAATCGTCAGTTGCAGGTTGCCGTGAACAAACCGCAGGTCAACGGTAATGACCGTACATTGGGCGTACTTAATGGCGTTATTAATACTTTCCTTAAAAATCAGATACAGGTTACGGCGCTGCGCCATGTCCAGCCGGAGCGGCTGAAAACTTTCCGTCACCTCCATCCGGAAGGTAATGTCGCGGGCTTCGGCCATTTTGAGCCCGAACTCCCGCATCCGGATCACTACATCATCCAGCGTATCCTGGTTGCTCCGGATTGTCCAGATAATGTCCTGCATCGACTCCAGTAAACCGGCGGCACTCTGGCTGATCCGCTGTAAAACCGGTATCGCCTCAGGATTGGCCTCCCGTAACTGTAGCTGCAACACATCGCTGAAAATACGGATACTGCTCAGGGTAGACCCCATGTCGTCGTGCAAATCCTTAGCAATACGGTTGCGGATGGCCTCAATCCGGCCTTTCTGCTGCGACCGGTACCGGTAAACGCCATAGCCAGCCCCTGCCAGCAACATGAAAATTAGCAGTTTAAACCACCATGTCTGGTAGTAGGCCGGTATAACCTTAACCGGCACCGTAATTCCGGTCGTGTTCCAGACACCGTCGTTATTGGCGGCCTTAATGACCAGTGAATACGTGCCCGGTTCAAGGTTGGTATACGTCGCCTGTTGATTGTCGGTGTCAACGGGTTGCCGGTCAAAGCCCGTGAGCTGATAGGCATAGCGGTTATGCTGTGGGCGGCTGAAATTCAGGGCTGCAAATTCAACGGTCAGGGTCGTTTCGCCGGGTTGCAGGGCCAGCGTTTCGCCGGGTTGCCAGATTCGACGCTGGTTATTGACCTTTACGTCGGTGACCACCACGGGTGGCGGCGCTGTATTCCGGCGTAACTGCTCAGGCTGCACATAGTTGAACCCGCCGGTATACCCGATAAACAGTTCGCCCTGCCGGTTCAGGGTAATATCCGATGGCATAAATACCGCCTTATCAATCAGCCCGTTGCCTTTGTCGTAATACCGGAACCGGCCGGTAACCGGATCCAGTTCATGCAGCATGTTATCAGTCGTCATCCAGATATGCCCCCGATTATCGTCTTCGATGCCGAACACATGGTCACACAACAACCCGTTTTCAAGCACGTAGGTAGCCAGTATCTGACCGGTACTGTCGGCACAGACAACATAACCAATACCTGAGGTCCAGATTCTCCCCTTGCGGTCTACATGAAAGCTGCTTTGCAACCGGTCCGACGTTTGAATCGACGCCTTCACGGCCTTCAGCGGAAAGCGTTGCAGCATGTTGCGGGACGGATCAAAACGGAACAGCCCCAGAAAGGTATGAATCCAGATACGATGCTGCCGGTCGGCCAGCATACTGCCGAAATTAATCGGTTCCTTATTCGGCCACAGCAGCGACCAGGGCCTGATCCGGTGCGTAACCGGATCAGCATAAAACAACTGCCCCTTACCGGCACCGATCCAGACCCGTCCCTGGTCATCCAGGCAAAGCGTCTGAATAAAATGGTCTTTCAGCGCCGAACGCCAGCTCTTCAGGGACGGATTATAGATAAAGACGCCGTTATTCGTCCCGACCCAGACGTTGCCGTCGCGGTCCTGTGTCAGGCCGCGCGCATCCCGGCCGGATGGTTCCTGCGGAAACGGGACCGGATGCGGCTCATCTTTGCCGCGATGCCATACAAATAAGCCCTTTTCGCGGATCAGAAGCCAGTACCGGTCATCCTGCCGGTTGTCCTGTGTCACTGCACTCACAAAATCACCGACAGCATTGACCGGCGTCTGTCTGCTCAGCAGTTTACGCTTAAATTTTATCGCAAACGGATCAACTTTTTCCAGTCCCTTGTTGGTCCCGAGCCACAGAATCCCCGATACCGGATCGCGGTATAAACAAGCCACGACCCCGCCGTTGTGACTCAGCGGGTCCTGCGCCACTGCCGGCACCGGCAGCGTTTGCTGCAACGACGGCACATAAACGGCCAGGCTGCGCTGCGTATCACCCAGCCAGAAAAATGGTCCGCTGCCCGGCTGCCGGTCAGCAGCCATGCTCAGCGCTCCGACATCCGCTCCAGGTAAGGGCAGCAGCCGGTCTGCCGCCGGATCATAGGCCATTGGCCCACGGTTATAGAACAGCACAAACAGCTTTTTCTCCGGTGTCTGGTACAGAGTAGAGACCCAGACCTGCTGGCCGGGGTGCTGCTGATCATTACCGATAATATGGGTGTATTGCCGGGTTTGCGGATTGAACCGGTAAAGGGCACCTTCATGCTGCACCCAGAAATTTGCCCACTGATCGAAGTACAGGTTAGCATAACTGTTCTGCTCCACAAACGGAACGGGAAAGGCGGTAAACTGCCGGCTCCGGAGATTAATGCGGTAAAGCTGCTCCCTGGATGCAAACCAGCCATTTCCCTGCAAATCAATGGCCAGCGGCGACACAAAATCATTGTCTGCAAACTGGTCGCTGAGGGGCGGGATCGGAATACTTTCAAAGCGTTCCTGCACAGGATCAAAGCGGTGCAGCCCCCGGTTGGTCGAGACCCAGATAAAACCGTCTGCGTCTTCGGTTAGCCCGTGGGTTACCACGTAATTTCCCAGCAGCCCGTCCTTGCCCTCCCGGTAGTATGTATGGGTCCGTTTGTAGGATTTGACATGCAGCCCGTCAAACCGGTTCAGGCCGTTGCTGGTACCAATCCAGAGAAATCCGCGCCGGTCTTTCAGCAGGGCCGTTATGTAATTGCCCGACAAGCCATCTTCGGTAGTATAATGCTCAAACGATACGTCTGTCCACTGCGCAGACAGCCGGTATGGCCATGCTGACAGCCATACAATGAGTATCCCGATAAACCCGATTTGTTTTGCGTTCATGAAGGCCCGGCCATAACCGGACAAAGGTCTGAATCCTTTCAGTGGAAGGCAACCCGATGGCCTCACATAAAGATGTGAATCTGCTGTTACAAGCGCACAAATGTACGGATCGCCGTATGCGGGGTATTAAAACCCAGCTCAAAGAAGTTCCCGACCTTCAGCTCGCCCTGCACCTGGCTGAGCGGGTAACTGGTATAGACCGATGACGACGAAAGCATATTAAGGAGGTATATGTCATTGTCCTTGATGTAGTAGGTATACAGCCCGCTGCCGATTTTGGGCAGCAGATACCCCGCCGGTGTCATTTCTTTGCCACGTTTCACCAGCAAATTCCCTTCCGTAAGCCCGGCAGCGATGGCCTGATTAAAGACGAGGGTATCTTTCCGGTTTGTTTTTTCGATCCAGGTTCCTGTTAAACCGGCAGGTGTTGCAGCAGACTCCAGCGATTTATTGGAGCATGCCCCTAAAAAACTGCACGCAGCCAATACCAGGTATAGTTTGTTGTTCATTGGTACTTTCTATTTCCTGTATGACCCGAATCAGGGGCGAATCGTTGGATTTGGGCAAAAAAAGTGGTGGCACGACCGGCAGGCGAACCTGTCCAAGTCGTGCCACCACTACGCAATTCTGACATTACCGCTTAATACCCCGGATTCTGCGTCAGGGTCGGCTTGCCGTCTTTCTGGCTGTTCAGAATTTCCTGCAGCGGAATCGGGAAGTACTCGTGTTTGCCTTTCACGAACTGTACGCCGTTCAGATACGACCGTTTTTTGGCCTCCGCCGGATAATAGGTGTTCAGTACCTGATCGGCAATGCCCCAGCGAACGAGGTCAAACCGGCGGTGTCCTTCCATGGCAAACTCCAGACGCTGTTCAAACTGTACGGCCTTGCGGGCAGCCGCCTTGTCGGTCCAGGCGGCCGTATATTCCTTAATCAGGTAGTTGGCGGCCGGTGTACCGTCTGCATTTTTGACCCAGCCATCCGGATTGGCCGCGCGGCGGCGAATCTGGTTTACATACCCTCTGGCTTTATCGAGATCACCGATTTCTACTTCGATTTCGGCCAGCCACAGCAATACATGCGAGTAACGGATCAGGCGGTAGTTGTTCGCATTCAGACGTGGGTTACCGGCAAAGGTGTTCGTACCCACATCCGAGCGGTACATCACATGCTTCTTCGGCGAGTACGGACCACCATACGCCTGATCGCGCACATAGGCTTTGCCAGGGTGCACACCCCAGTCGAGATACGGGATACCGCGACGGCCAACGGTCCAGTCGAGGCGTGGGTCAAGGGTACGGGTTTCCGCTGTAAACGGCGCGGTCGATTCAATACCCTGATCGCTCTTCACGTCATCATTATTGAACGTATCGGGCAGCGGCAGCCCGTTTGCATCGGTTTTAAAGGCATTCACCAGGTTCTGCGATGGCTGGAAAAACCCGCAGCAGGTTGTTACGCCACCACCACCATACGGATAGTTCAGCGTTGAACCGGCATTCCCGTTTTCGCCACCCGACGCTCCGTCGTTCACCGAATACTGAATCTCAAAAATTGATTCGGCATTGTTGTTGGTCACCGCCTTAAAATTATCGTGATAGCGGTCCATCAGCTTATACTGATTACTGGCCACAACGGCTTCCAGCAGCGTTTTGGCTTCGGCATATTTTTTCTGGTACAAATAGGCCTTGGCCAGATCAGCAGCAGCAGCCCATTTGGTCGGGCGACCTACCTGCGACTGTTTGGCAGGCAAGGCATCATAGGCTGCCTTCAGGTCTTCCACGATTTTCGGCCAGATATCTGTGGTATTCGGCTGCTTTGTACTTTCCAGGTTATTCGGATCGTACGTTTTTTCATCAATGTATACCACGTTGTTATACATTTTCTTCAGCTCAAAATGGTAGTGGCCGCGCAGGAAACGGGCCTCGGCAATGATCTGTTTGGCTTCGGCATCGGTCACGTCTTTGGCCAGTGCAAGTATCTGCAATACGTCATTTGTCCGGGCAATTCCGTCGTACATCCCCCGCCACTTACCCCGGAAATAGATGTTATCCGACTGAATATTTCCCTGTTCGATGAGTGAAATCGGCGGCTGGTCACCGGCAATAGTCCCTTTGTAGGCATCATCCGACGCCACACTGCCGTATACCCAGTTGTCGGCCCCTACCTGATACGAGCGGTAGGCTCCTTCGGGCGTAGCCCAGCCATCCAGCAAAGCATAGGCGCCGATCAGTAAGGCATTTACGCCGGCCTTATTCTGTAATGCCGCCGACGACAAGGCCGCTTTAGGCTGTACATCAAGAAATTTATCGGAGCAGGACGTAGCAAAAACTCCGCTCAGCAAAAGAAGTGATACTGTTATCTTTTTCATGGATTGAGATCAGATTAGAAGCTTAGGTTTAAACCTACCAGGAACGTTTTGGCAACCGGGTACATCCCGCCGTCTACACCGATCTGACGGTCGTTACCGGCTGAATAGCTACGCAGGTTCACCTCAGGATCCATACCCGAGTATTTGCTGAAGGTCATCAGGTTCTGGCCCTGCACGTATACCGACGCCTGGCTCAGACCCAGTTTCGACAGCAGAACGGCCGGAATACGGTAGGTCACCTGGATATTCTTAAAGCGGAAATACGATCCGTCTTCCAGGTAATAGGTTGATGGCTGGATACTGACCTGATCCGACGACACTAACTGTGGCAGAATGGCGTCGGTTTTGCCGGGCCGCCACGACTGATACAGCATCCGGGTGCTGCGGTTACCGCCAAATGTCGGGAAGTCCGTCCAGTACTTAGTGTAGTTAAAAATCTGGTTACCCTGCACCCCCTGACCGAAGAAAGTAAAGCCGAAGTTTTTGTAGTTCACGCTCAGGTTCAGGCCGTAGGTAAAATCAGGGTGCGGGCTGCCAATGATCGACAAGTCACCGGTATTGATAACACCATCGCCGTTGACGTCGCGGAATTTGAAACGTCCGGCTTTATTTTCGTTCGTAGCATTGCCAAACTGAACAGGATGCTGTTTAGCCTCCTCATCGCTCTGGAAAATTCCGTCGATGGTATAGCCAAAGAATGACGAGATCGGATAGCCCTGCTGTGTGACGACAAAGTTCTGAATCCGTTCGTCATTGATGCCAAAGTACTGCGTTTTAGGGTCGCCGGTCGTTTTGATGACTTCGTTCCGGTACGTACCAAAGTTGACATTAACATCGTACGTCAGATCCTTTACGCCTGTTTTACCGCTGTAGCCTATCATCAGGTCGACCCCTTTGTTGGTCATGGCACCGATGTTCTGGAACGGCGTAGTAGCCACGCCCTGCGTCAGTGGTGCCTGTACCGGGAACAGCATGTCACTGGTTTTCCGCGTATACCAATCGAGCGCAATGTTCAGTTTATTGTTCAGGAACGAACCGTCCAGACCAATGTTCGTACTGGTTGTGGTCTCCCACTTTGCCTTTGCGTTACCAAACTGCGTCAGCTCATAGCCCGGTGTTGCTGATGTGCGCGAACCGTTAATATCATAAAACGACGTGATCGGGTTGGTACTGAATTGCGTATACGGGTTATAATTACCGATTTCCTGGTTACCCGTCTGCCCGTAACCAACCCGCAGTTTCAGGTCATTTACCCAGGTCAGCGGCTGCATAAAAGCCTCTTTCGATAAACGCCAGCCTGCACTTACCGCCGGGAAGATGGCCGAACGGAACTCTTTCGCGAAGCGCGACGACCGGTCACGGCGTACTGTAATGTCGAGCAGGTATTTGTCGCCCAAAGCATAGTTCAGCTTTGCGAACTCAGATGCTAAGCGCCAGTTGGCTGCCCCGCCGCTGTTGGTCTGTACCCCTGTACCGGCGCTCAGGTACCGGTTTTCGATATCGTCAACGGCAAAGTTCGTCCGGCTGGCATCAAAGAACTCAAAGTAGTTTTTGATGGCTTCGGTACCCGCAATGATGTTAAAGCGGTGATTCTCGCCCAGATTGAAATTATACGTCAGCGTATTGTACCACGTCCAGGTCCATTCGTAGTTATTGCTGGTTGTCAGGCTGTTTGAACCACGGGCCTCGGCAGCTTCGATGTTGCGGATCGAGTAGTTACGGAAGTTAAACAGGTTATAGTCGATACCGAAGCTGGTACGGGCTACCAGGTTTTTCAGCAGGTCGACCTCGGCATAGGCATTACCGAAGAACCGCATTTCTTTCTGTACGTTGTCTTTGTTGCGGTAGAGGTCGGCCATCGGGTTGAAGGCGTTATCGAGGTCACCACCGCGTGTTCCGGCGAAATTGCCGGCTACGTCATACACCGGGATAATCGGCTGAATCCGGTACGCAAACGAAACCGGGTTACTCTCGTTACCGTTGCCGTTTGGCTGGTTCACCCGCTGCCCGAAGGCGGCCTGGAAGTTTTCGCCGATCCGCACCCGCTTCGTTACGTTGAACTCGGTATTTGCCCGGAGTGAGTACCGCTTGTAGTTGGTGTACTTCATGATCCCTTGTTGATCGAAGTAGTTCAGCGACATGGCATACCGGCCGCCTTCGTTACCGCCTGATACACCCAGCTGATGGTTCTGAATCGGAGCCGGATCAAAGATTTCGTCCAGCCAGTTTGTACCCGTTTTGTTCGCTTTCGTAATCAGCCATTTCGTTTTGTTGAAATCGGCGGCATCGATGTTTGTCGAGTAGTTGATGTAGTTGCCATTGGCATCCTGCGCTACACGCGGATCGCTGGCTGAAGCACCACTCGGAAAAATGTAGTCCGGAATGACCGGTGTGGCGCCATTACCAAACTGCGAGTGAACCGGGTAGCCATTGGCACCCACCGCTTTTGAGTTAATCCGCGATTCCCAGACAAGCTGTGCGTATTCCTGGGTGTTCAGCATGCTCAGCAGTTTGCCCGGCCGCTGCGTACCATAGTAAGTATCGTACGTAAACTTCGGCTTGCCGGCTTTGCCTTTCTTGGTAGTAATAATGACCACCCCGTTGCCGGCCCGTGACCCGTAGATTGACGCTGCCGACGCGTCTTTCAGTACCTGCATCGATTCGATATCGTTCAGGTTCAGCGTATTCAGGTTACCTTTTGTCGGCGTACCGTCGATGATGTACAGCGGCGAGTTATCGTTGATAGTACCAAATCCACGGATACGGACCATGACCCCGCCACCCGGTGAATTCTCATTACCGACCGTTACACCTGCCACGCGGCCCTGCAACGCCTGCCCGACGTTCGTCGCCGGTACCGAAAGTAGCTGTTTGGTATCGACCGTCGCCACCGCACCGGTGATGTCTTTTTTGGCCTGTGCCCCATAGCCCGTCACCACTACTTCGGTCAGGGTCTTTACATCCGGCGACAGTACCACATCAATGTTAGTGCGGTTACCAATCGTTACCTCCTGCGCCAGAAAACCAATGCCCGAAATAGTGAGCACCTCTTTACCGGCTGGTACATTCAGGGTAAAACGGCCGTCGCTGCCCGTAGCAACCCCGATTGACGTGCCTTTTACGACGACGTTAGCACCCGGTAACGGATTATTGTCGTTCCCGTCGACAACACGTCCGGTGATCTTTTTGTCCTGCGCCACTGCCATGAGGACGCACAGGCTCAACACCATCACCAGCGAGAGCCTGATGGTTTTCATCAAGTAAACATGTTTCATAAATAAGACTATTTTTTATTGGTTATATACCATATAAACCTTGACAAAAAGCAGTCATATATGATCAATTTACTGTCAGATATCCATTTTTTTTTTATTCGGTCAGGCACAAAAAAGTGGTGGCACGACTCTAAGTCGTACCACCACTACAAAGCTCATACAAAGAAGCTTATTTCAGATTCATATCGTCCACAATGCCCTGTACTTTCGCTTTCAGCTGCGCGTATACCGAATCAAAATCTTCTTTCCGGTTCAGCGGTTCTACCACGCTGACGTAGAACTTAATCTTCGGCTCCGTACCCGACGGACGGGCAGAGATTTTGCTGCCGTCGGCCGTGAAGAACTGCAATACGTTTGACGATTCGATGCCGAGTTTGCCCGATTCGATTGTTTCTACGTCGCCGGTCTGCACATTAGTGCGGGTCAGCGCCTTGTAGTCGTCCATCCGGATTACATCCGAACCGGCGATTGATTTCGGCGGGTTGGCGCGGAAATCGGCCATCATCTGCTGGATTTCTTCGGCGCCGGTCTTGCCTTTTTTGGTCAGTGAAACGAGGCCTTCGTAGTAAAACCCGTTTTCCTGATACATTTCCATCAACAGGTCAAACAGGCTCAGGCCGTTGTCTTTGGCATAAGCCGTCAGCTCGGCAATCATCGCGCAGGACGCAATCGCATCCTTATCGCGCACGAAATCACCGATCAGGTAGCCGTAGCTTTCTTCGCCGCCACCGATAAACTGCTCTTTGCCTTCGAGCTCGCGGATCACCTGGGCGATGTATTTAAAGCCGGTCAGGGTGTTGTAGCATTTTACGCCATAGCGCTCGCAGATTTTGTCGATCAGATCGGTGGTTACGATGGTTTTCGCCACAAACTCTTTCCCCTGCAGCTTACCGGCATCTTTCCATGCCCGCAGCAGGTAGAAAATGATCAGGCTGGCCATCTGGTTGCCGTTCAGCAGCTCGAATTCGCCGTGGTGGTTACGCGTCCCCGCCCCTACGCGGTCGGCGTCGGGATCAGTTGCCATCACCAGGTCGGCGTTCAGCTCCAGCGCCTTATCGAGTGCCAGCTGCATGGCCGCCTTTTCCTCCGGGTTCGGCGATGCCACCGTCGGGAAGTTACCATCCGGCGTTGCCTGGGCTTCGAGAATGTGTACGTTATTAAAACCCAGCGCATCCAGCACCGGTGGCACCTGCGTGATGCCCGTTCCGTGAATCGGTGTAAAGACGATGCTCAGGTCTTTCTGGCGCGCAATCACGTCCGGATTTACCGCATTGGTTTTGATCCGGGCCACGTACTCACCATCGACCTCTTCGGCAATCAGGTGGATACGTTCTTCAACGCCGTCAAACTTAATGTCGTCGACCGACTGGATTTTATTTACCTCCGCCACGATGTTTTTGTCGTGCGGAGCCACCACCTGTGAACCATCTACCCAATACGCCTTATAGCCGTTGTATTCAGGCGGGTTGTGCGAAGCCGTGATCACGACACCGCTGTGGCAACCCAGATGACGGATCGCAAACGAAAGCTCCGGCGTCGGGCGCAGCTCTTTGAACAGGTATACGGTAATGCCGTTTGCCGAGAAAACATCGGCGGTAATGCGGGCAAATTCCGGCGACATCCGGCGGCTGTCGTGGGCGATGGCCACTTTAATTTCTTCGTCCGGGAAGGTCTGGTTCAGGTAGTTAGCCAGCCCCTGGGTAGCCGCACCAACGGTGTATTTGTTGATCCGGTTCGAGCCGACGCCGATGATGCCCCTAAGCCCGCCCGTACCAAATTCCAGTGTCCGGTAGAACGAGTCGGTCAGGTCGGTATTCTGGCCTTCATCCAGCATTTTCTGAATGGCAGCTTTGGTGTCAGCGTCATAATTACCGTTGAGCCAGCGGTCTATTTCCTGTTGGGTTGTTGCGTCAAACGATGTTGTCATTTGGGTTTTTATATTGAATTGCGAGAGTTCAGATAAAATGGTGCTGCCAAAATTACAATTCTCCTTCATGTTGACAAGTCCTGTCAGTAAACAGCCAAACTAGCCGATTGATTATCATAAAAAATTTATTGTTTATCAATAATAATATATTGACTCTTATAAAAAAAGAATTCAGATTTGCGGGGAATTAACAATGACTTAACTGCCATGACACAAGCTATACCCTCACTTTATCTCCGCATCCTGAAAACGGGCGTTACCCTTCTCTTTTGGGCAAGCCTGCTGCTGATCAGTGTAATTGTCATCAAAGAAGGAAAAGACTTCCTTTTTGGCGACGATCATTTCTTTGCCCTTGAAAACGTGGACCTGCACGTCGCCAACCCGAATGACCGTACCACAATCCGCCGCGCAGGCGAACTGATTCATATCAACCCCGCCCGCGTAAGTATAAGCTTTGCCTACGACGACCCGGCGGCTTTTGACCATGTCAAATGGCTTTATTTCGCCACAACCCTCCCTTTGCTGCTGATGGGGATTGCGCTTGTCTGGCTGCTCTGGAACCTGAAACAGGTAGTTGATACCATCGGCACCGCCACTGTTTTCAGTCAGCAAAATGTCCGCCGTGTACGCATGATCGGCCTGTGCATCATCAGCGTGTATTTCCTTGAGAAAATACCGTGGTGGTTTGGTCAGTCGTATGTTTCGGATTTGCTGAATAAAGAATCCATTGCTTTTAGCGCCAACCACACCACCAGTATCCTGAACGGCTGGATGTTGGGCCTGCTGATTATTGCCCTTGCCGAAGTGTTCCGGCAGGGTGTGGTGCTGAAACAGGAAAATGAATTAACGATTTGATGCTTCTCCTCCTTCACCGTCAACTCCCCGGAAGTTTTAAAAAGCCCTTTTTTATGAAATCAACACCAATGATCCGCTGGATTTACCGCATTTTTGACACGCTCTTTTTCGGACAAATCACTATGTATATGCTGGTTCTATGCATTCCGCTGATAGTCGGCGTAGCGCATTGGTATGAAGCCCGGACCGGCGGCAATGCCGGACATAAAACAACCAGGAGCGGGGGACTCCGTACGGCCCTTACGTTCCCGGTTGCGGGGCATCTTTTCCGCCCTAATACATTACCGGATCATCCGCGGAAAGATACCCTGTCCGTCAACCCGCCCGTAGACATTAAGCTGGCAGAGAATACCGTTGCGCCCTATCTGTTAACGTTTACGATTGGCTCCTGGCAGGATTTCCGAACCATTCCGGCTGTGCTTATCATCCTTGGATACCTGCGATTTTTGCTCTACATCGGCAGTCTGCTTTGGGCAAACTACCTGCTGCGAAATATGTTCCGGGCACTTACCTATGAAATCTACTTTAGCAACCCGATCTGGAAACGATGTCAAACAGTGGGCGGGATCATCACAGGTTATTTTTTCGCCTACAATATCGTTATCAACCTGAGCCATGTGGCCGCCTGGCGTTACCTGGCTACCAAAGGCTTCCACGAGGACTGGCAACAACCTTTTTTGTGGCCGGATAACTGGATGTGGCTGTGGGCAGGGTTAACTTTGCTCGTCTTTGCGCAGGCCTTCCGGTTCGGAACGCAGCTGCAACAGGAAAAAGACTTAACGATTTAGGAATATGCCGATTGTTGTGAACGTAGATGTGATGATGGCCCGTCGGAAGATGTCCCTGACCGAGCTGTCGGAGAAAGTCGGCATTACGATGGCAAACTTATCCATTCTGAAGACCGGCAAGGCACGGGCCATCCGCTTCGAAACCCTCGAGGCCCTCTGCGAAGCCCTCGACTGCCAGCCCGGCGACCTGCTGGAATACCAGCGGGAATAAGTTATCTGAACGCTGAAACATGAAGAGACAAGGCATGCCTTGTCTCTTCTGCGCAAATAGAATGCTGTACTACAAGAATTAAACGTATTGCTCCGTAATATGTCGGAGCCGGTCGGCTGTTTCGGTCAGCAGCGGATGACGCGGCTGCGCCAGTGCCTGCTCCAGATCGGCTACGGTATCTTTGAACAGCGCCCAGACGGCCAGGGTTGTTTTGCTGCCATCGGCGGCTTCATACACCAGCTCCGGCCGCACCTGCCCTTCGGCCGCCAACCGGTTATAGGTGGCTTTAGCGTTGGCATAGGCTTCATCACTGGCCCCGAAACTCACCTCCTGTACCGGCAACGGACTGGCTTTGCGGGCAGCCAGCTGGCTATCCAGTTCGGCCAGCATTGATTTCAGGCGGAACGTGTCTTTACCCGTCCGGATGCGCTCCCGCAGCGACTGCCGGATCAGATACGTTAACGAGTTGGTCAGGTTCATTCCCACCTCAGCCATCTGTTTGAAAATCAGCGAGGCCGGCGACATGCCCGGAATAGTATTCGGATCATGCAGCAGTACGCGCCCGTCGGCCGTCAGGAAACCGTCGATACGCGAATACACGTTGATGCCCAGTTTCGAGAACACGGTACTGACTGCCTGCTGAATGTTGCGGTTGTTTTCGAGCGATGTATCGACCGGAATCCGCTTTTTCGTCACGTTTGACAGGTATTTCGAGGCAAAATCGAAGCTTTCGACATTGTACACTTCCGTTGGCGGGAGGGCAATGGCGGTTCCGGTATCATCCTGAATTACGCCGCACGAAAACTCCTGACCACTGATAAACTCTTCGAACAGGACCTCATCCTCCGAATTCAGCGAGCTCAGCACGATGTTGTCCGCCGATTCAGCCGTCAGCTGATCCAGACAGGCGATGAGCTGTACCGGTCCCATCAGGTATTCGCCCGTTTTTTCCAGGACCACCGGATAGCCGATACCCTGGTCCAGTTGGGCCACCTGCTGCGCAAAAGCCGCCTTTTCATCTCCGCTCAACGCTGTCCAGGCAGCCGGCTCAACGACCTGTTTGAAGAAACACTGATCCACCGATTTGATGAACTTGTCCAGGTTCTTCTCACGCACAATGGCCACCCCGATAGACGAGCCCTGATGCGGGGCTTTTACGACTACCGGCAAGCCCAGGTGCTCCACCAGCGAATCGAAATAGGCAGCTTTGTCGGCCTGCTCCCAATCCGTCCGGTTTACCACGGCGGTCTTTTTCTCCTGCCCGTTGACAAGAGCAATCAGGTGGTTTTGCAGAATTTTATTGATTCCGATGGCCGAACCGATCAGGCCCGGGCCGGTATACGGTATTTTAAACCATTCGAACAGGCCCTGAATGGCACCGTCTTCACAGTCGGGACCATGCATAGCCAGAAAGGCAATATCGAAATAGTCTTCAAACCAGTCGGGTTCGATTGACTCTCCTTCGTCAAATTCGTCTTCTTCCAGTGATTCGTCGTATACCGAGAAACCACCGTCTTTCGGCAGGGCGTCACGGATGGCACCATGCTCCAGAAACTCAGGCGAAACGTGATAAAACCGGCCCCAGCCGCTCACAAAAATCAGAACGGGTTCGAACAACGATTTGTCTAAATACTGGTAAGCCGTGCGGCCTCCCATAAATGATACCTCGCGCTCACGCGACGGCCCTCCGAAGAAAATTCCTACTCTCACAATGAGTTGCTGAGTGATTGGGTGATTGAGCGAATTAGTGACGTGTCGTCATGCAAAGAAACGAAAAAGCCGCCTGTTTTAAGACAGACGGCCCTCCGGAAACAGATGTTCCGGTAAAATATTAGTGGTTTAGCCTCCCTTACGCAACTGACGTAATGTTGATGGCTTCTACTTTCGTGATTTCAGGTACAGCTTTCAGCACGGCTTCTTCAAGGCCGCCTTTAAAGGTCATAGCCGACATCGGACAGCTTCCGCACGAGCCTTCCAGCTCCAGCCGGACAACGTTGGTTTCCGAAATATCCACAATCCGTACATTACCGCCATCTGCCTTCAGATAAGGCCGGATGCTGTCTAACGCACGTTCTACTCTATCTTTTAAGTCGTGTCCTACCGCCGTTTGCATGAATTGTCTTATTTGTCGGTAAATTTACTATTAATTCGTCAGAAAGCGCAAGTTAAGAAGCGAATATACGCTGGCCGGTCACTTAACCGCGAACGATTTCTACCCGCTTTGTCTGGTCCTGCGTGGCATTCCGGATCGCTACCTGCTGCGCCAGTGCTTCGGCCGCTGCCCTGAACGCTTCCGTTGCCGGATTTTCGTTTCCGATTACGGCGGGTTTCCCTTCATCACCGGCTTCGCGTACGCTCTGTACAAGCGGCACCTGCGCCAGCAACGGTACCGAAAACTTGTCGGCCAGGGCCTGTCCGCCACCTTTTCCGAAAATCGGATATTTGTGGTCAGGCAGTTCGGCCGGTGTAAACCACGCCATGTTTTCAACCACGCCCAGCACCGGCACATTGATCTGCGGCTGCCGGAACATCGCCAGCCCTTTTACGGCATCGGCCAGGGCCACTTTCTGCGGCGTTGTGACAATGACAGCGCCCGTAACCGGTACGGTCTGCACCAAGGTCAGGTGAATATCACTCGTACCCGGCGGCAGGTCAATCAGCAGGTAATCCAGCTCGCCCCAGTTCGTATCGGCAAAAAACTGACGCAATGCCTGACTTGCCATCGGCCCGCGCCATACAATCGCGCTGTCGGGTGGTGTCAGGAAGCCGATCGACATGATTTTAACCCCGAACTGCTGTACCGGATGCAGCATGTTCTTACCGTCAACCTGACTTACGCCCGGCTGAATATCTTCCGCCCCGAACATAACCGGCATGGAAGGGCCTGAAATATCGGCATCAATAATCCCGACCTTCGCGCCTGATTTGTGCAGCGCCACGGCCAGGTTCGCCGTTACGGTTGATTTGCCCACCCCGCCTTTACCTGAGGCAATGGCGATGATGTTTTTCACACCCGGCAACACCGGCGCATTGTAGCGTGTTGAGGTCACATCGGCCGTCAGGTTAACTTTCACTTGGATAGCCGGGCCAATGTGCGTATGAATCGCGTCTTCGCACCGCTTCCGGATCAGTTCTTTGAGCGGGCAGGCAGGCGTCGTCAGCACGACAGTGAAGAAGACCTGATCGATCCCCAGTTCAATATCCTTAATCATGCCGAGCGTTACCAGATCCTGTTTCAGATCCGGCTCTTCTACATGACTCAGAGCCGCCAATACCGACTCTTTGGTTAATTTATACGTAGACATTCTTATAATCAGTTAGACCACTGCGTACCCGGGCCAGTTCATCCGTTACATCAATGCGATCCTGTAAGCGTTCGAGTTTTGTCAGTAATTGCTGTAGAAACGCCTGATGTGCTTTCGTTGGCCCATGTAGTGGCCGGTGTGCCAACGATTTGCGGATACTATCCCACTCCGTTACGAAAGTGCGAAGTTCGGTATCAAACGCGCTCTGAACAAATTTTTCAAAGATGTATTCCTGTGCCTGTGCATTCGGATGAATCAGATCGGCCTCGTAGAACCGGTAATCCCGCAAATCGTCGACCATGATTTCATACGCAGGAAAGTACTGTACCGCATTTTCCCAGACCGTCAGCTCATGACAAATGACCCGGAGCATCGACTTACTTACCTGATTGACGGGTAATGTATCCCGCGTGTGCCGCACCGGACTTACCGTTAACAACACCCGCAGAACTGGATTCGTTCGGCGCAGTTTCCGGATCAGCTGCTGTAGCTCGTCGCGCAGGTGCTCATGCGCATACAGGTATTTTTCAAACAGTTCTGACGGCATTTTGTGGCAATTGGCCACCACACGGCCGGTTTCGGTATGCCGGTATACCATGGCCGTCCCGAGGGTAACGACCAGCCAATCGGCCCGAAGCAACGCCTGCCGCGTGGTATCGAGCAAACCGGTCAGCTGTGTCTGCAACGCCTCCCGGCTGTGTCCCCAGCACGATGAGTGGAAATCGTAATGGAACCAGATGCCGTTGCGTTCCACATACAAGGCCTCATCCGGTTCTCCGCCGTCAACGGCCAGTGTCAGCAGCTTGCTGATCGAAACCGGATTGAATACGGTCCCGAACGGGTTAGCCAGCACCGTCAGTTTATGATCGGCCAGCTGGCGGCCCATAACGTCGGCAAAGCACGAGCCAATGGTCACAATCCGGTCGGTAATCCGGAGCGGTTCCGGCAGTTTTCCGGGTGTCAGTTCAGTATGGAATTGCATACTGGTAAAACAAAAAAACGGACCGAATAGGTCCGTTTTTACGACAAACTTTCACTCAGTAATGAGCTGCGTTTCAGCCTATTCGCTTACAACGTCAACCTTTACTTTGTGCTTAACTTCTTTGTGAAGATCGATCGTTGCTTCGTATGTACCGATGTTTTTCACATCTTCGATAGCAATTTTCTTACGGTCGATGTCGAAGCCTTTTTCACGAAGCGCATCAGCGATCTGTGTGTTGGTAACACGACCGAAGATTTTGCCGCTTTCGCCTGCTTTGGCAGGAATTGTCAGGGTCATATCACCGATGTTCTGAGCGATTGCCAGGGCATCGTTCTTGATTTTCTCGGCTTTGTGCGCAGCCTGACGGATGTTTTCAGCGATCATCTTCTTGTTAGAAGGAGTCGCCATGATCGCATACCCTTGCGGGATGAGATAGTTACGGCCGTAACCTGGTTTTACGTCTACAACGTCGTTTTTGTAACCCAGGCCGGCGATATCAGTTTTGAGAATGATTTCCATTGTGTCTTAAACTGTTAGTGGTATGTGGTCAGAGCAGCAGAGTGTCTGCCACGCTATCACTTATTTTAAAGAGTCCCCAACATAAGGCAGGATAGCGATATGGCGGGCACGTTTTACGGCCTGAGCCACTTTCCGCTGGTATTTCAGGCTTGTGCCTGTAATACGCCGAGGCAGGATTTTACCTTGCTCATTCAGCAACTTCAGCAGGAAGTTAGCGTCTTTGTAGTCGATATACTTGATACCGGATTTTTTAAACCGGCAGTATTTTTTCCGGTTTTCGTTTTTTGCAACTGATTCGTTCTGCAAGCTCATGATTATTTGCCCTCCTCTGTGGTTTCAACTGATTTTTTCTTACCCACTAAGCCATTCCGCTTACGCTCGTTGTAATCAACAGCGTGCTTGTCAAGTGCAATAACCAGGTGACGCAGAATACGCTCATCGCGCAGATATTCTGTGTTCAGGCTTTCGACGATCGTACCAGGAGCTTTGAACTCAAACAGCTGGTAATAACCAGAATTTTTGTGCTGAATTGGATAGGCCAGTTTCCGGAGGCCCATGTTCTCTTCGTGAACCAGTTCCGCCCCGTTATCGGTCAGCACTTTACGGAACTTATCAACGGTGTCCTTTATCTGTGATTCAGATAAAACGGGAGTCAGGATGAACACCGTTTCGTAATCCTTTTTAAACATTTCGTTAAATCGCTTAAAATGAGGGTGCAAAAGTAGCACAAAAAAAATAGAGACGCAAGATGTTGCGTCTCTATCTCTGTCAGAATTTCATCTATTGTATCTGTGAAGCTTACCTGCGCTTTACGAACGTGCGCCAATAGCTTGCGCGTGATGAGACGCAAGATGTTGCGTCTCTACTTGACGGTGAATTCGCCTTCGCCGATCTTGAACCCTTCACTATAGATCTCAATTACATGGCGACCCTCGTTGAAGCGCTGCTGCCCGCCACGGCCATAAATAAAATTCACGGTCTGACGGGTATTCTCAAACTGGATCGTCTGCATGGCGGTGTAAATCATTCCTTTGCCACCGTACATGAATTCGCCTGAACCCGTTGCCATGTCAGCAATGACAGCGCCGGCCGGATCGAGCACCCGCATATAAATCTCCTTGTCATTGTGTTTCGCCAGACCGTTAGGCGCCAGCTGGAACGATACTTTTACCTTATCGATGCGTTTGGCCTTATAGCTACCGCCGTCGCGCTCTTTACCCCGTGAGTTCAGGGCATTGACCACAATATTCTCGGCCCTGAGCGCAGAGGCGACCGTGACCTTTTCCTCCAGCTCCTTATTTTTAGCCGAATACGTCGTGATCGAATCACTTAATACCTGTTTGTCGTTTTTGAGACCGGTATTTTCCTGGGTAAGCGTCTCGTTCTGCTGCGTCAGAATCCCGTTTTCCTCTTTCAGGCGGGCAATCTCCTGGTCTTTCTGTACCAGCAGGGCTTCGTATGACTTGATTTTCTGGTCATACTTGCGGGTGTCGAAATTATTAACATTCCGCAGGCTGCGCTTATCCTTCTCCAGTTCAGCCTTAATCTGTAGTAACGAGTCAATGTTACCGCCTAACCGCTGAATCTCACTGATTTTAGCATCTAACTGAGTGGAAATCGAATCTAGTTTAGCACGTGTGGCCAGTAACTCCTCCGTTTTGGCGTTAATGGTCGCATCTTTAGTCTTATTGGTTTCGCGTTCCTGATAGTAAAAATACAGTACCAGCACATTTAGGGCGGCTAAAATAAGCAACGCAGCAATCAGATAATTACGGCTGTTGTCGCGTCGTGGTTGCCGTGATTCCATAGAAAAAATGGGTTAGTTTGTGTAATCAGGTTGAAAAACTACCAATTTGCAATCACTTCTCAAACCTATCTTTGCGTAAATTTTAGAAAATGGTAAAGAATCCGGATGATTGCAGATAATATTCACCAGATAGAGGTAGCACTCACAGCCTTTCCGCAAACCGTTCGGTTAGTTGCGGTAACTAAAACAAAACCAGTCGCTATGCTGGCAGAAGCCTATGCTGCCGGCAGCCGTATTTTCGGCGAAAATAAGGTGCAGGAGATGGCTGAAAAGCAGCCGCAACTGCCGCAGGATATTCAATGGCACCTGATCGGCCATTTACAGTCGAACAAAGTCAAGTACATTGCACCCTTTGTATCGCTTATTCACTCGGTCGATAGTCTGAAGCTGCTTCAGGAAATTAACAAACAGGCGGCCAAAAATAACCGTGTCATCGACTGCCTGCTTCAGATTCATATTGCCGAAGAAGAAACCAAGTTCGGCTTATCGGCTGAGGAAGCGCGGGAACTGCTCCATTCCGCCGATGTACAGCAGCTATCGCATATCCGGATTACCGGACTAATGGGTATGGCGACGAATACCGACGATGAAACGCAGATCCGCAAGGAGTTCCGGGGCCTGAAACAACTGTTCGATCAGCTTGGCGAATTCCGGAGTGATAACGTTGTCTTCTCCGAACTGTCGATGGGCATGAGCGGTGATTACCTGATTGCCGCTGAAGAAGGCAGCACACTTGTCCGGGTCGGCAGTGCGATTTTCGGCAACAGAAGCTATACGTAATGAATAATGATTAATGAACAATGAGCTTACGCTTGCCGGAACTGTTCATTACATATCAACCATTACACATTGTACATTTTCCATTATATATTATTCCTTACTTATGAAGCTATTTATTCAGGCGGGGGCTGCACTGGGCCTGTTGGGCGTGGCGCTCGGCGCTTTCGGTGCACACGCACTTCGGGGGATGCTCGAAGCCACAAACCGCACGGCAACCTTCGAAACGGCCGTTAAATATCAGTTTTACCATGCATTAGCGCTGATTGGTATCGGCATCCTGATGCAGCAGTTTGCCGATAATGCTACAATCGTCCGCCTGCTGGGCTGGTCGGGCTATTCGTTTCTGACCGGCGTCCTGATTTTTTCGGGATCGCTGTATATTCTATGTTTCACCGGCATCACCTGGCTCGGTGCCATCACGCCCATCGGCGGTGTCTTCATGATTATCGGCTGGGCGCTGATGCTGTGGGCATTTCTTTAGTCTAAAGAGCGAAAGAGATAAAGAGTGAAAGAGCGGGATAACGCGTAAACGGCTATTTCACGGCGTAGCGGCCGCTCTTTATCTCTTTCGCTCTTTCACTCTTTAATTCCTCGACAGCATGCTGGTTCGGCGGGAGTCGAGCTTGAGGAAGATAAACAGGAACAAGGTAAACGACCAGAGCGATGAGCCTCCGTAGCTAAAGAATGGCAACGGGATACCGATTACCGGCATCAGCCCGATGGTCATGCCGATATTCACCATAAAGTGGAAGAAGAACACCCCCGCCACACAATAGCCATAGACCCGCGCAAACCGGCTGCGCTGCTTTTCTGCCAGAATCACTAACCGGCTCAGCAGCCCGACAAACAGAAGCACTACAATGGTGCTGCCCACAAAGCCGTGCTCCTCCCCAATTGTACAGAAAATGAAGTCTGTGCTTTGTTCGGGTACAAAGTCAAATTTCGTTTGTGTTCCTTCGAGAAAGCCCTTACCCTCAAAACGGCCGGAGCCAATCGCGATTTTGGCCTGGGTAACGTTCCAGCCCACGCCCAGCGGATCAATATTCGGGTTAACAAGCACCTTGATCCGGTTTTGCTGGTGGGTCTGCAACACATCGTTTACGAAAAAATCTACCCCGGCCACAACGCCCATCATCGCCAGACTGATCAGACCGATTCCCAGAATACTGCGCATATTGCGGTTATAACGCGGCAGGATAAAAATAACGGCAACCGCCAGTACAGCAATGCCGATAAAGATATAGGTCAGCGGGAAAATCAGCGCCAGCACGAACAGGGTTGCCAGGGTAATCCCACTGAGCGGGTAGATCGCCGGCAGCCCTTCGCGGTATAACATAATGATAAACGCGGCAAAGACGAGGGTTGAGCCGGTTTCGTTCGATAACAGGATCAGAATCGCCGGCAAGCCGATGATACCTGCCACATAGAGCTGGTCTTTCTGCTTGGTGAGATTTACCCCGGGGACATCGAGATACCTGGCCAGCGCCAGGCTGGTTGCCAGTTTGGCAAATTCGGCCGGCTGGAGCGAAAATGACCCGAACTTAAACCAGGAACGGGAACCGTTAATGTTCGATCCGGCGACCATAACCAGCAGCAACATGAAGATCATGAAGCCATAAAATATGTAAGCGAACTGGTCGTAAAACCGGTGGTCAATCACCAGCACGCAAATGATCAGGATGATACTGGTTCCGATCCACATCAGCTGCTTACCGGCGTTGGTAGAGAGGTCGAAAATACTGGTTTTGGCTTCAGGACTGTATACCGCTGCATATACATTAAACCAGCCCATCAGCACACAGCCGATGTACAATGCCAGCGTCAGCCAGTCTATATTACGGGCAAAAGGATCGTTACGAGACATGAGAATGCACCAGGTAGGCGGCGGACAACCTGTAGCTGTCCGCCAGATATATTAGTTTCCGTTTACACCAGCCGCGGCTGTCCGGCTTGCCGGCTTGGCAGGGGCCGTATTGGTCATCAGCGGCTTTTTCACCACTGCCTTGCGTGTTGTATCTTTCCGCAGACTATCTAATTTCTTTTTCTGAGTCGGTTTCGCCCCGATAACACCAACGTTCAGCATGTAATTCTGTGCTTTCACCGATTCATCGAGTTTCAGGGCTTCTGTTTTCCGTTTCAGATACCGCTCAACCACAAGCGCAGCCACTGAAGCAGCGGCTTTACCACCCCAACCGGCATTTTCCACAAATACCGCGATGGCGATTTTAGGATTATTGATCGGCGCAAAACCAACGAAAATTGAGTGGTCATATTTATGGCCCATTTTCGCGTTCTGCGACGTACCGGTTTTGCCGCAAAGCTCCACATCGGCAATATTGGCCAGCGGCGTCACGGTTCCGTGTACTACTGCCCCCCTCATGCCTTCGATCACCGGACCGAAATATTTAGGATCAATATTTACCTGACGCTTTTCATAATACGTCGCATCTATTCCTGAGCCTACTTTCCCGACTCCTTTTGCATAGTGCGGCGGAATGTAATAACCACGGTTAGCAATAATGGCGGCAACATTGGCCAGCTTAATCGGACTAATCAGCAGCTCACCCTCACCAATACTGAGGGAGTAAATATTTGAGAACTTCCAGCGATACTGGCCTTTATAAATTTTGTCATAATATTCAACGCTGGGTAGATTACCTTTTAGCTCCGTTGGCAGATCGATATCCAGTTTTTGCCCGATACCAAACAGTTTTACCGCATCATGCCACTGTTGCAGTCCAATCGCTGAAGCTTTAAAGGTATTCGGGTCTCCATTGAAATAGAGCATTTTCCGGAAGACATGGTAGAAATACGGGTTACACGAGTACTGCACAGCGCCGCTCAGGTTTCTCACCCCATGACAGTGGCACCGCATCGGCGAACCGGCATGCGAATAAGCCGTACTTGGGAAAAGGGATCCCTGTTGCTGAGCAATCAACGCCTGAATCAGTTTAAACGTTGACCCTGGCCGGTAGCTCGCCATAATCGGCCGGTTAATGAGCGGCTTGTACGGGTTCTTCAGCAGTTTGACATAATTTTTAGAAAAGAAACGGCTCGACAGCAAGTTCGGGTCATAGGTCGGAGCAGACACCGAAACCAGAATTTCGCCCGTTGCCGGTTCAATAGCAATTACGCTCCCTACCTTATTTGCCATCAGGCTGTCAGCATATTGCTGCACATCCAGGTCAATACCGGTGTACAGGTTCTGACCCGCTACGGCAACAGTATCGAACTCACCGTTTTTGTAAGAGCCTTTTACCACACCCCGTACGTTCTGCATGACAAAGCGAACGCCCCGCTTACCGCGAAGCTCTTCCTCATACTGCTCTTCCAGTCCGTTATGACCGATGTAATCACCCTGACGGTAATAAAACGTCGCCTGCTCGTCGAGCTGCTTTTTGGTGATTTCACTCACATACCCGAGCGCATTTGCCAGCGTATGGGCCGGATAAGTACGCATCGAGCTCATGCGCGGCTCAAAGCCCCGATAATCGACTAACGCATCCTGAATACGGGCAAAATCTTCTTTGGAAAGCTGGCGTAAAAACAGAGAAGGCTTAAACGGCGAATACGTCGTAGCCTGATTGATCAGGCTGTCGAACTCCTGCCGCGTAATGTTCATCATCCGGCAAAAGGCCAGCGTATCCGGCACCTTCATCTGCTTGGGGGTCACATAGAGATCATAAACGGGCGTGTTATACACAATCAGTTTCCCGTTACGATCATAAACCTGGCCCCGATACGGAATCTCAATCACCCGCTTTACCGAGTTTTTCGACGACCCCAGCGAGTAGCTATCATCTAATACCTGTATGTAAAACAGGCGTGCAATATATATCAATCCGACCAGGCAGAAAGCGCCAATGACGATATATCTTCTATTCTCAAACATGGACAAGTCCGGTCAACACACATTCAACCCTTACAAAGTTAGTAATTCGTCTGTAGCCCTTTGTTATCTGTCTTTAGAAAAATTATAAATCTTTTTTACGGAAGTGCTGACATCGGAATCAGCGCATTTTTTCCTTAAAATACACCTCTTGCCGTGGTCCGGATGCGGCACAGATACATATCGGCGGTGATGTAAAGCGTTGATCCATCGTCACCCCAGCCGCAGTTAGCCGTATTTTCGCCGATATCAATATGTCCCAGCAGCGTTCCGTCCGGCGCGATAATAAACACGCCCCGCGGGCCTGATGTCCAGATATTACCGTCTTTATCCGCCTTCAGCCCGTCGGGTGCACCTTTGAGCCCATACTTCTCCAGGGCCTTCATGTCGTAGAACACCTTACCGGCTCCGATACTCCCGTCTGCCTTGATCGGATAGGCCATAATTACCGGCCGGTTCACGTCTGACTGGGCGACATACAGCGTTTTTTCGTCGGGCGACAGCGCAATGCCGTTGGGCCGCGTCAGGTCATTAACCAGTAGAGATACCTCCCCTGCGGGCGCAATGCGGTAAACGCCGAACAGCGGGGTCTCGCGGGTCGGGTCGTTTTCTTTCAGCGGCATGCCATAGGGTGGATCCGTAAAGTAGTAGCTGCCATTCGAATGAGCCACCACATCGTTAGGGCTATTGAAACGCTTGCCCTGAAAATTATCGGCCAGCGTCCGTTTTCCGCCCTGTCCGGTCAGCGGTAAGGCGGAAACACGCCGGTCGCCGTGCTCGCAGGAAATCAGCCGCCCGCTGGCATCAATCGTCAGGCCGTTGGAGCCGGGTTCATCGCCGTAGGGTGCCACGCCGGTATAGCCCGACGGCTTCATAAACGGCGTCAGTCCGTCTTTTTCTGTCCATTTGTAGATGGTATTCTGCGGCACATCCGAGAACAGGAGAAAATTACCCTTTTTGACCCAGACCGGCCCTTCTGACCAGACAAAGCCCGAGGCCAGTACCTCAACCGGGGCATCTTTAGCAATCAGTTTATCGAGCCGGGCATCGTAGCGGGTGACTTTACCAATGGTTGGAAAATGAGCCGTTTGGGCATATGCAGAGGCGCTCAGCAACGCCAGGCTCAGGGCAGTAAACAGGGGCAGGAAACGGGTTATCATGCGGTTCAGGAATTTTACGGCAACTTACAAAGAATCCGGTTTGCCGGCTATTCTTTATTACCTGAAACCCTGAATTCCCAGCGCTGTATGACGTTTAGGCCCTGAGAATAAGCCATCAGGGTATCTGCTCCTGATCGAGCAGGCTCTGCATGACAAACGCGTGAGCACCGGCCAGCTTGGCCATTTCGCCGAGCTGTGAAATTTCAATCGACAGGTTATTGCGGTAGTCGGCCAGGCAGTATTTATCAATGGCCTGTTCGATTGGCCGGCGGATGAGCTTATCGGCTTTGGCCAGCACCCCGTTAATGATAATCCGCTCGGGGTTGAAGAGGTGTACGGCAATCGACAGGCCACGGCCGAGTTCACTGCCAATCTCGGTCAGCATGTCAATGGCGAAGGCATCACCGGCGTTGGCCTGATCAATTACGGTTTCAACGTCAATGTTGTCAACCGCTTCTTCGGCCAGTTTGGAGATGCGGCCCTCCAGCAGCCCAGCTTTCACGCGCTGGATGAGCGCATAGGCAGAGGCCATCGTGTCGAGGCAGCCTACCTTACCACAGTAGCATAACTGCCCGCTTTCCTGAATCTGAATATGTCCCAGCTCACCGGCAAAACCCGAGGCACCCTGCAGCAGTTCGCCGTTCAGGATAGCCGCCAGACCAATCCCCCAGTCAATGTTAATCGACAGGACGTGGTTTTTGCCTTTGGCCAGTCCGAACCGGTGTTCGCCGAGAATGGTCGCTTTCGTATCATTCAGGAGGTAGGTCGGCGCATTAAACAGCTCCTGCAACAGGTCGGTAAGCGAGTAGTTGGGATGATTCAGGTGCGGGTAGGTATAGTTGATGCCACGGGCCGGATCAATCAGGCCGGGCAGCGCTACGCCGACACCGATGACATGCAGATTACGGGCGTCGGCCTCACGGACAATCTGCTCCAGCGGCTCGCGCAGAATCGACAGAAACGTTTCAGAGTCGTCCAGGTGCAGATCTGCATCCAGACGATATAAGACCTGATTGGCCAGGTTAAAGATAATCAGCTTAACGTCGTGCCGGTTAATGTCGGCCACAATCGTAACATGGCGGGCAGGATCAAGCGCGAATAAGGACGGTTTACGGCCGAACTGGGCAGTACCGGTTCCTACACCATGCGCCCACTGCCCGATATTCAGCTCCTCAACCAGGGCCGTAACCGAAGGAATACTGGTGTGTAAAACAGTAGCCAGCTGCGACAAGGTCCGCGGACCTGACCGGTAAAGCTCGTTAATGATATTCCGTTTTAACTTATTCTTTTTCGCATCGATGACCGAAAAAACCGCGTTGTCTTGCATCATGTTAACCTTGTAAGCAACAGCCCATCGGGCATTTTCTGCTCCGGCGAAACCGCCTTTGATATGTTCAGGAAAGTCAGTAGCACCAAATTTACCAACTATTTTGGTGATCCCTCAGCCTAATTTAATACTATTTTATCTCCCCATCAGAATAATTGCCTGTATGACACTTATCATATTGTGCTCATATACAGCGAATTCATTTCCGTGTACTTAATAAAGGGCGGCCACCGGCGTTCTTTACTCTATTAATTACGTATTGTCCTATCGAACGACCTTGTTTCTGACCGTTTTCGATGGCATCCCGATAATGAATGCCCCCATACAGCCGGGACACCGAAGCCTCTTCCGCCGCCTGCCGGAATGAGACAAAGGTTCGGGACGGCAATTCAAAAATCTCTTCGGTTGTATCGGTAAACCGAAACGAATCGCCCAGAAAATAGGTCAGTACTTCGGCGGCGGCCGTGGAAATAACACTGTGACCGCTGGTATATTCGGGGAAGGGCGGTGTCTGCAATAACGGTTGCCAGCGTACGTCGATCAGGCGGTTGATGACCGTTTCGGGCCGGATCCGGCTGCTGCGGAATTTTTCGTCCCAGCAGCTGATAAAACTATCCCGCAGCGTCATCGCTACCAGCGAATGAATATACACCGCCTGTTCGAACGGCAGTTTTGCCTGCGCCGCAACCTGACTCGTAATATTGATCCAGTGCCCGCCCGGACTGATTTTTTTAAACCCGATCGACATATGGCCTGCCGTATTGATGGCAAACGGGTTACAGTCCCAGTACGACGCAATCAACCGTTGCGCAGGGGTCAGGTTCCGCCCCGTCTGGTATACCTCCTGCACCAGCTTGCCGAACGGGCTGTTCATGTCGGCATCATACGCAACCGGTGGTTCGGGTTTGAACTGGCTGCAACTGTCAATGAGCATCGGGCGGATAATGCGCCAGTGCGGCTCAATGGCTTCGATATAGCCGGGCGGTGTCGGATACCAGTAGCCGTCTTTTTTGGTCGGCCGGTAGCGGAGGTACGAACTTAGCTTCTGGTAATTATCACCGGCGGCGTAGGCCGCCACGGCTTTTGCCACCTCCACACCGGCCTGCCTGGCTGCGTCTGTTTCAGCCGCCGTGTATCCTTCCTTACGCAGGTCTGCCGTTAGCTTCTGCACGCCGGCTTCCAGGGTGCTGCCCGACGGCAGCAGCAGCCGGCCGGTTTCGAGCATACAGTATAGGGCCGCCATCTGGTGATTACAGGTTGCTGGTACCGACGACGCCAGATCGGGCAGGTTCCGGATCAGCTGCGACGGCATCACAACCGACGGATCTTTTTTCGCCACAATCGCGTGGCTGCCCAGTAAACAGTAACTGTAAAAACGACTCGCCGCCGGTGGGTTTACCACATCATGAATCATCACCATTGTCAGCGCAAAAACCGTCGGCTGCAGGTGTTTCTGCATCGCCGGCTTAGGTGCGCTGAACACAAGCCGGCTCCAGCACAACAAACAAATAACAAGAAACTGCCTCATGGCTGATTTAATTTATAGACCTGTAACGGCAGGTAAGACGCCCCGATCACCAGTGTTTTTTGCCGGTTTACCTCCAGTTCCAGCACCGACTTAACATCGCCGACAACCGTCAGACCAGAGGCAGGTTGTACCACATACCTGAATTCACCTTTGCCGTTACCCAGCAGCAGGCACCCGTAATTAGCATCCATACTGCCGATTTTCAGGCGGTTGTCTGACTTATTGCCCAGCAGCAGCAGATCCGTGTTGCCATCCTGATCAACATCCTGAACGAGCAGGTTGGTGACCGGCGAAAACTGGGCCTGTACCGGCAGCACCCGCTTGTCGAACGCAGTACCGGAGGTACTCAGGTAACAGACCGTCTGCGGCTCAGTCACACTCAGCTTTTTTGCCCGGCCCAGCTCCTCTGCGGTCAGAATGCGGTCGATGGTGGCGTCAGCATAATCTTTATAAAAGCCGAACCGCTTACGCATGGCATAAATCTGGTCGTTCAGCTCGTCGCGGCTCACGAACGGGTACATCCTGCCCTGCACGTAAAAGCAGAAGAACGGGTCGATGGAGCCGTTGTTATCGAAATCAGCATAGATTAGTTCGGCCGGCTCGTTCTGCGAAAAACGGAGCTGCGAATTCGTCCCTAGATTCCCGGCAATGATGTCGGGTTTATTGTCCTTATTCACGTCGGCAATGGCAATGGACTGCCAGAAGCCCTTGTCCTCCGTTCTGAAATACTGCGCTGTCTGATCGGTAAAGCCGGTCGTTGTGTTCAGCAACACCCGTACCGCCATGAACTCGCCGCACACAACCAGGTCGTTCCGGCCATCGCCGTTCATGTCGGCCCACCTGGCGTCGGTAACCATCCCGAGGCGGGTATATGGTCCGTCGACAAGCTGGAACTGCCCTTTGCCGTTGTTCCGAAGCAGGTACGACTGCGGCGTTTCCGGATAGCGGCCCGGAATGACCCGCCCGCCGACAAACAGATCCATATCCCCGTCGTTGTCATAATCGCACGCCCGGACACAGGACTTACTGCTGGCCGTCAGATCCGGCAACGCACCCGGCGACGGGACTAAACGGCCTTTCCCGTCGTTCAGGAACAACTCATCCTGCAACGAAGCCGATCCTGCTTCAAATAATGAATAACCGCCTTTAGCCACGTACAGATCATCAAAGCCGTCGCCGTTGACATCCACAAAAACGGCGGCCGACACCGTTGAGGCCGACTCATCCCCGATTACCAGATCAGGGATTGGCAGGAAGGTTCCGTTGGCCTGCTGCACCAGCACCATGCCCTGTTTTTTCTGGTCACCGCTGACAAACAAATCCGGCAGACCATCTTTGTTCACGTCGCCTTTGGCCAGCACCGGCCCCGTGTGCGAATACATCCACAACATCAGCGGCTGCCGCTTAAAATCATTTTCGGCATAGCCTTCGTGCATGTAGTTCAGGATCGGCCGTGCCCGCTGAAAGACAGGTTTTACCGCACTGATAACCGGCGTTCGTTTAGCGGCGTTAGCGGCCTGTTCAACATCCAGCAGCGTATTAGCCCGCATGCCGGGTATAACCTCGGTCGCCTGATCCGGCCAGATAATCCGTATCGAATCTACCTGCGTGGCACTGCCTAATCCGAAATGAAGCACCGGCGCCTGGGTTGACAGGTAGCCGCGAACCGGACTCAGCTCCTGGTATTGCTGCTGCCCGCCCGCATACACCGTTACCCGCGCCCCGATGCCCCCGTTTTTGGGATTCGCAGCCTTAAGCCGGATCTGGATATACCCGTTTGCGGTTTGCTCACGGGCCATGTTCCGGTAGATGTAAGCCGGTTCGTTGATGTTGTTGACGATCAGTTCAAGGTCACCGTCATTGTCCAGATCGGCATAGGCGGCCCCGCCCGAAATCGACGGAATATCAATGCCCCACTCCTTTTGTTTGTTGGCAAACGTCAGGTCGTGGTTATTGCGGAAAATATAGTTCGGCACCTTGGTCGACGGCATGGCCTTGACCAGATCCATCAGCTGAACCGGCTCACGGTTGATCGCCTGCTTGATTTTATAATCGCCCCAATAGCGCAGGAAGTCCTTGTTGGTATAATCGCGGAGGTAGCCGTTGGTGATGAACAGGTCTTTATAGCCATCGTTATCGAAATCGGCCAGCAGTGGTGCCCAGCTCCAGTCGGTGTTCGACACCCCGGCCGCCTGCGCAATCTCGCTGAAGGTGCCGTTGCCGTTGTTCAGCTGGAGCATGTTGCGCATGTATTGCCGTTGTAAACCCTGCTGCTGCATGAGCTCAAACGACTCATAGTTTTCCTGCAATTGCAGCAGTTTCTGCCGCCGGTTATCCTCCGGCAACATATCGAGCGACATGATATCCGGCAGGCCGTCGTTGTTGTAGTCGGCAATATCGACCCCCATCGAAAACTGGGGCAGGTGCCGGAACCACTGCGTGGTTTCATCGCGGAAGGTACCGTTGCGCTGGTTGATGTACAGGTAGTCGGGTTCGTTGTAGTCGTTGGTGACGTAGAGGTCGGTCCAGCCGTCGCCGTTGACGTCTGACGCGGCCACACCGAGGCCAAAGGTCAGCGGGTACTGGTGAATACCGGCCTGTTTCGATACATCGGTAAAGTGGTTATTATCGTTCCGGAAGAGCTTGTTTCCGGCCAGCGGGTCTGTTTCAAGGTGTAGTTTGGCGAGCTCAAGGTTGTCGTACTTTTTAACGTTGTGGTTGAGCAGGAACATGTCCAGGTCGCCATCCCGGTCATAGTCGAAAAAAACGGCCTGTGTGCTGTAGCCCGGATCGTCGAGGCCATACGCCTGTGCTTTCTCCACAAAGCGGGGCGTACTGCCCGGTGTACCGCCCTGATTGATAAACAGCTGGTTGCGGCGTTTAGCCTCGTCAGTTTTACCGGAGTAACAGATGTAAATATCCAGCCAGCCGTCGCCGTTGACATCGGCCAGGCTGACGCCCGTTTTCCAGCCGCCGGGCCGGCCGCCGAGCTGCGGGGCGGCTTCTTTGGTAATCTCTTTAAAGGTCAGTTTCCCGGTATTCAGGAAGAGCTGATTGGGTTTCATATTGGCCGTAAAAAACAGGTCGGCCAGACCATCATTATTCAGGTCACCGGCCGCCACGCCGGCGCCGTTAAAAAAGTACTCGTAGGCCAGTACGTTCAGGCTTTCCGTCTCGTCGATAGTATTGACAAAACGAACGTGTGTCTGCTCGGGCGGGAGAAGTTTAAACAGCGGCTGGGCCACCGTTGGAGAGAGCACCGGCAGACAAAAACCCCACGTCAGCAGTATGCGACGCAATTTCAGTAAGTAGCAACGCGGAGACATGCTTCCTGGATTGACTTGATAAGTCGCTAAAGATAAAAAAAAGGACAAGGCCCTCACAGGGAGGTCCTTGTCCTTTTCAGACAGGCAGGCTTATTTATCCCACCAAACGCGGGATGCCCATACGTCACCACCGGTCAGTTTACCAACCGCTGATTTATAGCTGTCGGTATTCAGCGTGGCTTCGCTTGTCGGGTATGGCTGACGGCGCGGAATGGCACCGTTTGAGAAGTTACCCGTGTAGTTTACCGGTGTCAGCACCGGGAATCCCGAACGCTTCCAGTTGTTCCATGCTTCCACGAAATTCAGCACCGTACCTTCAGTAGCCCAGTACTGCTCGTTGATTTGTTTCAGCGGGTTAGCAGTGCCCAGCGGGTTAGCGGTAGCATAGGCGTCAGCCGTAGCAGCATCGATCGCAGCCGCAGCACCAAAGCGTGACAGCATCTGAACACCGGCCGAAACGGCGTTTTTGTAGTGAGCCGCAGCCGTACCCGGTACACTGAAACCGCGGGTTACCGCTTCTGCCAGCAACAGTTCTGTTTCAGCGTATGTCAGCACAAAGAACGGCATTGACTGCGAGCGGTAGATGAATGCCGGCCGCGAGTATTTGCCGATCGGCGTAACGTCTGCACCCGAGCCGGTAGCTCCGGGGTAGCCCGGTGATTTTGAGATGTCGGTAGCACCACCATTCAGATCATAGCCGTTTGGTAAACCAACCTGTACGGAAGCATCTGAGATACCACCCGTCATCAGCTGGTTAGCCGCCAGACCGGCAGCCGGTACTTCGGCTACTTTAGACAGACGCGGGTCGTTTATCGACTTCAGGAAGTCGATAAACGTTTTGCTCCAGCGTACCTGATACACGTCAGCCGGTGTAATCAGGGCTGAACCGTTGCCGTTTGAGTAACCGTTTGCGTTATCGGCCAGCAAATACGCGTCGTCTGACAGGCTGGTGAATACACCAGCAGCAGCCGCTTTTTCAGCATATGTTTTGGCGGTAGCCGCGTCAGCTTTTACCAGACGCATCGCCAGTTTCAGCATCAGCGAGTAGCCGAATTTCTTCCATTTCGCCACATCGCCTTTGTATACGTACGCATCGTTTGTCGGGCCGGCAGCGGCGGTGTTCAGCGCAGCAGTTGCCGTTTCCAGACGGGTCAGCAATGATTTATAGATGCTTTCCTGCGTATCGTATGCCGGCAGGGTTACACCGGCTTTGCCCTGCAGCGCCTGTGTGTACGGAATGTCGCCATACACATCCGTGATGGTTGCCAGCGACAGCACCTGCATGATTACCGCAATGTTTTTCAGGTTGGCCAACGCCGGTTTGTCCGTTGTCAGTTTCTCCATTTCGTAGGCGTAGCTGGCTGCATTATAGCTGCCGCTCCACGTACGCTGCTGGTAATCTGTCGTATTACTTGATTGAACGTATTTATCGCCGTTTGAGTAGTAGTTGGCCGCACCCGACGTTGTCGAGGAAAACAGCTGCACCCACATGCTCTGGAACAGAATAGACCCGTTATAACCCGTAATTGAGTTAACGTGGTTATACTGAATGCTTGGCAACAAAAGGTTCGGATCGAACGTCGTCGACGACGCCCGGGTTGGATCGGTGTTGATTTGATCAAATTTATCAGTACAAGCAACCTGCAGCGACCCAACAAGAAGTGTTAATGCGATCAGTCTCTTTTTCATGGAAATGCTTATTTGAATTTGATGTTTACGTTAATGCCATAGTTACGCGACGAAGGCAGGCTTGTTCCTTCGATACCGGCATAGCGGAGATTAGCACCAAATGTTGCTTCTGGATCGATGTTGGTGGTCTTTTTCATCAGGTAAGCCAGGTTACGGCCAACCAGTGAAACGTTTACACTGCGGATCAGCGGAACACCAGCTAACAGACGGGCAGGGACATTGAAGCCAAGAGTGATCTGACGCAATTTGATAAAATCGCCGTCAACAACGCTCAGTTTGGTTACGTTGTTGGCAAGGGCTGTATAATAATCCTGCGCGCGGGCAGTTACCGTGTTGGCCGCACCACCTTCTACTACACCGGTTTTGATACCGGTATCACGGCCTTCCAGGGTTGCCTGGTGCAGACCACGACGGTAAGCATAGTTTTCAGTCGCTGACAGGATTTTGTTTCCGTAGTTGTAATCAAGCAGGAACGACAGGTTGAACGCCCCGTAGGTCAGGTCATTATTCAGACCACCGAACAGCGTTGGCAGTACGGTTCCCATATTGATCAGATCACCACGAACCGGCAGACCAGAGGCATCAACAATGATCTGGCCGTTCGACGAGTACTTGTAGTCGTACGCACGGATCTGCGGACCAGGCTGACCCACTACGAATGCCGTAATGGCGTTACCCAGTGTTGCACGGTTTGAGCCCAGACCGATTGTGTTGTTGTTCTGATCGGTTTGCAGGATCTTGTTGTGTACCGATGTCAGGTTCAGCGACACGTTCCACTGCAGTTTCGACGACTTAACCGGTGTACCGTTCAGCATCAGCTCGATACCCTGGTTCTGTGTTGACCCCGTACCAACGATACCGCTTGTATAACCCGTTGCCCAGCTGTAGTTGGCAGGCATGATCTCGTTGTTCGTTTTCTGCGTGAAGTACGCAAGATCAAAGCCTAACCGGTTGTTGTAGAACTTCATTTCCAGACCCAGTTCCAGCTCGCTCTTCGTAAACGGCTTCAGGAACAGGTTTGGCAGGCCCGAGCTGAAGTTACCCGTTGCAATACCGTTGATCGAGTTGCCGACACCGTAATAGATGTTTGTACCGTATGGTGTTGTTGGCTCACCGCTGGTTGTTGCATACGACGCACGGAATTTACCGAAGCTCAGGTTTGGTACGGTAAACAGATCTGTGAAGACCAATGAACCGGTTACCGATGGCGTAAAGATCGAACGGGCTGTGCTTGGCAGTGTTGAATACGCATCATAACGGCCGGTTGTACTCAGGTTCAGGATGCCTTTGTAGCTCAGGTCAACGTTGTAGTATGCCGAGTGTACTTCAGTATTTGCCACTTCATACGAACGGCCGAAGTTAACCACGTTGTTGTAGCTGTACAGGTAAGGCAGTACGAACGGACTGCCGCTGACACCCATTTTCTCGTAGTAGTTCTTACGGATGTTGCCACCGATAAGGGCGTCTATGGAAATGTCGCTGGTAATGTTGCGGTTAATGCCGATCAGACCGTCGATGTTCAGTTCGGTACGCTGCGCGTTCGACAGTTCGTCGAGACCGCCACGGCCCTGGTTTGAATAACCGGTACCCCATGGTGTAACCTTGAAAATCCGGTCATTTGAGTTGTCATAACCGACACGGCCCTGTGCATAAATCCAGTCAGCAAACTGGTATTTTGCCGATGCCATTGAGATCAGACGCTTCCGGTCAACGTTGTTTACGAACTGATTAACCACGAAATACGGGTTTGTTACATATTCGTCATCGCTGAAAACCACCTCGCGGCCGGTTGTCGTGTTGTAACCCGGTGCCAGAATGCGCTCGTCGATGTTGGTAGCCAGGAACATACCGTTGTTGGCGTTCATCGGACCATCGCTCAGGATTGGCTTGTTCTTCACCCGCTCATCGATGTAGTTAGCCAGCACGTTGATGCTCAGCTTCGATGTAATGTTCTGATCAACCGTCAGGTTGATTGTCTTACGGGTCAGACCGCTGTTTTCGATAATGGCTTTATTATCCAGGTTCGACATTGACAGGCGGAATGAGCCGTTGTCGCCACCCTTAGTTACCGATACGGTGTTTGTAAAGTTTGTACCGGTTTTGTAGAAGTTCTTAACGTTGTTGCGCTGTGCTGAGTAAGCATACTGGTTACCGTCGAACTGAGTCAGCATTGAGCCGTCTAGTTTAGCACCCCAGCTCATACGGGCAGTCTGCTGGGCAGCGGCCTGCGTCGTTGGTTTCTAACCGTACGTACCCTGACCATACACATACTGGAAATCCGTGAAGTCAATGGCTTTGTCGGCCGAGAAGTTCATATTATAGTCAACCGCAAAGTCACCTTTTTTACCCGCTTTCGTTGTAATCAGGATTACACCGTTTGATGCACGGGCACCATACAAAGCCGAAGCCGACTGGCCTTTCAGGACCGTGATTTTTTCAACGTCATCCGGGTTGATGTTACCCAGACCGTCACCACCATCGGCACCACCCCACTCACCGGCGCTGCCGCGCTGGGTGTTGTCCATTGGTACCCCGTTGATAACGATCAGCGGCGAACCGGCTGAGTTCATACTTGGCATACCACGGAGTAACAGCTTCGATGTACCGCCCGGGCCACCGTTTGTTCCTTTAACCGACAGACCGGCAACGCGGCCAACCAGTGAGTTACCAATGTTGGTCTCGCGGGCTTTTGTCAGCATACCACCGTCAACCGTTGTAACGGCATAGCCTACTTTACGGGCATCTTTAGAAACGCCGAGGGCTGTTACAACCACCTCATTCAGGACGGCACTGCCCGGATTCAGTGAGATGTTAACGACTGCTTTATTACCTACTGCTACCTCCTGCGTTTCATAACCGATGTATGAAAAGACCAGCACTGCATTACCATCGGCTACGGATAACCGATACTCACCGTTGGCTCCTGTCGTTGTACCTTTCGATGTACCCTTGACAGACACAGAAGCACCCGCTAACTTATTCCCTTTCTCGTCAGACACAACACCCGTGATGTCCTTGTCAGCTCCAAAAGAAAACGACATGGCGACGAAAATCCAGGCTCCTAACAGAAGCATACCTTTAGAAAAGGCTTTTCGTAAAGTTGTTTTCATGAATTGTTTTGAGATTAGATAAACTTTCTTCTTTAGGCACGTTGAGACAAATACTGCCATTTGTCATTCACTTTTGCTTAACCTGTAGCTATACTTAATTACCGGTCCAGATCAAGTTGTATGACTTTTGGGTCAAGATGTGCAAATATATTATGAATTTAAAAAAATTTAATAAATGCAGCCAGTTTTTAAAAATTTTAATTTTGACGTATAACATTCTGAATAGTATACACAAATCAAATATTATTACACAAAATCCTCTCTCCGCAAAACAATCTTCTAAATAGCAAACGGTCACCTACGATATATCGGGCAGTAGCCCGCATTATTATGGCTGTGTTAACAACCGGCCGCAGCCATATACCCCGCATTATTTTCCGGGATTACAGTTAGTTTTGTTCACCTTTCAGGTCTTATACCCTATTCTATGCGCGTTATCCGTAAAGCAGTTTACCTTTTTGCCTGGGCAATTCTCTCAGGCCTCATTCAACCGCTGCTCGCCCAGCCTGCGGCAAGCCGGTACACCTACTTCAGCGGCACCATCGGTACTGTGCCCGTTATCATGCACCTGCACCAGTACGGCAACAAGGTGTCGGGCTATTATTATTACCAGAAGCAGCAACAGCCTATTCCTTGTACAGGAACGGTGAGTAAAGATTCACTTCGGTTGGTTGCGTATCTGGGAACAGCTATTGATGAGGCATTTGACGGAACCTGGAAAGCAGGACAGTTTCAGGGCAAATGGACCAACAATGCCAAACAGTCGGGCCTGACCTTTAACCTTCAGGCCAGTGCGGCCAAATCCGATCAGTTTGTCTATATCTATACGGAAGGGTCGAAGAAGCTGATTGAAAACAAGGGAAAAACCGAAGTCCCCGCTGCCGATTATGTGGAAGGAACGATCTGGCCAACCGAGCGGATGGCTGCCGGTCAGGAAGCATTGACCGGTGTTATCCGTAAAAAACTGAAAATACCCGATGGTGCGACACCGGGTAATGTCTTTCTGCAACGCCGGAAGGCTTATCTGGCGGCCTATGTCAAAGAGAATGCCGGGGTATCGCAGAAAGAAATGCTGGAGTCAGTCGGACAATACAGCCAGTCGTCGCAGTCGAACCTGCAACTGGTCTACTGGTCGGATCAATATGCGGTACTGGCCCTGTCTTCGTATGAATATACCGGCGGAGCGCACGGCAACTATGGTACTGATTACACAACCGTAGACCTCAAAACCGGTAAGGTTGTTTCGCTCGCGGATATTCTGACACCGGTTGGCAGGCAGAAATTGCCGGCGTTGCTGGCGGCTAATTTCAGAAAGCAGTATGCGGTGAAACCGTCAGAAACCTTGCAGCAGGCTGGTCTTTTTGACAATTCGATCAAGCCCAACGGCAATTTTTATGTGACCGGCACCACGCTGACGTTCTGCTACACGCCGTACGAAATCGGGCCGTATGCGATGGGCGAAATCCAGATCCCGATTCCGCTGAGTCAGCTCGCAGGCGGGCTGGTTAAACCATAATACCCTACCCTTCGACAGCCCGGAAGAACTGCTCCAGTTTTTCCGGGTCAAGTTTCCCGCCGGTCCGGACGCTGCTGCACAAATCAAGCCCGAACGGCTGAACGGTGTCTATTGCTGCGCGGACATTACCGGCATTCAGGCCACCGGCCAGAAATACCGGCACCCGGCTTTGCGCCACAATCTGCCGGCTGAGCGCCCAGTCGTGGGCACGGCCCGTGCCACCCAGTACTTTTACGGCCAGATTCGGGTTTCCGGAATCAAGCAGCAGGGCATCGACGTGGTCAGCAGCGGCCAGAGCCTCGTCAATCGTGGCTTCATCCAGCACATGGATTACCTGTACGAGCTTCACTGCCGGCAGCGCGGCGCGTATGTCGGCATACGTTCCTTCGCTCAGGGCGTCAACAAGCTGAATGGTATTGGTCTGTACCTGCTGATGGTGAGCAATCACAGCGGGCGCCGTCACCTCGCTGGTCAGCAAAAAGGTTGCAATGGGGGGCGGTACCGTCCGGACGATGGACCGGATCAGCTCATCGCTGATTACTCCCGGACCACTCGGCATTTGCCCGACCAGCCCGAGTGCCGCCGCGCCGTATGCTACGGCTGTTTTTGCCTCCTCAACACTGCTGATGCAGCAGATTTTAACACGTATCGACATAAGGTATTGAGCGAATTAGTGAATATACGATTGAGTGAATAAGCCACTGAAATACAACTCTTTGCTCTCTGGCTAAGTCGAATCTAATTCTGATTGCTTATTTAGACAGGCATAGGTTGGTTTCACATCGGACGCAATATTCGGAAAATCCTGTTAATCCCGTCATGCTGCCTGAAAATCACCTTTCGTTTTGACAGGATTTACAGGATTATATGATTTTGCAGGTGACCACCTGTGGCAGCAACGTTATGCAGGAAATCCCGTTGATTCCGTCATCCTGTCTGAAAATCACGAAAAGCGTTTGAAGAACTCCGCTTCGTAGCTCGCTCCTATCGGAATCTCCTCGCCGCCCAGCGTAATAATCCGGTTCCGGACGCCTTCGATCCGGTGAAACGGCACAATGTAGGACCGGTGGACGCGGATAAAATAGTCCTCCGCCCCTTCGGTTTCTTCCAGTTTCTGCGCCATTGCTTTCATCGTCATCCGGGCCACTACCGGGCGGCTGTTCTGTACGTGTATCTTCAGATAGTCGTCCAGTCCCTCGATAAACAATATATCTTCGACGGAAATTTTGTGCATCCGGTAGTCGGCGCGTATGTAGAGGTAAGCTGTTTTCGGCAGCGGTACGCGGTTGATAAGCGCATGATAGTCTTTCGCTTTCTCCACCGCCTGCAAAAAGCGGTCGCGTGTGAAGGGTTTCAGCAGGTAATCGACGGCATTCAGGTTAAAACCCTCCACCGCATATTCGGCATAGGCGGTGGTGAAAATCACCATTAGCCGGCTAAGCCCCTCCTCTTGCCGGGCCGCCTGATGAAAATCGATGCCCGACATGGCCGGCATGTTAATATCCAGAAACAGGACATCGACCGGATGCTCACGCAGATACGCAAGGGCATCGTCGGTCCGGGTAAAGGTCTGTACCAGCTCAATGGCGTCGGTCAGGCTACAGAAATGAGTCAGTAAACGCAGCGCCGGTGGTTCGTCGTCGAGTGCTATGGCACGTATCATGTGAGCTGAATCGTTAAATCGACCGTATAGTCAGTGCCGGTATCTGTAATCACGAGCAGGTGTTTATTCGGATACAACAGGTCTAAGCGGGCTTTTGTATTTTTCACCCCGATCCCGCCCGGCATTTCCTCTTCATAAAATAACCGCAGCTTTTTGTTGGCTACACGCATATGCAGCTTATCCTGTTCAACGTGAATAGCAATCCTGATCAGCGAACGTACCTGTGGATTGACACCATATTTAAATGCATTTTCGATAAACGAAATCAGGATCAGCGGACTAATCGTCAACCCACCGGATGTTCCGGTAATGGATGCTTCGATCTCTGCCGTTTCGTCGAGCCGCAGCTTTTGCAGGGAAATATAGTGGCTGATGTATTCCAGCTCGCGGGCCAGCGGCACCTGCTCTCCCTGCGCGTCGCGGATCACGTACCGCATCAGTGCCGAGAGTTCTACGATGGCCTCCGGCGTACTATCCGACTTTTCAATCGCCAGCGAGTAAATGGTATTCAGGGTATTAAACAAAAAATGGGGATTAATCTGCGCTTTCAGGTACGAGAGTTCGGCATTCAGTTTTTCCTGCTGCATACGGCGGAGCCGGTTATTGACCTGTAGGGCTAAAGACCCGAACACACCTACCAGAAACAGAAACAGCGAATGACTCAATTCGAAGCCTATGGGTGGTTTATGTTTCTCATCGTCAGGGTTTCGGGGAGGGGGCGGCATACCGGCATGCGCTCCTGCCGCATCACGCGGATGCGCACGGGGATGACTGTGGGTCATCTCCATAACCGGTGAAAACGCCGTTTGCCGGTCTGCCCAAAATAACAGACCAAAGATAATTCCGAAGCCGATAGCAATACCCGTTCCGTATATGAGAATGCGGTCCTGAAAGTAAAACCTCGGGATCAGTATGTAATAGTGAATGTAAAAAAAGGCCAGCATCAGCAGATACGACAGAAAGTTCGTCAGCTCATGGGGATTGGACAGTATCTGCCGGACCTGCCCCGGACCATTCGGAGCAAATATGTAAGGCAATGCCAGAAAGGCCAGCCCAAACCCGATATGCGACACCATAAACCTGACCCGTCCCTTCATCAACCTGTTTTTGCAGTAATGTACAAAAGTCATACATCCCGCAAAAATTTAGTCGGTAAACCAGGGGTTTGTGCCGGCCGGGAGCAGTTAGCCGTTTATCGTTAGCTTCGTATTGGATTGGAGCGTTAGTTTTCCGCCATCATATACCACCCCTTTGGCGGTGCCGTTTACGTTCAGCAGAATGGCGTGACCCGGTTTTATGGTCACAATATCCGATGCGGTCGGCAGCCGCCCACATGACCAGACACTGATATCGTTCCAGTTACCGGATTTGAGCGTGTACATGGCGGGGCAGCCATTACCGGGGCTAACCCGTACCAGCAGCGACGAAGACAGGCCAACGCAGGTGCTCCCGATCGTGCTGAAATTTGTCCCCGGCGTCAGTACCGGCGCCGTGCCTGAAGCGTCGTAATTAACGCCATACAACAGGTAGCTGCCGGCCCCCACATTGCTGAAACTGGTCTGTACCGACGAGTAATCGATGCTGTTTGTCTGCGTATTGACCAGGATATACCGCGTCATGTAGGCCGGGTTACTGTTCGTATGCGAAAAGCTGAAGTTTGCCGGAGCTGTAAAACTCTGCGCCAGTACAACCTGTCGGCCTGACAGGAATCCCAATACCATCATTAGTAGTACACCTGCCTTCATGGCTTTATCTCATTGAACGTTATCCGGCAACAGTCAGACAAATACTATACCGTTTTTCTGAAAACGAATATAATAGCCGGACGCATTTCTCCATCGTCAGACAGCAACTTTCTGCAACCATTCATCAAGTATTATTTTCAGCGGCACGTATCTGGCTGTAAATTTGCGGGTTATTCGTTAACCTACCATGTATTTCCGTTTACTTACCACCTTTCTTTTTACACTTCTGACTGGTGTAAGCGCGTTCGCGCAGGATGCCACTATTTTTAAACCGGACTCGGTAAAACGCACACTGACCGCCCGGCCGACGACGAATCATCTCCGTATCGACGGCAGGCTGGACGAAAGCGACTGGCAGCGGGCTGTGCCGGTGCAGAACTTCATCATGGTCGAACCGTTTCAGGGAAACCGCGCCACCCACGATACCGAAGTGCGGGTATTGTTCAACCGGCATTTCCTCTACATCGGGGCTTTTTGCCGCGACTCGCTGGGCCGCAGGAGCCTCCGGATTACCGATTTCAAACGGGATTTCAACATCCGTACCCACGACCATTTCGGCATTGCCATTGACGGTTTCAACGACCGCCGCAATGCGATGATCATGGCCACGAACCCTTACGGTACCCAACGCGACCTGCTCTCATTCGATGACCTGCTGTATGATACCGACTGGGACGGGCTCTGGCGCGTCCGGACGAGCCGTACGGATTCCGGCTGGGTGGCCGAAATGGCGATTCCCTGGCAAACACTCCGGTATCCGAAATCGACAGATACGACCCAGACCTGGGGCATCAATTTTTTCCGGAACCGGCGCATGACCAACGAACTGACCAGCTGGTCGCGGTACCCACGGTCGTTTTCCGCCTACCGGATGGATTATGCCGGACGGATTACCGGCCTGCAACCACCGCCGCCAACGGCAAACATCCGGTTTCAGCCCTATATTCTGACGTCATTTAACCATAAAAGCCAGGAAGGTTCGCCCGATGTATCAGGCAGCTCGGTAAAACTCGGCGGTGAAGCCAAATGGGCGATTAATCCGAACACCGTACTCGACCTGACCTTCAACACCGACTTTGCGCAGGCCGACGCCGACCGGCAGGTCAATAATGTGACGCGGTTCTCGGTCTTTTTTCCCGAACGCCGCCAGTTTTTTCTGGAAAATGCGAGTCTGTTCGCCACCGGTGTCGGCCCGACGGAGGATATGTCGGGCGGCTCCATGCGGATTCAGCCGTTTTTCAGCCGGCGCATCGGCCTCGACGATTCCGGCAATCCGATCCCGATTGACGCCGGAGCGCGGCTGGTATACCGGTCGCTGAAACGAAACGCAGGCGGTATTGTGATGCGCCAGCGGGCCACCGGCACCTCACCGGCCACCAACTTCGCTGTTGGCCGGTATTCGCAGAATTTCGGTGCCCAGAACCGGGTAGGTGGTTTGTTCACCATCCGGCAGGAAGCTGATCTGGCAATTGGCAAGGATTCTATCCGGCAGGGGACAACGTCAGTCGTGGGTGCAATCGATGGTTTTTTCCGGTTCAATGAATCGCACTCACTGAGTACGATGCTTATTCAGTCGGCCTCTACCGACGGCAAACAGCGTGGCATGGCCGGCTACGCCCAATACTATTACACCTCAAATCAATGGAAATTCTGGTGGACGCAGTCCGTCGTCACGAAAGATTTTAACCCGTCGGTCGGGTTTGTGTCACGGAGCGATGTGATAGCTACTACGCCCGGCGTTTTCTTCTACAACCGGGGTAAGTGGATTCCCTTTAAGAAGTTAATCCGCGCCTTCGAACCGGGAATTATGACGGAGTTTTACCATCAGGCATCAACCGGCCGACTGATTGAGAGCGTCATCAGCGTCAATCCGATCTGGTTTAACTTTCAGCGCGGCGGTTATTTCGGTATTCTGGTTAACCCGACCTATCAGTATCTGGCGGAGGTTTTCGACCCGCTGGGCGTACTTATTCAGCCGGGCACCTACCGCTATACCCGCTATCAGATATATGCGGCCACTAACCCGTCGCGCAAAGTATCGTCGTCACTGAATTATGAAGGCGGCCGCTACTACAACGGGAATCTGGGCACCTATGACTTTTCCGTCCGGTACTCGCCGATTCCGAACATTGCCCTGACCGGCCGTTATATCTCGAACCGCTTCCGGGATGTGGGCGAAGCAAAGACAACCACCACCGTTGACCTTTACTCGATTGAGGGGCGTATGGCGCTGAATCCACGTATTCAGCTGATCGGGTTTTACCAGAAAAACAGCACCGCTAACCCAAACGGCGGGCTGCGGGACACGTATAACATCCGGCTGGCGTGGGAATACCGGCCGCTTTCGTTTTTATATCTGGTCTTCAACCGGCGTGGCTTCAACAACAGCCCCCGCCAGCTGGAGCAGATTGTCTTTGCCAACCTGAGCTATCTTAAGCATTTTTAATGTAACGTGGTGGCACGCCCAGGCGTGCCACCACTATCGTACTACCGCTTAACCTCTACAAACTCCCGGCTGCTCCCTGGCATACCATCGACGGTAGCACCATCGGTAACGATCCGTAACCGGGTCAGGCCATCTGATGCAAAGAACGAAACGGATGCCTTACCGCTTTCGCCGACGGCAATCATGGGCTGCCAGTGCAGGGTAGCCCGGTGGTCGGGCCGCACATGATCCGGCTTGCTGACATCATACCGGGGTGCGTAAAATTCCCGCTTCGGCTGGAATCCCGGTATCTTTGTCAGCAACGTGCCTATCGGGGTATAATTTGTATTGACGGTCCCGCTACCACCGCGCTTCAGCAGAATCGAAATAACGCCGCCGCCGCCGCGTGAACCATACATGGCAGTTGAGGCTCCTTTCAGGACATCAACCGCTTCTACATCGTGGACATTGATCGTGAGTGCCGACTCCTTGTCAACCGGCATCCCGTCAATCAGGAACAAAGGTTCGATAACACCCTGAAAATTAGCCGCGCCGCGAATTTGCACTGTCGCAGACGTACCGGAACCGGATATCATCACACCCGCCACGCGGCTCCGGATTACATCCAGGATCGTCATGGCCCCGGCCGTATTCATCTGATCAAACTTAACCGTAGCATCGGCCGATCCGTACATCATCCGGCGGGTATCAACCGGCTCGGTTTTCTTTGCTTTTACGGTTACTTCTTTCAGCATCCGTTCATTGTTTTTCCGGATCTGCTCTTCCAGTTCCAGGTAGTCGTTGGTCCGGCGAACGAACTCCGCCCACTCCTCTCTACGAACCAGAATCGGATTAAACGGGGCTTTGGTAAACATGACTTTTGCCGGCTCAAAGGCATCCAGCGTCACGTTGTAATTCCGGTTATTGCCCTTCATCGATGTGGCCTGAATAAACAGGCTGGTGGTATCGGCCAGTTCCAGACCGAACAACGCAAAATGGCCTTCGTCATCCGTCTCCCCCATCATGAAATTGCGGGCACTGTCTTTTCCGGTCGCCACAACGGTCAGTTTTACCCGATTAGGCGAGGCTTTCGCAGCAGCCTGCTTATCCGGAATCACCAGACCCGGCGCAATTTCGCCCTCACCTGGCTTGCGCCTTGTTTTGGCCACCTGACGACCGGGCTTTACGGCCTGCCCCGACAACGTAAGCCCTGTTTCGACATCATAGTTCAGCGCCGGATAGTCACTGGCCAGCACCTCCGGCCAGGTAAACCGCCGCCACCCCTGAATCATCATCAGCAGATCAAGCTTTATATTACGTGTGTCATTCTTCGGGTCAAAATAATACCCCGGCTGTTCAATTTCGCCTTTAATATCGGATTCCAGCAGCAGGTAGGAGGCCATTGTCTGCGGGGCTGCATCGGCTTCCGGTGCCAGTTTGGTATCGGTCACCGCCAGCGAAAAATTACCTTTTGCCGGTTTGCCGGTATTGTCGGTAACCGTAATATCCAGTTTCACTTCCTCACGGGGCCTGTAACTGGCCTTATCCGGCTTCACGGTCACGTTCAGCCGTTCGTTATGGTCAATGAAAAACAGCCGTTCCGCCACCTGCTTATTCGCTTCATCAAACAGCGTAATCTGCCCGACGCCCTCCGGAAACTTTTCGCGCGGAATCTGCACCCAGAAAGACCGTTTAGTAAGCGGCAGCTTCGACGCCTGCACCAGCAAGCCCCGCGACTGAAAAATAAGTGACGCATTCATCTGAGCCGAGACCGGTTTGGTATGCGCAATCAGTACCCGGATATTATCTTTATGACTCAGGTTATCGACCATCATCACGTACCCATCCGTCTGAATGGCCGGTAACGGAAAGGCTTTAAATGCTTCACCTTTGCGTTTTACATAGGCCGTGTAGCTTTGCCCGGCCTCCGGCGTCAGGCTGAAATAGCCCATGCCCAGGTGCATTGTTTCAAAGCCTACGACCGTATCTTTCTTTGCATCCAGAATAAATCCGGCAATATCGGCGCCTTTACCGGTTTCATCAACCGCTTTAAAACCAACGCGGCCCGGCAATCCGGCGATCAGGTTACCGCCTTCGGGCAGGAACTGAATGTCAACAGCGTTGGGCTGAGGCGCCTGCTTAATTTCTTCGTTTGCCTGGAAAAGTGTCAGCTGCCTGGTGTATACCTCATTGGGGAAATTCCGCATCCAGCCGGTATAGGCCCTTAGCTGGTACGTACCGGCAGGCAGAGAATCCGGCAAAATCATATGCCCCGGTGCATAGCCATAATCGGCTTTCAGGTTTACGGTAAGCCATTGTTTACGGGTTGTCATGTTAACCAGGTCAACATACAGCACCCGGCTGGTCGAATCGGCGGTATGGAGCGCACCGGTAAACAGGTACCCTTTCATCCAGATCGTTTCGCCGGGCATGTAGGTTTCGCGGTCGGTGTGCAGATAGACTTTTTCGCGGGGTAATTGCTGGTTATAGGCCACAAGCCGTCCGGCAAGATGTTCAATAAACGAATCATCGGCGACAGTAAACGCGGCTATTAGTACCGTTAAAAGACTACCGGCGAACCAAATCAGGCGGTGAGGGGCCTTATGCATACAATAGGTTTTTGTGGAAAAGATTGATAGATTATAATCAGGCCATAAATTAGCGAAAAACCTTACCAGAGATGACAAGTTCTCCATCAAAAGTTGCGTTAGTGCTCGGAGCAACCGGTTTAGTGGGCGATCAGCTCACCCACCGGCTCATTGACGCAACGGTATACGATAAAGTAAAAGTACTGACACGGCGGCCGTTAAGCTGGCAACACCCCCGCCTGCAGGAAATTTCGTTTGATTTTGAGCACCCGAACGGTCTGCTTACGCAGGCCGACGACATTTTTTGCTGTCTGGGTACAACCATTAAAAAAGCAGGCTCCAAAGAAGCCTTCCGGAAGGTTGATTACCAGTACCCGCTCGATATCGCCCGCATGGGCCTTGACCAGGGTGCCCGGCAGTTTTCGCTGGTTAGCTCAATGGGGGCCGACAGCGGCTCGTCTTTTTTCTACAACCGCGTCAAGGGCGACCTCGAACGTGATCTGAGTGCGCTTGGCTATCCATCCCTGCTGATTTTCCGGCCTTCTCTGCTGTTGGGAAACCGTGCCGAGTTCCGGCTCGGCGAACGCATCGGTGCCGGTGTCATGCGGCTGCTGGCTCCACTGATTCCGGCCAGGTACAAAGGTATTGAAGCCACACAGGTAGCCAATGCGATGTTCAGTATTGCCCAGAAAGGGCTGACGGGAAAGCACATTTTTGAGTCGGATGCGTTACAGCGCTACTGATTTTACGCAGGATGAGCAGGAAACCGGCCTCCGATATTGCATATCTGCCTGGATTGGCCGAAATTCAGGTTTAATCAACCAGCAGCCCGCGTGCCCATCATCACCAAAAAAAAGCTGACGTACCGTATCGGCGAACCGCTCCGGGAGTACCTTACGACATACAGCCGCGAGCAATCGCTCCCGATTCAGTATGCCGATCTGCTCCGTTACGAAGATGCCATTACCCTGTATGATACTAAGGGTAATGATACACTTTGGGAGACAATGCTGTACCCCAGCTCCGATGTGAACGATATTCTGATGGCGCTGAAAACCATCTATGCCCAGCTAAAGGCAGACGGCGACATGTCGGTCATGGGCCACCTGACCATCGACCGGGTTGATCTGTGCAGTTATGGCAATACCAAGCCGTTCCGCGTCCGGGTGCGGAATAAGGTCAATGACCTGTTCGATTACTTTTATGTCAAAAACGCCGATGCATCCCGCGTCTACGGACTCGAACTGGAGCATATTCTGTCACCGAACCGGATAAGCTACCTGACCAACGACCACACGCTGATCGAAGAGCATATTGCGGGGATTCCGGGCGATGCGTTCTTTAAAAACCAGATGCTCGACCCGAACCTGAACCCGACCCGGTTGTGCAAGGAGTTCGTCAAGTTCAACGAACGCTGCTTTGTGCGGCTGCTGGGCGATATGCATTCGAGCAATTTTGTGGTCGATATAACCCCTGACTTTGACGAGGTCTATTACCGGATCCGGGCCATCGACTTCGATCAGCAATCGTATGAAGGCCGCAAATCGGTGTATATGCCGCAGTATTACAAGCAGAACCAACCGATTATCGAGTTAGGCATGCAGTATATGACCCCTGAAAGTGTACGGCAGTACGAAATTGAGGAACGGTCGCTGATTGCAGGCCGGCTCCGGGTCGAAAAAGTCCGCATTGATGACCTGATGAAAGCCATGCGGAACGATAGTATTTCAACACCGGCTCATACCGAGCAGCTCAAACAAGCGCTCGCCCGGCATTACCGGCACAACGGTTTTCTGTCCTGCCGGACCATGGGCGACATTGTTCTGAAAAGCCTTGAGCTGGTTGCTCTCCATTAACGCTCAACCTGTTATGTTATGCACATCCGCCCTGCTGCGCTCAGCGACTGTCCGGTAATTTACGCTTTTCTCTGCGACCTGGAGGAGGAAACACTCGACCGCGAAAGATTCGATGCCGTTTTTCAGACCAACCTGGACCATCCGGACTACCATTACCTGGTTGCCGAGACAGATCAGGGAATCATCGGTTACGTTAGTTGCCATACCCAGCTCCTGCTGCATCATGTAGGGCGGGTCGGCGAAATTCAGGAGTTGTATGTATCGCCCGCCTGCCGGAATCAGCGGATTGGCCGGCAACTGATTGACCGGCTTCTTCAGCTGGCGGCAGACGAAGGCTGGGTTAATCTGGAAGTTACGACCAACAAAAAACGACTTGATACCCAACGTTTCTATGAGCAGGCCGGTTTCTCGCCCACGCATATCAAATTTGTCCGGCAATTTTAGTTTATGCTGACAGGATTAAAGGATTTACAGGATGTCTGTCCCAACCCTGTAATCCTGTCAAAAAATTATTCCCAAACAACCATCATTTCTATGACGCATTTTTTCCGTATTTGCCTTTGTTTCAGTATCCTTTTTACCGCTGGTTCGCAGACCTTCGCCCAGAAAAATGACCCGAAACTCGAACGCCTGCTGCGGGAGGCAATGGCTGGTTTCAGGGGCGATGCCGGGGTCTATGTCCATCACATCAAATCCGGCAAAACCGTCAGCATCAACGCCGATACAACTTTCCCGACAGCCAGTACCATCAAGATTCCGATCATGTGCGGTCTGTTCGACAAAATAAACCGGGGCGGATTGACCTACCAGCAGGAAATCGTTTACAAAGATTCTCTTCACTATGATGACGGCATTGTCGGGTCACTGAAAGACGGGGCTAAATTTCCGCTGAGTCAGATCGTAATGCTCATGGAAACCATCAGCGACAACACCGGCAGCTTATGGTGCCAGGCACTGGCCGGCGGCGGAACGGCCATCAATAGCTGGCTGGACACCAACGGTTTCAGCAAAACCCGCGTCAACTCCCGCACGCCGGGCCGCGAGGCCTTCCGCCCGAAATATGGCTGGGGACAAACCACACCCCATGAACTGGCGGAACTGCTGCTGTATATCCGGCAGGGCAAAGCCATCAGCCCCGATGCCAGCGACCGGATGTACCGCAACCTGGGCCGGCAGTTCTGGGATGGTGACGGGCTGTCGCAGCTGCCTCCGGGCGTTAAGGTTGCGACAAAGAACGGGGCCGTCAACCGGTCACGGTCAGAGGTGGTGCTGGTGCATGCCCCTCACGGCGAATACGTGTATTGCATTATGACCAAAAATCAGCAGGACGAAAGCTGGGAACGGACCAATGAAGGCGCCACTTTACTCCGGAAAGTCGGTGCTCTGCTCTGGCAGTATTACGAACCCAAATCGGACTGGAAGCCGGTAGACGGCTATCAGAAATGGTGGTAAGCGTTATTTCTTCTTTTTCGGGTGCTGCTTCCGGGCCCGCCATGCCTTGTAATCGGCATACATCCGGCTGACAAGTAAGGTCGGGCCCAGGGAGTAGTAGAATCCGTTATACGAAATCGGCGCTTTCGGAATATCCGGCTGTAGTGTCAGCCGGTAGCCTGCTTCAGCACTGAACCCCAACCACCGGAAGGGCCGGAAATGGTGAAAAGCCTGCGATTTTAACGCCACCGTTACCCCAAGCCCCAGCGGGTAAGCCATGCTCCGTTTTACTTCAGGCTGCGAGTCCCCAACCTTGATCAGCTCATACCGCGTCCGGCCGATACCTACTTCAAGCGGTGTGCTAAGCTCCCAGTACCGGCGCCGGAAATAATACGGTTCGACAAACAGCGTCAGATATTCCAACTGTCGCCGCTGTAGTATATAGCCATCCCAGAAGCTTGACAGCCGCTGCCATGAAAGATAGGCCCCTGCACCGACTTTAACGTTAAAGGGGAAGAAAACCCCGGCCCTTACCCCATACACCCGTGTCACAAGGCGCTCAGGTCCGGGAAATAGATTGCTTTTAAAAACAAAGAACCGCTGATCTGTTTCCGCAATGAGTTTTGGTTCGGTCGGGTGCAGGTTCTGCCCCGTTTTCATGGTGTCTTCGGGGGCAACCGGCAATTCAATACGTTCCGTCGATTGAGCAAAAATCAATCGGGAGACGCAGCAAAAGGTAGTGATCAGGAGATATTTAACGACGTTGAGCATAACAGTAACCGGCAACTGTTAACTCAACTCATTTCGCACTCAATTGGTTAACCCCTAAACGAAGTGAACCGCCTTGCGGGCGGTTCAGCAGTGTATTCAATAAACATTTTGCCAAGAGCCCTTCAGCGTATGCCAGGCTTTGCAAACAGAAATTTTATCAGAAGTGACGGTCGCCGGCTTCGCGTTTCCCGAGCATTACGGCGCCCACCATGGCGACCAGCAGCAGGATTGACGCCAGCTCAAACGGCAGCAGGTAATCGCTGTAGAGCAGAATACCAAGCTGTTCGACCAGACCGGTCCGCGCGTCGAAGTTACCTTCACTAACCGAAGGCAGCTGTACGGCCCGGAATACCAGTAACATCGTAACCATCAGAATACCGCCAACCACAACGGCGGCCATTTTCGTCAGGTTTGTTTTGGACTCCTCATCTTCCCTGCGCAGGTTCAGGAACATGATCGTAAACAGGAACAGTACCATGATCGCACCGGCATACACGATGATGTTCACGGCAGCCAGAAACTGCGCATTCATCAGAATATAATGCCCCGACAGACAGAAGAATGTCGCGATCAGCGCCAATACACTGTGGATCGGGTTACGCGCCGTTACAACCGTGATGGCACTTAACAGGGTAATTCCGGTGAGTACGTAAAAAACTATTTCGATAGGTTTCATTTCTTAAAGCGTATCTATTCAGCCCGATGCAGCAAAAGACAGGTGGCCCCGTCCTTAGCTGTACGTGCCTGTTTTTAACTAACAGAACGGGAAAGGCTTGGCTCAGTCGGGGTTGCCTGAACGTTCGGGTTGGTACGAACGTACCGGTCATCTGACTTCTCGACCAGCTTATCTTTTCCGTAAATTACCTCATCACGATCCGAGAATACCGGTACAAACCGGTCGTGGCGGAGATAGATTGCCTGCTTCGGACAAGCTTCTTCACACAGTCCGCAGAAAATGCAGCGCAGCATGTTAATCTCATACACAGCGGCGTATTTTTCTTCGCGGTAAAGTGTTTCCTGACCTTTTGTACGCTCGGCTGCGACCATCGAAATCGCTTCGGCCGGACAAGCCACGGCACAAAGACCACAGGCCGTACAACGCTCACGCCCCTGCTCATCACGCTTCAGAACGTGATGTCCGCGGAAAACCGGCCCCAGATACGTTTTTACATCCGGATACGGCTTCGTCGCTTTCTTCAGGAAAAAGTGCTTTAACGTAATGCCAAGACCCTTCGTAATCGCAGGCAGATACATTTTCTCTGCCAGCGTCATTTCTTTATTGCTAACCTGCTTTGAACGATTCGTCAGTTGCATACTTTAATAAGAGATTATGGCCGGACCTCCCTGTGGCTGTCCGGCCGGCTCGTTTAAGATCGTTGCGGAGAAACCTGTCCTTTCGGGGCGCGTGAGTTCGACATAACCGCCAGCACCGTTGCGACAATAACGATCAGCCATGAGGCGTACTTCATGCCGTTGAACAGCAAACCGCTTGCCGAAACAATGATGTTCAGTACTGACAACGGAATCAGGATTTTCCAGCCCAGGTTCATCAGCTGATCATAGCGGAAACGCGGAACGGTCCAGCGTACCCACATGAAGAAGAAGATGAAGAAGAAGATCTTGCCGAAGAACACAACCGTACCGATCGCTGTCGCTACGTTATGCCCGGTTACAGAACCCAGTGAATTGGTCAGGGCATTGCTGATCTGCTCCATAAACGGATAGTGGTAACCACCGAAGTACAGCGACGAAATAAATGCCGACGATACGAACATGTTGATGTACTCGGCAAACAGGTAAAAGCCCAATTTCATGGAGCTGTACTCTGTGTGATACCCGCCAACGAGTTCGGTTTCGCACTCCGGTAAGTCGAACGGCGTCCGGTTACACTCGGCAAACGAGCAGGTCAGGAAAATGATAAAGCCCAGCGGCTGCGTAAATACGTTCCAGCCAAGGAAGCCGGCTTCCGCCTGCTGCTCAACAATTGCGCGGACTGACAGCGAGCCTGACATCATCAGAATCGCGATAATCGACAGGCCCAGCGCTACTTCATAGCTGATGTTCTGCGACGCAGCGCGGATGGCACCCAGCAGCGAGAATTTATTATTCGACGCCCAGCCACCGACCATAACGCCGTATACCCCCAGCGACACAACACCGAAAATGTACAGTACACCGATGTTGATCTCGATACCCTGCACCGGAATCTCGTAGTTGTCGAACCGGATGGTATCGCCGAACGGAATTACCGCACTCGACATCAGGGCCGTTAACATCGCCAGGGCAGGCCCGAGGATAAACAGCCACTTACTGGCCTGGGCAGGAATAAAGTCTTCCTTAAAAAACATTTTACCGGCATCCGCAATTGGCTGGAGTAATCCCCACGGCCCTGCCCGGTCAGGGCCGATCCGGTCCTGCATAAAGGCTGCCACCTTCCGCTCAACGTAGGTTGAATACGTCGCAATCAACAGGGATATCCCGAAGACAGCCAGGATAATGATGCTTTTTACTATAAATATGGTTAAGTCCATGTCTGTAAGTTAAAAACCGGCAACAGGTTAGTTTGAGCTCGCAAACCGCTCAGGTGGTAATTGCTGAATCGACAGTTGCGACGTATCGCGGGTATCATCGATTGGCTTATAATTAGCCGCCGCCAGCCGCGAAACAAAATCCGGCTTGATTGTGTCAGCACGGTACTTGTTAGCCGTTATGACTGAGCTGCGGGCAATTTTGGTTGGCCCCTCAATTACCCAGTCGCTGGTTTTCTTGGTTTCGAAGCGGCACGTGTTGCAGATAAACTCGTTTACCTCGTTCCACTCGTTTTTACGGGCCGTTACGCGGATCACCTCTTCGCCCCGATACCACAGCGTTACCTTTCCGGAACAGGTCGGGCAATCACGGTGCGCATCTACCGGACGCGAGAACCATACCCGGTTTTTGAACCGATAGGTTTTATCGGTCAGGGCACCTACCGGGCATACATCAATCACGTTACCCGAGAAATCGTTGTCGATTGCCTTCTCGATATACGTGCTGATTTCGGCATGATCGCCCCGGTTCATTACCCCGTGTACCCGCTTGTTGGTAATCTGATCGGCCGTAAATACGCAGCGGTAACACAGGATACAACGCGTCATGTGCAGCTGGATATACGGACCCAGGTCATGCTTGTCGAACGTACGGCGTTCTTCTTCGTAGCGCGTTTTGGCGGCTCCGTGTTCAAACGCAAAGTTCTGGAGGTCACACTCGCCGGCCTGATCGCATACCGGGCAATCGAGCGGGTGGTTAATTAACAGGAACTCCACAACGCCTTTACGCGCTTCGAGTACCTGCGGACTTGTTGTATTTTCAACCACCATGCCATCCTGTACCGGTGTGATACAAGACGCTACCAGTTTCGGCATCGGACGTGGGTCTTTGGCAGAACCGGCTGCGACTTTCACCAGACAGGCACGGCACTTACCACCACTGCCTTTAAGCGGCTGGTAGTAGCACATTGCCGGTGGCGCCACTTCCGGTCCGATTTTACGGGCAGCCTGCAGGATCGTTGTTCCCGGCTCCACCTCTACCTCGATACCATCGACAGTGACTTTGACTAGTTGCGGTTTGTTATCTTCCATAATTATGTAAAACGGATGGTCGGATCCGTCTGGTCAACTGACCTATACTTGATACAACTTAACTGTAAACCGAATCGGCTGATCCGCTCTACCGGTTACACCAGCGCCATTTCGCCCCGGTAAACGGCACCTGGCTGCGTCGCTTCAACCGGATGATTGATGTGCCATTCGAATTCGTCGCGGAAGTGACGGATCGCACTGCCCACCGGCCATGCTGCCGCATCGCCCAGCGGGCAAATCGTATTGCCTTCGATCTTTTTGGCAACGTCAACCAGCAGGTCAATATCGTGCAGGCTGCCGTGACCATGCTCGATCCGGTGCAGGACTTTTTCCATCCAGCCGGTTCCTTCACGGCAAGGACTGCACTGACCGCATGATTCGTGGTGATAGAAGCGGGAGAAATTCCACGTATTCCGGACCACACAGGCCGTTTCGTCCATCACGATGAAACCACCCGAACCCAGCATCGTACCCGTCGCAAAGCCGCCGTCTGACAGCGATTCGTAGGACATCAGTCGTTTGTCGCCGTTGGCAAGGTTCAGAATCAGGTTGGCAGGCAGAATCGGTACGGATGAACCACCGGCCACAACGGCCTTCAGTTTATGGCCCGGACGGATACCGCCGCACCACTCATCGGCATAAATAAAGTCTTCTACCGACACACCGAGTTCGATTTCGTAAACGCCCGGCTTGTTGATGTGTCCCGACGCCGAAATCAGTTTGGTACCCGTTGACCGGCCAATGCCGATGGCAGCATACGCATCACCCCCGTTATTGATAATCCACGGCGTTGTTGAAATTGACTCAACGTTGTTAACCACCGTCGGGCTCTGATAAAGGCCTTTAACGGCAGGGAACGGCGGTTTATTCCGCGGGTTACCCCGTTTGCCTTCCAGCGACTCCAGCAGCGCCGTTTCTTCTCCGCAGATGTAGGCACCACCGCCCGGCTGTACGACCAGTTCAAGGTCATAGCCGCTGCCCATGATATTTTTACCCAGGAATCCGGCGGCTTTTGCTTCAGCAATGGCTTTTTCCAGAATCCGGATCACATACATCAGCTCGCCACGCACGTAGATGAACGACTTGTTGGCACCCAGTGCAAAGCTGGAAATAATCATTCCCTCAATCAGTAAGTGAGGGATATGCTTCATCAGGTAATGGTCTTTGAACGTGCCCGGCTCCGATTCATCGGCGTTACACACCAGATAGCGGGGAACACCCTCCGGCTTGGCCAGAAAGCTCCATTTCATCCCCATCGGGAAACCGGCACCGCCCCGTCCGCGGACACCTGCTTTTTTAACTTCTTCGACCACTGAGTCAGGCGTCATTGTTTTCAGCGCCTTCTCAACGGCTGTATAGCCTCCTTGTTTGCGGTAAACGTCGTAGGTATCGATACCAGGGACGTCAATATGTTCAAGCAGAATTTTCTTTCCCATCGGTCAAAGCTTATTTCGACAGTTCTTCAATAATCTCATCGACCCGCTGATTGGTCAGGTGCATGTAATATTGCTCACGGATCTGGAACACAGGGCCCATACCGCAGGCTGCCAGGCATTCAACTTCTTTCAGGGTAAACTTCCCGTCGGATGTTGTCTGACCGGCTTCTATTCCTAGTTTTTGTTTCAGATGCGCATAGACATCTTCACCGCCCATCAGGCAGCAAGGGCCTGTACGGCAATATTCGATGACATGCTTACCCACCGGATCGAGGTGGAACATCGTATAAAACGTAGCTACTTCGTATACCTCAATCGGCTCAATGTCCAGCAAGCCGGCCACATAGTCCATTACCTCCGGACTTGTCCACCCCCATTGCTCCTGTGCCAGGTGCAGCAGCGGCAGCAAAGCCGATTTTTGTTTTCCTTCCGGATAGCGGGCAATGATCTCTTTCGCCAAAACCTGCCGTTCAGGAGTGAATTCTATCTTTGCGTTTGTTTCAGTTGTCATAGTTAGTGAGTGATTGCGCGATTGAGTGATTGAGCGGCCACAGCGCGGCGGTCACTCAATCACTCAATCACTCAATGATTTATGCATCCAACTCGCCGGCAATAACGTTCATACTACTCATGATCACGATGGCGTCCGACAGGGTGGCTCCCTTACACATCTCAGGGTAGGCCTGATAGTAAATGAAGCATGGACGGCGGAAGTGCAGACGGTATGGCGCACGGCCTCCGTCACTGACCAGGTAGAAGCCTAATTCACCGTTGCCACCTTCTACGGCATGGTACACCTCGCCAACCGGCGCATCAATCTCACCCATCACAATCTTGAAGTGGTAGATCAGCGCTTCCATATTTTTGTATACTTCCTGCTTTGGCGGCAGGTAGTATTGCGGAGCATCAGCAAAATAAGAGCCTTCCGGCAGGTTATTCATCGCCTGCTCAATGATGCGGAGGCTTTGCCAGATTTCTTCATTCCGGACCATGTACCGGTCGAAGGTATCACCGCTCTGCCCTACCGGGATATCGAATTCAAAGTCTTCGTACGACGAGTATGGGTTCATAACCCGCACATCGTAGTCAACACCGGCGGCACGCAGGTTGGGACCGGTAAAGCCGTAGCTCAGCGCACGTTCTGCCGAAATACCGCCGACACCGACAATCCGGTCCATGAAGATCCGGTTCCGGTTCAGCAGACTTTCAAACTCACGGAGTACTTTCGGGAATTCGGCAAGGAACTTTCTGATTTTCCGGATGGCTTCGGCCGACAGATCACGCTCCATGCCACCGATCCGGCCCATGTTGGTTGTCAGACGGGCACCGCACATCTCTTCGTAGATTTCGTAGATTTTCTCCCGTTCTTCGAACAGGTACACGAAACCGGTCAGGGCACCGGTATCTACACCAAGGATCCCGTTACAAACGAGGTGATCGGCAATCCGGGCCAGTTCCATCATGATCACCCGGATATACTGCGCCCGCTTCGGCACCTCAATGCCGAGCAGTTTCTCTACCGTCATGTGCCAGCCCATGTTGTTGATCGGCGACGAACAATAGTTCATCCGGTCAGTCAGGGTGGTAATCTGGTAGAATGGCCGGCGTTCGGCGATTTTTTCGAACGCACGGTGAATGTATCCGATGGTTTGCTCGCCCGACACGATTTTTTCGCCATCCATCTGGAGGATGTTCTGGAAAATACCGTGGGTTGCCGGGTGGGTTGGACCGAGGTTCAGCGTTGTCAGTTCGTTGACATATTGTACCGGTCCTTCGTCGGTCCGGGCCGGAACGCCCGCTTTATTTGCTAAATCGAGTTCTTCAGTAGTCATCTGCTTCTCTTGAGCGAATTGTGATTGAGTGATTGAGTGATCCGGAGCCGACAGGTTTCGCTCAATCACTCACTCGCTCAATCACTCAATTATTATCGTCCAAACAACGCATCAATTTTGTCCTGGCGGGTGCTGTCTTCCAATGGATATTCTTTCCGCATCGGATGATAATCCATTTCTTCCATGTTCAGAATCCGGCGAAGATCCGGATGGCCGTCAAAGATGACACCGAACAGGTCAAAGGTTTCACGCTCCATCCAGTTGGCACTTGCGTACAGTGGCGTTGCGGTCGGGATATGCAGATCGGCCGCTGTCAGGTATACTTTAATCCGCACCCGGAAGTTTTGCACCAGGCTGTGCGCGTGATACACGACACAGTATTCACGATCGGGGCTGTCCGGATAATGAATGGCCGTAATATCTGTCAGAAAGCTGATCTGGTATGCCGGATGGTCCTTCAGGTATTCAAGCACCGGAATAATGGTTTCCCGGTTCGTTGTGAACGTCAGCAGGCCAAACGGATCGTCGAATTCCCCGACGGCGTTTTCATACTTCCGGATTATATCTTGTGCTACTTCTTCGTTGGTAAGCATTGTCAGTTAGTGAATGAGTAAAAGCGCGGAAGCGCCCGCATGGCGGTGCTTTCGCGCTTTTGCTATTGAATACTGTACGAGGCCAGCAGTTTCTGGTATTCGTCCGAATTTCGCCGGCGAAGCGACTCGTTATGGGCCAGTTCCTGCACCTGCATAACGGCTTCAAGAATCTGCTCCGGACGCGGCGGGCAACCCGGCACATACACATCAACCGGGATCACGCGGTCGATACCCTGTAAGACACTGTAGGTATCGAAAATTCCGCCGCTCGATGCGCAGGCTCCGATGGCAATCACCCAGCGGGGTTCGGCCATCTGCAGATACACCTGCTTTACAACCGGCGCCATTTTCTTGGCAATCGTACCGGCTACCAGCAGCATATCGGCCTGACGCGGCGAAAAGCTGATCCGTTCAGAGCCAAAACGGGCAATGTCGTAACGGGCCGCCATGGTTGCCATGAACTCGATTCCGCAGCAGGAAGTTGCAAAAGGCAAAGGCCAAAGCGAATTCGCCCGGGCCAAACCAATGATTTTGTCAAATGAAGTTGCCTGAAACCCCGGGCCGTCATAGCTTGGGGGGCCTTCAGCTAATTTTATGTCTGATGCCATGTTGCTAATGTAAACTGGATAATGAGTAATGTAAGCAGCCGGTACACCTGGTACCCGGCAGATTACAGATCAATCGTTATTCCCACTTCAGCACGCCTTTGCGGATGATATAGTAGAAGCCCGCTAACAGCAGCCCCATGAACAATACCATTTCGATAAAGCCTGTGACGCCCAGACCTTTGAAGTTCACTGCCCATGGATACAGGAAGATAACCTCAACGTCGAACAAGACAAAAAGAATAGCGATCAGGAAGTATTTGATGGAAATAGGCGTCCGGGCATCCCCTTCTACAGGAATACCGCACTCAAACGGATCGTCTTTTTTCTGGCTTTTACGCTTAGGGCCAATCGAGTGCGTTACGATCATCGTCGTGATGATAAAACCCAGTGCCAGCCCCAGCTGAATCAGTACCGGGAGATAATCCGACGGCAAGTAAGATGCGTTCATAATAACTTATTGCGAAAGACGTCGCAAGTTAGTGATAATTTAAACACGGACAGATGTTCTGCCTGTGGTTTAGCATGGCAAAATTACTATCAAATATACCCTTTTTTTAAGGTTTAATCAATCTTAAACACGAAGTTGATCCATGGTGTTTAACAAAAAATGCCCTTCTCTGCGAAGGGCATTTTTTGTTGCGGGCGCCGCCTGTAGTAACCGGCAAAGCCCGCTACAGTATGTCGTTTCGTTCCGTTAATTTGTCAGAATAAAGCGTTTGGCCACATTGAAGCCGGCCGCCCGGACCCGTACCACGTACTGCCCCCCGGCCAGTCCCTGCATATTCACCGTACGCCGGACGTTGAACAGATCGAAGTGCTCGGAATAGACCAGTTTGCCATCCAGCGTATAAATCTGAAGGTCAGCATTTTTCAGATCCTCCAGTGTTTCGACCGAAACCTGATGCGATGTAGCCGGATTCGGATACACCACCAGACCGCGGTTATTCGGATCAATCACGTAATCAACCGAATTCGAATAGTTCGACACGCAGGTCAGGTTGTTACCGTTGGCCAGCGTAAAAATTCCTTTCGAGCGGGCCGTATATACTCCGCTGATAGCCACCTTGGCTACAGCGCCGTTCTGATTGGCAACAAATAATGCATTGTTCTGCCGCCAGTCATAGGCCAGCGTTGTGCCCGTAACGCTGAACGGCACCGTTGCCTCCAGTGAATACGGACCGACCTGACGGATTGTTGGCTGCGGCAACCGCGGACGTACCACCAGATTCACCGGTGCAGAGCCTGCTGACCGGCAACCGTACGGACTCAGCGCCTGTAAGGTATAGCTACCCGGACTGGCCACATTCAACACTTTGGTCACCGTACCACCATTCCATTGCAGCCGGTTGGCCACATCGGTAATACCGGTCAGCTGCAACACCGAGTCGGCACAAATCTGCTGATCAGTTGCCGCAGCGATTGAGGCCGACCGGGCCAGCGAAATGGCCGGAGCAGCCGGCAGAATCGGCGCTTTTACTTCCACCAGCGGTGACAGGAACGTATTCCCGAAGCGGTCTTTCATGGTAGCCCTGTATGAACCCGGCAGGTTTACCGTCAGACTTTTACCGGCAATACTGTTATTCCAGACATACGACGAATAGCCGTCCGGCAGCGTCAGTGTAACACTGCTGTTGTTGGGCCCGCATCCTACCGCAACCGTTGGCTGGGGCAGTGGCAGAACCGGCAGGGCACTTACAAAAAACGTCGGGCTCATGCTCTGGTACCAGGCCTGTGCCAGCTGCCGCAGACCATCACCGCCAAAGTGTACGTCTTCGCCCGGCCGCGGGATCTGAATATTATCCGTAAGTGGTCCGGGCTGGACATTGTTGTTATAGGTGTTGATAACGTCGTTCTGGGCGTTGATTACATTCAGACTAATCCGGCCTGTATTATAGGATGAACGCGCAAGCACCCAGGCCGGATACCGGTCGCTGATAAAACCGGCGCCAACATCTTCCCGGGTCTTATTGATGATATACTGCATATTATCGCGGTATTCTTCACGGGTAATGTTCAGCGGAAAATTATCATTTTCCCCTTGTTGCCATAAAATAGCTCGCAGGCCAAGCAGCGAGTTATAGTAACGGAGGGCAATAATCAGGTTAGCGTATGGCATCCCCGTCGGCAGTGCTACCGAGTTATTGAACCAGTAAACCGTTGATTTACCATCGGCGCTTTCCCGCCAGTTGCGGCTCGTTGTACCAAACCAGGCCGTGTTGATAAACAGAACCGGGCAGTTATACTGTCTGGCAATCAGATCACCGAGCGCTCCCCAGCACCAGGCACTTTGCCCGCGCGGCCCGATAATGGCTGTACTGGTCAGTTGCTGAAATGACGGAGCCGGCGGATTGGCCAGCGAATTAGCCACTGTATTGTCATACGCCACACAGTTTACGCGGTCGTCGGCAGCACCAACGGCACCGAGGTCCTGAAAGCCCTGTGCATTAGACTGGCCGGTAATGATAAATACCTCACCGATGCCCACCTTACGTACTTCGTCCTGCCCGATAATGGTTCCGCCCGACATCACCCGGAGCTGTAGTCTGTACCAGCCCGTACGGCCCCGTACAGGCCCCTGAAAGACACCACCCGACGGCAGCCGCTGAATGGTCTGCCAATCGGTGTCAATGCCCTGACCGGAAACTTCGGTGACGAGTCTTGCCTGTACACTGTCTATGGGTTGGTAGTAACTTCCCGAAACATAAATTGTACTGGTCTGATCATTATTCCGCTGATAAACCGCCCGTGTTTCAGGATACGTAATCTTAACAACCGGGTTAGTTGTCTGTGCTAATGCCGGAATCAGACATGCACAAAGAAGCCCGAGAATACATGTAATCTTCTGGGTAGTAGTGTTTTTCATGCTTGTTACGATGACAATACTGATTCGCCTTTTCTACCGCTCACCTCGGTAATGCCACACTTTTGACAAAATTCACCATTTGCATTGAAATAACAAACCCGGCAAGTAACATGCCTAAAGAGGTCCATTTCTGCATATTTGTCAAAATCCAAGGAAGACGCGTTTTGCGACATTGAATCCGGTCGCCTGAACCTGAATAATATAAAATCCTGACCGCAGGCTGCTCAGGTCAAACGGGCGTCGTTCGGAGAAGTCTGTAACCTGATAAAGCTGTACTTCCTGACCGGCCAGTGTATAAATCCGGACGGCTGCGTTCTTTACATCCGTTAACGTTTCTATGGTGATTTTCTTATCCGCACTCGGGTTCGGATAAATACTGAGCCCCTGATTGTTTTCAATCAGAATAAAGGCCAGCAGCGGCGAGTAAGCCGAATAGCATGTCAGGTCAGGGGCATAGGCCCGGTAAGCCTGTGCACTGTAATTGCCCGTCCGGCCGGCTTTTATCGAACTGGTTTTCACCGTCAGTGAATCGGTATTGTAGCGCCAGTTATAACCGGTGTTCGGTTCATTGTTGATTACGTCAAGGGTATATGTACCCGTCTGCTGCAACTGTGGTACGGCCGGCAACGGTTTCACATCTACCGCAATAGCATTGCTGAACGGCGACAGGCAACCGTTGTTATCCTGTACCCGCGCGGTAAAGGTGCCGCTGGTTTTCACCGTCAGTTGCTGCGTTGTGACGCCGCTTGACCAGATGGCGTTTAACGGGCTTGCCGCCGCCAGGGTCACCTGATTTCCGTCGCAGAAGGTTGTCCGTCCCTGCGCCGAAATCACCGGTGCATCCGGCAACGGATTAACATTGACTGTAATGGGATTAGACGGTGCCGATAAACAGTTAAATACGTTCCGCGTCCGTAGTGAATATTCCCCCGCCTGACTCACGGTAATGCTTCGGCTTGCCTGGCCGTTACTCCACTGGTAGGTATTTTCTTCCGTCGAGGTCAGTGTTACCCGCTGATCGGCGCAGAATGTGGTCGGCCCGCCCGCCTGGATAACCGGCGTCTGCGGCAAATTATTGACAACCACATTAATGGTATTGGAGCGGTTTGAGCTACAGCCATTCTGGTCGGTAACCGTTAGGAAGTAACTACCCGATTGCCTGACCTCGATGGCCTGATTGCCTTCGCCGTTACTCCAGTTATACCGTACCCCGCCGGTAGTTGTCCGTAATGCAGTGCTTTCCCCCTGACAGAACGTTGCCGAACGGTCGCTGGTAATAGCCGGGGCAGCCGGCAACGGATTCACCCGGATCGTTTGTACATCCGATGTAAAATCACAGCCGCTGACATCGCGGTAACGCACATAGAAACTGCCTGACGTGTTTGTGTTCAGCACCTTGCTGGTGGATACACTGGTATTTGTCTGCTGATTTATCCAGCTGATATTGTTGTCGTAGCTTGCCGTCAGGTTGATGTTTCCGCCTTCACAAAATGTAGCGGGGCCCGAAAGCGCTATTGTCGGCGGGGCGGCAATCCGGACAGCAGCCGAATAGCTTGTATTGCCCAGACCGTCCTTTAGTTTCGCCCGGTACCGGATATTACTGCCACCCTTTACCAGCCGCTGACCCGCGTCCAGACTCACAACCTGCCCGTTTTCGTTCAGCCCTTCCCAGAGTATTGAGCTGTAAGAGCCATTTACGGTAATACCCAGACTATTGTTTCCGGCGCAGTCAATCGACACACTGGCCAGGCTGCCGGGTGCCTGTGGCTGTGAATTATTCCAGAAGTTATCGTCCAGACTGGCACTCCAGGCATTGGCGACCTCTACCAGGCCGTTGGCATCAAAGTGTGTTTCGTCAAAGTAGGGGGCGCGGCTCCGTGGTACCTGAATGTTATCGGTAGATGGTCCGGCAAATACATTGCCACCCTGAGCGATGATCTGGTTCTGCGCATTAATGATTTCAGGCCGTATTTTTCCGCCGGGTATACCGCCGTCTTTTTCATACGATACCCGCGAGACCACCCAGGCAATACTCTTCCCGGCATCCTGCCGGCTTTTATCAATGATATAGCGCAGGCTGCGGACATACTCATCGGTACCGGTACCCACATAGGTATCTGCTTCGCCCTGATGCCATAGTACTGCCCTGACGCCCAGCAGGTTTGTATAAAACTGCAGTGCAGTCCGGAGATTCGCATAGGGTTGCCCCTGCGGATAAGCCTGGCCGCTTACATACACGCTGTAGGCAGTGCCGCCGGCGGCAGTTTCCCGCCAGTTACCGATCGACGTGCCCCCCCACGCGGCATTCATAAAGAGCACCGGCACGCCGAAGCGCTGCACCAGCCGGTCTCCCAGCATTCCCCAGCACCACGAACCAAAGCCGCGCGGGCTTATAAACGGCTGGTTGTTGATATTATCCTGATTCAGCTGCCGGAACTCCGGATAACCCGGATCAGCCAGATCCTGCTTATCCGATCCGGCAGTTACATAATTCACACGGTCATCACCGGCAGTTGGTGCGCTTCTGAGCAGCCAATCTGTCCCTTGCCCGTTTGATTGGCCGGCCACGACAAACACCTCACCAACCCCGACACGTTCGACAAGGGTATAGGCGACCTGCTGGTCGTTATTCATCCCCCGGACTTCGAGATTATACCACCCTCCCCGGATATCGGAAAGGTCGTTTGTAAACACACCCTTGCCCGGATTTGCTTCTATTACCCGCCAGTCAGTACTTGCTCCCTGCCCGTCGCGGGCCGTCATTTTTGCTTCGATGCGTGTTACCGGTACTGTATAGAAACCGGCGATCCGCAATGTGGCAACATTAGCGTTATTACGCTGAAAAACGGCGCGTGTTGTCGGAAAAGTAACCTGAATCTGTTGAGCGCTGAGTAGCAGCGGAGCGGTCACAAGTACCCCCACCAGCCAGACAAGCATGGTTTTTATCATACACCCGGAAAATTGAACCAGTTAAACGCAATAACCTATACTACGACAGTGTCGGTAATGTTTCAGGCACGTCCGTAATTGTCTGCCAGATAGCATCTTTCAGCTCAGACAGACCTTGCTGTAGAACCGCAGAAATAAAGACACAGGTAAGGTTCGGCGGGAGTGTTTTTTTGAGTGCCGCCAGCTCTTCGTCAGTTACCATATCGGTTTTGGATATAGCCAGCAGCCGCTTCTTATACATCAGTTCCGGATTATACTGCTGTAGTTCGTTCAGCAATATTTTGTATTCGGCCGTGATGTCTTCTACATCGGCAGGGACGAGAAACAACAGAACAGCATTGCGTTCGATATGGCGCAGGAAGCGTAAACCCAGTCCTTTTCCCTGTGATGCGCCCTCAATAATACCCGGAACGTCAGCCATCACGAATGACTTATAATCACGGTAAGAGACTACACCAAGGTTCGGAACAAGCGTTGTAAACGGATAATCGCCGATTTCGGGGCGGGCTGCCGATAATACAGACAGCAAGGTTGATTTTCCGGCGTTCGGGAAACCAACAAGTCCCACATCGGCCAGTAATTTTAATTCGAGGATAATCCAGGCTTCCTGCTTAGGTTCGCCCGGTTGTGCGTAATCCGGAGCCTGTTTGGTCGACGACTTGAAATGAGAGTTCCCCAGACCACCGCGGCCGCCCGGCAGCAGAATCACTTCCTGCCCGTCTTCGGTGATTTCGCCCAGCACCTCATTGGTCTCGGCATGACGGGCGATGGTTCCCAGCGGAACTTCAATAAATACATCATCCCCCTGAGCACCTGTCCGGCGGCCACCTTCGCCGCCATGACCTGACTCGGCCTTGATGTGTTTCTGGTATTTTAAATGCAGCAGTGTCCAGTGCTGCGCATTTCCTTTCAGGATAATATGGCCCCCACGGCCACCATCCCCCCCATCGGGTCCGCCTTTGTCAACGTACTTTTCGCGGCGAAAATGCACAGATCCTGCGCCACCTGCACCGGAGCGACAATTTATTTTTACGTAGTCAATAAAATTTGAAGATGCCATCTTTCTGTTTCGCCTGTCACTCAGCGATGCCGGACCGGGATAACATAGTAACAAAAGGCTTTTAACCCCAGTGACGGATCAAAAGCCTTCAATTAATCTGTTAATTTATCCGTCACATCGTCTATGACTGCGCTGCCGCTTCAATAGCATGGCAAATCTGGCCGAAAATAGCCTCAATTTCACCAATACCGTTGATGGCAACGTACTTACCTTGCTGCTCGTAATAGCCAGCGACAGGCATTGTTTTTTCGTTATATTCCGTCACCCGCCGGCGAATGAGTGCTTCATTCTGATCATCAGGACGGCCTGATGTCTGCCCGCGCAGCAACAATCGTTTTGTTAATTCTTCCTCTTCCACCACCAGTGCGACCATGGTAGTAATACCGGTGTTATACTGACTCAACAGCACATCCAGTGCTTCTGCCTGAGGCACTGTCCGTGGGAAACCGTCGAATATAAAACCAGCCGCAGCCTGATTTTCGTTCAGTTTGCTGTCAATCATGCCGATAACAACCTCATCAGGTACTAAAATTCCCTGATCCATCAGCGACTTTGCTTTAAGGCCCAATTCCGTTCCGGCAGCAATCTGCGACCGGAGCAAATCACCGGTTGACAAGTGTACTAACTTGTATTTTTCGATTAACTTTTCGCTTTGGGTGCCTTTGCCTGCGCCCGGAGGGCCAAAAAGTACAAGATTAAGCATTAGACTAAAAGTGGGTGAAGGTCCGTAACTTTTTTTTCGCAAAGTTAAGACACCAACGCGAAAATAATAGTTGTCAATCCTATCACCTGAGCCTTTTTATTTTTTGGACAAAACAATGAAGGCAACCCTTGTGGGGTTGCCTTCTGTTATAGCCTCAGTAACGGAATAGCCCTTAGCTTTTCTTAACCGGCTTCGCTCCTGTAGCCGGTGTTGCGGCAGGTGGCGTTGCAGGCCCTTCAATCAGTTCCTTTGCGGCCTTGTCGTTGGCATCAAGCTTCAGGATTTCCGTTGCGTAGTTTTTCGCTTTTGCATCATCCTTCTGGGCAATTGCATCTGCGATCAGCAAACGATATGAAGAAATCATGTTTTTCGAATACTGTTGTTGTTTAGCAGCATCAGCAGCGATTTCCTTACCTGCCAGCGCGATGAACTTCTCGGCATACGGGACAAATGCGCGGTTGCTCAATGCTTCTGCCGATGTGGCAGCCGCATAATAGTTTGCCTGAGCGCGATAGTAGTATGATGAAGCATAGGCCGAGTCAATTTCTGCCAGTTTCGCAAAAACCGAGTCGGTACGCATCATGTTCTGCTTACGTACTGAGCGCGCCATAGCGGTATCACTTGCATAGGCACGGGCAGCCTGCAGGCCGTTTGTATAGAACGATACACCACTGAAGATGTAATCAGCCTTAGCCGGAGCGCGGTTGGCACTGATTGACTTCAGGTACATGTTACCGGCTTTCTCGTACTTCTTCATGCTGTAAAGCTTCTGGGCAGCCTCACGATAGAGGTTATCCACTGTATCTTCAGGAGCAGCTTTCAGTAAGTATACGACGCTCAGCGAATCACCTTCCGGTGTACCCTGCTGACCATACGCACGACCAAGATACACGTAATCATCGTACAGAACCTTTTTAGGCGCAGCAGCAATAAAACGGTTCAGCGCTTCGATTGACTGGCTTGTTTTGCCCAGTGCAGAATAAGCCCAGCCATACATACGATCAATAATCGGATCGTTTACTTTGCCTTTCAGCTGATCCAGATAGCTGATTGCTTTCAGGTAATCGTTAGAAAGGAAGTAAAACTTAGCTACGTTAGTCAGGTATTCAGGATCAGTCGTACCACTTTTCTGTACGTACAGCTCCATGTTTTTGGCAGCGCCCTTGTAGGCACGTGCACCCGCCAGAGCGTCAGCCAGGGAACGGTATGTCAGTGCAAACTCAGGATCGTTGGCAATCGCCTTGTCAAAATATTCCTGAGCCAGTTTGTACTGCTTACCACGCAGGTACAGACGACCGATTTTGTAATTAGCTTCTGCCAGGTTAGGGCTGATCATCAACGCATCTTCGTACCGGCTCACAGCGCTACCACCATCATTTTTGATGAAGTAAGCGTCACCCATAGCCATTTTGATCTCAGCATTTGTGTTTTTCTTATCCAGCTTAGCGGCTGCTTCCAGGTACGACAACGCCTTGGCAGGATCATTTACGCCATTGTCATCATAGAACAATGTGTAGACTTCACCGGCATGGAACAGAACATCCATGTTTTTGCCTTTCGTTGCCTTCACTGCATTGTCAGTCAACGCAATAGCGGCAGGCGCATCTTTTTTCGCCAGTGCAACACCAGCTAACCCGATGTTATTTAATTCGTTTTTAGGGTCAACAGACAGGCCTTTCTCAAAAGCAGCTTTTGCTTTGTCAGGCTGATTGGTGCGCAGATAATAATAACCTAAATAGAATTGATTTTCCGCAGTAGGAGCACTTGTTGCCAGTTGGGTAAACGTTTGCTCCGCTTTCGCTAACCGCTCCGATTCCAGGTCTTTTAAACCAGACTGTACATCCTGCGCAAACACGGGTGCTGTAAACGTAGCACCGATAACCAGAGCCGCCAAAAGCGACTTTTTATGCATTTTCATCATGCAATTCAGGTTGAGAAATTGGAAAAAAGTTGTGTTACTAAGAAACATTAAGCAAATCTAAAAAATTGCTGGCAAACCAAAAAATTTACTCACTTTCTGATATAAACCACTCGGTTATATGGCTTAACAGGCCAAAGACCTAATTTTTCGATGAGCAAACTACCGGCGTCCCGTGCAATATAATTGATCAGTCCGCTGCCCAGACCAGGATGTGTTTCCCGGCTCAGAATATACACAGGCCGGCGCAGCGGGTACGTTTCCAGACCAAGATTCCGTTGAAACGGCTGATAATAATCCTTTAACGATGTAGGGTTGTCTTTATCTGAAACCCCCAGAACACGCAAATCAGCCGATAATTCACCCGTTAACGGGTTATCACCATCACTAATCCAGTTAACGCCAATAAAGCCAAGTGCTGTCGGATTTTTCCGGACATACTGAATCACATCCTGATTCGAACGGGCAGTATATATCCGTAATTTACTGACATCACTTACCGAAAACGTGCGTAATATAAAATCCAGGTTACTTGAGTTACTGTTATCAAATACCAGGGTGATCAGCCCTGATTCAGTAGCCCCCTTTAACTGAGGCCATTGCGTCAGCTGTCCGGAGAAAATCCCCTTTAGCTCAGTCATCGTAATCAGGCTGTCACGATTGCTTTTACTTACAATGAGTGCCACGCCGTCTGTGCCGATTTTCACCGCCTTACCGATAACTTTTTGCTGATCAAAAGCGATCTGTTCCTGTTTTGTCAACGGGCGTGTTGTAAACGCCAGGCGCGCACTATCTTTAAGCAACATGGCAATTGACTCACGTTCCGGACGATATTTAAGCTCAAAATGAGCCTCCGGATAAATTCCGGAATACGCATCTGTCAGTTGCGTTGCCAATGGTTTAAACGATTCATCTACTGCTACGGTAATTGTCCCGCGTGACGGTGAGTCGAGGGGCTGATTACCCGAACAACCTGACATTCCGCCAATCAACAGTCCCAGGCAAATACCTTTAAGTCCGTTTTTCATTAGATACATGTTATCTGTTAGATCAGAAAATACCCTGATGGTTTAATGTATCTTCTGTAGTTAAAATTCTTCCCGGAACCGTTGATAGGCCCTGAATGTACGGAAGGCTCCGTAGGCTATCAGCAGCACGGCCAGGCCGTATCGTAATACCCCCGGCGGCGGCAGGATCCAGTAGGAATCAGTGGTAACAATCAAAAAAATACCCGTTCCCAGATAGGTCACCGAAGCGAGTACGGCAATAATCAGGGTAAGGCGTTCGGGAACACGGCTTCGTTGTTGCATAGTCTTAATTGCCGGAAAGGCAGAGAGTTAAAAAGGGTGATCACCATGACAGTGACCACCCTTTTTGTTGATTCAGAGGAAAATCCTCATCGTATCAGATCCGGTTATTCCAGTGTGAAGTTGATAGGCAGGTTGTATTTTACCCGTACCGCACGACCCGACTGTTTACCAGGACGCCATTTCGGCATTGATTTAACAACCCGGATGGCTTCTTCATCCGTACCAAAGCCTAAGCCTTTCAACACAGCAACATCCTGAATACTTCCGTCAGTATTGACAACGAAGCTTACGAATACGCGGCCTGAGATGTTAGCCCGCTGTGCAGCGGCCGGGTAGCGGATGTTCTTGCCCAAGAACTGGCCAAGAGCGCCCATACCGCCCGGGAATTCAGGCTGCTGTTCTACGATCGTAAATACTTCTTCTTCTTTCGGAGCAGGGGCTTCAACGGCCGCTTCTACTTTAGTAGGGGCAGCGGTTTCTTCCGGTGCTACGATAACCTCTTCAGCGTTAGGATCACCTTCCTGCGTTTTTTCCGCAGCAACGGCTTCTTTCAGTTCCTCAACAGCAGGAGGCGGTGTTTCTTCCGGAACCTCTTCATCCGGTTTTACTTCCGGCGGAAGGAACTTCACCGTATTCACCTTCGGTAATTCTACCGGTGGCGGCGGCGGTGGCGGCGGTTCGTTCGGATCGATTGGCGGAGGAGGTAACTTCATAAGGTCAACCTCAACCATTGCCTGCTCTTCAGCCTCAGGCGTCAGAACGCTGATGATTGTCGGAGAAAGTACGCCCAACGTAAACAGTACACCACCAATGATGAGCGCACGGGTTACAATTTTCGGATATTCTTTCCGCAGCGAGTACGCACCATAGGCTTTATTCCGGTTCGCAAAGACTATATCATCAAGCGTTGCTTTTGGATCAATTGCTACTGCTTCTGCCATGGTTAGATATCTAATTTTGCTTTATCCTTGAGAAGACTCTTCTCATCGGCCGTCAACTCATCCACAAGTGCATAGCGTTTTGTTTTTGTAATCGCCATTTCATCCAGTACGTCAACCATATTACGATAGTTGGCTTGCTTAGTTGGCTTAATTACAACGACAAACTTGTCTCCTGGAACACTGCGGGCATTGTTCTGAATCAACTGACGCAGTTCATACCCATAGCCTGTAGTCTTAATTTCCGGATCTTCATTGGCTGCTTTACCGAAAATAGAATAGGCTTTATTATCGTCTCCCAGGAAGATCGTCATTACGTTGGAGGCCTTAATAGGCTCCGTTTTCTCTTCTTTTGTCTTGTCCGGCACGTTAAGCGTCATTGACGACGGCTTACTTAAGGTGGTAGCAAGAATGAAGAAAGTGATAAGCAAAAAGCCAAGGTCCACCATTGGGGTCATATCCACGCGGGTTGACGCCTTTTTACTGCGGACTTTACCACCACCCTTCTTACCACCACCACCGGAGGTGTCTATATCTGCCATAGTTTCGAAAAGTGTTCAGCTTACAGGGTGTGTAAGCTGTACCTTATGACTTCAACGTTTATTATTCGTCTGACTTCCAGCCGGCTGGCGGGGCTTCAGTACCGGTGATGAGGTTGAACTTGTTAATATTCTGCGCCTGAAGCGTAGCCAGTACGTTTTTGAAGTTCGGGAACTTCGCCAGGTTATCGCCTTTCAATGCGATCCGGAGATCGTTGTTGGCTTTACGGGCGTTATAAACCCAATCCTTCAATTCGTTTGACGGACCTGCACCAGTCGAGTCAGTCGGGATACCCGCCTGCTTGATTTTTGCTTTTTGCTCTTTCTCCAGCGACAGATAAGATTTCAGCTGGTTGATCGGCAAACCGAAGTTTGACATCAGCATGAATTCTTTCTTTTCGTTGTCAGTAAAGGAAATTCCTTTTTCTGAAGCGATGTTATCGAGCATAGCCAGGCGGTGTTGCTGATTGTCGATACCAAAGTAGACCTTACCGTCTTTGTCAAGAGCGATGGTCATGATATCCTTATCAGGAACTTTAATGCCGGAGATCGATGATGGCGTTTCGATCGTTGCTGCATCCTGTGCCCGGAACTGGGCAGTCAGGATAAAGAATGTCAGCAGAAGGAACGCCACGTCACACATCGCCGTCATGTCTACCGCGGAACTAGCGCGTTTTACTTTGACCTTAGGCATATTGCGTTCGTTTCGGTTTAATTGGCCTCAGAGGCACAGGATTAATAGTGAGCAGCAAAGTTTTGCTGGATGCTCAGACCAATTTCATCGATGTTGTACGTCAGTACGTCGATACGGCTGGTGAAGTAGCTGTACATGATCGTCGCGATCGCCGCTGTACCGATACCGAGGGCCGTGTTTACAAGGGCCTCAGAGATACCTGTTGACAGGGCGGCTGTATCAGGCTGACCGGTAGCACCCATGGCCGCGAAGGCACGGATCATACCAAGTACGGTACCTAACAGGGCGATCAGGGTAGATACTGATGCCAGCGTCGCGATAATTGTCAGGTTTTTCTCCAGCATTGGAAGCTCCAGTGTAGTCGCTTCTTCTACTTCTTTCTGCAGCGCTACCAGCTTCTGCTCTTTGTTCAGCTCAGGGTCTGTTGCCAGCTGCTGATATTTTAACAGCGCAGTTTTAACAACATTACCGATTGAACCTTTCTGACGGTCACACTCCTGAATAGCAGCGGCAACTTCATTCTTGTCCAGTTGGCTTTTCACTTTACGAACGAAATCATCGATCGAACCTGAACCGTTAGCACGGCCGATAGTGATGAAACGCTCAATCGAGAACACCAATACTGTCAGGAAGCACGTAAACAGAATAGGTACGATGAAACCACCTTTGTAAACGGTACCGAAGTAGTCGCCTGGCAGAGGTTCTTTCGTGTTGTCACCTTCCTGGAAGTGGCTTCCGTCACCAAAAACGAAGATGTAAGTCAAAATACCGATAGCTAAAAGAACCGGAAGCACAAAAGCTGGGTTCAAGCCACCTGATTTCTTCTTAGGAGCTGCTGCTTTGGCGGGTGCTGAAGATGGAGTTTGTGTTTTCATTGAACTTACTGTAGGGTTAAATTGAAACTTGGTTTTGCTGGCAAAAAAAGTGAAAATTTTAAATTTGTTGTGATTTCTGAAATAAAATTTTGGGCGGTTTCCTTTCAGATTACTACAAAAGTATCAATTTGGAGATTATCTAATGCAAATCTTTCCGTCAAAATTTTACTTCATACGTTGCTTCGCCAGCCCGTTGTTGCACAATAGTAACTTTATTTTGCCCCTTAGACCAGTTACATATTGGCTAATAAGCCCTTGTTTCTCAGCTTAACAAAATGTCAAAGAGCATATCTTCAGCACAAATTAATTTGGATTTTATGGGGGTGCTTTGTTCATAAAATAATTGTTAAGGTTCATCGGATGATGCTCCCATACGTTGTTACAAGGCAACTGAAGCACCTTTTCTTACCAGATGCAGCAGCCGGCGGCATTCCACAAAAAAATTTCTTTTTTTTCAGAATGCCCGGTCTTTCCGCCGGTAAGCCGCGCGGATTCAGCCGGTATCCGGTGTAGTATATGATAGGTTCAAAGCAGATTATCATAAAACCTGACTAACTTTAAGCCCAAAACTACCTCTTGTAATTTTACATGAAAAAAAGAGAGCTTTACTGGTTATTACGATTGCTTGTGTTCGTGTGTTGGATTGGCAGTGGCAGTAGTTTTGCACAGACAATCAGCACAGGATCTGTAAGCACCAACAGTTTTTGCGGGGGTGACGCCGTTTCGGTTCCCTTCTCATTTACCGGTATATTTACCGGCAGTACTGTTTTTCAGGCGCAGCTTTCCGATGCATCAGGAAGCTTTTCCGCACCTACCGTTATCGGTACACTGACAAATACATTCACTAGCAGCATCGTTACTAGTGCCATTGGCAGTAACATTCCACTCAGCACACCGGCAGGAACGGCTTATCGGGTGCGGGTAGTATCGAACAGCCCTGCCGTAACCGGTAGCACCGGCGCCGTCGTTATGACTATCAATCCACGTCCTGCTCAACCTTCAGCAGGCATCGCCAGCCCAACCAGCAGCCCGATCTGTAGCGGGCAAACCGTTTCGCTGACGGCTGCCTCCGGCACCAGCGGGTCGTCTATACGCTGGTATTCGGGCAGTACCCTGGTAGGATCCGGACCGTCTTACCCAACCCAGACTGCAGGTACTTATACTGCCCAGGCCGTGGTCGGTAGTTGTGTTAGTCTCATCAATACGCAGGTTAATGTCAATATTACTACTACGCCGGCAACACCAACAGTTGCGTCTCAGACTGTTTGTCAGGGCAGTGGGGATCAGTTGCTCAGCCCTAACGGCAGTCAATATAAGTGGTACGACGGTAACAATAATTTACTCCCTAATAACGGGGCTGCTCCAACAGTTTCAGCAGGTAGCGCGGGCACAAGCACCTATAAAGTTGAGCAAAATAACAATGGTTGTGTAAGCGGACGGGCCACCATGACCTATACCGTGCTGGAATCGCCGGGGCAGCTGGCACCGGTTTCCATTGCCTATTGCGAAACCAACCGGCCGAGCTCCTTGTCAGTAAACAGTTCAGCAGTAATCCGCTGGTATATTGATCCGGATGGTAGTATTCAGATTCCGACGCCGACACCGCCTAATATTGCCCGTTCAGCGCCATACAATTATTACATTCGTCAGGTTGGCGCCAATGGCTGTCTTGGTGCGCCATCACTATATGCCATCCGCGTGAATGGCTCTCCCGTAGCCCCGTCTGTAACCAGCTCAACCCAGTATTGCCAGAATGTACCGGCCCAGCAATTAACCGCCAGCGGCCAGAATCTGACCTGGTATGATGCTTCTAATAATGTCCTGACCGCGGCTCCGACCCCGCCAACGGCGACTACCGGTACTATCACCTATTACGTTACCCAGACAACAGGTGACGGCTGCACAAGTGGTAAAGCTACCATTAACATCAATATTTCACCGGTGCCTGCCGCACCAACAGCTGCGGGTGTTTCGCCTTATTGTCAGGGTGTAACGGCGGCGGTACTTTCGGCAACCGGGCAGAACCTGCGGTGGTATGGTACGGATGCAACCGGCGGCACGTCAAGCTCAGTGGCGCCACGCCCGGGGACAGGTACGCCGGGTACAAGCAACTATTACGTTACCCAGACGGTCAGCGGCTGCGAAAGTACACGACTGGCCATTCCGGTAACCGTGAAAACTACACCAGGCGTGCCGGGAACGGCGGAAACAACCTTCTGCCAGAATTACACAGCCCCTACACTAACCGCTACACCGGTAACAAACGCGACCATCAACTGGTATGGCAGTTCTTCGGGCGGAACAGCATCGGCAAATGCACCGGTACCCCCAAACAACGTTGGTAACGTAACCTACACGTATTACGTAAGCCAGACGCTGGATGGCTGCGAAAGTGCTCGCGGTACGCTCAGTGTCCGCGTGAAACCGACACCGGGCGCGCCTGGTGTGACAGCCGTCAACATTTGTAACAATGCCCCGTCTCAGCCACTCATCGCGTCCGGTACAAACCTGAGATGGTTCGATCCGAACGGCAACAGCATTACAGGCTCACCGGCTCCGCCGACCAACAACGTCGGTACGTTTAATTACCAGGTAAGTCAGTCACTGGATGGCTGCGAAAGCCCGCGGTCCACGTTGCCGGTAACCATCATTGCGCTGCCACCGGCTCCGAATGTTTCGAATGTTGCGTATTGCCAGATTCAGCAGGATCAGCCGGCACAAAGCGTATCCCCGGTGAATGCAACCGGTGCTAACCTGCGCTGGTATAATGTGGACGGGAATCAGTTCCCAAGTGCCCCGACACCACCTATCAATCAGGCAACGGTGATCAATTATCAGGTAACCCAGACGGTCAATAACTGCGAAAGCTCAAAAGCTACCTTACAGGTAACCGTTCAAAGTACGCCGGTTCCGGGTACGCCAATTCCGACCGTTACCTATTGCCGGAATGACGTGGCGGTTCCGCTGACAGCCGTTGCCGCGACAGGCGCCAGCCTCCGCTGGATCGATCCGAACGGGACGCTTTCCAATGAAGCACCAACTCCGTTCACGCTTAACGCAACGCCGGCAGGCGGACGGTTGTTCTACGTGTATCAGATCGGGCAGAATGGCTGCGCCAGTGCCCGGGCATCCATCAAGCTGATTGTTAATACCAACCCGACGCTTTCGCTGCTTGGTTCAACCACGGTGAATCTGGGAATCAGCGCGCCGCTGCAACTGAAGTTTACCGGAGCGCCGCCATTTAGCTATACACTCTCTGACGGAACCTTCGGCGTCGCACAGGATACCCTGTCAACGGTGAACGTAACACCGGCACAAACCACTATTTTCCAGGTGGCCAGCGTATCCAACGTATGCGGCAGCGGTCTGCCAGGTAACCCGGCTACCGCCACCGTAACGGTCAAGATTCCGACAATCACCACCAGCGGTCTTACAACAACCACGCTTTGTGCGGGCCTGAGTTTCTCTGTGCCGTTCACGACATCGGGCGAGTTTAATGCCGGCAATGCCTTCAAAGTGCAGCTGGCAGATACCACCTCTAAGAAATTTGTGGACATCTCGGCAGCAACGACCATCGGACCGATTGTCGCTACGGTACCGGCTTCACAGGCCGGCGGGGTTTATTTTGTCCGTGTCATCGGTACCAACCCGTCGATTCCGGTACTTGGTCAGAACAGCCCGACAGTACTTTATGTCCGGCCTTATCCGACGGCGGTCATGGCCGGCCCTGCCAGCGTGTACGAAGGCAGTCCGGGCAGCCTTAGCATTACGTTTACCGGCGACGGTCCGTGGACGTTTGTGTACAACGACAGCCTGCGCAACCAGACCATTCAGACCAATGCCAACCCGCACCGGCTTGACATCCGGCCGCTGAAAACAACGACATACCGGTTACTTTCGGTCAGCAATAACTGTGGTACCGGTACCGTATCAGGCACTGCCATTACCGTACAGGTCCTGCCATTACTGGGTGTTGAAGACGATTTACTCGGCACCTCGGTTAAGGCCTATCCGGTACCAACGGCAGCAGGCCTGACGATTGATATTGATGTGGCGCTGCAAAAAAATCCGGCGGTTATTGAATTAACTGACCTTACCGGACGCACTGCCGTACAACACACTACCCGGAACCGGCAGACACAGCTCGACCTGAGCAGCCAGCCAACCGGCATGTATATTCTGAAAATTCAGGTGGGCGACCGCAAAACCTTCCGCCGCATTCTCAAGCAGTAACGGAGCGTAGGGCGTAGGGCATAGGGTTAACACTAAGCCCTACGCCCTACGCCCTAAGCTCCCTATGTTCTCCGACGAGTATTTCATGAACCTGGCTCTGCAACAGGCGGAACTGGCTGCCGGGAAGGGAGAAATTCCGGTTGGAGCGGTCATCGTTTGTCAAAACCGGGTCATTGCCAAAGCCCATAACCTGACCGAGCAGCTAACCGATGTAACTGCCCATGCCGAATTGATGGCGGTTACGGCGGCAACTCATTACCTAGGGTCAAAATACCTGCCCGACTGCACGCTGTATGTCACACTGGAGCCCTGCGTGATGTGCGCAGGCGTTCTGTTCTGGGCGCAGATCGGCCGGATTGTCATCGGTGCTTCCGACGAAAAGCGGGGTTATGCCCGGTTTCAGCCTTCCTTGTTACACCCTAAAACGCGGTTGACAACGGGGATTCTGGCGGAAGACTGCCAGGAGCTACTTACGGCTTTTTTCCGGCGGCTCCGGAAATAAACACCGGCCAAATAATCTATTTTTTACCTTTAAGATGCTGTCTATCAACAATTAAACGTAAAAAATCATATTACTAAAAACTTATACGAATAAGTTCGTGTTAACCCAGATGAGATTAATGTCAACCTAAATCTTACAAACAATGGCTTTTGTATTAGAACCACTACCCTACTCGAGCGATGCACTCGAGCCGCATATCGACAAGCAGACTATGGAAATTCACCATGGTAAGCACCACAATGCGTATGTTACAAACCTGAACAACGCAATTGCCGGTACAGAGCTGGAAAACCAGTCACTGGAAGACCTGCTGGCTAACATCAGCAAATATCCGGTTGCCGTGCGTAACAACGGGGGTGGTCATTATAACCATACTTTATTCTGGAACATTTTGTCAGGCGATGGCGGCGGTTCACCAACCGGCGAGCTGGCTGAAGCAATCAACCAGAAATTCGGTTCATTCGACGCATTTAAGGAAGAATTCACAAAAGCGGCTACAACCCGTTTCGGCTCAGGCTGGGCATGGTTAATTGTTACGGCTGACGGCGGCGTAGCTGTTACCTCAACGCCAAACCAGGACAACCCATTGATGGACATCGCCGACGCGAAAGGTTTCCCGATCATCGGCCTTGATGTGTGGGAACACGCTTATTACCTGAAGTACCAGAACCGTCGTCCGGACTACATCTCTTCTTTCTGGAATGTAGTTGACTGGAACGCCGCTGAAAAACGCTATCAATCGGCTAAGCAAAGCGCTTAATCAGTCCGGTATACAAACCCGAAGCCTGGTCCCCCCCGACCGGGCTTTTCTGTTTCCGGCGAAACCTTCTCGGTCCAACCCGCTGTTAACCCAATTGAATCCCCTCAGCCGGTTTCGCCAACTCACTAAATCGCTCAATAGGCATGGAGACTGAAATCATTAACCGGGTGGCCCAAAGCGGCCTGATTACCCTTGACCTCGAAGATTACTACCATCCCGGTGAGCGGGTGGTTTATGATCTGAAGGATAACCTGTTTATGGGCCTGATCCTGAAAGAAAAGGATTACCGGGCCTTTCTGAAAACGCATGACTGGAGCCAGTATGCCGGTAAAAATGTCGCTGTTACATGCTCTGAAGATGCTATTGTACCGACCTGGGCTTATATGCTGCTCACGCTGCATTTGCAGCCGTATGCCAATACCATTGTTTTCGGCTCATTGCAGGATCTGGAAGAAAAACTTTACTTCGATGCTATCGCTACCATCAATCCGGACGATTACCAGGATACCCGCGTGGTGGTGAAAGGGTGCTCCAAAGTAGCCGTACCAACAGCAGCCTATGTTGAAATTACCCGCAGGCTGAAGCCGGTTGTGCAGGCGCTGATGTTCGGTGAGCCGTGCAGTACCGTCCCGCTGTACAAACGCCCGAAAGTGTAAATAAGCTCTCAGATAAGCCGGAAACTCATCCGGTGCCATTCGCAGGGGCCATGTTCCTGAATGGCTTTGCGGTGGACCGGTGTCGGATAACCCGCATTCCGGGCCCACCCATACTGCGGAAACAAGACACCGAGCCGCTCCATCAGGTCGTCGCGGTAACACTTGGCCAGAATGGAGGCCGCGGCAATCGGCATAAACTTCGCATCGCCCTTGATGATACAGGTATGCGGAATCATGGGATAAGGCGTAAAGCGGTTACCATCCACAAGCAGGTGTTCGGGTTTAACGCCGTCGGCCGCCATGATGGTATCGAGCGCGCGGTGCATGGCCAGAAAACTCGCTTTCAGGATATTGATCCGGTCAATTTCCTGATTCGACACTTCGGCCACTGCCCATGCCAGCGCATCCCGTTCAATATCAAGACGGAGGCGGTCGCGCTGTGTGCGTGACAATTGTTTAGAGTCGTTCAGGCCGAGATGTACGTAACCTTTCGGCAGAATAACGGCCGCAGCAACCACGGGGCCGGCCAGGCACCCCCGCCCGACTTCGTCGAGTCCTGCTTCAATATAATGTTCGTTGTAAGAGGCTTTCAGCATGCGCAAAAGGCGGTACAGATAAGGTCTGCCGCCGGTTAATCTTCAAGAATATTAGCTAAAATGGTGTTTTTCAGGAACAGCGTGAAGAGCAGAAAACAGATGGCCCAATAAAGGTAAATACGGTAAAAATCCTGTACGTGTTCATACACCTGGGTGCGCACCGGGGCTTTTTCCAGCCGGTCAATTTCCTTAAAAACCGTTTCCAGCCGTTTGGCATCAGTTGCCCGGAAATAATTCCCGTTACCGATCCGGGCGATGGTTTTCAGCACACCCTCATCTACCGCCGACGTGGCCAGTAAGCTATCACGCCGCGCCGCCGCCCCTGCCTCCACCTTCCCAACCGCAATCGTATAAATCCGGATACCAAAAGCCCTGCCCAGTTTTGCCGCCGTAACCGGGTCAAGGTTGCCAGCCGTATTTTCCCCGTCACTGAGCAAAATGACCACTTTGGTCCGTTTTTTTGCGGTAGTATCGGTCACAGCCGGCAGCTCGGTTTCCCGCATCCGGTTAATGCAGCGCGCCATGGCATCGCCGATAGCCGTACCTGTGGCGGGAATCATATTCTCTCTCAGATCGGCAATGTATTGATCCAGCAACGCATAATCGGTGGTGAGCGGACAAAGCGAAAAGGCCTCGCCGGCAAACACGACCAGCCCGATGCGGTCGTTTTTACGTCCCTTTACGAACATCTGCGCCATTTGCCGGGCAGCAGCCAGCCGGTTCGGGGCCAGATCGGTTTCTGTCATAGACGACGAAACATCCAGCGCCAGCATGATGTCAATGCCATCTGACTGCTCAATCCGCTGCTCGCGGACAATTTGCGGACGGGCCAGCGCTACCAGAATCAGGCTGATACCGAGGAAAAACGAGGCAGGTGTAATAAACCGTAACCAGCCAAGCAAGCTATTGACATACAGGTACGTACCAGTCGATACGTTTAGTTTCTGCGAACGCCCCTGGCCTAACAGTACACGGAAAAGAAACAGCAGCGGCAGGGCCGGAATGGTGTACAATACCCAGCCGTTGGCAAAGCGGAACTGCTGCCACTGCTCAACGGTTAACCAGTGTATTGAATACCAGGGCTCCATGCGTCCTCTTTTTAGCTGTCGTAAGTGTTGTTAAACATACTGAATGGCCGCCCGCCGGCGATCGTATACCTGAATGGCAACATCCCGCAATAACCGCAGGGCCGCCGCCGACTGCGGACTGAACACGCCGCCGTAAATCATACGGTCGGTTTGTTTCAGCGCCTCAACCAACTCGGCAGTACCCTGCCGGATCCGGCCCAGCTGATTTTCAGTAATCCGTTCCGCAATTTCCCGCGTGGTCATCGACGTAAACGGCTCGCCCTGAATCCCTTCCAGGTACAGCTTCCATTGCACAATGGCTCTGTTGGCGTTATCGGTAGCACTATCAGCGTCAATGCTGCGGATCAGCCGGTTATATTCCTGCAAAAAGCGGAGGTGCCGTTGGTGAAGCCGGTATAGCCGCAGTTGACGCCGGATGCTTTTCCCGAAAAGCAGGTAGATCGCCCCGCCAATGACCAGCAACGTACCAATTACCATCAGCAGCGCCGGATAGTTGAACTGCTGACGGACGGGTAAAATCCGTGTTTCAGTAGCTAAAGCCAGTGTGTCGGGCCGGTTTGTCTGCAGACTCGACCGCAGGTAGACCGTATCCGGATCGCTGTACAATGCCGTACTGTCTGCTTCGCCGATGATCAGGACAGGTACCTGTAGCGTCTGTGTTGGTTTGGTTTCGAACGTAACCAGCGTATAAACAGCACTGTCGCGGCTGGTTCCCTGATCTGTCCGCGTCGGGAAGACACTGATACTCCTCACCAGAAACGGCGAAAACGCGCGGGCTGTATCCGGAAACAGAATGTCCTGTGCCTGCGTATGCCGGTAGCTGACGGCGTACTGAAACGGTTCGCCAACAACTACGGTATCCTGTAAGAAACGGCCAATGGGCTGATTCTGGGCGTATGCCGACCCGAAACCAGCCATTATAAAGGCAATCCCCAGAAACCGGATCATCTGCTGCCGCATGAATCTTTTTCGTCAATAGCTTCGCAAAATACGCAAACTCCCAAAGAAAAGCCCACCCCGGCAATGGGGTGGGCGCAAATTATAAAGCAGCTGACAGCGTATCTGAACTTACTTTGCACTGATCAAACGAACGTCCGAGACCTTCCAGGTTTCCCCCTCCTGAATAGATATTACTGTAAAAACCAGCGTATTATCAAATGCCTGATTCTGTAGCTTACCCTTGAACTTAACCTTGCCGGTTACCAGGCCGGTATTCGCGCCCACAAGCCGGCTTTGGACATCACTCGTTGTGGCAGCATCAACTACTAAATGACCTCCGCTTAATGCCTGTCCAATCAGATCTTTATCGGCAGATTGGCCATCAGCGTTGGTTATCTGAAAATTATTGGCCAGAATTTTACTCATCGTACCGGTATCCTCCTCTTGTAAGGCTTTGAAAAAAACATTTGACATGGTTTCCGGTACGGAATTATTCGCCGCATTACTTTGCCCGAATGCTACATTGACCAGCCCCAAAACGAATGCTGTAAAGACTACTTTTTTCATCTCATTAAACGTTTTTTAAATGATTACCGACAATTTTATCAAAAAAAATAACAATTAAATATTAAAAATTTATTATTTAATCAGCCAGCATAATTACTAATTGATCACACGGAACAGCCGGTTCCAGCGGATCTTGTGCCAGACATTTTCGGGCGCCGGATCCACTGACATCCAGACAAATACCGCTTTGCCGACTACATGGTCTTCCGGCACAAAGCCCCAGTAACGGGAGTCTTCTGAGTTGTGGCGGTTATCACCCATCATAAAATAATAATCCTGCTTAAAGGTGTATTCCGTTACGGCTTTGCCGCCGATAGTGATGCTCGTGGGCGTCTGTACAACATTGGCATTATCTTCGTAGCGGCTGATCACCGGCCCGTAGAGCGCAATCGTCTCGCGGTTTACGGGCACTGTCATGCCTTTTTTCGGTACTGTCAACGGCCCGAAATTGTCCTGATTCCAGGCGTAGACGGAGCTTCCGTAAATGCCTGGCCCGGTTTGTCCCGCCGGTTCGGTCAGTGGCTCAACGCCTTTCACCCAGTCGAGTGCCTTAATTTTGTCGAGCATTGCACGGGAGGTATTAATGCGGTATCCGATCAGCTCAGACGCTTTCGTGGCAGCATTTTGTACTTCGACCGGTTGCCAGTTGATAAACGGCCCTTCCGGCGAATTAAAATCGTTGACAATAGCATACTGCCGGAAAAAATGGTCGTCCAAGACCTCGGTGGTTTTCATAAACCACGTGGTTTGCGCCCGTTCCGGCAAGGCAGCGGCTTTTCCGTTTATGAACACCTGCTCCTGCCTGATCTGCAGCACATCCCCCGGAATCCCGATACACCGCTTAATGTAATTCGTGCGGAGATCTTTCGGATAATCGGGTTCGTTGGGACGCAACGGCGGATAGTTAAAAACAACCACATCGCCGTTCTTTACCTGCGTAAATCCCGGCAACCGGAACGTTGGCAGCTGAATAGCCGTACTAAACGACGGGATGTTGGTCCCCCAGATTTTCTGATGGGTCAGCGGCATTTGGAGCGGTGTCTGCGGCGTCCGGCTGCCGTAGTGTAGCTTGCTGACAAACAGATAATCGCCCACCATCAGATTGCTTTCCATCGACGGGGTCGGAATGGCGAATGCCTCCATGACCAGAAAACGGATAAGGGTCGCGGCTACGACCGCAAACAACACAGAATCAATCCATTCGCGCAGCGGCGATTTACGGGCATGGGGCTTTTTTTCAGCCGTTGCCGGTTTCTTACCAAACATAAGCTTTTGTCTGAAGGGTTAAATAGACCACAAGAATCTGTAAGATAAAGGCCTGCGGCTTCGGCGGGCAGGCATTCTACACCAGTGGCAATATAGGGTGTGCAGCGGAATGGGTTATTGCTTCTTCACCATAATCCGGATGGACGTGTTTCGCCCCCGGTCATCGGCACAGGCGATTGTCCAGACGCCGGGGCGTGGCTTAAAAAACACGGCTTCGGTTGGTTTCGCCTTCCGGAACAGCTTATCGTTCAGGTACCAGTAAACCGTCTGCACATCGTTCGGAGCCTGACAGGCCAGCTGCAGATCAGACGGATTCTCAGGATCAATGAAGTACTCACTGCCATCATTCGGACTACTGATCAGCAGCGCATTGGCCGACGCTTCGGCAGCAAACACCCGCTCACAGGCCAAATTGTGGGGCGGAATCCGGTCGTAAGGGATATGCCGGTTTTCGTAGTGGGCAATCAGCTCAGGTGCCAGATTCGGGTAAAACCGCGTTACATAAACCGGCATTGAATCGCGCTGTTCGGGCAGGCAATGCACGCAGTAAGAAACCGTGCCGGACGAATTGGTATAGACCGGTTTCAGGTGCTGGCAACGCTGCGCGCGCGACACACCCATGATGTAATAGTCAACCGCCCGGCTCCGGCAGAATTCATTCGGCACGTCGCCGCTTTCGGGGCAGATTTGCCGGAGCGCCAGATTCCCTTTCGGCGCCGTAAACCAACCCTTACCCGAATTGTAATCAATCGCATTAAAAATCTGAAACAGCAAGGGCGTGGCCGTGTTCGCCCCACTGAGCTCCGGCACCCCGACCCCCGAAAAATTGCCGACCCAGACCCCTACCGTAAACCGGCGGTTATAGCCAATGCTCCAGGCATCCCGGCGCCCGTATGATGTGCCGGTTTTCCAGGCAATCCGAGGCAGGTGGTAGCTGTTGTCAAAATTATTCGGTAAGTCCGGACGGGTAATCTGTGTCAGGATGTTGGTTGTCAGAAACGCGGCCTCGGGCGACATCAGTTCACTGCCCGCGCCTGCCGTCTCACCGGCCTGCCAGACCAGCGATTTGATGGCGCCCTGATTCGCAAAAGCGGTATAGAGTCGTGTCATCTCCTCGACCGTTACGCCGCAGCCGCCAAGGATCATGGACAGACCCAGATCTTTTGCCTGCTTGCGGATGGTGGCAAAACCCGCCTTTTGCAGCGTACTCACAAAGGTCGGTGTACCGATATCTTTCAGCAGTTTCACCGCCGGAATGTTGAGTGAATTGGCCAGCGCATACTCAACCGTTACGGCCCCGTTGAACCGCCGGTCGTAGTTCTCGGGCTCATAGCCGCTGACATTTATCGGCACGTCATTCAGCTTGCTTTTCGGCGTCACCAGTCCCGCATCAAAAGCAAGGGCATATAAAAACGGTTTCAGCGCGCTGCCCGGCGACCGGACAGCCTGCACTCCGTCCACCTGCCCCCCATCCAGCGTGTTGCGGAAATCAGCCGATCCGACATAGGCCATTACCTGCATCGTCTGGTTATCCACCACCAGCACGGCTGCATTCTGCACGCCAACTGCCCGGACACGGTTCGTATAATTGCTTACCAACTGCTCCACCGCTGTCTGAATAGCCGGCCGGATCGTGGTCCGGATGATGGGTGTTGCCGGTTGTTCTGCCCGCAGCCGCAGGCTCAGGTGCGGGGCTTGCTGAGGTGCCTCCCGACGCCGTACGGTCAGCGGCTCGGCTACCGCATCGGTCACCACATCGGCCTCAAACAAACCGGCCTTTCCGAGCCGGTTCAGCCAGCGGTTGCGTTCCTGCAGGATGTACGTGTTATTGAGCCCTAACCGCAGACTCGACGGCCGGTTCGGGATAATGGTCAGGGTCGTGATTTCGGCCAGACTCAGCAGTTTAGGCGGTTTGTTGAAATAGAGCAGCGACGCCGATTTGAGCCCTTCGATATTGCTGCCATACGGAATCAGGTTCAGGTACAATTGCAGAATTTCAGCCTTCGAGTAGTGCAGTTCCAGCTGAATGGCCCGCAGCAGTTCGACGAGTTTGCTGCCGTAAGTACGCTCACGGGGTTCCAGCAACCGCACCACCTGCATCGTGATGGTCGACGCACCCGAGGTCCGGCGTCCGGTCAGCAAATTCCGCGCAAAGGCCCGCAGCAGCGCCACCGGATTAATTCCCGGATGATAATAGAAGTACTTATCCTCTTTAAACAGAATGGTTTTCTGTAGTGTCGGGGTAATTTCATCGAGCGTCGCCACCATGCGCCACCGGTCGTCACGCGCCAGAAATGCATGCAGAATTGTTCCGTCCTGCGCCGTAATCAGGGTCGAATAGGGCACATTCGTTTTCGGTGGAAAAGCCACGTCCAGCCCGGCAGCCAGCAACAGGACAGCCAGCAGCACCCGGACAGATTTCCGTTCCCACAGTTTTTTGGTGATGCCGGTTATTTTTTCCAATATTCGCTCCAATCGCTCAAAATCAATATGTCTCTGAAACCCCCTGACCGTTCCGGCGTTTTTGGTATAAAGGCCAATCTACACGTTGGCGGGGTATTTTTCTAAACCCAACAGACAAAATGACCATACAATTTTTTGGGGCTGCCCGTACGGTTACCGGCAGTAAACACCTCATCACTACCGAAAAAGGCACCCGGATTCTCCTCGACTGCGGCTTATTCCAGGGCATTAATACCGACGAACTCAATCAGGAATTCGGCTTTGAACCGGCCAGTATTGATTACCTGGTCCTGTCCCACGCCCATATCGACCATACGGGTCTGGTACCACGACTGATTCGTCAGGGGTTTGAAGGCCCTATTTACTGCACACCCGCCACGGCAGACCTTTGCGAAATTATGCTCATGGACAGCGCACATATCCAGCAGAAAGATCTTGAGCGCGTCAATAAACGGCGGCACCGGCAGGGACGTCCCGAACTGGATATGCTCTACGACGCCGACGATGTACAGGAAACGCTGAGCCGCTTCAAAACCGTAGGGTATAACGAAATTTTCTGGCTTACCGATGAAGTAGAGGTGCAGTTTACGGATACCGCTCACCTGCTGGGCAGCGCCGCCATTAGCCTGACGATTCACGAAAAAGAGGGGCCGAAAAAGGTGTTTTTCAGCGGCGACATTGGCCGGCCCAACGACAAAATACTGCCGATGCCGATGCCGTTCCCGCAGGCCGACTACATCATCTGCGAATCGACCTATGGCAGTCAGTTACACGAACCGGAGCCGGACATGCGGTCGCATTTGCTCCGGATTGTGGAAGAAACCTGCGTACGTCAGCAGGGGAAGGTCATTATTCCGGCCTTTGCCGTTGACCGGACGCAGGAGTTGATCTACGCCCTGGACCAGCTCGAAAGCGAAGGCCGCCTGCCGGTGATCCCTGTTTTTGTCGACAGTCCGCTGGCGGTGAAAGCCACCAATGTCATGCGACAGAACGAAGACTGTTTTAACCCTGAGATTCTGGCCTACATCAAAAAGGACGGCGATGCGTTTAATTTTGAAAACCTGCACTACGTGTCGGACGTCGAAGAGTCGAAAGACATCAACAACTGGCACGGGCCGTGCATCATCATTTCATCGTCGGGCATGGCCGAGGCGGGGCGCATCAAGCACCACATTAAAAATAACATCGAAGACAACCGGAACACCATCCTGATTGTGGGCTACTGCTCACCAACCAGTTTAGGCGGTGCCCTGAAACGCGGCGATAAGCAGGTTCGTATTTTCGGCGAAACCTACGACGTAAAAGCGCGCGTAGCAGTCATGGATTCGTTCAGTGCGCACGCCGATTATGCCGAAATGCTCGACTATTTAGGGTGCCAGGACCCAAAACTGGTAAAAAAAGTTTTCCTCGTCCACGGTGAATACGATAAACAACTGATCTGGCAAGAGATGCTGGAAGCCGCTGGTTTTAAAAATGTTATGATTCCGGACATGCGCGAAAAGGTAACGTTATAGCTGTTTCCCCTGTGTTATGCAGAAAAAAAATGCAAAAAAATGGCATCAGGGCTTGCAAAAGCCCTTTTTACCGCCGTATATTTGCATTCCCAACACAGGGGAAATGTTCTGCCGAAGTGGTGAAATTGGTAGACACGCACGTTTCAGGGGCGTGTGTCTTCACGGACATGCGAGTTCGAGTCTCGCCTTCGGCACTCAAAAGCCAAACTCTTACGGGTTTGGCTTTTTGCCTTTTTAAGGCAAATCTATTTCGAGGGTTACTACTCTGAGGTGCCACATTACCCTGCTTATACTTTTTCTCTCAATAATAAAAAAAGCCCTGTACAGGGCTCATAAATCACTACGTCAGTACGGTGTCCTACCCCGCCAGCTGAATGCCCGACCGGGTTAGTCCGCCGCCAATCAGGCCGTTTTCGCCGGTAGCGTACAGATGCATGTGTTTTACCAGACTATTGCCGATAAACCCGCCGGCGAAAGGGCCTGCGAAGCCGATTGGCCCTGCCCCCTGGTCACCATCCTGGTCTGTGCCACCTGCCTGACTGCGTTTCTTTTTAATGTATGTATAAATCCCGTAGCCGGCGCCGGCAAGCAAAGCGGCTGCACCTAACGCCAGGCCAATCGCTGTGGTCTGTTTCTTATCCATGATCATGATTCGTTGCTGGTTGTAGTAGCATAACCATGTCGCGGCCAAATAGTTTTGCCCGAAAAAGCGCCTCTGCACGCTAAAACGCCTTCAGCGTAACCGGACAAACTGAACGATCCGGCTTCGTAACCGGCGGGGCCAAACCAGAGGCCTGACCGGATACGACCGTCCCGCCGGTATATTATTCACAAGGAGCGCTATGACAAATAAAATCAGTACCCCGCTCAGGACCGGCGTGAGCGTATACCAGAAACCAAGACCGAGTATTTTGGCAGAACCAATGTTGGCAATCAGCGCCGTTGCGCCCGCCGGTGGGTGCATGGTACGCGTGATCTGCATGCACACAATCGACGTGGAAACCGCCAGCGCCGAAGCCAGCCATAGCTGATCGGGCAGGAGCTTATGCACGGCAACGCCAATCAGCGAGGCCAGCACATGCCCGCCAATCAGGTTTCTGGGCTGAGCCAGCGGGCTGTTGGTCGCCCCGAAAAGCAATACACAGGATGCGCCGAAGGACCCGATCAGAAAAACGCTGTCCTGCGGTGTAAAACCAGCCTGCTGCAAAAGACCAATCGACGCAATGGCCACGAACGTACCGACAAACGTCCAGAAATGATCGGCAGGTGATACAATGGTCTCTTTATATAGTACGTATCTGGCAATGCGGTACTGCCGTTTAATCCGTTCCCTCATATACCTTTTACAATCTAACCGATCTGTTTAGTTCAGTAAAATAAGAGCCAAAATCACAGCCCGTAAAGCAAATAAAAGTTACTAATAGTCAGAGAAGTTTTACATCTTTGAGTATCAGTTAAGCCTGAGACTTTTTTTAAACAAGTATTCCTCCCTCTGGCCGCTCCGGCAGGGGACATTTAGCAGCGTTTCCCCTCAGGATCGGAATGTCAAACCTAAAGGTGAAGGGAGAAGCCATCGATTTAAAGCCCGAAAACCGTACATGATCAGTAATTCTTCGCCCGTAACACAACAACAATCCCCGCTTTCTGTCTGGAGCGCCCGGCTTTTACAGTGGTCAACCACCATCCTCGGCACCAGCGTCTGGGTGAGTTCGGCCTTATTTGGCCTGTATATTCTTGCTTTCTATGCTACGGCGCTGGTGCAGAATGCCATGCAGCGCTGGAACGGCGTACTTCCCGGCTTATACACACAGGGCCAGCCGGCATCGACCGGCAGTATGGGATTGCATTTCGCAGCGGGCGGCATTATCCTGATTCTGGGCAGTATTCAGCTACTGGACAGCGTACGGCTCCGGTACCCGGCGCTGCACCGGTGGATCGGGCGGTTTTATGTACTGGCGTGCTTTTCGGCGGCCATCGGCGGTCTGGTATTTATCTTCCTGCAAGGAACTATCGGCGGCACCGTCATGAACATCGGGTTTGGTCTGTATGGTATTCTGATGGGTATTGCAGCCGTCGAAACCCTGCGCCATGCCCGGGCAGGCCGTCTGGAAACGCACCGGATCTGGGCTCTGCGTCTGTATGCGCTGGCGATCGGCTCGTGGCTCTACCGGATGGATTACGGCTTCTGGGTGATGCTGACCGATGCTGCCGGCCATAACCAAACCTTTACCGGTCCGTTTGACCAGTTTATGGCCTTCTTCTTTTACCTCCCTAACCTGCTCGTGGTTGAACTAATGGTCAGAGGCCGGAAGCCCGGCACGTCAGCCTTCATCCGGCTGGGAGCATCGGCAGCCTTGCTGTTCGCGACATTTTTCATCGCGCTCGGCACCTACTACTTTACCAAAATCTACTGGGGACCACCAATACTGGCCTGGTTTAGTTAGGCCAGGGACTCTAAAAGCCTGAATATGCGTTGTCCGCATCAGTACGTCGGGTTGTCCGCTAGTGGACAACCCGACGTACTATACTATACTCAACATTTTACAAATCAGACACATAGCATTTCCGGCAGGTTTTTTGAGGTAAATATACTGTTGACTATCAAGCCGTTAATGCCATGCTACTGAATTTCCTCCGCGTTGCCATCCGTAATCTACTGAAACAAAAGCTGTTTGCCGGTTTTAATCTCCTGGGCATTGCAATGGGTATTGCCTGTTGCCTTGTTGTTTACCTGCTTATCCAGCATCAGTACAATCAGGACGCATTTCATACCAATGCCGACAGGATTTTTATGGTGCATCATATGCGAACGACTAACGGCGAACCGGAACGCTGGGCAACCTCACCCGATGCCATCGGGCCTGTGCTTCAAAAAGACCTCACCGAAGTAACCAACATGGCGAGGTATCAGGGTCAAAGTGTCGTCGTGAAATACGGCAGCAATGTCTTCAACGAATACATCCACCTGGCCGATCCGGCATTTTTAAGCATGTTCAGCTTTCCGTTACAGGCCGGAAATCCTCATGCGCTCGCCAATCCGTCGGACATTATCCTGTCAGAATCTATGGCACGAAAATACTTCGGCAGCGAGAATCCAATCGGTAAATCCATTACGGTAGTATTTGACGGGCGAACCCGACGCGATTTTACCGTTGCGGGTGTAGCCGCTCCGTTTCCGAACACAGCCAGTTTAACGTTTAACATGCTGGTCAACTACGGCGTTGGTAACCAACTCGGCTGGACTGCCGGAGACTGGAAACGTCCCGTTCAGGCAACCTTCATCCAACTCGACAAACCGGAATCGGCAGGGCGGGTTACGGCGGCGCTTAACCGCTACGTACGAACCTATAACAGTATCAACAGCCAGGCGCCGGTTAACTCGTTTTTTCTGGATAACCTCACACAAATCGGCCTGAATGCACACATGACCCGCCACTCGTTTTCGGGTGGTACCTCTCCTACCGGTCTCATCATGCTGGGTATTCTCGCAGGGCTGGTTCTGTTCATGGCCTGTTTCAATTTCATGAATTATACCATAGCCACATCAACCAGCCGGTTTAAGGAAATCGGGGTACGGAAAGTACTGGGCAGCACCCGTAACCAGCTCATCCGGCAGTTCATCGGCGAAAATATGGTTATGGGCATTCTGGCGTTAGGTCTCGGTATTCTGCTGACCGAAACGGTGTTTCTACCAACCTTCAGCCGGCTTATTGACTTTTATCAGCTGCGGTTTGATGTATGGGATAACCTGCCGCTTGTCGGCGTTTTTCTGGCATTGATAACCGGAGTAAGCCTGTTATCGGGCCTGTATCCGTCGCTCTACATCAGCGGGTTTAACCCCGTTACGGTATTGAAGGGTAAACAGCGCATCAGCAGCGTGACAGGCCTGGTCCGCACGTTACTGATTGTTCAGTTCGGCCTCTCGATGTTTACCGTTTCATCGGCTATACTGACAACGCAGAACGCGCAGTTCCTGCGGCGCATGGATGTAGGCTACACACCATCCCAACTAGTCGTTCTCCGCGCCGATTCCGAAAAGAGTTATCAGTTACTGCGCGATGCCGCCCTGCAACAGCCCGAAGTCACTGCCGTAGCCGGTTCGCAGGACCAGATTGGCCATGCCGGCGATCACATTGCAACGCTCGAAGAAGGAGCTAACAAATCAACGACCGAGATTATTCACGTGAGTCCTGAATATGTCCGCACACTGGGCCTGCGCCTGAGTCAGGGGCGTAACTTTCTGGATAACTCGGCCACCGACGCTGAACAGGCTATCCTCGTCAACCAGTCACTGGTGAAGGCGATGGGCTGGACTTCGGCAGTGGGCCGGCAGGTACGGCTGGAAGATAAGGTATGCCGGATTGCAGGCGTTCTGGAAGACTTTAACTATCAGTTCTTTTTCCAGAAAATCGCCCCCTGCGTATTGCGTATGAACCAGCCTGACGCCAACCGGGTGCTCACTATGAAAGTAAATACCGACGATATTTCACGGCTTTCTGCCCGGCTCAAAACGGTCTGGCACAAGGCAATGCCCGACACACCATTCCGGATTTCACAGCAGGATGATGTTTATTCCCCGAGCTACGATGAGTCGCGCCGGATTAAAGATGTCTTTACCTATGTGGCTGTTCTGACGCTCATGATTTCAGCGATGGGATTGTTTGCGCTGGTTTCTCTGAACATTTCGAAAAAAACAAAGGAGATCGGTATCCGGAAAGTATTGGGTGCGTCCTCGCTCAGCATTGCCAACCTCATCAACCGTGAGTTTCTGATCCTGATTACCGTATCGGGCGTTTTGTTTTTGCCCCTTGCCTTTTATGCCCTGAAGGGATTGTTAGACAGTGTATATGCCTATCACATCGCCGTTGGCCCCTGGACGTTTGTGAGTACCTTAGGCATCATGCTGCTGCTGGCCATCATTACCATTGGCTCGCAAGTCTACCGGATTGCCACGGCTAACCCGATTCAGGCGATACGGACAGAATAGTAACGAGTGTATGAACGAACAAAGGCAGGAAGGAGCGCCAATAGCATGCTCTTTCCTGCCTTTGTTCTGTTTGATCAGAACCTTTATTCCGATTTCAACGCCTTCACCGGATTAGCCAGCGCGGCTTTAGTGGTCTGATAGCCAATCGTCAGCAGCGCAATGCCTCCCAATACCAGTACCGGAATAAACCAGACCAGCACATCGAGGTCGATCCGGAAGGCATAGGTTTCCAGCCACTTACTGACCAGGTACCATGATAGCGGCACGGCCAGCACGCTTGCGATCAGTACCAGCCGAAGCGTATCCCACGCCAGCATTGCCAGAATGCTGTTGACCGACGCACCCAACGATTTCCGCACGCCGATTTCCTTGGTCCGGCGGGCCGTGCTGTACGATGTCAGGCCGAACAGACCGAGGCAGGCAATCAGAATGGCCAGCGACGCAAACAGCATAAAACTGCGGCCAAACTGCTGGTCCTGCTTGTATTGGTTATTAAAGAATTCGTCCAGAAAAAAGTAATTCATCGGCGATTCCGGGAAGAAGGCCGCCCAGTTTGCCTGCACACCTTTTAAAACGCGGTCTGCGTCTTTTGTCGATACCTTCACCGAATAGAAATCCGTTGGCAACCACTTATAATCGGGGTCCATCAGCATAATGATGGGGGTAAACGACCGTTGCAGCCCCTGCTGGTGGTAATTTTTGACAACACCGATGATTTCGTTCGGCCGGTCGGTGGTCACTTCCAGCGCAATCCGCTGCCCGATGGCCTCCTGCGGGGAATTGAAACCGAACTGCGCAACAGCTGCTTCGTTCAGCACCAGTCCGTATACATCGGACGCACGGCCCCGGTCAAAATTCCGGCCGGCCACAAGCTGCAGCCCGAAGAGCGGGATAAACTCATAATCGGCCGTCAGCGATTCATACAACCGGCTGGTACTGGCATTGGCCCCGAAACGACGGTTAGCCAGCATCTGCCCTACTTCGAGACCTGGTACCGAGCCGGACCCCGTCACGGCTTCAACACCCGCCAGCCGCTTTACTTCGTTCCGGAAGCTTTCCAGCTTTTCAGCGCTTCCCGTCGTACTCACCGGCGCATGCAGTACCAGAATCTGATCGGTGTTAACGCCCAGTTGCTGGCTGGTCATAAACGAAAGCTGGCGATAGGCAACCACCGTACCGACCAGCAGAATCATCGACGCACTGAATTGCAGCACCACCAGGCCTTGCCGCAGATAGCCACCCGTTGCTGAGAAGCGGTAGCGGCCTTTAAGTGCCAGAACAGGCTTTACGTTGGCTAACACCAGTGCCGGATACAGTCCCGATACCAGCACCCCGATCAGAAGCATGGCCAGCATCGTCAGCCAACGCATCGGATTGGTCCAGTCGATGAGCGGCAGGGAGATGTCCAGATAGGCCGGTAAGGCATAGCTGGCAATCGCTGCAACGGCCAACGCAATCACCAGGGCAAAGGCGTTGAGCACCAGCGACTCAGTAAGAAACTGAATGAGCAGGTACCCTTTTTCGGCTCCGACCGCTTTGCGTACACCGATCTCGCGCGTACGGTCCATGGCCCGAGCCGTCGACAGATTGATGTAGTTGAACCAGCCCATCAGCAGAATCACCAGCGCCATGGCCGACAACCAGGTAACAGCCTGCCGGTTACCCTTCACTTCCACTTCGTTTGGTTTGGCCGGATTCAGGTGAATATCGTGTAGCGGCACCAGTTCAACGCCCCACTCATGGTCGCGCATGGTTTCGGCAGTTTTATATTTTTCGGCCAGTGCCGGAAACTGCGCTTCGATTTTGTGCGGATCGGCCGATGGATGCAGGCGGACAAAGGTGTAGCTTTCGTGCTGATACCAGAAGTCCCAGACCTGCTTATTGGAGGTCGTCCACGACATCAGCATGTCAAACTGCATCGTCGAATTGGCGGGCAGATCGGCAAACACGCCGGTCACTTCGCAATCCAGTTGCCGGCTGCCGGCGGTGATATGCATCATTTTGCCCATCGGATCGGCACCTTTGAAATAACGCTGCGCCGCTGCTTCGGAAATAACGACGGTATTCGGCGCTTTCAGGAAGGTGTTCCGGTCGCCTTTCAGCACCGGATATCCGAAAAACGTGAAGAAGTTTGAGTCGGCAAAGCAGACGTGCTCTTCGCGGAATTTCACGTCTTCATACCGCACCACCCGCGCCGACCCACGCCAGTTGATACGGGTATAGGCTTCGGTTTCGGGGAAAGCTGTTTTGATCGCGGGTGCCATCCCGTTGGTACTGGTCGGCCAGTTTTCAATGATCTCGCCGTTTTTCCGGAACAGCGTTTCGACCCGGTAAATCCGGTCGCCGTCCGCGTGCATCCGGTCGAAGCTCCGTTGCCCGTCGACATAACCGCTGATGAGCAGATAAGCCGTCATGGCAATAGCCAGCCCGCTGACGACAATACCGGTATAACTTTTATGCCGGATGATAGTCCGGAAAACGATTCTGGTATAATGCAGAAACATAACGTGTTGAGGGAAGAGGTTGTGTTCAGGCAAGGAAGGTAGGCATTTTCCCGGCTAAGTAATATACATAAACACGTATTCCGGTTCTTTATTGTAAGTTTCAGATATTCAGTCTACTTTTGCACCCCTTTTCGCTAAACACCCTTACACATGCCGGCTCCGAATCAATTGGGTGACGCCCCGATCAAGTCCTTATTTTTCCAGTATTACGGTCCTGCACTGATCAGTATTTTATCGTCCACGGTGCATCAGGTCATCAACGGCATCATCCTGGGCCAGCAGGTCGGCAAAGAAGGGCTGGCCGCCGTCGGGCTCTACGGACCGGTGCTGATCGTATTTGTCTCGCTGGCCTTGCCGGTCATGATCGGCGGCGGCGTGCTGACCGGCAAAAGCTTCGGCGCGGGCGACACCGCCAAAGCGCAAATAATATTTCAGTTTGCCACCACGCTTGTGCTGCTGACCGGCGGGATCATTGCCGCCTCTGCCCCGTTTATACACCAGCCGTTAGCCCGTTTTCTGGCTGGCGATGCCAACCCACGACTGGTTCAGAATACCGCCGACTATACCTTCTGGCAACTGCTGAGCCTGCCGTTTTTCTTTCTGGGCATGATCTGGGGAAACTTCGTGCGGGCCGACAATGCCCCGACTGTATCGCGGAACGCATCACTGCTGGCCGTAGCCGTCAATATCGTGCTTGATCTGGTCCTGATTGTCGGCCTGCACATGGGTGTAAAAGGCGCGGCCATTGCAACGGGTATCGCCCTGTTTTCGGGCCCGGCTTATCTCTTTGGCTACATGCTGCGCGGTAAAACCCGTTACAGCCTTACCGGCTTCCGGTTTACGCTCCGGTTCGCCGGATGGAAGGAACTCCTTCGCATCGGCATCCCGTCGTTTGCCTCCGAACTTGCCTTTTCGACGGGTCTCCTGCTGATTAACCGTACCCTCGTCGGCTATGGTCCGCTGGCCGTGTCGGCATTCGGGCTGGTCAACTACCTGAGCTTTATTCTGATCCGGTTGTTTACCGCGGCCATGATCGCCAGTATGCCAATCATGTCGTTCAACCTCGGCGCCAAACAACCGGCACGGGTACTGGAAACACTGCGGTTTGCCATCAGCTTCACGGTCGTACTTGGTGTTGTCATTACCCTGGCCGGCTTTTTGATACCAGACCTGTTCATCAGGCTTTTCTCCGGCGACCAGACAACGTCCTTCCGTGACGTAGCCACGCAGGCCATCTCGCTGTATTTTCTGTTGTTTCTGGCCGCGGGGCCCAATTACCTGCTGGCGGCTTACCTCCAGAGTACCGGCCACTCAACGGTGTCCACCCTTATCAACCTGCTGAAAGGCATTGTCCTGATCAGTCTGTGTCTGCTGGTATTGCCCGGGCAGCTCGGCCTGTCCGGTGTCTGGCTCTCCCGCTCCCTGGCCGAAATCGGAACGCTGGCACTCGTAGGCGGCTACACGCTTTTATACCGGCACCGGTATTATCAGACGGAGGGAATAAAGGGGTAAGCAAACCAACGTTTTGTTATGTGGCAATCCTTACTTTTATTTGTTACTACGAAACTTAATAAAGCAACTTATCCCTCCATTTCATGAAAACGCCTGCATTTCGGCTCATCCTGCTTGCCGGGATCATTACCCTTAGTTCATTCGTTTGTCAGGCTCAGATTTATGTACCGGGCAGTATCATACGGCAAACCGGAGATACTATCCGCGGCATGGTGCTGAAAACATCCACTCAGGCATTATTACGCGAATGTGTTTTTGCCCGAAACGGTGATATTACCCACTACGCACCAACGCAATTACAGGGATTTACCATCGAAAACCGGAGATTTCGCAGCCATACCTTTTCTTCCGGAAAAGCTACGTTTCTGTTACTGCTTAATGAAGGGCCTTTGTCACTGCTTACGGACGAAAGCCTGTTTTATGTCCGTTCCAATAAAACAGATACGCTGATGACCCTCATCAGCAACGTCACCAGGACTATCAACGGCCAGCAGACCGACGTTCTCTGGTTCCGGAATCAGCTGACGTTCGTGACGCAGGATTGCCCGATAGCTGCCGGACTGATTGCCAGGGCACAATACAACGCCGGTTCGCTATCGCCGGTTGTGGCAGAATACAACGAGTGCGTAGATCCTTCCACCACCTATACCATCCAGTCAGGTAAACCCATTGTCCGGTTTGGCGTAAAGGTTATTGGCGGTTATAGCCAATGTGAATATAATGCCTACAATGGTATCCGTTTTACGAATGGCTACATGGGTGGTCTTGGTGGCTTTCTACAGCTGAAAGCCAATCACCTGTCAACCAGCCGTATTACGGCACAGGCAGAAGTCCTGTATCTGCATCACGCCTATAGCTCCCGGTATAGCCATAGTTATTTAAGTGTTCCCTTTTTGCTGCAATATGCGTTGACCAGGTCCGGAAAACATACGTATATTCCTTTCGCAGAAATAGGACTTCAACCAAATTTTACAACAACGTTTTCACTGAGTCCGGATATGTTTCCGATCGTGTCTAATCTGGCAATCAGTCTGCCGATTGGCATCGGTATACAACCCAGACTTACGGCAAAGCCAGGCACAGGAAAGCGCTCCCGTCAGTTTAGTTTCGGGATGCGCTATTTTCGTTTAACCAATTCGGGCAGTAACCGGATTCATGATTTCAGCGTATATACAGGACTTCTGTTTTAGCCATTTCACTCTGGCACATACAGTTTACCGATCACCAGTTTGTCGCCGGAGAGATCGGCCTCGAACAGGTGCGGCACCCGGACCGTCCGGCCGTTGACGCTTTTATGGCTGTGTACCGACATCAGCAACTTGCCGCCAAAGGTGCTGAACAGCATGCCATGCCCGAAATTCGGGGGTGTAATCGGGTTTGGGTCCTGTAGCCAGGGGCCGTCCAGTGTCCCGCTGGCTGAGTAGACAACGCCCTGCGTATAGACATCATGAATCCAGCTGGTCCAGATCATGCCCAGCCGGCCGGTGCCGGTGTTGAACAGATACGGGCCGTCAGTCACCTTGTTGGGTTTGTCCTTGCCCGCCTCGTCTTTCTCGCGGCTCCACGGCGAGTCGCTGGCCCGGAACAGGACCTTGCCTTTGCCGACAGCGCCGCTCAGGTCAGGTTTCAGCTCAATTTTTTCAATGGTGCCGTTCAGGTTCTGTAGCCATTCGTAGCAATAGACCATATACGGTTTTCCGTCCTTGTCGACCCAGAACGTGCCGTCCAGCGTCGGCATATCCGCGGGCAGGTACGTGGCATCCTGCATCGGCACATACGGCCCGTCGGGTTTATCGCTGACGAGGACATGGCTGGCCCGCCGTTCGATCTCCCGCCCCTTAACGGTGTCGATTTTTACGGCGCGGTTGGTAAACGTGGCGAAGTAATAATACTTGTTTTTGTAGGCATGGAGTTCGGCCGCCCAGATCATCGGATTCGGGCCCATCCACGAGGCCGGATCGGTTTGGGTCACCTTGTAAGGACCATCCCAGAGCCTGAGGTTTTTACTTTTCCAGAGCAAGCCACCGGTGCCGGTCATGTAGTAGGTATTGGTCGGCCGGTCGGCCAGGATAGCCGGATCGCTCAGCACAATCGAATCGAGCGGGACATTGGTCCGCAGCGGCCGTACCTGCGCCTGCCCTGCCAGGGCCCACAGCAGGCCGCCCAAAACCAGTAACCAGTTGTTTTTCATAGATCGTTTTTGCGGTCAGCTATGTAGAACGGAATGCCATTCCGTTCACGTCTATAAGGCGGATGGGTGGAAGTTTTACCGAAGGGGCGGAGAAGTTGTGCCAGGCAGCGTTTTTTGCCGTCTTATATAATACATAATTTTAGCGTTTATTTTTCATTACACGATTCATTCATGTTATCTACACGTTTACACATCCTTAGCCTTTTGTTGCTGGTCAACACCTTCGCCTTTGCCCAAACCATCCGCTACGTAACGCCAGTCGGCAAAAACACCAATCCGGCCACTGCTGTTAGCTGGGCCGCATCAACCACTGACCTGCAAGGGGCAATCAATGCCAGTCAGGCGGGCGATCAGGTCTGGGTTGCGGGCGGCACCTACAAGCCCGGCGGCAATGCGAATGCCAATCGTTCGATCAGCTTTTCGATGAAAAATGACGTAGCGATTTACGGTGGTTTTACGGGCAACGAAACCACGCTCAGCCAGCGGCCGGCCATTAACCCTGTAGACGGCCAGCCCAGCAGCAGTACGCTGAGTGGGGAGATCGGTGATCCTAACAGTACAACGGATAACAGTTATCATGTAATCAGTAATCCAGCGGGATTGACGACAACAGCAATCCTAGATGGATTTGTCATCACGGGAGGATACACTGAGCAAACAACATCAACAGTATTCGGCAATTCCCGTGGCGGAGGGGTGTATAACGCCGGTAATAATTCATCTCCCTGTAACCCTAAATTCATGAATTGTCTTTTTAATAATAACCAAGCCTTTTTTGGCGGGGCAATGTATAACAGTCTTTCCAGTCCAATTTTATACAATTGTACTTTTTCGAATAATAAAGCATCTTACGGAGGTGCTATGGTTAATATTGGCACCTGTAACCTTCAGGCAATAAACTGCGGATTTCTGAATAACACTGCTTTATATTTTGGTGGTAGCCTATTTAATGCAGCTGCAACAGGGCTATGCAAACCAGCCTTTTTGAGTTGTTCATTTCAAAATAATTTCGCGCCTACAGGTAGTGTAATGGATAATAGTGTAGATGTAATTGGAGACTGCATAACCTCTTTAACTAACTGCATACTATTTAACAATAATGGTAGCAATGATATAAAAAACTCGTTTGCCAAAGTCATTGCCACATACTCTCTCTTTGAGCCCACCGCCGTATCCAACATTGCTGGTTTAGACCTCTCCGGCCCCGGAAACCTCACCAACATCACTGTTTCTCCCTTCGCTTCAACTACCAGCGTGGTCCTGGCTCCTAACTCACCAGCTATCAATGCAGGCGATCCAGCCACCTCATCCGCAACGGTTGGCATGACCGATCTGGCAGGTAATCCGCGATTTGTAGGCCGTATTGACATGGGAGCTGTAGAGTTTCAGGGAATACTGGAGATGTATACTCTCAAAAACGGAAACTGGAATGACCCGTCAGTCTGGTCTCTCAGCAGAGTGCCGCAGCCGGGAGAGCGTGTACGCCTCAGGCATACGGTTACCATCCCCGCCGGATTTACGGCCTCAGGCTTGATTCTCAGCTATGATCCGGATGGCAGACTGATACATGAAGCAGGCACTAAACTACAACTGGGGAATTGATAGTCAGTAACAGGCAGCGAAGAGGCTGAAAGCTATGCCAGGTAACGCAATCCATAAAAAAAGAGACGCAAAATATTGCGTCTCTACGATTAATGTCGGGATGGCGGGATTCGAACCCACGACCCCTTGCACCCCATACAAGTACACTACCTGGCTGTGCTACATCCCGATCAAATGGATTGCAAAACTAACCGCTGGTCCCGAAAAATGAAAAAAGGGTAAAGATTTTCCCGGGCTATTTTCAGGTCAGCGTATTCGTAGAGACGCAATATTTTGCGTCTCAGCACTGCATGATCAAAGACATAGATTTATAAACCTGCAAAAAAGAGACGCAAAATTTTGCGTCTCTACATTACCTGATCAATGAAAAAAGAGCCGCAAGATCTTGCGGCTCTACGGTATTACTTGCGCTCAGCGATTTCCGGTACCGAACGTGTCGGATCCAGCGCGCGGTTGATGCGCACCAGCACGTCTTCGAGGTGGTAGCGGCTCATCTTGTCCGTCTGCGCCGGTAAGGCGGTACGGATGTCGCTTTGCAGCTGCACAAGGTATGCACGCGTCACCGACATAATATCTGACTTCTGCACGTCGGTATAAGGGCCGGAGTTAAAACGGAAACCAGGACCCGAGAAACTCGACGGCCGGACCGCTGCCGGTGGGTTGGTCAACATCCCGATCAGCTTCTCGGCATAGGCTTTCTGCAGGTTCCGGCGGTAGGTGTCGATTGCCTTTTTCGCCGGCAGTTCGCTCCAGATACCACTCTGCACGTCGGTAAAGAACTCGTCCAGACCATACGACTCGGCGCGGCTGCTGTTTTCAATCAGGCGGCTCAGGCGACCTACATCAAACAGCGAGTTCAGTGTACCTTCCTGCAACGTCCGGATGAAATCAACGCCCTGATCCGGACGCACCAGCGGCATGATTTTGGCGTCCAGCAACCACGTTGGTGTCTCAAACAACTGCTTGTTCAGGAACGCCATCGCATCCTTCTGCAAATTCTTCGGCGTTGGTTCGTAGACCACACCGGTCTGGTCAAATGTTTTCGGCGTTTCGTAAATACCACCCACGTATTTCGTCACGTGGCCCATATACCGGCGGAACTGACCGCTGATTTCGCCGTACATTTCCTGTAGCTTGTCAAAATCTTCGGCATCTTCGCGTGTCCACTGCGGCAGGTTCGGCAGAATACGCTTCAGGTTTTTAATCCCGTACTCGCTGGCCAGCATGGCGTTATCACCAAGGTCTTCGCTTTGTGAGCGTGGGTCCATCGGGTTAATTTCGGTACCAAACCAGTATTTCGCGTCGTTCTCGTGGCTTTTCACCCACTTGTTCAGCACTACCTTGTCTTCTTCCGGCGTTTTTGTCTCATACACCGGCTTGTAACCCCATTCAATGGCCCAGACATCGTAGGTACCGATGCGCGGGAACAGGTCCGTAATACCATCTTCCGGCTGCGCTACGTAGTTGAAACGGGCGTAGTCCATGATCGACGGTGTATGACCGAATTGCTTGATATAGGCTTTATCGCGCAGTTTTTCAACCGGCGTGGCGTGGCTCGAACCAAAATTGTGGCGCAGGCCAAGCGTGTGACCAACTTCGTGCGACGATACAAACCGCACCAGCTGTGCCATCAGCTCATCATCGAATTTAGGTTTGCGGGCACGGGCATCAACGGCAGCTCCCTGTACCATGTACCATTTCCGCAGGAGGTTCATTACGTTGTGGTACCAGCCGATGTGGCTTTCCAGAATCTCACCCGTGCGCGGGTCATGTACGTTCGGGCCATAGGCATTTTCGATGTCCGACGCGAAATAACGAATTACCGAATAGCGGGCATCTTCCAGGCTCATGGTCGTGTCCTTATCATCCCAGTCTTTCGCCATGATGGCATTTTTCCAGCCTGCTTTTTCAAAAGCTACCTGCCAGTCGTTAACACCCTGTTTCAGGGCATTCCGCCATTTTACCGGCGTTGCGGGATCGATATAGTACACAATTGGTTTTGCCGGCTCAATCAGCTGGCCGCGCTTCTGGCGATCGGCATCTGCCGCCGATTTAGGCTCCAGCCGCCAGCGAACGGCGAAAGTCTCCTGCTCGGTCCGCTGCGAGGCATCGTCATAGACCGTATAGCCGTTGGCAAAGAAACCCACGCGGCTATCAAAATACCGCTTACGCATCGGCTTTTTCGGCAACAGAATCATCGACGTGTTAATCTCCATCGTTACGGCACCGGCCACCGACGCAGCCGGGAGCTGCGTGCTTGGCGAAGGTCCGGGCATCGCCGGCGCGGTACTGGCATTAAACGTTTTCACCACCCGAATCTCTGTATTGATCGGATAGGAACGAATCCGCTGAATAAACGAACGGTCGGTTGCCGGTGCCATCAGACGGTAGCGGGTCTTTGTCTGCGGATCAAGCGATACTACCTGATTTTCTGACTTGAAGAAGTCCGTCACCTCAATAACTACCGACGTATCTTTCCGGATCGACTTCAGATCAAACGCCGCCGCAATCGGCTCTACGTTTGAATTCTTAACAGCCTGATAGATCGGCTGCAGCGTATCGGCACCTACGTTCTGGTAGCTGACCACGCGCAGAAACAGCTTTTTCTCGGGACCACGCTCCCAGCGCAGCACCTGACGATTAGCCAGTTCGCCGCCATAACCGGCTCCGGTCGGTGCCTTTGCGATCCGGGTGATGGCCATAAATTCACGGCCGATCAGCGAGTCCGGAATTTCAAAAAAATACTTTTCATCGACTTTGTGCGTAATGAACGCACCCCGGCTGGTTTGGGCTGTAGCCGGAATTACATCTTTGTAGGGTTTAGGGCCGCTGCTTTCTTTTTTAGCAGCGCCTGCGGTGGCCGTTGCCGAAGCGGCCGGTGAGGCAGTTGTTGACGATGGAGTACCTGGCTGCTGAGCGAATGCGACAGACGTAGTGATGCATAAACCACCCAACAGACCAAATAAAGGCAATGTGTTTCGCATATATATAGGTGAAAATAGCACTAAATATACGCATTACCTGTGAATACTTTTCTATGGCAGGTTACAAAAAAATGAGCGCCGGATACGGTAAGTATCTGGCGCTCATCCATGAGCAGTTCAGCTCAATTTTCCCCCGCAGGTAAGGCTACTCGCGTTCGTTACGACCGCTGCCCTGCCGCGCAGGTGTTGGTCCCTGACCGTTCTGCTGGCGCTGCTGCTGCATCGGGTTCGGGCCCTGCGGACCGAAACGACCCTGCTGCTGCTTGAACAGCTGCAGACGCGTCGGCTTCGCTACCGGCGGGAACGAGTTATTTTCGTCGTCAATGTCGGCAATCTCCTGGAACGGATCGAGCGTCCACTGCTTCACTTTTTTGTTTGTCGAAATCACTTTCGATACCTGTGCATCGTTGAAACGCCAGATTTCGGCCGGGAAACGGGCCACCGAGTCGGTGCCGTCTTCGAACTCCATCCGGATGATCACCGGCATCGGCAGACCGCCTTTATTCTTCAGTTTCAGCGTGTAAAAGTTCTGCTTACTTTCAGCCAGTTTGCGCTCGCTCTCGCTCAGCGTAGCCAGATAGTCCTGATACTTCTTGCGGTCGGCGTCTGTTACCTTGTACTGATCGTAGCTGTTGTAGAAGTCGCGCATGGTCGAGTCCTGTGCCACCACTGTCTCATTACGGGCGGCGGCATCGCGCTGCTTGCTGATGGTTTTGTTGCGGCGCTCAGCTTCGGCACGGGCTTCAGCTTTCACCACTTCCGGATCCTGACTGCCGGTCTGGAACCATTCTACCTCTACCAGATCCTGATCAACCGGTTCAACGCCGTAGAACCAGCCTTTCCAGAACCAGTCAAGGTCAACACCCGAGGCGTCTTCCAGTGTCCGGAAGAAGTCGGCCGGTTCAGGGCTCTTAAACGCCCAGCGGCGGGCATATTCCTTAAAGGCATAGTCGAACAGTTCGCGGCCCATCACCGTTTCGCGCAGAATGTTCAGCGCTGTTGCCGGTTTTGCATACGCATTCGGCCCGAGGCTGATAACGTTATCCGATGACGTCATGATCGGCGACAACACTCCTTTGTCCGACTTCATGTAATCAACAATGTCGCGTGGCTCACCACGACGGGCCGGATAGTTGTAGTCCCACTCTTTTTCGGCCAGGTACTGGCAGAAGGTGTTGAGGCCTTCGTCCATCCATGTCCACTGGCGTTCGTCAGAGTTCACGATCATCGGGAAGAAGTTATGGCCCACTTCGTGGATAATTACCCCGATCATACCGTATTTCGTCTGCTCCGAATACGTACCATCCGGCTCCGGACGGCCACCGTTGAAGGAAATCATCGGATATTCCATACCACCGGATGTGGCGTGGCAGGAAATTGCTACCGGATACGGGTATTCAATCGTGCGCTTGCCGTATGACCGCAGCGTGTGCTCAACAACGCGGGTTGAGTATTTCTCCCAAAGCGGGTTACCTTCTTTCGGATAGTACGACATACTCCAGATTTTACGGCCGTTCCCGTATACATCTGTCTGCATGGCATCCCAGATAAATTTCCGCGACGACGCAAAGGCAAAGTCACGGACATTATCCGCTTTGTAAATCCAGGTCTTTTTACCGGTTGGCTTGCCTTTTTCAGCAGCTTCGGCTTCGGCCTGCGTCACAATCACGACCGGGTCTTTTGACGTAGACGCTTTCTGCAGACGGCTCAGCTGCGTGGCATTCAGTACCTGTTTGTAGTTCTGGCACTCACCGGTTGCTGCCACTACGTGGTCGTTTGGTGCCGTAATGGCTACCTTGTAATTCCCGAAGATCAGCGTAAACTCACCCTGACCCAGGAACTGCTTGTTCTGCCAGCCGTTTACGTCGTTGTAAGCACACAAACGCGGGAACCAGTGGGCAATAAAGTAGTTGTAGTTACCGTCTTTCGCGAAGTAATCGTATCCGCTCCGGCCGTAATACTCTGTAACAAAATAATTCCAGTCGATGCTGAACGATACTTTCTGACCTGCCGCCAGTGGTGCCGGCAGTTCGATCCGCATCATGGTCTGGTTGATCGTATATTTCAGCGGCTTACCGGTAATGTCTTTTACGGCCGTGATGTTGTAGCCGTATTTGTCACTGGCTCCCTGCTGGCTCCGTTCCCGGACCGAGTTCAGGTTTTGCAGCTGCGAGAACGACATACCGTTCTGCGGCACGCTGCCCGTACGGGTCAGGCTGGCGGTTGATCCTTTGGCAAACAGGTTCTGATCCAGCTGCAGCCAGATATACGGCAGCACATCCGGCGAATAGTTGTGGTAGGTTACCACCTCTGAACCGATGATTTTCTGATTCGCATCATCCAGTTCTACCTTGATATCATAATCCGCCCGGTTCTGGTAATAATCTTTACCAGGCGACCCCGATGCCGTCCGATAGGTGTTCGGCGTTGGCAGTACCGGCCCCAACTGCTCAAAGCGGTTGTTGGCGTTGTAGCTCGGCTGGTTTGGCTGCTGTGCATATACGCCCCACGCTAAACAGCCAGCCCAGATGGTTAACAAGAGTTTCTTCATGTTGGGTTGTAATTGTTAGATTGTGTTGATTAGGTAATTCGGCGGAGTCAGGATCAGATTAGAAAGGGGCATTTATTGGCAACTAGTCAGGGACTGCATCCGGGCAGTCCCTGACTACGAGGCTTATTCTCTTGGACCGGTACCCTGCCGGGCCGGTGTACCCTGGCCATTCTGCTGGCGCTGCTGCTGCATCGGGTTCGGGCCCTGCGGACCGAAACGGCCCTGCTGCTGCTTGAACAGTTGGAGACGCGTCGGCTTCGCTACCGGCGGGAATGAGTTGTTATCGGTATCAATATCGGCGATTTCCATGAACGGATCAAGCGTCCACTGCTTCACTTTTTTGTTTGTCGAAATCACTTTCGAGATCTGTACATCGTTGAAACGCCAGATTTCAGCCGGGAAACGGGCCACCGAGTCGGTGCCGTCTTCGAACTCCATCCGGATAATCACCGGCATCGGCAGACCGCCTTTGTTCTTCAGTTTCAGTGTGTAGAAGTTCTGCTGGCTTTCGGCCAGTTTGCGCTCGCTCTCGCTCAGCGTGGCCAGATAGTCCTGATACTTCTTGCGGTCGGCGTCTGTTACCTTATACTGATCATAGCTGTTGTAGAAGTCGCGCATGGTCGAGTCCTGTGCCACCACTGTCTCATTACGGGCGGCGGCGTCGCGCTGCTTGCTGATCGTTTTGTTACGACGTTCGGCGTCGGCACGGGCTTCGGCTTTCACTACGTCCGGATTCTGGCTGCTGGTCTGGAACCATTCCACCTCTACCAGATCCTGATCAACCGGTTCAACGCCGTAGAACCAGCCTTTCCAGAACCAGTCAAGGTCAACACCCGAAGCATCTTCCATGGTGCGGAAGAAATCGGCCGGTGTCGGGCTCTTGAACATCCAGCGGCGTGAGTATTCTTTAAAAGCATAGTCGAACAGCTCGCGGCCCATCACTGTTTCGCGCAGAATGTTGAGGCCGGTACCAGGCTTGGTGTAGGCATTCGGACCAAACTGCATGATATTATCGGAGCTGCTCATGATCGGCACCTGCACCTTGGCGTCCGTTTTCATGTATGGCACGATGCTTTGCGGCGAAATGCCGGTAGCCGGGAAATCAGGATCCCACTCCAGACAAGCCAGGCCTTCCAGGAAGGTATTCAGGCCTTCGTCCATCCATGACCACTGCCGCTCGTCGGAATTCACAATCATCGGGAAGAAGTTGTGGCCCACTTCGTGGATAACGACCGAGATCAAAAAGTTTTTCGTGCCTTGTGAATAGGTACCATCCGCTTCCGGACGCGCACCGTTGAATGACATCATCGGATATTCCATACCCCCTACCGGACCGTGCACTGAATACGCCACCGGATACGGATAGGCAAATGTGCGGGCCGAGTACGATTTCAGCGTATGCGCTACCAGACGCGTTGAATACTGTCCCCAAAGCGGGTTAGCTTCTTTCGGATACAGCGACATGGCCCATACGCGCTTGCCTTCTACCGTCGGATACATGGCGTCCCAGATAAATTTCCGCGAGGCAGCAAACGCAAAGTCACGGACGTTATCTGCTTTGTAAATCCAGGTCTTCTTGCCGGTTGCCTTGTTTTTCTCAGCGGCCGTTGCTTCTTCCTGGGTAACAATTAGGGTCGGGTTCTTATCATTGCCTTTGGCTTGTTCCAGACGCTTCTGCTGCGCTGCTGTAAGCACCTGCGCGGCGTTCTGCAACTCACCGCTCGCGCCGACCACGAGGTCAGACGGTACAGTGATGGCTACTTTATAATTTCCGAAGATCAGCGTAAACTCACCCTGACCCAGGAACTGCTTGTTCTGCCAGCCGCTCACATCGTCGTAAGCACACATCCGCGGGAACCACTGCGCCATTTCGTAGATGTAGTTACCATCCTGCGGGAAAAACTCATATCCCGAACGGGCACCCGTTGACCGGGCATCCACGATATTAAAGTTCCAGTCAACCGAGAACACAACCGACTGGCCCGGCGCTACCGGTGTCGGCAGGTCGATCCGCATCATGGTTTCGTTGATCGTAAATTTCAGCGGCTTACCCGCTTTGTCGCGGACGGCGGTGATTTTATAGCCGTAATCTTTCTGCGCCGCTGTCTGGCTTGCCGTTGCCTGGGCGAACGAGATCCCCCGCTCGGCATTCACACTGCCGGTGCGGGTGATATTGCCCGTCGAATTCGGTTTAAAGAGGTTTTGGTCAAGCTGCATCCACAGATACCGCAGTTCATCACCCGAACGGTTGAAGAACGTAATGGTTTCCGTTGCCGACAGGTGCTGTTTCTGATCATCCAGTTCAGCCTTGATGTCATAGTCGGCGCGCTGCTGGAAGTAATCGCGGCCGGGGGCACCGGAAGCTGTCCGGAAGGTGTTCGGCGTCGGCAAAACGGGGCCTAACTGCTCAAAACGCGTATTGGCATTATACGTGGAGGGGGCGGTGGTCTGCGCCTGTAGTGACAGCGAAAAAGCTGTCAGCCCAAGAAGCCAGAAGACTTTCTTCGTCATTTTAGTGAGTTAATGAATTTTTCTCACAACAAAGTTACGAAGAAGTTAAAGAAAATATGGTGTAGGGCGGTAAGTTACCGTACGTTGTTTACGTTTATACTGTTCTATTGTTTGTTTGTGCAGTATGTCAACTTGTAGCATCAGGCAGAACCGGCCCGCATATCCTTTATTCTAAAGCAGACAGGCTTGCCAATTCATGCATTGCCTGGTAGCTTTGACAGTTCGTTAACCACCCATCGCGATGTTCCGGCTACCTGTACTTCTATTCCTTTTTCTGTTCTTCGCCTATAACCAGTTACTGGCACAATCTGCCGGAATTGTCTCACTTACCGACTCCCTCCACGCCTACTTACCCGATAAAGGCGACCTGGAAAGACTACACTGGCGTATTGGCGAACTACGGGCTGCCCAAACAAAAAAAGATGTGGAGGCGGTCGGGGAAGCCTGCTATTTACTGGCCAAATTTTACCAGGGTACCGGTGAGCAGCGGATTGCCCGGTTCTGGTTTCTGCAAGCACTCCGCATTCGGGAGAAACGGGGGCCATCCGAAGATCTGGTCAAACTTTATATTCAGCTATCCGGCCACTACTCGTCCAGTTCCATGTCAGAAGAAAGCATGCAGTATATTCTGAAAGCCATGAATACGGCGCGGAAGGTGCGTACTGCCGACTCAACCAGTGCGCTGAAAAGGGCCTATCTGATGATGGCCGGTATCCATGCCGCTGCCTGTCCGCCGCCGCCGGTCAAAGACAGCGTTTACAGGGATTACCAGACCATGAATCAAACCGACTTTACAAATCCGGATATTCTGGTACGCTGGCCCTGGCTTTCGTGCGACAGTGCGACCTATTACCGCCGGTTAGCGGAACAGAAACTTCGGATCATAAACGAAAAAGATACCGCCAAGAGTGATTTTTTCATCAGGATGGACCTGACTACCCCACAATTTATCCAGTATTATGAGACCATGTTGAAGCGGTATCCGTACTTAAAGAAAACGGTCTCCGGTCTCACAAATCAGGCTGCTCTTGCTCATTGTTACCTCAGAATCAATAATACCCGCCGGGCTAAAATTCTGCTGGATGATGCCCGTAAACAGTATAACCAGTATCAGTTCAATGCCCCTGCCCTGCTTCAGCTCCTTTACAGCACTTATGTTGTTTATTATCGTCAGACCGGTGATTATCAACAGGCCTTTTATTACCAGAAACTGGCCTATGAATACCTGCTTAATAAGCTAAAAGAAGACCGGACAGCGGCCATTGCCCGGTTAGGGATAGTATACGAGACGGAAAAGAAAGACGCACAAATCAAAAGCCAGCAAGAGTTACTCGAAGCCACGAACCGTGCGCTGGCAGCCGAAAAAAACCTGAAAACCAGTTTGATCAGCGGATTAGCGGTTGCGCTGGTATTTGTTGCCATATTCTGGCACCTGTACCGCAAAAACCGGAAAATCAGCCGGAAAAATGCCGCACTGGTGAAAGAACAAAGCCATCGGGTACGCAATAATTTACAGGTCATTTCAAATCTGCTGACCTTACAGGCAGCCCGGCTTACCGACGAAACTGCCCTGAAAGCCGTGTCTGAAAGCCAGCTCCGGATTCAATCCATTCAGCTACTCCACAAACGGCTGTACCTTCAGCCCGAACACACTGTAGATGCTGACTTATCAGTATACATCCCTGAAGTAGTCGGGCATATCCTGGCAACCTATGGCTTCGGACCATTGTCACCGGTATACGCGATCAATGCCGGCTGGCTATCTGCCGACCAGACCCTGCCACTGGGCATCATCCTGACTGAAGTAATTACCAATGCCTGCAAGTATGCGTTCGACAGGCATCCGGCACCGGCATTGGCTATAGATGTTAACGAAAAGGGCAATACCCTGCAGGTAACCGTCCGTGACAATGGCCCTGGCTTTACGGGCAATCCGCTTTCTTCCAGCTCCTACGGGTTCCGGCTGATTGACATACAGGTCAGGCAGCTGGCCGGCCAATACCAGTTTAATCAGGACAAGGGCACGGTGTTTACGATGAATTTTCCCCTTTATGAGCAACAGGCATAAGGCATGTACCGGCCAGACTGCCTTAATTTGTTCCGGCAACCAGCTCATTATTCAGGATTAGCGAAATCGCCATACCGGCAACAATCCCCGAAATAATCAGCCGCCAGTCGTGTTTTTTAACCGGTAACCGCTCAACAGCGACGTAGGTAATGGCCAAAACAATGCTTACGATCACCAGTTGCCCGAGTTCCAGACCGATATTAAAGGCCAACAGTGGCTGAACAATATCCGCTTCCGTTCCCAGTAGACTCCGCAGGTAGCTGGAAAAGCCCATCCCGTGAATGAGCCCGAAAAGCAGCGCCAGTGCATAACGTAAGCTATCGCGTTGAGATGTACGGGTGGCAAACGGACTGCGGCGATCCTGATAAAAGAAATTCGACACGGCCGTGATCAGAATCGTAACCGGAATCAGCAGTTCAATAACCTTCGTATTATAGTTGATGAGTTTCAGGGTTGCCAGCGCCAGCGTAATGGAGTGTCCGATGGTAAAGGCAGTTACCAGAATAAGCACCTGCTTCCATTGCCGCAGCGTATAAATGGCACACAGCGCAATAACAAACAGGATATGGTCGTAGCCGCCCGGATCGGTAATGTGATCAAAGCCCAGACCCAGATAGATAAAAAAATCAGACATGTATGCAGTTTTATAGTATTTGGTTGAGTCGTTATCAGGGCTACCGGTCAATCTCGCCCATTACGATATCCAGTGAACCGAGAATGGCAATCAGATCGGCAATCATCGTTCCTTTCGAAATCTCGCTGATTACCGACAGGTTGTGGAATGAACAGGCGCGGCACTTACACCGTACCGGCACATCCGAACGCCCGTCGGTCCGGAAAAAGAACCCCAGTTCGCCTTTTGAGCTTTCCCCGCGTACGTAAATATCCATCGCTTTCGGGCGGATCTTTTTCGGCAGAATAGCATGCGGGTCAAAATCGCGGGTCCGTTTGTGGTCGGTTGTCAGCCGGTCGAGGCATTGCTCGATAATCCGGAGCGACTCCCGGCATTCCTGCACCCGCACGTAGTTACGGTCCCAGCAGTCACCTACTGTCCCCGCCTGTCCGGTACCGACGGGAATATCGAACTCCAGTTCCGGATAGACCGAATACCCGTCTACCCGGCGCAGGTCATACCGCAGGCCCGACCCGCGCAGCACCGGCCCCGTACAACCGTAGTTGATCGCCACCGGCAGCGGCAGAATCCCGACGTTGGCCGTACGTTTGACAAAAATCTCGTTTTCGATCACCAGTTGCTCCAGTTCTCTAAGTTTGGGCTTGAGATACGCTACAAATTCGCGGCAACGTTCTTCAAAGCCTACGGGCAGATCGTAAAACAGGCCACCCACCCAGATATAATTGTAGAGCATGCGGGCACCGCTTACCCATTCGAGCATGCGGAGCAGGTGCTCACGGTCGCGGACCAGCCACAGAAACGGCGTATAGGCACCAATATCGAGCGCATAGGTACCGATGGCAATAAAATGAGAACCAATCCGGTTGAGTTCGGCCATCAGCACGCGGATATACTCAATCCGCAGCGGAATATCCCCCTGAATACCCAGCATTTTTTCGACCCCCATGGCCCAGATATGTTCCCCGTTCATGGCAGCCAGATAATCCAGCCGGTCGACAAAAGGAATAGTCTGGTTAAATGGCAGCGACTGGGCATGTGCTTCAAAGCAGCGGTGGAGATAGCCGATATGCGGAACGGCATCAACGATAATTTCGCCGTCCGTTACGACTTCGAGCCGCAAAACGCCGTGGGTAGACGGGTGTTGCGGACCCATGTTCAGAATCATCTGCCCTTCCGATAACCGAGCGGCATCATACGCATTCGGTTCAGATGCCCACAAGTGACCGGGCGCGTATTCGTATTCAATCGTAGTTTGTGTTGCCATACGCTTTCAATCCGACAAAGGTAATGCCTCAGGCGCAAGAATGACGAGTTAACTCCGTAAGTTATACGCAGATGCAGTCATGCTGGCTATAAGGCGCTTACGCTCATGACATTTTCTGAAAACTTTTTGGGATAGTATGGCTTTTTGCTTATCTTTGCGCTCCTATCGGGAAAATGACGTACAGAAATGGCAAAGAAAGGCAATAGAGTACAGGTAATTCTGGAATGCACAGAGCAAAAAGACAGCGGTGTACCTGGTATCTCACGGTATATTACCACGAAAAACCGCAAAAATACGCCGGCTCGTATCGAGCGTAAGAAATATAACCCATTCTTGAAGCGGGTAACATTACACAAAGAAATTAAATAAGTTGTTATAGTGGCAAGTGGTTTGTAACCAGTATTCTGATTACCAGCCACTCCCACTGCAATCTAACCAAGTCGAACAATGGCAAAGAAAGTAGTTGCAACCCTGAAGACGAAGGACAACGGTAAGGCTTTTGCTAAAATCATCAAGGCCGTTAAGTCGCCTAAGACAGGCGCTTATACCTTCAAGGAAGAAATGGTTCCGGTTGACGACGTACAGAACGCGCTGAAAAGCTAGTTCTTAATCAACCTGTACGCACATGAAAGTCCCCCGAAGGGACTTTTTTTATTGTATTTTTGTTGAACATTGCAGCAGTAAACGGGCCGTCGCCCCGCTGCAAGTCAACCAAAAGCTGCTACATATTAACCTCGGACTGAACAATGGCACTATTCGGTTTCTTCTCGAAAGAAAAAAAAGAATCGCTCGACAAAGGGCTGGAGAAATCAAAGGAAAGTTTTTTCTCCAAACTTGGCCGTGCGGTTGTCGGTAAGTCAAAAGTAGACGATGAAGTTCTGGACGAGCTGGAAGAAATACTGATTACGTCAGACGTTGGCATTGAAACCACCGTAAAGATTATCCGCCGGATTGAAGAACGCGTTGCCCGCGATAAATACCTGGGTACCGACGAACTCGACCGGATTCTGCGGGAAGAGATTGCAGCCCTCCTCGCTGACGTTGATAAACAAACAAACACACCCACTCAGGATGATTTTTCCCTGCCGGCCACGAAAACACCTTATGTCATTATGGTGGTAGGGGTTAACGGCGTCGGTAAAACCACGACAATCGGCAAACTGGCCGCTCAGTACCACAAACGGGGCTATAAAGTTGTTCTCGGTGCCGGTGATACATTCCGCGCAGCGGCTGTCGATCAGCTGAAGCTGTGGGGTAACCGCGTAGGTGTACCGGTAATTGAACACGGTATGAACACCGACCCGTCGGCAGTAGCCTTCGATGCGGTAAAGAAAGCGGTTGATATGCAGGCCGATGTCGTGATTATCGATACAGCAGGGCGTCTGCACACCAAAGTCAATCTGATGAACGAGCTGACCAAGATCAAGCGCGTTATGCAGAAATTCCTGCCCGAGGCCCCCCATGAGGTGTTGCTGGTGCTTGACGGCTCAACCGGTCAGAACGCATTTATCCAGGCGACTGAATTCACGAAAGCAACCGATGTCACGGCCCTGGCCATCACCAAGCTAGACGGTACCGCCAAAGGTGGCGTAGTGATCGGCATTTCAGATCAGTTCCGGATTCCGGTGAAATACATTGGCGTCGGCGAAAAAATCGAAGATTTACAAACCTTCAGCAAGATGGAGTTTGTGGATTCGTTTTTTAAGAAGTGATGTAAACAGACTGATTATGGCGACTGTAGCGGATATTAATTCCGTCAATAGCGACGTGACTGATATGCTGAAACAACTCTACGGAGACCGGTTAGCCAGCATCATACTGTATGGTTCTTACGCAAGGGGCGATTTTCAGGAAGGCTCAGATGTAGATTATCTGGTTCTTCTGGAAGATCATACTGTTTCTCCTCATAAAGAAGTCAGCCGATACGCTTCCGTGCTTAGCCATTATTTCGACAATACGTCGGTTGATGTGTCAGTCGTCGTTATGGCCTATACCCAATTCATGAATACAAACCGGCTTTTTCATCGTCAGGTAAAAAAAGACGGGCTGGCAATCTATGAGCGAAGATCTCATTTTCAGCATACGTAAGGCCGAGGGGTATCTTGAAAACGCCAAAGTCCTTGCGGCAACGCCATTTCCGAATGGTGCAATAAGCTCCAGTTACTATTGCTACTTCTGGCTGGTTCGTGGTTTGCTGGCAGACAAGAATATTGTTACCAAAAGGCATTCTTCTGCGCGTGAGATGTTTTCGCTTCATTTCATAAAGACCCGTGAAATCGCTGAGCGTTACAAGGATGACTTCAATGAGCTGTTTAACCACCGTCAAATTGTTGACTATGATGTAGATGGTGAGTTTCCGCAGGAAGAGATCAATATGTGTATTCAAAAAGCTGAGGATTTTCTGAATTTCGTAAAAAGCAACTATGCGTAACACCTGCACGTCCCGTTGGGCCTGCAATCTGTCGGCCTGGCTTATTTTATTGGGTTTACTGGCAGGACTCGTCTGGACGGCCTCTGCACAGACACCCGTGAAGCGCAAACGTAAACCCCTCCAGGGCATTTGCGGTACGGTAACTGAACTGAGGGGCAACCAGATGCCACGAATTACGGAAGACGGAAAAGACCCGAAGAGCAGCAACGGCAAACGGGTCGTCCGCGAGGTACTGATCTATCCGGTTCTGACCATGCAGCAGGCGCCGATGAACAGTGAAGGCTTTATTGATTCGGTTACCGGCGTCAAACCGGTTAAAACCGTTAAATCCGACGGCAGCGGCAAGTTCTGCGCCTACGGTTTAGCGCCTGGCGTCTACTCCCTCCTCGTCCGCGAACCAAAGGGCTTATACGCCAATCAGTTCGATGATAAAAACCGTATTTTCCCTGTACGCGTAACAACCCGTAAGATCACACAAACGGAGATTACGATATCGCATCAGGCGGCGTTCTGATAGTTTTGTTAACTTCCAGGAACAGGGCCGCCAGGCGGTTTAAACCGCCTGGCGGCCCTGTTCCTGGAAGTTAATAGAAAACGGCTACGCGTTCAGCTTCTTCACATTCTCAATACTGATGGCAATCGACTCCAGCGGCGGGCGTTTACACACATCCTGCTCCACAAAGAAGTGCTTCATACCAGCCAGCTTGCTGTTATTCAGGATACGCTGAAAATCAATTGAGCCGGTACCAACTTCGGCAAACTCCCGCTTTTCGGTTTTCGCAACGTCTTTGAAGTGCAGCAACGGGAAACGGCCCGGGTTTTGCTTAAACAACTCAACCGGATCTTTACCGGCATATACTACCCAATAAAGATCTAATTCCATCTGCACGAGTTTCTTGTCGGTGCTCAACAGAATATCGTACGGCATCTGCCCTTCGAGCGACATGAATTCAAAATCGTGGTTGTGGTACCCGAACTGAATACCGTGCTTTTTGCAGACTTCACCAGCTTTGTTGAACAACTCCGCATAGCCCTTATAATCGTCCAGTTTCTTGCGCTCGTCGGGGAACAGGTAAGCACACATCATGTATTTCTGACCCAGTTCAGCGGCATCGGCAACGGCCCGTTCCCAGTCGTTTTTCAGGGTGCCTTTCATATTCGGCATCTGTACACCAGCCAGGTAATGGCCGCTGACAGCTTTCAGGCCCAAACCGCTCAGGATAGCCTTAAACTCTTTCGGGCTTTTACCGAAAAACTTACCGTCGGAATAACCAAACGTTTCGACTTCTTTATAGCCCAGGTCAGCCACTTTTTTCAGCGTTCCTTCCAGATCTTTCGGCAGCTGGTCGCGCAGTGTATAGAGCTGTAAACCAATATTCTTAGGCGCTTTGGCCTGCGCATCCAGGTTGAAAAGCAGAGGCGAAGCCAGGGCCAGGGCACCGGCTTTCAGGAAACTCTGCCGCGAAATTTTTTCTGTCAGCATCATAGTATGTTAAGGAATTTGATAAACGGGTCAAAAAAATCCTTGCAAGGTACAAAAAGTTCAGTCTTTACGTACAATTAACGGTTTGCCGTAAACTGATATTTTCCGGAGCCTACCTGCAGAATTACATATCCCTTTTCCTGACCAATCGGCTTAACACCTTCGGCCGCACTAACAGGCTTACCTCCCTCCTGCACGGCATCGACACCGGTAGCAGGGATATACACCTTTGCCGTGGTATTCGCCGGAATGTCGATGTCCAATGTCAGTTTACCGTTTTCGATTTTCCAGCCTGAACCCGCCAACCCATACGGCGTCTGCAAATCAGCTTTAGCGGCCGTGAGCTTACCGCCGATATGCGGCTGAATCCGGATTTTGTGATAGCCGGGGCCATCGTCTTCTGTGTCCAGACCGGCCACAACCCGATACATCCAGTCGCCGATAGCGCCGTATGCATAGTGGTTGTAGGAGTTCATGCTCGGTGTCTGGAACGTACTGTCCGGTTTTATCCCGTCCCAGCGTTCCCAGATGGTGGTTGCCCCCATCTTCACCGGATACAGCCACGATGGGTAGCTTTCCTGCATCAGCAGGGCATACGCCACATCGTCGTGTCCGAACCGGCTCAGCACATGGCAGAGGTAAGGCGTTCCCAAAAAGCCCGTTGTCAGGTGATTGCCATAACTTTTTACGTTATCAACGAGGCGTTGGGCGGTTGACGCCCGCAGGTCTTCAGGCAGCATGTCAAAATTCAGGGCCAGCACATAGGCCGTTTGCGTACTCGACACCAGCCGCCCGTTCGGCGTCATGTACTCCCGCCGGAACGCATCCTTCACCTCCTGCAACAGCCGTGAGTAAGTCTGTACATCGTCTGTTTTGCCCAGCACATTCGCTGTATTGATCAGCAACTGCGTTGAATGGGCAAAAAAGCACTGCGCGATCAGGTATTTGTCTGTCACCGCTGCACGGCCGTCGTTATCGTCGAACGGGCGGTAGAAAAGCCAGTCGCCGAAATGAAAACCCGAGGCCCAGACCGGCGACCCGGCCGCATCTTTTTTGCTTTCTTTCTGCATGTAGCCGACCCAGGCTTTCATGCTTGGGTACTGCTGTTCCAGAATCCGCTTGTCGCCGTACGCCAGATACATATTCCACGGCGCAATCGTGGCTACATCGGCCCAGCCGGTACTGCCCACGGCCCCTTTACCAAGAACATTGGGCACCACAAACGGCACCGAGCCATTCGGCAGCTGATCGGCAGCCACGTCTTTCAGCCATTTGGCAAAGAAGTTTTCTACGCCGAAATTAAAGGCTGCGGTTCGTGAAAAGGCCTGTGCATCGCCCGTCCAGCCAAGCCGCTCGTCGCGCTGCGGGCAGTCGGTTGGTACGTCGAGAAAGTTACCGCGCTGCCCCCACTGAATATTTTTCTGAAGCTGATTGATCAACGGATTGGATGAGGTGAACTGCCCCGTCAGGTTCATATCGGAATAAAGCACCACGGCCAGGAAGTTTTCCGGTTTCAGCTCACTCATCCCTTCGACTTTGATGTAGCGGAAGCCCTGCCAGGTAAAATGCGGCTCAAATTTCTCGAAGCCGTCGGCGGCCGGTTTTCCTTTCAGCACATATTTGTTCTGGCAGACAGCAGCCCGCAGGTTTTCGGTATAGAAATTGCCTTTTTTATCAAGGACTTCGGCATGCGACAGTGTAATCGTATCGCCTGCTTTCCCGGTAGCGCGGACAACAACCCAGCCCACCAGATTCTGGCCGAAATCAACGACCTGCTCCCCGTTTGGTGTCCGCATAATCTTAACCGGCTGAAACGTTTCGCGTTTCCGGACCGGCTCGTTATAGGTAGCAACCAGGTGGTTTTTAGCATAGTCATGCACCCGTACGCCCGACCAGTCAGCGTCCTTATAGCCTGTACGGTTCCAGCCGTCTTTCTCCATCCGCGCATCATAAATTTCCCCGTTATAGATTTCCGACGACCGGATTGGACCCGCCGACGTTGATTTCCAGCTATTATCCGACACAATACGCTCGGTGGTGCCATCGGAGTAGGTTATCTCTAACTGACACAGCAGGGCCACATCTTTACCGAAGTAGTTTTTCTGGTTGCTAAAGCCGATAAACCCGCGGTACCAGCCACTACCCAGCGTCACGCCAATCGTATTCGGGCCTTGCTTGAGCAGCTTTGTTACGTCGTAGACCTGATATTGCAGTCGTTTACCATAGGCAGTCCAGCCAGGCGTCAGAAACGCATCGCCGACCCGTTCGCCGTTGAGTTGGGCCCAGTACATACCGTGAGCGGTCATGTAAGCAGTTGCCTTCCGGATGGGCTTACAGGCCGTAAACTCCTTGCGGAACATCGGGCTTGGGCGCAGCGTACTGTCTTCGACGTAGCCCGGCCCGATCCAGCTCGCCTTCCAGTCGGTCTCTTTGAGCAGTGCCATCTGAAACCAGGCCGGTGCACTCCAGGCCGACGCCTGTCCGGCGTTGTCATAGACCCGCACCTGCCAGTAGTACCGTTCGCCCGATTGCAGGGGTTTACCGGCATAGGCAACGTGTACGGATGAATCCGACGCGACCTTCCCTGTATTCCAGACAGCGCCCTTCGCCAGTGTTTTTTCGTCGGTGCTTACCCGGATTTCATAGGCGGTTTGCAGCACATTCCGGCGGGGCGATGTCAGCTGCCAGCTAAATCGCGGCTGTACCACATCCAGACCGAGCGGATTCGACAGGTTTTCGCAGCGCAGATGCTGTACACCTGTTTGCGCCCATACGACCGTATGGATCACATAGAAAAGAAAGGAGAAAAGCGCTGTTTTTTTCATGGGGGTTTGCTATAGAAAATCAATGAGCAAAGAACCATTTATGACCGTCCTACTTAAACCACGAAGGCGGGAAGGCAGGAAGTGGCACGAAGCTTTTGGTGCAAGAAGGTAGCCCACATAACGACTTTCTTTGTGCGGCTTACCATCTTCCCGTCTTCGTGGTTCAACGCAGCACGAAGCTTTGGTTAAGCCAGACATATACATACAGTATTTCTTTGTGCTCCTTACCGCCTTCATGTCTTCGTGGTTCCTCCTGAATTACAGGTTAAATTATTCCGTAAAATGCTGACTGTTAAAAAAAATCTGTACTTTTGCGGTCAATTTCTTAAATAAGTAACTGAAAAATTATGAAAATCGCAGTCGTAGGGGCTACCGGCCTGGTCGGTGGCGAGATGCTGAAGGTGTTGGAAGAACGTAACTTCCCCGTAACAGAACTTATTCCGGTCGCTTCTGAGCGTTCGGTAGGTAAACAGGTTACGTTTAAGGGTAAACAGTTTACGGTCGTTAGCTTTGAAGATGCCATCGCTGCCAAACCCGCGATTGCCATTTTTTCAGCAGGTGGCGGTACATCGCTGGCCCTGGCACCGAAGTTTGCCGAAGCGGGTATCACCGTGATCGACAACTCATCGGCATGGCGCATGGACCCGACCAAAAAACTGGTGGTGCCTGAAGTAAACGCCGACACGCTTACTGCCGCAGACAAGATTATTGCCAACCCGAACTGTTCGACCATTCAGATGGTGGTGGTGCTGAAACCACTCCACGAAAAATATAAAATCAAACGTGTTGTTGTATCGACGTATCAGTCAGTGACCGGTACCGGTAAGGCGGCCGTTGACCAGCTGTTCGCTGAGCGTACAGGCGACGAAAGTGTGGCGAAAGTATACCCGCACCCGATCGACCTGAACGTGCTGCCGCACATCGACGTATTCCTCGACAATGGCTATACCAAAGAGGAAATGAAGATGGTGAAGGAAACTAACAAAATCATGGGCGACGACTCGATCCGCGTAACGGCTACGACGGTTCGTATCCCGACCATCGGCGGTCACTCGGAGTCGGTGAACATCGAGTTTGAAAACGATTTTGAGCTCGACGAGGTACGTTCATTACTGAGCTCGGCGGAAGGTGTTGTGTTGCAGGACGATCCGCAGAACAAAATCTACCCGATGCCGCTGACAGCACACGGTAAGGATGAGGTTTTCGTAGGCCGTATCCGCCGCGATGAAAGCCAGCCAAATACGCTGAACCTGTGGATTGTTGCCGACAACCTTCGCAAGGGAGCGGCTACCAACGCCGTTCAGATTGCCGAATACCTGGTAAAACACGATCTGATTAACGCAGCCGAAGTAGTGGCGTAAGTAATCATGGTTCCCTATAGAAACGGGCCGCTACCGGATTGGTAGCGGCCCGTTTTAGTTGACAGCCTGACGGTTTATTTCAGTTTGACCCGCACGGTCGAGCGGTTATACCCCGCAAAGCAGCCCAGCCCGCCGTCGATATTCGACGGGATTGATACCGGCTCGGCAAACGGATTGCCATTGGTGGCAGCCGCCAGATTGACCGACTTCTGAAAGCGGTAATACGTTTCATCAATATGCAGCAAGACAGCTGTCAGCTGGGCCTGCCGGAACGCCTTCGCGAATGTATTCACCTCCCCGCCCGCTGTCTTCGCTGGTTCGGTGCTGACAAGTCCGTCCGCCGACTGCATCAACACCGCTTTGCCCGCCGGACTGCTCAGCAAATCGGCCGGATTGGCCTGCGTACCAAACTGCACCGGAACACTCTCCCAGCTGGTTGCCGGTGCCGTGCTCTTGATGTATTGAAACGCCCCGGCGGTCTGGTAATAATGGGTCTGCTCACCGCTATCCTGCCATTGATACCCGACCAGGTATTGTTTTTGTCCGCCACTGCTTGCCGAATCGAGCCGCACGGCTGATAAGGTAACTGCCTCCGGGATTGTACAGCGGCTCTGCACCCGCTGCCCCTCTGTACTTGTCACAGTGACTGTATAGCTGGCTCCGGCCTTGACCGGCAGCTTACGGGCGCTGACCTCATAATACATTTCCTTGCTGTTGTAGGTCAGTTTTGCGGATGTTTTTCCATCCGACAAGAGGACTGTGGCATTTGTCAGAATACTACCGTTGAATGTACCACCCAACGGGGCCGACCGGCTCACCTTAACGGTCAGCACAGAGTCCTGCGGGGAGAGAAACCCCATCACCACCAGCTTTGACCCTTGCTGATCCAGGTTACCCAGCACGACCTCTTCTTCAATCTGCGGACGGCATCCTGCCAGTGCCAGGAGTATAACGAAAACGATGTTTTTCATCTGTAATTGAGTGCGTTGCGGTTCCGCGAACGCTGTATATCATAATAAGTTCCTTGTACCCTTAGCTGGCTACGTGGCAAAAATCAAAATTTAACCGAATAGCTCAGTGACGGAACTGCCGGAAACAGGGAATACCGCCGGAGTACCGTTCTGGCTACTTTGGTGACGGGATCTTTCTCACTTTCCATGGCATAGTAGAACGGATTCGCCCGGTTGTAGGCGTTGTACACCCCGATTTCCCAGGTTGAAGCAAACCGCCGCCCCTGCCGCTGGTACTGTAAGCTGAGGTCTAAACGGTGGTAGGGCTCAGTCCGGAAACTGTTCAGATCGCCATAATCGCGCACGGTAACGTTTTTGTTTAACCGGCTGGTTGACGGCTCCGTACCGGTCGTCGGGCCGGGCACCACCTTGTTGGTATTAACAATGTAGCGCGAAAGCGGCAGCGTCAATGCCTGGCCGGTGCCGTATACCCAGATGGCCGACACCCGCAGGTGCTTGCCGAGATCATACATGCCTACCACCGACAGGTTATGCCGCCGGTCGTAACGCGGGAAAAAGACCTTGCCGTTGTTTAGCTCATCGAACTGCCATTTCGTCCACGACAGCGTGTAGCCAAGCCAGCCCGACAGACGACCGGCTTGTTTCTGGAGCATCACTTCGGTGCCATACGCCCAGCCGCGTCCGGCGGTTATGTTCTGCTCCCAGCCGGCATTACCGCTCAGTGGGTTCATGAACGTCGCGCCCTGCCGCAGGCTGATGATCTGGTTCATGCGCTTGTAATAGCCTTCAACGGTCAGCGTGAAGCCCCGCTGCCCCGATCTGGTACTAATGTCTTTGGCAACGCCGGCAGCCACCTGCTCCGACTGCTGGGGACTCACCTGTCTGGTGGTCGGTACCCAAAGGTCTGTCGGCAGCCCCGGACCCGTGTTCGACAGAATGTGAACGTACTGGTTCATGCGCGCATACGACGCCTTCAATGACCATTGGCGCGGCAGCACATACGCCACCGATGCCCGCGGCTCCGGCCGCAGAAACTGCACTTCAGGATGGGCATAGTGACTTATCCGCAAACCGGCCTGTATCCGCCAGCGGGCATTCGGCGACCAGGTGTCTTCGGCATACAGCCCGCTTTCGACCGCATTGGTCACTTGTACGCCACCCATCTCCGCATCACCCGACGCATCCTGCACGACTGCTCCCGGCTTGAATTGGTGCCACGTACTTGCCACCCCGAACCGGAGCTGATGCGTTTTACCGGCCGACCAGTTCCAGTCGTATTTAAGCGTAAGATCACGGATGGACGACAGGTATTTCAGCTGAAAAACACGGCTGAGCGAGTCAAAGGCGATACTCTCCTGATTGCCCACCTCAAGCTGATAGCTGCTCCAGGCAAGCGAGGCCGTTGAGGTAAGCCGGTCTGTATACTGATGCTGCCAGCGGAGATTTCCTACCCGGTTGCCCCAGTTCAGGACCGATTTATAGCTGGTCGTGTTCTGAGACCGGCTACTGGTGAAATCATCGTAGCCGGTATAGCCGCTCAGACTTAGTTTATCGCGGTCGGTCAGTTGCCAGGTAAATTTCATGTTGATGTCGTAGAAGTACGTTTTCGACACCATATTGCCCGGCTTTTTTGGCTGAATCAGTGACGATAACAAGCCATAATAACTCCGCCGGCCGGAAATCAGAAAGGTAGCCTTACCGTTGGCAATCGGCCCGTCGAGCGTAAACCGCGACGCAATCACCCCGACACTGCCCTGGCCGTGGATCCGGTCCTTGCTCCCCTCCTTCATGGTCGTTTCGATAACCGACGACAGCCGACCGCCGTAGTTGGCCGGAAAGCCGCCTTTAGTCAGCGAGACGTTGCGGAGCACATCGCCGTTAAACACTGAGAAAAAGCCGAACAAGTGACTGGGATTATAGACAATGGCATCGTCAAGAAGGAACAGGTTCTGATCCGGTCCGCCGCCCCGGACATACATATTGGTGCTGCCTTCCGAGCTTTTCTGCACCCCGGGCATGAGTTGAATAACTTTCAGCACATCCCGCTCGCCCAGCAGTGCCGGGATTTTTGCCAGCTGATCAACCGGAACGTTCATCTGGCTCATATTGGCCAGTTCACTGATTTTCGGAGCAGCCACTGAGCTTTTGATCACCACCTCCTGAAGTGTTTGTCCGGCCATCAGCCACACATCGAGCGTTGTGGTGGCAGAAACGGCCCTTGCCTGCGGTTCGTATCCAACCAGTGAAAAGAGCAGCGTCAGATCAGGGCTGGCAACGGGATGGGGTTGGGTCAGGCTGGCTTCGGCCTGCGGGTCAGGGAGGTTGATGACATAGTGCCCGCCGGCATCCGTTGTCGTTGCGTACTGCCGGCGATCGGCCTGACGGCTGGCGGTTGTGTACACATTTACATTCGCCAGCAGCTTGTTGCTTTCACGGTCGCGCACATACCCACTGATCTTCCGGGGCGATTGTGCCATCGTTAACGCACTGCAAAAGAGCACAATTACGGCAAAGAGCGTAGATTTTACACCCATTGTATAGTTATTCTATATAGGACAAGTTACGTTAGTAAAAATAATGAAAGATATTGGAAACTAAATGCACAAGTCCCGAACGGGTTACACTTTTTTATTCAACACTATATCAGCATATTAATATAATTCAGCAAGACTATTATATCAATTCATTGACCACAGGTAGAGACGCAATATTTTGCGTCTCAGCTACAGCAAAAACAAAACCGTATGTAAGACGCAAGATACTGCGTGGCCGTCAATACGCTCAAAAACGAGACGCAGGATGCTGAGTGGGGGCAATGCGTTATACTGTCAAAAATGAGACGCAGGATGTTGCCCGGTATCAATGCGTTATACTGTCAAAAATGAGACGCAGGATGTTGCCCGGCATCAATGCGTTATACTGTCAAAAATGAGACGCAAGATGTTGCGTCTCTACGCGGGTATATCGAAAACAGAAGCCATATTTGTGCTTTATAACGTTCTACACGAGACGCAGGATTTGCGTCTCTACACGCATCGCATCATGACTCCTGTTATCGAACTTCAGCAGCTTGAAAAATACTACGGCTCCACCCATATCCTGAAAGGGATTGACCTGAGCGTATCGGCAGGACAGGTAATCGGCTACATCGGGCCGAACGGTGCCGGTAAGTCCACAACGATCAAAATTCTGATCGGCCTTATTCCGGACTTTCTGGGGCAGGCCTCGGTGCTGGGCATGGACGTACGTAAGGACGCTCTGGAAATCAAACGGCGGATCGGCTATGTACCGGAACTGGCTTCTCTATACGACTCCCTCACCCCGCTGGAGTATTTACAGTTTATCGGTAAGCTCCATAAGCTCGATCCGGCCATGGTCGAACGCCGAACTATGGATTTGCTGCGGCTTTTTAACCTCGAAGGCAATGCCAGCGACCGCATGACCACCTTCTCGAAAGGCATGCGGCAGAAAGTACTGCTTATTTCGGGCCTGTTTCACAACCCTGACGTGGTTTTCCTCGACGAACCGCTTTCGGGCCTCGACGCCAATGCCGTGGTACTGGTCAAGGAAATCATCCGGCAGCTGGCCGACAGCGGTAAAACCATTTTTTACAGCTCCCACATCATGGACGTTGTCGAACGGATTTCTGACCGTATTGTCATCATTAATCAGGGACAGATTATTGCCAACGGCAGTTTTGAGGAGCTCAAGGAACTACGCACCAGCGGTTCACTCGAACAGTTATTTACCCGGCTGACCGGCAACGACGAACAGGCCTCCATTGCCGGTGCGTTTGTACAGACCATTAACCAATAACCCGCCATTCCGCTATATGCAAGGTTTACTGCTCATGATCCTGTCCTGGATGCGTCCCCTCTTCCGGAGGCTCGGCGCTGATCCGGATCAGGTAGAGGCCATCGTGGCCCTGAAAATTACCCTCGACAACCGACGGACGTATACAGCGTTCGGACAACAGCAGCATAAACAAAAAGACCGCTCCAACAGCTTCTGGCTCATGTTGCTGCTCTATGCGTTTATGGGCTCATTCGGTTGTGTGGTCCTGATCGGCGTCTATAATCAGGCACCGATCTATGCCCTCAGCTTTTCGTTTGCGATCCCGATGCTGCTGATCGGGATGGCGCTGATCAGCGACTTCTCCTCCGTACTGCTCGATTCGTCCGACAATGCCATCATTCTGCCGTGTCCGGTCAACGGCCGCACGCTGCTGATTGCGCGCATTACCCATATCTGCCTGTATTTGCTGCTGATGTCGATGGCGGCGTCCATTGCCAGTGCCGTTGTCATTGCCATCCGGTTTGGCATCGGCTATAGCCTGCTCTATACGGTCTTTATGCTGCTGAGCGCCTTGCTGATTATCTTCCTGACCAGCCTGCTCTACCTGCTGCTGATGCGTTTTACAAGCGAAGAAAAGCTGCGGGAGGCGATTATGTATGTGCAGATTATCGTGGCCATTTTTTTCTACGCGGGTTATCAGGTTCTGCCGCGTATGATCAGCGCCACGGATAATCTGATTCAGCTTAGTGTGCAGTGGTGGCATTATCTGCTGCCTCCGGTCTGGTTCGGCGGAGCGATGGAAGCCTTCCTGACGCCGGTTTTCGACCCGCTTCACCTTTCCCTGCTGGCCCTTGCCGTGCTGACGCCTTTTGTCGGGCTGTGGGTCACCGTTTCCTATCTGACCCCGCTCTACAACCAGCGCATTGCGTCTATCGACGTTGATGCACGACCCCAACACAGCGGAACTATTCAGCCGGAGACTGCCAGCCGCAGCGACCAGCTTGCGCAATGGTTTACCGGCAGCCCGCTCGAGGCGGCCGGTTTTGCCCTTACCTGGCGGATAATGCTGCGCGACCGCCAGTTTAAGCTCAGGGCCTATCCGTCGATCGGGTACATGATTGTCTTATTTTTTATGTTTGTCTGGCGCACAGGCGGGAGCCTTGACGACGGCGATATCGGTACGTCCTTCGCCTCTGTTCTGCCCTTATATTTCTGTACCTTACTGCTGGGAAATGCCATCAGCCTGCTCCGCTATTCTGACCAGCATAAGGCAGCGTGGGTCTTTGTGAGCACCCCGCTGGAAGAGCCTGGTCAGGTCATGCTGGGCGCGGTAAAAGCAGCCATCATTCAGTTGCTGCTGCCGGTTCAGGTCGTAGTATCGGCCTATGTGCTGTACGTGGGCGGGCTAAAATCACTGGACGATGTACTGCTGACCACGTTTGTCAACATCAGCATTGCCTTTCTCTACGCCATCGGCAATGGCTATTTTCTGCCCTTTTCGTCGCCGGTCGGCGAAATGACAAAGGGTGCGAACGTAGCCCGCACCCTGGTGATTATGATGATGGTTGCCGTATTAGGCGCCATGCACTGGGGACTAAGTAAACTCCCTTATGGTGTCTGGGCCGGCATTCCGGTTATGGCCGGTATTGCCTACGTGTTGCTCCTTCGCATCCGCAACGCAGACCGGGAAAAATTTACGGTGTCGTAACGGGTTTATACGAGACAAAGAATGTCAGCCAGGTACGGCGCGCCAACCGGAAAAAGTAAGGCGTCAGCACAATCAGGGCAGGTACCAGCCCGATCAGAAAATAATCGACATCGACGTTCAGCCATACGACAGACACCAAAAAGGCAATCACCGTAAACGCAGTGTAAAACGCATAGCTCACGAACATTGAGCCCCAGTAAAAACCAGGTTCAGGTATTAATGACAGGTGGCAGTGCGGACAATGTGTGTGCATTTCGTCGAACTTGCGGGTAAATGCACTGGACTTTACAAAGAAGTCGCCTTCGTGGCAACGAGGACACTTGTTGTATAAAACGCTATATAACGGGCTATCTTTCAGCATGGCTTTCAGGAATTAAGGTCTTCAGCAGTCGGGTCAACCAGTGGCCTGACTGCTGATACAAAGGTACTTTACCCCTGCTGCGGCATCAAGGACAGACCAACGATCTCATGGTACAAATCAACGGTTTACCTGAAGCGAGGCTCTGAATTCAGCCGGTGTCTGACCGGCCTGCCGGCGAAAGAAGCGAACAAAATAGGACGGGTCTTCAAAGCCCAGCTGATAGCCGATCTCCTTAACCGAGCGGGACGTATGGGTCAGCAGCCGCTGCGCTTCAATCAGGACGCGTTCATAAAGCAGCTGGCTGGCCGTTTTCCCGACCACTTTCTTACAGATCTGGTTCAGGTAATTGGGGCTCAGGCTCATTTGTTCAGCGTAAGTCTGCACATCCCGCACCGTCAGAAACTGATCTTCCAGCAACTCTTCATACTGCCGGACCCGGTCATACAGATGTGTATCCGGCCCGATCCAGCGTTCACTGTATAGCCGGTTGGCGGTTTCGAGCAGGATATGGATGTAGGACAAAAACACATCCGCCCGGTTGGGCAGCTGCTGTTCATACTCCCGGTAAGCATACGTGTACAAATCACGGAGAAAGGCTTGCTGACCGGCCGCATCAATCAGCGGCTCATGCTGATGGGAATGGTAAAAAGGATACTGATAGAGCCGGTTGCCGAAGCGCGTCCGGAAAAAACTGGCGTCAAAAAAGAGATTATAGCCTTTTGTGTCGGGCGACAGCTCCCAGCTGTGCACCTGCCCCGGCGTCAGAAAGTAGAGCTGACAGGGTGCAATGTCGTAGGTCCTGAAATCAATGGTGTGTGTACCACTTCCCTCACTAATCCACATGACGAGGTAGAAGGTGTGCGAGTGCGGCTTATCGATGCCTTTAAACTCCTGCACCAGCTTTTCGAGGCGGGTCATGTAAAAAGGCGTTTCAACCATCGGGGGCTGAAACGCCTGAAGCGAATAGACTGGAACTGACATAGGAACTATTCAACGCCTTTGACCTTCATCGGCACGGTATACACCGCATCGGAGGCCGTAATAAATAAGGTTTTCCGGTCTTTGCCGCCAAAACAGACATTGGCCGTCCAGCCGGCCGGCACCGGAATATTCATAATTTTCTTGCCACTGGGATCAAAAATCGTCACCCCACGACCGGTAATGTAGAGGTTGCCCAGCTTATCGAGCGTCATACCGTCGGACCCCTGCGAAATGAACAGCTGCTTATTGGTCAGCGTACCATCGGGCTGAATGTCATATTTATAGGTTTTGCTGGCCCGGATGTCGGCCACAAACAGGTGTTTGCCGTCGGGCGTACCAACGATTCCGTTGGGTTGCATCAGCTGATCGTCCAGCAAGACCGGTTGTTGTGCACCTTTGGGCAGATAATATACCTTTTGCCCGTCGATTTCCGGCTTTTTGTGCGACCAGTAATCCCTCGGGTAAAACGGGTCTGTGAAGTAAATACCGCCTTTCGGGTCGATCCACAGGTCATTCGGGCCGTTCATGCGCTGCCCGTTAATGTCTTTCAGCAGGATTGTTACCTTACCGTCCGGACTGATGGCCCGCAGGTCGCCGGTTTCGTCGGCACAGGCCACGATATTGCCTTTTTTATCGACAAACAAGCCATTCGAGCGGCCGGTCTTTTCCATGAACAGCGACAGGTTCCCGTCGGCGCCGTATTTCCAGATCCGGTCGTTGGGCTGGTCGGTAAAGTAAATAGTACCTTTTTTATCAACGGCCGGTCCTTCCGTGAATTTGAACTGTTTCGCCACCTGCGTCGGCCGCGTACCCGGCGCAACCAGATCGGTCGAATCGGTCAGCGCCCGCGATGAGGCAAATGCATACGACTGCCCGGTCCAAAGCGCCGCCGCGACAAAGCATGTTTTCAGGGTTGTGTACATCAGGGATGCTGGTTAAGGTATTGTCTGTAGTCGGGTGATGGGCCGGTTGTCCTGACAGCGCACATACGCAGACCGCTACGGTTGTCAAAAGTAAGGCTTTCTCCTGCTTGTTCTACTGCCTTTCGTGATCATGATACCATTCATACCAAATGGCTTGGAACACCGGCTGTCAGCCAGTATCTTCGCTTACAGACAAGTACTACGAATATGAAGATGAACAGCTACCTCCGGCACCTGTTAACGGCGGCGGGCATCACGGCTTTCCTCAGCAGCTGTGCGCCCCAGATCACCCGCTATCGTCTGGAACCCGTCTCCGGCGATATCGCCCGGATCGATGGCCGGTCTACCACCAAAGCCGAACAGAATAATATCGGCGTCGTTGCGTCTTTTGAGCACGAAGACATGGAATACGTTGTTTTTGACATTGAAGTTAAAAATAAAACGGAGCACACAATCACCGTCAATCCGTCCGATTTTCAGTATAGTTTTCTGGACGCCGGTCAGGATACGCTACGGATAATACAGCAGAATGAGGCCCTGGCCGTTCTGCACGCCGTTGATCCCAACTATGCCGCCAGTCAGGTTGCCCTGCGCCAGAAGAAAGAAGAAAAGCGCCTGAAAACGGCGAAAGTCATCAATACCGTCCTGTTTGCCGCCATCCTGATCAGCGACGCTTCCTCGTCGGGCAAAAGCCGCAATTACGGCGAATGGCGCCGCAACCGCGTTAACCACGACCTGGCGTGGCAGGCACTGAACGTTAAACGGGCCGTTGATTATGGCACGCATGCCAACCGGATGCAGAAATATGATCAGGAATCGTACCGCTGGCAGGCCATGGCGCTGAAACCAACGGAGGTCGCCGCCGGTGAGTCGGTCAGGGGGCTGGTGTATGTCCGCAAAAATCCCGGCGCCCGTTACCTGAATCTGGTATATACCCTCCCTGAAGAAGCGGCGGTACCGATTACGTTTGAGCAGGAACTGGTCACGGCCAAAGCCAGCAAGGCAGCACGGCGCTGAGCAAACCGGTTTTGTAAAAGTTGAGGCGGCAATGCCACCCTTTTGGCATAATACTTGTCTATACAGCAGAAACCCATAACTCTGCTGAAATGAACAACTTTCTCCATCTTTTACTAATGATTGGATCAGGTATTACGGGATCGATTCTGGGGTTCCTGGCGGCTGCGGCCTTACTGATAGCCGTTGTTATTTTGGTTGTCCCTTATATGGTGATCAGCCTGCTGGCGCGATATACGCCGTTCGGCAACATACAGGTAAAACTATCACCGACATGGAATCACTAAACAAAAAAGGGGAGCGTAACCAAACGCTCCCCTTTTTTGTCAGTTGGCCCGGATCGTTGCCGGCCCGACTACCGCTTTCCGACTCCTGACCGCCGAGGTCACAAAAAAGCCGGTGGCCTCCTTCCCTCCCGTTTTCGCATTAATGATATTGGTCGGCACGTTTGCCGGCGGCGTAGCAAACAGCCCGCCGTTTGTAATCTGCTGATTCAGCAGCTGCAGAAAATAATACGCTTCCGCCGGAATCGACTGCAATTCAACCCGGACCGTATCGTTCATGGCGTATAAGCCTGCCGGATTGATCGATTGCCGGATGGGCCGGATAAACGCCAGCCCATCCGTATTGCCGCTGCCGCTGAACGCTCCGTCGTAAGCCAGAATCAAATCCTGCGGCCGGTTCTGCAACTGGCTGTTCCGGAAATAGCGTATCCGGTAATAATCGGTTGCCTTTGGCAGGTCATTGGCATAAAACTCTGCCTGATAGCCCTCCTCCGTTGACAGCGGATTGATTTTCTCCTTCCGGAAAATAAGCGAATCAATCGGCGGCACGCGGTTCATCTTCGATTGTGAGTAATATTCTTCACCCTGAAAACGGATGCCCAGATAGTAGGTGCGACCGATCCGGGCGAGGGTGTCTGTCGTTTTGGCCGGGGTCCAGACATACGTTCCATCGTTGTCGGGATCGGTAAAGAAATACAGCTTCTGCGCCTCATCCATAACCACCACCGTAGCGTTTGTGGCGGGTGTCGCCACGCCGTTGTTGAAATAGGCCGTTGTCTGCGTCAGTCGAACAGACTGTGCCCCCGGCTGATCCGTAATCCAGGCATCCACTGATAACTGCGACGGACCTTCGTCCAGCTTTGCATCAATCACCGTTTCGCAGCCCGTCAGCGCCACGGCCATCAGGCACAACAGCCCGATCCCTGAAAATAAACGAGTCATGGTTTGTTTTGCGTGGTGGGTGTTCATCAGAATTTGAAGTTATAGGTTACCGACGGAATCATGGTCGCGAAAATTGAATAGCGTACGGCCTCGGTTTTGTTGCTGCCCTGAAGCTCTTTAGTATCAAACGTGATCTTTCCGTCTGCACTCGTCAGCACCTTGTCCACATAAGTCGGAACGGCCTGCCGGAAGTACACCGAAAACGGATTTTTCCGGTTATAGACGTTGTAGACCGAGAACACCCAGTTGTCCTGATTCTTCCGTGCCTTCCCGTTTGCGCGTGTGCGCTTACCCTGTAAGGTAGCCGCTATATCCAGCCGGTGATAGACCGGAATCCGGTAGTTGTTGCGGGCGTAGTCGGCATTGTGTGGTACCACATAGCCCTGATACTGGAACTGATTGGTCGGGAAGGTAGCCGGGGTGCCGGTGCTCAGCACAAACGTGCCGGAAAAACTCCACCGCGACGGGTTGCCATTCGCCTTGACCGGATCATAGAGCAGTACGGTATTAAACGTATGCCGGCGGTCAAACCGCGACGGGAACCACTTGTCCTTGTTGATGCCATTGACCTGCCGCTCGGTTTTGGCGAGCGTGTAACTGATCCAGCCGTGAACCGCACCCGTATTTTTTTTCAGGAAGAATTCAGCCCCGTAAGCACGGCCTTTGCCGCTCAGCAGATCACCTTCCAGGTATTTGTTCAGCAGCAGATTGGCTCCGTCGATATAGTCCAGCTGGTTTTGCATCCATTTGTAGTATACTTCCACCGAGGCTTCATAGGCATTACCCGACGGACCGAAGTTTTTGAAATACCCGCCGGCCAGCTGATCCGCCAGCTGCGGCCGGATGTTGTTGGTGGATGGCGTCCAGACATCCAGCGGTGTCGAGGCGGTAGTGTTTGAGACAAGGTGGATATACTGCGCCAGCCGGTTGTAGCTTACCTTAAACGAGCTGTTATCACTTAGTTCATATTTGGCCGAAAACCGTGGTTCCCAGTTGCCATAGGTCTGAATACTCTCTCCGCGTCCATACGTTTTTGTCTGGCTCAGTACCGGAAAACGCCGCTGTCCGGCCGGTACATCCGTCTGAAACGAATAGGCTTCGCCCGGACCGATGTAGTTGAAATAGGAGTACCGTAAGCCATACTGTAACTGAAGACGGCTGCCGATCTGCTGTTCATTGCCTACGTACAGGGCGGCCTCAAGCGCATATTTACTTTCCAGACCAAACGTACGCACCTCGCCCGAACTGGCAGCAGTAGCCGTTCCGGGCTTGAAGTCATAGACAATGGCCTGGCCGCCGAAACTCAGTGTATTGTTTTTCAGAAATAAGGTAAAATCCGGTTTCAGACTGTAGTTGATGATTTGTGATTTCCAGCGGAAATAATCGTTTTTGTTTTCCTCCTTCTTCTTCAGATCCGAATCGAGCAGGTAATCATAATTGCTGTAGAAGGCGGTTGTATTCAGGAACAACTTGTCGCTGAATACGTGATTCCAGCGCAGTGAGGTCGTTGCATTTCCCCAGTTAAAGCCGAAATCGGAGCCAAACACATCGCGACCCAGATAGCCCGACAGGTAAATCGTGTTGTTGGCGTTGATTTTATAATTGCCTTTGGCGGTCAGGTCGTAGAAATAAAACTTTGACCCGCGCAGATCACTGTTCAGGAACGGCTGCGCCAGAATATCGGCATACGACCGGCGGGCCGCCACGATGAATGAGCCCCGCGACGTACCGTCTTCTTTTTTAAGGAACGGCCGCTCATAGGCCAGCCGACTGAAAATAAGGCCGATTCCGCCCGTCAGTTCGGGCTTTTTGGCATTCCCTTCCTTCATCCGTACGTCCAGAATCGACGAGATTCGTCCGCCGTACAGGGATGGAATACCGCCCTTAATCAGCTTCACGTCCTTGACCGCATCGGGATTAAAGACCGAAAAGAACCCGAATAAGTGGGAAGAGTTATAGACCGGTGCTTCATCGAGCAGCACCAGGTTCTGGTCAATATTGCCCCCGCGTACGTTGAAGCCGGTAGCCCCCTCCCCGACCGTTGTTACGCCGGGCAGCAGCTGGATACTACGAATCACATCAACCTCGCCCAACAGGGCCGGAATCCGCTGAATGGTTTTCACGTCAATCTTATTAACGCTCATCTCAATATTCCGGACGTTGTCTTCTTCCCGTTCAGCCTTTACGGTTACTTCGGCCAGTTCCTTGCCTTCTTCTCCCAGTTCGATATTCAGTTTTACGTTCTGATCGGTGAGCGTTACCGGTAGCTGCTGTTTGGCAAAACCGACGTACGTCACCGTTACCGTATACTGTCCCTGAGGTAACGAAATAGCGTAATAGCCATAGTTATTCGTTACCGCGCCCGTATTAGCCTCCTTTACATATACCGAAACACCGATTAACCCTTCACCGTTGGCTTTGTCCTTCACGTATCCGCTGACCGTGAGCTGCCCCTGGGCCCAACCCTTACCAGTTCCTGCAACTGCTGTCAGCAGTGCGATTAACCCTAAAATCAACCTGTACCTCATCGTTTACCATTGGGTTTACTGCATAAAAAACCAGTTCACTTCGTTGTTGTTTTCACAAAGCACAAAGGTAATGTCATATATCCGGTACTTGGCTAAAATTTAGATGAACCTGAAAAATCCGGGTGGGAACGGCACTTTTCGTAGGATAAAAGAAAGACCCTATACGTTTCGCAAGGTTAATAGAAAACCGGCATGTTCTGTAACGTTACAACCAGTAACCTAAGCTCTTCCACTTTCCAGGTATTATAGTTTGCCCGGCGGCGGTGCATTTTGGTCGCGTCGATACTGATCCGGCGCAGCAGGTAAAACTTTTGCGGTGAAGGCATCAGGTCAATGATAACCGGCAGCTTCCGGATGTGAAAGCAGATTGTATGGTCCAGACGCAGGTATGAAGCAAGCCGCGTCAGTTCATCATTGGTCCACGTTTCCGGTTTGCGCCGCCGGTTCAGAAACTGTTGCTCTGACAAGTCGACCGCATCCATTATTGCCTGCCGGTCTGCCGGTAAAGTTTCCAGTACGCGTAACAGTTTGGTTCTAAAGCGAAGATATTCTTCAACCAGATGCATAAGCTGTTCCATAATGTCTGTTGTTTGAAAATTTTCTATCAACAAACCTGCTAAAGAAAGCAGTGTGAGACAAAACAGTACAGAACCGAATAATTAAGGGTGATTTCAGGAAGTTACTTTTCGCAGAATCGAAGTCTAACCAATATCTGAAGCAAATTTTATATGAATAAATGTATTTAATTATTGATACCATTACCGGAAAGCTATGAAGATACTGCTTTTAGAAAATGATATAGCATATGCGGCAGAAATGAAACAGATTCTGACTGATAATGCCCTGAATCTGGTCAGCACTGTATCCTCAATTGAACAGGCGGAAAAATGGTTGCAACCCGGTAAAATTGATCTGGTTATTTCAGAACTATTTCAGGATGACGGGAAGAGTACACTTATGCTCTTAAACCGCACGCAGACCTTATCGTTACCGATAGTTTTTTCCACGGCTCATCCGTTTGCACTGGCTTACGAGCGGATCCGGCAATTTCCGCATGCAGCGCTGCTTGTTAAGCCTTTTCATCGGTTAACACTTCAACGAACGATTGACCTCCTGTATCCGGCAGCTGAGTACGCTCAAATCTCTCCGATTCAGTCCGTATTTGTCCGTAATAACCAAAGTAAAATAGAACGCATTGATTTACAATCCATTCATTGGGTAGAATCAGAGGGCAATTACGCTATTATACAGACAGAGAATAAACGCTATGCCGTTAAACGTTCTTTACAGAAAATGGTAGATCTACTGGATCGCCGGTTTCTACGCGTTCATAAAAGCTTTATTGTAAACCTCAATCTGATCGATAACATTAGTCTGCTAACCGGCCAGATTACCATTCAACAGCAAATCATTCCAATCGGGCGTACGTATAGAAAAGACATTAAAGACAGTGTGCCGATCGCCTGAGTTTAGTATCTAGTCTATAAAAGCAAAAAGCGGCTTCGGAGTTCCTGAGCCGCTTTTTTGTCGTTTATTCTTCGTCCTGTTCGCGGATCATCTGCGCCATTTCCTTCAGCGACGCCAGGTGCTCTTCAGTCGGCTCCGGATAACTGCATTTCAGGTCCGACAATTCATTCACAATCAGCTGTGCCACGATCAGCCGCATATTCTTCTTATCGTCGGCCGGTATGATATACCACGGCGCCTTATTGGTTGCGGTTGCGTTGATGGCTTCTTCGTAAGCATTCATGTACTTCTTCCAGAACCCTCGTTCAACCACGTCCTGCTTCTCGAATTTCCAGTTCTTTTCCGGTTCATCAATGCGTTTCAGCAGCCGTTTACCCTGTTCCTTTTTCGATACGTTCAGGAAAAACTTGATCACCCGAAAGCCGTTCCGGTAAAAATAGGTTTCGACATGCCGGATGTCCTTGTACCGGTTTTCCCAGAGTTTATCCATGTTGTCCGTCAGCTCTTCGGGCAGTCGCTGGCTCGTCTTGATAATCTCCGGATGAACCTTTACAACAAGCACCTCTTCGTAATACGACCGGTTGAAAATGGTAATGGTACCGCGTTCGGGCATGTCCAGAAAGTTTCGCCACATGAAATCATGGTCAAGCTCCTTATCCGACGGCCGTTTGTAGGAATTTACCCGCACCCCCAGCGGATTAACACCGGCAAACACATGCTGAATCGTGCTGTCCTTACCGGCCGCGTCCATGGCCTGAAAAATGATCACAACCCCATACCGGTTATGGGCATACATCCGCTCCTGCAAGGTATTGATCTGTTCTACCAGTTCCCCGAGCTTATGGTTGTAATCATCCTCGTTTTCGTATAAGTCGTCAATTTTGGTGGGTGCATCTCTGTGCCAGAACTCTTCCGAGCCATCGGCCAGAAATTTTTTATTTTTAATGGGTAAGAAATTGCCAGACATAAGCGATCGGTAAACTTTATGAAAATCGGGAATGTTATCAGTGCAGAACAGCTTCTGTGCACTAAGCTACACAGAAAACAATCCTGATCGGTTTGAATAACGTAGGTTTAATAACCTTTTAAACAACTGTTAATAATTAACGTATGTTTGTTAACGCTTTTGCTCAGAAGTATGTTGCAGGATGGCTGCTGGCTCTGCTTACGGCTGTTTCCATGGGCTCCTGCGCCCAGTCGGCCAACCAATCCAATCAGCAAAAAACCAAAACCATGAATACAGAAAACACAGCCGCGACGTCAGGCACCGGTAAGCTGGAAAAAGCGACATTTGGTACCGGATGCTTTTGGTGTACCGAAGCTATGTATGAGTCGCTCGACGGCGTAATCTCGGCCGTTTCTGGTTACGAAGGCGGACAGAAAGCGAACCCAACCTATAAAGAAGTCTGTACGGGTACAACCGGCCATGCCGAATGCGTGGAAGTAACGTATGACCCGGCTAAGATTAGCTATGCCGAATTACTGGAAGCCTTCTTCCGCAGCCACGACCCGACATCCCTGAACCGTCAGGGTGCTGATGTCGGAACGCAGTACCGCTCTGTTGTTTTTTACCACAACGATGAGCAGAAAAAGCTGGCTGAAACGGCGAAAAATGAGCTGAATAAAGAAAACGCCTACGGTAAACCGGTCGTAACGGAGATCAGTCCGGCCACAACATTCTATGTTGCAGAAGACTATCACCAGAACTATTTTGCTCAGAATCCGGATCAGGGCTATTGTGCCTTCGTCATTGCGCCTAAACTTGACAAGTTCAAGAAGGTATTTAAGGAAAAATTGAAGAAGGATAACAACGCAGTAGCAAACCATTAGCAAATCTTAGTAGAAAGCCCAGAAATGGGCTTTTTTCTTAATTATACTACTATTTTAGTAACTGATAGCGCGGGCTTATTCAGTGTTTATTTGTACCTTTAGTGTATCCATCCTACATATTTACCCTGTTGAGGTACAAATAAAATAACTGATGAAAGTAACACTGCGTGAGAAATCTATCCAGAATGGTCGTAAAAGCCTGTATCTGGACTTTTACCCTGCCATTACTCATCCTAAAACAGGCGAATCAACACGCCGTGAATTTCTCGGCCTCTATGTACACGAAAAGCCACGTACTGACTTAGAACGCCAGCATAACAAAGATACCCGGCTACTTGGTCAGAATATATGCGCTCAGCGCCAGCTGGCAATTCAAAAAGGGCTGTATGGTTTCTTAGACAGAGACGCCGGCAAAGGTGATTTTCTGATGTTCTTCAAAAGGGAGGCAGAGAAAGAGAGGGCCAAACGAAGCGTTAACAGCCGTAACAACTGGATGAGTGCTTACCGTCATCTCAACGAGTTTGCTGGTGGACAGCTATTGATAAAAGACCTAACAGAACAGTTTTGCAAAGACTTCAAAAACTACCTGCTCTCAGCAAAGGCATTTAGCGCCACCAAACAAGGGTCGACCATTGCACACAATTCAGCTGTCGGATACTTTACCATTTTTAAGACCTCAGTCAAACGCGCTGTAGAAGCAAAGCTGCTTGACCATAATCCGGCCCAGAATGTCAAACGCATACCATTGAAGGATACAAAAAGGGAGTTTCTGACCCTCGACGAATTACGGGCTCTTGCCAAAGCAGATTGTGACCTACCCTATCTGAAGCAGGCGGCCTTATTTTCAGCATTGACAGGCCTCCGGTATAGTGACATTGCCAAACTTACCTGGGGTGAGGTCTTTCAGGATAATGACGGGCATAAAGTCAGGTATACCCAACAAAAGACCCAGACACCGGAAGACCTGCCGATCTCTGATGATGCCTATCTGCTTCTTGGCCCCCCGAAAGCCACCGACGAAAAGGTATTTCCGGGGTTGTTGTATTCGGCCTGGCAAAATCAAAAGCTGAGACAATGGGCAATGGAAGCAGGTATAAGCCGTCCTATTACATTCCACTGTTTACGGCATACCTACGCCACGCTCCAGATAACACTGGGCACCGACATCTACACAGTTTCCAAGATGCTGGGACACCGTGACATTAAAACCACACAGATTTACGCAAAGGTTGTAGATGAGAAAAAACGCGAAGCAGCCAATAAAATAAAGCTAAGCTTATGATCAATTCGAAAAATCCATTTGTGATACTAAAGCCTGACTTCGTGTATCAGCCCCCATTTGTTCCCCTTGTGCATGGAAGCTATCAGACTCCTGCAAACTTCCCTTACTGCTGTGAACGTCATCGGTTAATTATTGATTACGCGAAAGAACTTACTTCAAAGTTTCCATACTGTTGCAGATTCCATCGGGAGGAAATGACTAAAAACCCTTTCGTTAATCTATCTGTCTATAAAACAGATGAATTTGCAGAAAGTATTGTCATTAGAATAGCGTACACTGAGCACCACATCGGAATGATGATAGAGCAGCGGAACTGGTATGAAGATATTACAAACTATATAGATTACGTTGCAAGTAGTTTCGGAAATCCATCCTTCGGAGACCACATTTACAAATGGGTGATAACATCTTTTATCGAATCGATTCAAAATGAGATCGGTTTACATAAAGCACAGAGGTTAACTGATTACATAAACAGCCTTTATCAGGATCCATCTATACAGTATGAGGATAAGGCAGAAGAAACAGACCTGAATCAGTTATATCAAATTTATCAAAGGTGGCTATCTGTATTCCCTTTTTCTATCCCCCCCTTTGATAAGCTAAAAGAAAGGTTTGAGAATATATTCCCTGTATTTTCCGAAGAGCCTCGGTATAATCCCTATACCGGATTGGCCAAAGTGACCTTATTAAGTCAGTTGCAGTTGATTGCCTGGTTGTTTGAAAAAACAAAAGCCATACTTCAATCGACTGATAGTAAGTCGCTTGTATCAAATAGAATGATTGATAAAGTAAATGAACGCCGGTTGGCTGTACTCAATGAAAGACACAACACTAAACAGACACTATTACTAAGCAACTTTTCTAAAAAGGAAAAGAAGTATGTGCAGGTTATAGCCGAATGGCTGGATAATGAAAAGCAGTACTTTAAAGGAGCCGCAAAGCTCCTAAAAGAATCAACAGCCGACACTGTATTACTATCTACACCTACAGATAGCCGCAAGAATATTTTTAACAATAAGATGTCTGTAAGTAAAGCAGAAGCATGGTTCTGTCAGTTAGCTATAGTTAAAAACAAAGCCGGGGACTACTTTCTTAGTCAAGAACAAGTAAACTTGTTCATAGAGCGTGCATTTGTCGGCGAACCATTTTCTAATAAATTAACGCTAAACGTAGGCAATAGGGATAAGGGGAATGTTGTCGGGCTTTTTCATCTATTTTATACCTACTGTTCCACACACATGCCAGGTACAGGTAAACTTGATAGTGAGGCTTCAGCCGAGAAGTATATCAGACTACTTACCGATCATTTTGACAACTGGAGCTTTGAAGAAATAAAGAACAACTTCAGAAGCGGAGGAGACTGGAAAAGGCCGGATTAAACCCATGGCTTTACAAATTATTCTACAACTCTTACAAATCATTTTACAACACTTACAACGAGAATTACATCACAGTGGCATCACCATACTATTGCAGCAGGTTTAAATAATAGACTTGTTAGTAATGGAAAAGCCCGTAATTACGTTCGATCAGTTGCCCTTTGCCGTTTATGAACTGGCCTGCAAAGTAGACAACTTAGCCAATCTTTTAGCGACCCTTACGGGTCAAGCCACCCAATCAATCCCGGACCGCTGGCTATCTATTGAACAACTGGCGGATTATCTTCCAGGGAGACCGGCAATTACTACAATTTACGGTAAGGTCCAGCGCAGGGAAATACCTCACAAAAGGATGGGGAAAAGACTGGTTTTTCTCCAATCAGAGATTGACCAGTGGCTAGAAGCCAAACACGTAAAGACCAGCTCCGAACTGGCTACCTCAGCACAGCAACATATTAGCCCGAACCGCAAGCCAAGAAAGGGGGTTGGCCAATGATCTCTAAGGAACAAAGTCCCCTGCGGCAACTCAGTCTACTTGATCTGGAAGCAAAACGCCGGAAATACCCTAACGATCTCATTTGTAATGCAAATTACGACTTTGGCTTTGAGGTCGACTTCAATAAGACACAACTACGTATAGTGGGGCGAGTTCCAGTTTGCCTACTGATCAACAGATCAATTAACCCGAAGCCCTTTGAGTACACAGTAACTGTCATCCTGCAACTCAATAGCTGGCTACTCAGTATTTGTAAGCCCTCCAATGCCCACTTGAACCATGAACGGCAACAAGTCCAAACCGACCGGGTATGCTCTGTCCAAAGCATTTTATACTGAAGTAGAGGCCAGTACTGACATGCAGGCTAGATGCACAGCTCATCACCATTCACTATATACGTGGATTTGTGAATTGAGTAATCGCTTCCCAAGTCGAGAGGTTTATGATCTTCCAAGAGACTATACAATGACCATGTCATTTATCGGGTCTCCCTCGACTTTTAAGAAGGTTCTCGACGATCTGGTATTATGGGGCATTTTCGAAATTGTGCAGGTCGGAACTAATATATGGCAACCAACCAAGGTTTGTTTTAGCGGTTCATTTTTGAACAAGTACTGTACAGCTACTGAACAGCTGGTGAACACAAGTAAAACTATTAAAACAGAAGAAACTAAGGATAATGTCGAATTGACGTTCGAAGAGTTCTGGAATGCCTATGGCAAGAAGGAAGGGTCAAAGAAAAATGCATTTAACTCGTGGAAGGCTCTTTCCAAAAATGACCGGCAAGCCGCATTTGATACTATTACGGCGTACAAAATAGCCCGTCCGGATCGTCAGTTCCGCAAAAATCCGGAAGGCTACCTGAGACACAGGATTTGGGAGAATGATTTTTCAACAAGTCCGAAAGAGTCCGATACAGCTATTAAAGCTCCTGTAGCAGCACCTAAACCCGTTTTAATTAGCCGATGATGCAGCGATCGCAAATAACACCCAAACATAATCGAGCCGATGGCCAAGTGCTCCCGGAAGCTCTTATATTAAATTCCGTTGATCAGGACCTTGAAAAGGCAGTGTTGGGTACCATTGTCTCTGACGGACGCTTATTTCAGCAGGTATTGACATTGCTTTCGCCTAACGTTTTTCATACGAGAAGGAACCAACAGGTCTGTACAGCACTTTTCAGCCTACAGGAAAAAGGGCTCGAAATTGATTTAATGTCGGTAAAAATAGAATATCAGCGGCTTGGCTTTGGTGGTCAGGAAGCGGATGAGCTACCGATCATTTCTTATCTGGCCGATATAACATCCGGTCCGACACTTTACGCTTCGCTTAAACAGAAGTGCCTGTTTTTGCTGGAGTTATTTTATAAGCGTCAGCTATGGCAGTTTGCAGCCAAGCTAATGCAGCAGGCCGCGGATCCCGTCACAGATGCACTGTCATTGATGGACGCTGCACAGGATTGGCTGGATAAACTACTGGCAGACCGGCAAAGTCTTGGCGAAAAGGGCGTCGACACCATTCTGGGCAATATTTTCGCGCGAATTGAGCAGCAAAAGCAATCACCGGAGAGTATAGCAGGCCTCAGTTCAGGCATTAACGCAGTCGACCGGATAACCGCAGGGCTGAAACCAGGTAACCTGATTGTATTAGCAGCACGGCCGGCCATGGGAAAAAGTGCTGCAGCACTGCATATTGTACGCCACTTGCTCTTAGCCTTAGGGTTGCCCGTTGGTGTCATTAGTCTTGAAATGACAGCAGAGGAGGTGGTGCAGCGACTACTGGCGGCCGAAACAGGATACTCTAATTTTCAGCTGGATCGTGGTGACTGTGACCTGTCTATACTTCACCGTAATTCCGGCCGGCTCTCACGGGCCCCTATTGCTGTCCACGACCGGCCGATAAGCCTTATGGAGCTTAGACTAAAAGCCTATGACTGGAAAAGGCGTCGTGGCATTGCGCTTTTGGTAGTTGATTATCTCCAGCTGGTATCTGTGCCTGGCGCAAAAACCGAGACTGAACAGGTTGGGCTTGTAAGCCGAACACTGAAGGAGATTGCTTCTGAGCTGGGAATACCTGTCCTGGCGCTATCCCAGTTAAACCGTGATTCAGAAACCCGGAAAGACTTTGACAAACGGCCAATGCTCTCTGATTTGAGGCAGTCGGGTCAGATTGAGCAGGACGCAAACGGCGTTTGGTTTTTATTCCGGCCAGCGTATTATTCTCTGAACTATCCTGATGGGTCGGCAACGGATCAAACACTTGAGATTCACATTGCCAAAAATCGAAACGGGCCGACTACAGAGCGTGACAATCCGCTCCTGGTACGCTATGACAGGGCTATTAACACCCTCTACGACTACCCAGACAACGGTTTTCAACCACTACCCAAAGAAGAGGTTAATTTTTAATTATCAACCAAGCAAACTCATGAATGCTATACAAATCTATCAGTATCAGGATTCGCCTATCGAGTTCGAGATGATCGGCGATAGTATCATGGCGAATGCCACCACCATGTGCCGGGCTTTTGGCAAAAAGCCTGATGATATTTTTAAGACAAAACAGTGGGTTGAATTTGAACAGGCAGTTTGCGAGGACCTGAAGTTGTGTTTCGAAGATCTTCGTATCACCCGGAAAGGTAATAGCTCCGGGTTTGAACAGGGGACCTGGATTCATCAGGAGTTGGTTCTGGAGCTGGCCCGCCGACTTAATCCGAGATTTGCTGTCTGGTGTAATCGTAAAATGGCTGAACTCTTGCGCACAGGCCAGGTAGCGATAAAAGAGATATCCCGTAAAGAGCTGGCTAAGATGATTTGGGAAGCAGAGGAAGCCAAAGAAAAGCTGGCTCTGGAAAACCAGCATCTGAAAGCACTTCGTGATGCTGACCAGCCCAAAGTCGAGTTTTACGAAGCGGTTACCGGCAGTAGCGACGTAACCGATCTCGGGACCGTAGCCAAGTTACTCAACATTCCCGGCCTCGGGCGTACCAAGTTATTTGCCCAGTTACGAGAAAAACGAATTCTTATGAAGAATAACCGGCCCTATCAGGCCTATGTCGACCGAGGATGGTTCCGCGTCGTTGAAAGCAAATGGACTAATCCCAACGGTACACAGCATGTTTACTTTAAAACGGTTGTCTTTCAAAAAGGCGTGGCGGGCATTCGGGAGCTACTCTTAAGTACTAATAAGCAATTGCATCCGGGCATCTCCGGCCCCATAGTTAGCCATTCCATCATACACGATCAAAGCCTTTGAGCCTGATTATGACACCGACAAAAGACTTTAAACTGGAATCCATATTAACCAGTGAAGCGGAGAGAAAACGGGCGGTTAAAACGCTCCGGCCTATTACGCGCTACGTTGCTTTTGCTCAGAATTACGAAGTATCCGGGCGATTCAAAGGAGAGTGCCTGCTTTGGGAAAACTTCGAGATGGAATTCCGTTGCTATCTGCTGGGCTACTCAACATCACTCCAGGCCGTAAATGAGGCTATCAGCCTGTTCAGCACATTTAACCCGCTGCGGGCTCCGGCCTGCATACGTGCCACCCTGCACCGCATTCAACAGCAGCTTTCGGCAAATGAATGGCATGGACTTATGCCCCGTTTCATGCAGGCCGTGACAAATATCCATAGCCGGTTCTCCATGGTCGAACTGGCTTCACTTATCCGCGTAAATCAACAACCTGAATAAACCCCTGATACGACTATGAAAACCGATCAGCAGCAGCAAAAAGCCACGGATCATCTGGTAATTCTGGATGACCAGACCACCGGTACGCTATCCGTACGGGTAGCCAGTACCAACCGGTTTACCGATGTAACCGAAGCAGAGGTGCAGCAGCTTTCACAGCAGGCAACCACTGTTCACCGATGTGTATTTGAGGATTTTTCAGCCTCGCCTGTCTCTCAATCAACTTCTAATTCATAATCTGATTATCAAGATGCCAATTTCAGAAAAACCCAGATTTAATACCCTGGCGTGGGTTGCCCAGTGGATCAACCAGCCTAAAATCAGCGCCTCGGTTGACAATGTGAAGCTGATCCAGCATCAGGTTTTCGAGGTTGCGGACCCGTCGGATTTACCCGGCCGTGCCGGTGTGGACGGCGTAGCCAAGCCGGATGAGAGCAAAACCGACAAACAGCCCGCACTGCCAAGTAAAGGCCTGTGGCTTATCGGTAATGACATCTACGGCATTCTGTTCAATCACCAGTCAGACATCGGCTGGACGCCGCCTGCGCATGAAGGCGCTCCGGTTGTCGAGCTTAATGATACACACGGCCGGAAAGTAGCTGACTTCATTGAAATGGCCGGCTACATCGGCACTGAGTTCATCGGCGAGGGCAAACTCCGCGACATCGGCGCCATTACGACCGGCACCCATATTTCTACCTTTGAACAGGGTATTGTACAGCGACTGAAACAGCGCTTTGCCGAAGCTGGCCGGACACTGTATTATAAGACAACGTATGGCGGGTTTCATACCTTCTGGCACACGGTAAAGCCAGGTTTCCGGAAACCAGACGGTGTTCATACTCAGCCAAACGACCCGTACTGGAAAGCGGCATTACAATCGCGGGCCGTTGCCCGCAGCCGGTGCAGCTTTTTTGCGCTGGGCTATGACGAGATGGGCATGGTCCATGATGTAAAGTTTTATGCCGAAGACTTTATGTCCCGTAAGCACTTCTGGAATGTACTCTATGCTGTACGTGTGTGTGTATTCGGCACCACCAATGACAACGGGACTTATAAAAACCGTGTCTGTCTGCACTTCTGGTCGAAAGTCGAGCAGTTGCCAACAGAAGGCGTAACCTGGTCGATTCATAATGGCTTCCGTTACCGGCGCGATGTACCGGCTCTTAACGGCTATGTCATTTCAACCGAACACCCGCAGGTCGATCACGAATTGTTGGTGGCTATGTGTGTAGCGACTTATACCGAGGGCGTAAACGTCGATGGCCGCGAAGGCATTGCCGATGTCTGGAACTGGGAAAACAGCGAAATATTCGGTACAAATCCGCTGAAGATGACCCGGCCAAACCCAAATCCGAATCAGGACAGAGCAAATTTTGTCTCATGGTTCAATGCCTCCACCAACCTGCCGGATAACGACAATGCCCCGTTTACGGATGGTGTTAAAGGGTATCCGGAAAGTCCAATGGGGTATATGGATATCGGCCCGAAAGCCAAGATGATATACAACACAACCAGCAAAACAGCCGGTAAGCAATGGCAGGACTGCAAATACAAATGTATCGAACGAAACGGTGAACGGGTTACAGAAGACTGGGTAACTCCTGCCAATTATGGCACACAGCAAAACGACGGTACGCAGTTGCTGGAATGGGCGTCGATGTATGACGGCTACAATACAACGGGCCCCGGTAAAGTGCATGGCGGCCTGTATGCCCGTGTACGGGAAAAATCTTCAGGTGGTCAGACGCATGTTTCCCTGTTCTGGTATCATCCGGGCCGGAATCCAAATGTGATTGAACGCTACGATTTTCAGACCCCATCAGGCAAGGTAATCCGGCTGCGCGTGCAGGGGGCTGTTTGTGACATGTTCAACGAATCCTACTGATTTATTATGGTTACTCATTTTAACGTGCCGATCAGCGACGAATACGGCCATTTTAATCTGAACTATTATGTTCTGTCTACGGCACTGGAGAACCACATGGAAGCAATAACCCAACAGCTTAAGGAGCAGCCCGACAATGAAAGCCTTATCGAGGAACAGCGCACCTGTATGCTCTTATCGATTGAGCTGGTAATTACTGATGCAAACGCATATCTGAAACGTGAAAATCAAACCGGATACAATGCCGCTAGACGAGTGGATTGAACTTAGCCGGATCAGTTCCTCGCTAATCCGGCATACTGACCGGCATTCACTCTAACTAAATCTGTTTTATGCCAGCACCCGAAGGAAATAATTACGCAGAAGGCCACGGACGGCCAACTGACTACAGGCCCGAGTATGATGAGCAGGCCTACAAACTCTGTCTGCTGGGCCACACGGATGCCGAATTAGCCGGCTTCTTTGGTGTGGCCGAATCGACGGTCAATCTTTGGAAACAAGAGCATTTAAGTTTTTCGGAGTCAGTCAGGCGAGGCAAGGATATCGCCGACGCTGAGGTGGCTGCCAGTTTCTTCAAACGGGCGACCGGCTACCGCTACGAGGAAGTAACGTTTGAAAAAATTGATGACAAGATCACTTTGGAGATATCTCCTAACGCCCTGATTACACAGGACGCTTACAAAAAAAAGGTTGTTACCAAGGAATTGCCACCTGATGCCGGTGCCGCTTTAAACTGGCTGAAGAACCGTAAACCGAAGAAATGGCGGGATAAGCAGGTTGTCGAGGTGCAGAATACGATCTCCGAAGAGGATATGGAAGCACTGAACGATGATCAGATTGAAGCCCTGTTATCGCTCAAAAAAGTACTCAGAAAGCGTAATGAAGGAACTGGCACCACTGATTAATAACCTTGACTACGCCAAACTGCATGTCAGGCTGTTTAAGAATAAGCGGTTTGACTTTATCACTCTCAACGATGGCGTTAAGCACCTGAAGCAGGAAGAAGCGCTCCGGATCCTGACAGACGCCACCACGACCGAGCTTGGTTATGGTGGCGCTGCGGGCGGGGCTAAATCGTGGACGGGTTGCGAGTGGCTGTTCTGGTCGTGTCTTGCTTACCCTGATACGAAATGGTTTATCGGCCGGCAGGAGTTAAAACGAATCACAGAATCAACTCTGATCACTTTTTATAAGGTGGTTAAGAAATATGATTTAGCCGCTGACAGCCTGTTTAAATACAACGGTCAGTACCATTTTATTCAGTTCCACAACGGCAGCCGGATTGACCTGCTGGATCTGCGGCTACTGCCCTCGGATCCGATGTTCGAGCGGTACGGTTCCCTGGAATATACAGGCGGCTGGATTGAAGAGGGCGGCGAGGTTCCTTTTGGGGCATACGATACGCTGAAATCCCGTATCGGCCGGCACAACAACGATAAATACGGCCTGAAACGGAAACTGCTCGTAACGCTTAACCCCAAAAAGAACTGGGCTTATAACACGTTTTACAAGCCTGCAAAGCTGGGGGAGCTGCCTGATTACCGGCAGTTCCTGCAAGCCCTCGTATACGATAATCCGTTCCGGGAATCTGATTACGTGGAGGCGCTGCAATCGCTGACCGATAAAGCTAAAAAGGAACGCCTGTTAAAGGGTAACTGGGAATATGACGACGATCCGGCGGCGCTGATCGCTTATGATAATATCCTCAACCTGTTTACCAATAGCTTTGTCGCATCCGGTCAGAAGTACATTACGGCCGATGTGGCCCGTTTCGGAAAGGACAGCTGCAAAATAGCCCTGTGGAATGGCTGGCGGGTTGAAGGTTGGTACACCCTCAAACACGAAAAGATAACGGCTGTAGCGGCCTTTATACGCGATTTAGCCACCAAGCACCGTGTGCCCATGCAATCGGTGCTCGTTGATGAGGATGGCGTCGGCGGTGGCGTGGTTGACATTCTGGGATGCAAAGGCTTTGTCAACAACAGCAGGCCAAAACCTCATCACAACCCGGCAACCCAAAAGCGCGTAGACGAAAATTACGCCAACCTGCGGAGCCAATGCTATTTCCTGCTGGCCAGAGTCATTAATGACAATCAGATGTATTTCGGGGCTGACATCGGCGAAACCGATAAGGAAGCCATTATGGAGGAACTGGAATACGTGAAAGACCGGGACATCGACACCAGCGGCAAAAAGGAAGTGTGGCGCAAGGATGAAATTAAAGAGATGATCGGCCGCTCTCCGGATAATGCCGATACGCTGATGATGCGGGTTGATTTTGATCTAACCCCTCCTCGACGCCGGTTTGACGGTGCAGATAATAGCTAATTACCTTCTATGTGTCTACCCAAATTTGATAAATGGTGGACTTGGAAACGGGATAAGAGATTTTGTGATCAAGTCTGTTAAATGTTCTTTTATGGTTGGGTATATGATGCTTAAGGCATGCGTATTTGTAAAATTTTCATCTGTTTGACTTGTTGCATCGGATGGTCTAATGAAAATACCTACGGCTTTAATTTCAATATCAACATTAGGATTTTCTTTATCAGGATACACAAGTTCGACTGACAACTCAACATATAGCCTGTTACCCTCTTCCGATAACTCATCCTTTACATGGAAAGAAAGGCTCTGTGCGCTTTGAGGATCAGGAACTACTTGTCTGGATCTTTTGAAACTTGATTCCAGTAATATAACGCTAACAGGCCTATAGCCGTCAAAGTTAGTTGAGTAACTTAATTCAACTTTATTCATAAGAGTCAAACATGTGTAACTTGAATTTCAAAGTCTTTACCGGAATAACCAGCAAATAAAGGCCCACTATCAGCAGAAAGCATTTGAGTATCCACAGTATAGTCTGCAAACCTATTATTAGCTCTTGCTACATTTATAAACAATGCCCATTTGAATTGCTCATTTTTATATAGAACTCCAGTAAAAAGAGCGTCTGGACTCGTTATTTCAATCAATGAGTTTTCCTGAATAAACAGGAATCCTTCTAATGGGTATTGTTTTAGAAATTCTTTTTTCAGTCTTCTTTTAGCTAACTTTATATCAGTGGACTCAGAGTAACCTTCTACATAAGAAATATCCACCAGATGAGTATTTGAAAACTCATCCCACTCATACTTACATAGGGTAAATATGAATTGTCCTACAAAGTTTTCAAGCTTCTTTTTAATATACTCTTGTGAATTCATGACTACTACCTAACAATTATAGAGTTATCTATATAAACCTTTTTTAAACTTTTAACTACATCGACGGCTAGATCATGAGCTCTAGCCCCATCTGTCCTGCTTACAGACTCGTCTTTGTAATCACTTCTTACCCTGAACGTTTTTAACTCTTGGATGTCACTCTGAAATTGATCTGCTAAGTCTTCAAACGTATCATCCCCTTCATCCTCATCCTCCTGCTCGGCTATGTCATTGTAGAAGTAAGAAATTAAGTATTCGTGCAGCCCTCCTCCCTCAGCACTCGTCTCACGTAACCTCCTCACTTCCAACCTAATGTCACTTTCGCTCATCCTCTTTTTATAGCGAAGAATATGTTTCATCAACTGTACACAGCTATAATAAGAACAGTGGACACTAGAACAAAACATATTATTACTTTGATCGAGCAAATGCCGTGCCGACTCCAGATTAGTGTGAGATTTTTCAGATAAGTGACTCATTTACAACCACTAACATATAATTAGCAAGAAGTCTCAAGTATAATTTTGTAGTTATGATACAAAACAAATACAAAGAAAAGTTTACTCCTAATAAAGCTCTTTTTTTTAATGCTTATGATAAAAAAGATAAAGCTTCAAGTGCTAATAAAGATAAGCTATTAACACTTGAAGTGATTACTGCGAGTTAGATACAGAAAAATTAATATGATTTATCTAAGCCGGTGCTTACTCTCCTGAACCGTTCGCCGGTTGTTTCCCTCCCTGATAAACTGCGTAATGCCTGACTCGTCGAAGTGAGTTTCTGACACCGGAAGAGTTTTATTGGCTTTTGCTACTTCTCTTCCAATGGCCTCCGCTGACGGCATTGACTGCGCATGAGCCCTTGTCAGTATACTGACCTGCTCCTGTTGTTTATTCTGATGGATCCGGTCGACCGCTGCCCGTTGCCGCTGGTTCCGGTGTAACATCTCGCTGGCTTCAAATGCCCTGTCATCACGAAGCAGCTTCTCGGTAAGCGTATTCGGGTAGATAATATCATCCCGGCCGACATTAACAACGCTTGGCTTATCAACAATACGTGCTTCACCCTTGCCGTCAATCCACAGCTCCCGACCGGCTTCACCTACCAGTGCCGGGCCCTCGTACCGGTCGCCTGAATCAACATTTTTGCCGTCACGGTATGCCGGCAGCGGCTTCGACAGTACAGCAGCCAGTTGAGCGGCACCCAAAACCCCGATACTGGCAGCCAGGGCGAAGTTTGCCGGTGGCGGCGCTGAGGCTAATGCTTTGGTAACAGCCATCGCCGTATTGATGCCAATTGTGAACGCCCCCTGAATCTTTTCCTGAATCGCCTGACGGCGGCGGATAGCAGCAGCCTGTTTCTCGTAGCGTTCTTCAATGGCTTTTTTGGCATCCGCATTATCACCAACGGCCTGCAATTCACGTTCTTTCTGATCATCCAGACTCTTCAGGTAATTATCAGATGCCTGTTTCTGGTTATCGAAAACGGCATTGATGGCAACCTGAGCCGCCTCTTTATAATTATCCAGTGCCTGCTGACGGGCATCCTTTATCTTCTGCGCATCCTCAACTTCCTTTTTAGTGGCCGCATCGCTCTGCTTGATCCGGTTATCAGCAATCGCCTTATCAACGTCAATCTGAGATTCACGAATAACTTTTAGCCTCATTTGCTTCAGCTGTTCGCGCTCCTCTTCTGTGTCAGCCAGCTCAATTAATTTGTCAAGCCGTTGTTGTTCCAGTTGCTCAGCCGTCCGGATACTGTCAACCTGTGCATCGACAAAATTCTGCAGGTATTCTTTTTTCAGGTCATACAGCCGTTTTTCTGCTTCTATGTCGGTAATATTCCCCTTAGCCGCATCAAGCTCAATCAGTTGTTGCTGTTGCTCATACCAGTCATTCAAATCAGCCAAACGGGTTTCGAGTGCTGATCTCTGTTCTTCGTTGATCTGCTGAAGGCTGTTTTTGGTAAGCTCGACGGCCTCTTTCCAGGTCTTTTCATCCAGTTTCCGCAGGTCACGTGCCCGTTCGCGCTGAGCGTCTAATGACTCATTGCTGATCTGCCTGTATAGCTCCGACTCAGCCAGGCCGGCATTTTTCAATACGTCTTGACGTTTAGCGATACCCTGCTCGGTAATCCGGTAGCGTTCTTCGATGTACTCCATTTCGGAGACAGTGCCGTCTTCTTTCCGGATAGCCAGTTCCTTTAGCTGGGTTTCTGTCTCTGTTTTTGCAGCTGCCAGCAGCCGTTTCATGCTGTCTCGGTGGTACTGAGTTTCAGCATCCAGTTTTTCTCTGGCCAGGTCGCGGTAATCGTCCGTTTCCTTTTTACCGTATTCCTCCAGTAGTTTCTGACGGGCCTTAATGCCGGAGGTGGTGATATCATACCGGCGCTTTATAAACTCCTCCTCGGAAACAAGCCCGTCCTGTTTATCATTACTGAGTTTAGAAAGCTGTACACTGGTATCTGTCGATGAAAGCTGCATTTTACGCTGTAATGCCTGATCGGCCTCACGCTGTTTTTTCTCACGCTCCTGTTTGAGCTTGCCGGCGTTCACTTCATCTTCCTGCGCTTTGGCACGCTTCGCGTTTTCGGTTTCCTGATCTCCGAGCTCTTTATTTACCTTTTTATACTCTTCAATCTGAGCCTTCAGGTTACCAATCTGGGTCGTTACTTTCTTCTCTTTCTTGTTGCTCTCCTTTGAAGGGGCCTCATTCAGGATGGTATCAAGTTCCTGCTGTTTTTTAGCCAGATCGCTCTGTAACCGCTGAATCTCTTTTTCGCGGGCAGGTGCATCAGAGTTCCGGAATTTCTCCTTTTGCTGGGCAACGGCCTGTTCAACAGCACGGCCGGCCTTAGCCTCAGCCAGCGCCCCGTAATTACCGCCCAGGTACATCAGGAATTGACCCCATTCACCGGACTTAATCAGCTGGGTCAAATCAGCAAAAACATCGGCGATGCCGTTCTGTACTTTACCGAAAAAGCTGCTTACACGGCCGCCATCCAGCGCCACAAGAAATAACTTAGCCTGCGTTGTCATCCGGTTCCACCCTGCTTCCATGGACTGAACCTTCTGCTGGTTATCGCTTCCTACAACCTTCTCCAGCTGAACAGCAACCTTTGGCAAAACTGTAGCTGCCAGTAGCTCGCCATTCTCCATCATCTTGTTCAGCTTGGTTTCGCTGACACCCAGCGCATCTGCGAATAGCTTCACGGCTCCAGGCATCCGGTCACCCAGCTGTCCGCGCAATTCTTCTGCCTGAATTTTCCCTTTGGAGAGCATATCTGTGAATGCCTTCAGAGAGCCCTGGATCTGATCGGTTGTCATCTTCAGCTGTGCTCCTCTGGCCGTTATTGCCTTGAACAGGCGTTCGGTCTCCCTGCCCTCGATAGCGGTACCCCGGCTGGCAACCTTCAACCCTTTATAGGTTTCGGCCAGTGCTTCATAGCTGACCCCTAACCTGTCAGCTGTAGCTAACAGCATCTGCTGTGTACGGTTGAAATCATCCGAATCCTTTGTAGCCGCTTTCAGCATGGCATTGATCCGCTCAAAGTCAGACAATACCCCAAGACCGGCCTTGATCGCATCAAGTGCCGAGGAGACACCGATGATGCCGGCAACGGCCCCTAATGCACTCTTACCAAGTCCTGTGAAGGCTGAGCCGTAATTGCCGACGTTTCGTTGATGGTCCCCCAGCGAGTAATCAAACGACTTCAGGGCTTTGTCATTCTTCTCTATCTGAGCCCTCAGTTCAACAGCCGCCTTGTTGTTTTTATTGAAAGACAGGGTGGTACCATCAAGCGTATCGCCCATCTCCCTCAGCCGCTTTTTCATTTCGGCCGTCTGTTTAGACAGGGCCGCATAAGAGCCCTCAGCCGCCTGCGTGGCTTTGGTGGCTTTCTCGGCAACGGTGGTGAGTGACTTTAAAACCTGTGAAGAGCTGCGGATCTCCCGTTGTATTTCATTCAGCCGTTTCTGAGCTCCGGCACCGGTCCGGTCCAGCTCATTATATTCCTGAACAAGCTTTCTGACGTGCTCCTGTAAATCATCGACAGCCGCGGCACTGATACGTAAATAGGTTTCATTCCGCTTCAGCGTATCTCCCTGTAATTTCAGCGCCTGGGTTGATTCATGAACAGAACGGGATAGTCCGTTATCTACAGCTGACTTAAACTGAAGATTAGTAGCCGAAACAATGGCATTTCGGTTGGCGTCTACCTCCTTACGGATAGCTACCATATTCTGCCGGATCCGTTCACTTTGCGTTTCAGAAACAGCTGCCCATTGCTCAATTGCTTTTCTAAGGGAGTCAAAGCCCTTTAATATGCCCGGAAAGTCTGCCAGGTCATCATATTCAATTCTGTTTGAGTTCATTAAACCCGTGTCAATGTAGATGTGAGCGCTTCACGGGCCGGTAGTGAGGCAGATATAAAGATACAGCTTATCGGGGAGCATTCCAGGACAAACAGCAGCCAGTCAGATCAGCAGGCACCTCTGATAAGGTCCTATAGTTGATTATTTGATAAATGATATAATGGTGAAACTATATAATGAGTGAATCAGTAAACTATCACCGATGGCGGGGCCGCTGAGGCCTGCGTTCGTCGAGAGAGTTTTTTGTACGCTAAAACATAAAGAATGAGCCTGAAAGTGATCGTTACTACAGAAGCAGAATTAGCCGAATTAATTGCACAAAACGTTGCAGAAGCAACAAAACCACTTATAGAAGCAATCAACAGCCTGCGGGCGCAGGTTGAGAATAAGAAAGACGTGTATTCCGTTGCCGAACTTGCTGAGAAATCCGGATTCGGTAAAACGATGGTATACGACTGGATCAACAAGGGGCGCGTACTGCCTGATGGTAAGCGGGTGTACCTCAAAACAGTCTCCGGACTCACTGACGGTAGTATACGGATCCGGCATGAAGCATGGAAAGCCTTTTTAAACAGGTTTCCTGATATTAGTTATTGAGTTCTTCTCATCTAACCCTTGAAAGGGTAAAGTATCTTTCCGGTTCCTCGAATCTCGACATCATTACTTTGGTACTTATACCTAACTATCATACATTTGTTATACATAAATAGTTAACAAATGGAGACACAAAGGGATCTTGGGAAGTACATTCAAACGATTAGAAAAGCCGAGAAAATTACACAGGAGGAATTATCTCAAAGGCTAGGAGTCAGTAAAATGACAGTTACACAATACGAAACAGGAAGAAACAATTTTACATTTACCACCTTACTGAAGATTGCCAGCGCATTAGGCTATAAGCTTAAAATTACCTTGGAGAAAGAATAAAAAAAAGCCCTCTAAAGTTAGGTATATATGTATAACTTTGTTATATTTGTAATGTAATTCAGATACAGAAAAGACGCATAGTATCGGTAAGGTTGCCCGTCGAATGGTATGTAAGGCTGATTACAAAAGAAAACCCCGATGCTGACGGTCTGGACAACTACAGCAAAGGGGCGGTAAGTTCACTTTAAACCTTTTGAGAGATCCCATGAACTCGATGCAAAATTACGAAACACAAACGCTTAGCGCAAACGTCACACGTCCGGCCGTCAAATCAGAAGCTACTACGGCAAACTACATCCCGTCTTTATCAATCAATATTGAGCTGGCTACTTTTGCGAACCGCGACCGCGGCCGGGCTTCATCTGATGCTGAGATTGTACAGGAGGCATTAGAGATGTTTGCTGAATACATGATTGACCGCGTTCAGGAAGCCGGTAAAGATGGAGATACGGAAACGCTTGCAGCATGGTGTGAGTACCTCAGCAGAATAAACAACATTCAGGGGCAGATTATCACGGCACTGGTCAAAGCAGATCAGGAGCGCAGCAATCAATCGAAAAATAATCAAAGGTAATGTCTTACTCTGATGGCTTGAAACTTCATAATTTGTTGCCTTTTGATCCTTATTTGTACCTAAATACAGTAATTAACTGAATATCAGTACTAATAAATTCTTTAAGGAAAAACTGAAAAAAGACGCGCTGGCGAATCACTGATTTCCGGCCCCTCTTTCAACGTCCCGGAAGTATAAAAACTTCCGGGACGTTTCATTAAAAGACATAGAAAAACAGGTACCAGGAAACGGCCACCAATACGCCTTCCACAATCCACATTGTCCGGATGTTCCGGAGTGAGGCCCGCCAGACTACCCAGTGAGCGCCAAGCGCCCCAAACAGCACCGGCACGCCGAAAATAAACTGAAGGGCGTTGTTTTCGCGCCCCATGTGCAGCAACCCCTCGACGATCATCATCACCCCAAGCAGTGCCACAAACATAAACGGAGTCAGAAATTCAGCAATCGTTACCGGTTTCGTCTGCATCAGGCTGCTTTTTGCGCTTCTGCATTCCGTTTCCGTGTTGCCGCGGCTTTTTTCGCCGACGCCGAGCGCTCCTCCGCCGACCGTGCCGCCGATGCCGCACCGCCTTTTTTGCCGCCGGTTTTAGCCGGATCTTTATTCACGGCATGACCACGGCCGGAACCGCTTTTTTTGCCGCCACCCGATAGTTTATTCACCGTTGACCACGCGCGGCGTTCAGCCTCTTCGCCCGATACGCCCTGCTCCTCATAGCTCTCCTCAATATGCTCAGCCTGCCGGATCTGCTTGTCGGTATAGGCTGATTTGTCTCCTCTAGCCATCGTTTTAACCAGTTAAGTAAAACAACGTGATGCCGTCAACACCAGACATACCCGCCTGAACAGCACCGTATCAGTGGGGTAAACAGGTCGTGCTCTGTTATGTTTTCAAATATTCACCAATGGTTACAGAGATAGACCGGCCAACCTGTTTACCGTAAAGAATTGGCAACATTCTATTACTTTTACGGTCTTGTTTAACACGCGTGACGTTCATTACCACCGATGACCTTTTACTTTAAATCGTGCTGCCACTTAATGCTGGCCACGTTCTTTTTATACAGTGTGGCGACGCAAGGCCAGTCTCTCGAAAAACTATCGGCTACGGTTGTTACCCGTCAGGTGCAGCAGGGTAAGTCTGTTACCATCAAAGGCGATATTTACTACCAGCGGAACGGCAACATGGTAACCCACTTCACCTACCCGCGCGAAATAGTTATTCTGGCCAACAAACTCGGCGAAACCCGCATTTACGACCCAAAACAGAATGCCGTCCTTCGTTACCAGAACGCCATGTTCAGTACCCAAACCACCCAGCTGGCGTACTTTCTGAACGGCAATACGACCGATATGGGCCTGACGCAGATCGGCTATGTGCAGGACAAAACCTATTACGTTCAGAAACTGCTCGTTACGGAGTGGAAGCTTAAAGCCGCCGATCCGAAAGCACAGATACAGCGGGTAAAGATTGTGTACGACAAGATGAATCCGGTGTATATGCATTATGCCGCCGGCAACGGAAAACTGATCCGGAAGGTATTTTATTACAACTACCAGCCCATTGAAGGGCGACCGTTCCCGACCACCTCTACTGAAATCGTCTATGCGGAAAAGGACTCGTCGGTGGCCAAAACGACCTATGGCGGTTTCCAGCTCAACGGATCGGCCAACAGCCCGTACTTCAACTATACCATTCCGGCCAATGCCAGGGTTAACTAAATCTGTAACGGCGTTGCTGCTGACGCTGCTGTCGTTTACCGGTACGATGGCGCAAACCCGCCGGCAACAGGATCTGGACCTGATCGCGGGCCGCAACTTCCGGACCGGTCAGGAGTTCGCCCAGTACCGGCAGCCCGGCAACAACGCCAATGCCGTGCAGTTCCGGCAGCGTAGCTGGGTTGCCCGGTACAATCCGGTATCGCTGGCCCTGAAAGGAGCCATGCTGGGCTATCAGCGGCTGATGTCGCAGCAGCTGGCCCGCTCCTGTCCCTATCAGATTTCCTGTTCCAATTTCAGCAAACAAGCCATTGAGCAATACGGTGTGCTGAAAGGTGTTTTCCTGAGTGCCGACCGGATCATGCGCTGCAACCGCATCGGATTACTGGATGTTCATGCCATTGACCTTGATCCCGATACGGGCATGATCATCGATTCCCTCAGCCGCTACCGCTAATGTCACTGCCTTCTGTTCTCCGTTTTCTATGGCTGTGCTGCCTGAGCCTGTCGGGTTCACTAACACTGGCCCAGACAAAGCCCGGCTTTACGCAGGAGTGGCGCTTTGCCCAGTATCTGTCGGATAAAGATGCGTTTGACGAAGCAGCCTATGTCCTCGGCAATATCAGCCCTGACGGCCTGACACCGGCTCAGCTCGACTCCCTGCTGTTTTTCCGCGGCTGGATTGCCTACAGTACCAAATCGCTCGACGAAGCCAGCCAGCGGCTATTGCAGGTATCGCCCAACTCGGCCTTTTACCTCAAATCGCAGTATTTCGGAGCCTATTGCCTGGCTTTTCAGGGTCACCGGCAGCAGGCTGCCGATGTGCTTCAGAAAGCCCCTGTACCCGACTCATCCCTGCGTGAGTTACGGGCGTTGCAGCTCGGCGGCATTGCGCTGCTACAACGGCAGTATGAGCAGTATGACCGCCAGCGGCAGGCCTTCAGCTACGGCTCCTATGCCATGGCCAATGAAGAAAAGCGCATGGACGACTACCGCAGACAGCTGCAATCGGTCAAGCGCCGGTCGCCGGTGGTGGCGGGACTGTACAGTGCCATTTTACCGGGCTTAGGGAAAGTCTATGCCGGCAAAACCAAACAAGGTATTGCCTCCTTTCTGCCCGTGCTGACGCTGGGGCTGCTCACCTACGAAGGGCTGCGGAAAGACGGGCCGTTGAGTGCGCGGTTTATCGGCTTCGGCTCTCTGTTTACCGTCTTTTACGTGGGCAATATCTGGGGAAGTGTGGTCTCCGTCAACATCAAACGCAGTGAAATTAACCGGGTATATGATAACAAGATTCTGTTTGATATGCATATTCCTATCCGGAACTTGCTCAATTAAGGCGCAGTCGTTTCTGCAACAGGCTGATTCCCTGCTGACTGCCGGTCAGTATCTGGAAGCCAGTGTGGCTTACGAACGGGTGCTGTTTTCCGAAACGGCTCCTGAGGTCCGGTTTGCTGCGGCATCCGGAAAAACCCAGACCCTTAAACTACGGGGCCGCTATACGCAGGCCATCGATTTTCTCAATACGCAGATTCAGCAGACGGGTACCGACAGTCTGTTGTTTCAGCTCCGGCAGGAGCAGATCCTGTGTGCCTACCTGGCCGGTCAGTTCGAAAACACGATTTCATTAACCGACCGCATTGCTTACATCCACCCCGACCTGCCGCTGTCACCGGTTACGCAGGCCGTCCGGATTCTGTCCCTTAATGAGTTACAGCGCTGGCCGGAAGCGGCGGCTTATTTCAAGCGGCTGGCCTACGGGAGCGGGCAGGATACAACACTGATAACGGCCTACGATCAGCTGCCTAAACTCAAAAGTGCGAAAAAAGCCCAATGGCTGTCGACGTTTATTCCGGGCGCGGGGCAGTTTTATGCCGGCCGGCCGGGCGAGGCGGTACTGAGTATTCTGGTGCAATCGGCGGGGCTGTATTTTGGTGTGGTCAGTTTCATGCAGCACTACTACCTATCGGCCTGGGGCGTAGGCGCAGCCTTGTTCGGGTCGTTCCATGCGGGTGGCGTACGCCGCGCCGAAGTACTGGTCAACCAGTATAACGCAAAGAAGATCAATGCCTTTAACGAAAAGCTGAAAGAGCAGACGTTGCAGCTGGCAGGACAGCAGAAGCAATAAAAAAGGTGGTACAGTCTGACGATCCGTACCACCTTTTTCAGTCAGTATAAATCAGTGTGCTTACTTAGCCCACATGAAGAACTTAGGGTTATCGACAAACTGAGACAGGTTCTCGTTGTTGATGATGATCACGATGATATCGACCAGCGGTACGATACCAAAGATACCACCGCACGTCAGGATATAGCCAATCCAGGTCAGCGGCTTAGTGCCCAGATACAGACGGTGAATACCGAAACCACCTAAGAACAGGTTTAATAACAGGGCCGGCACGAATTTTTCATCTGACGATTTTACTTTAGCAGGCTGACCAAGCGTGTTTGTCGCTTCGGTTGTCTGCATCAGATCGGCCTGGGCTACCATCATGCTCATGTCTTCGCTCTGAGCAATCAGTTGTTCGACCTGCTGATCATCAACCATGTACATCTCAGCTGTTTCGGCAGCCAGGGCATTATTTGAGATAAAAAAGGTTACGGCAACAAAAAATGCAAGGATTAGTTTTTTCATAAATAGAATGATGGTTTTAATTGTTTACTCGCTCAAAACAACAGCATTATCCCTCACTAAGCAACTTCTGATAAACATTTTTCTGATCCGGTAACCTGTTGACTCCCACCTGCTAACCGGGATTTATTACCTGTTCAGCCTGAAGCTAAAAACTTATCAACTGGTAATCAGCACCTTTTACCGGCAATATGCCTCGCCGCCGGGCGTAGCCTTTTTGTCTTTCCGGATCACTCATATGTCCCGCTGATAAAGATCATTCAAACTTTTTCAGACTTCCACTAGTTTGGATTTGACTTGATAAAGTACACATAAAGTCACTTGAACACAGGATTGGTACTGACGAATTAGTTGATTTAGCCACTTATTAGCTCAGAGTCGCGTTTTGTTAACCGATTTCGACCGAATAATAAGTCCTCGTTACCAATAGTTGTTCTGTTGCTTTTGATGTCCTTTTCTTTGCACTGTGTTTTCACTCAAAACTCTAATCAGGATGAAAAAAATTCTCGCGACTGTTCTTTTCATATTTGCCCTGGCAGCAAGCCAGCAGGCATTCGCACAGTACCAAAAGGGTGATAAGCTGCTGAACCTTGGTCTCGGCTTAGGATCTTACTACGGTGGTGGTGTCCCTATCGGTGCTTCTTTAGAATTTGGTGTTACAGACAATATCAGCGTAGGTCCACAAATTGATTATTATTCATGGAGCTACGGTTATGTGGGCTACAAATGGCGTTATACATTTATCCCTATCGGTGTTCGTGGCTCGTATCACGCAAACGAATTGTTAAATCTGAACAACGACAAACTTGACCTGTATGGCGGTGTAAGCCTTGGTTATTATATTTCAAAATATAGTGATAACACAGGCTATACCGGCACTTATGACAATGCATACGGTGGTCGTGCATTTTTAGGTGTACACGTAGGCGGCCGTTACTACTTTAAGCCAAATCTTGGTGGTTTTGCTGAATTAGGTTACGGTGTATCAACTCTTAAAGTAGGTGTAGCCTTTAAGTTTTAATATAAATCTACGTATAAAAGCGAATCGGCCGCCGGACTTGTCCGGCGGCCGATTCCTTTTATACGTCTGCCTGTTACTTAGCTGCGATTTCGCGCAGGCTCTTCACGCCCATATTCCAGAGCGTAAAGGCATAAATATCGGCCATTGTTTCGATGTTCTTTTTCGTGTTGCTGGCGCCGTGTCCTGAGTTCACATCGATCCGGATCAGCATCGGGTTATTGCCCTTGTACTTCTCCTGCAATGTGGCTGCATACTTGAACGAGTGGGCCGGCACAACACGGTCGTCGTGGTCGGCGGTAGTGATCAGCGTTGCCGGATAGTTTACACCTTCGCGGATGTTGTGGATCGGCGAGTAGCCCGCCAGTACCTTAAACTCTTCCGGATTGTCGCTGCTGCCGTAATCGGCAATCCAGTTCCAGCCGATAGTAAACTTGTGGAAACGCAGCATGTCCATAACCCCAACTTGCGGAATCGCCACCCGGAACAGGTCAGGCCGCTGGTTCATGACGGCACCTACCAGCAACCCGCCGTTAGACCCGCCACGGATCGCCAGTTTCGCCGGACTGGTATATTTCTGCGCAATCAGGTATTCGCCGGCAGTGATAAAGTCGTCGAACACATTCTGTTTTTTGAGTTTCATCCCCTGCTCGTGCCATTTCTCACCGTATTCACCACCACCGCGCAGGTTCGCCTGTGCATAAACGCCGCCCTGCTCCAGGAACGGGATCAGCAGCGAGTTGAACGACGGCGGCAGGCTGATGTTGAATCCACCGTAGCCATATAACAGGGTCGGATTGGTACCGTCCAGTTTAATGCCTTTCCGGTAGGTGATAAACATCGGCACCTTTGTACCGTCCTTGCTGGTATAAAATACCTGCTTTGTTTCGTAGTCGGTCGGGCGGAAATCAACTTCCGGCTCGCGGAACACCGTGCTTTTTTTCGTGGCAATGTCGTAGCGGTAAATTGTTGGCGGGAAGGTAAACGACGTAAAGGTGTAGAACACAAACTTATCGTCTTTCTCACCGCCGAAACCGCTGGCGGTTCCGATACCCGGCAGCTGGATTTCGTTTTCAAGCTTACCGTTGAGGTCATAGACATACACCCGCGACGTAACGTCTTTCGAATACTGCACAAACAGCTTACCGCCGGCCGTTCCCGAGCTGGTCAGCGGTTCCGGCTTCTCGGGCAGAACCACCGTCCATTTCTTAGTGGCCGGACTGTACTTCATTACCTTGCTGTTCGGGGCATCGGCATTGGTTTCGATCAGGAAATCCCCGCCGATGTTATCCAGAATGCCGTAGCTGAAATCGGTGATGTCGGCCACAATCGGCGTAAAGGGCTGCGCCGGCTTTGTGGCATCGATGTAAAACAGGGCGTTACCGTCTTTTCCTTTTCCGCGGTCGCTCACGTTCAGGATCGCAAAGCGCTCGTCTTCGGTCGTACCCAGCGTATGAAACCGCTGCGGATTGCCCTTGTCTTCATACACCAGCCGGTCGGCCGACTGCGGTGTATTCAGCTTGTGGTAAAAGACCTGATGATTCTCATTTTTAGCGGCCAGGGCGCTGCCTTCCGGCTTCGGATAACGGCTGTAGTAGAAGCCGTCGCCCTGCCATGACGCACCCGATACCTTTACCCATTCGATTTTATCGCTCAGGTACTGCTTCGTTGTCATGTCCATCACACGGTATTCATTCCAGTCGGAGCCGCCCTGAGACGTTCCGACGACGGCATGTTTACCGTTTTTCGACAAGGCAAAGGTGGTCATGCGGGTTGTACCGTCGGCTGAAAGCTTGTTCGGGTCAATCACCACCTCCGGCGCCCCGTCAAGGCCTTTTTGCCGGTAGAGCACCGACTGGTTCTGCAGGCCGTCATTTTTGTAAAAGTAATACCACTCGCCTTTCCGCGACGGGGCCGAATATTTCGGGTAGTTATAGACCTTTTCGAGGCGGTCCTGTAGCTGCTTCCGGTACGGAATCTGATCCAGATAGGCGAAGGTCACCTTGTTTTCGGCCTTAACCCATTCCGCCGTTTCGGCCGAGCGGTCATCTTCCATCCAGCGGTACGGGTCCGCAATGACGGTACCGTGGTAGTTGTCAGTCTGATCTGTTTTACGGGCTTGCGGATACGTCAGGGGGCCTTGCTGGGCCAGTGTTGCAGAAGTCGTTAACATCAACGAATAGGCAATAAAGTTGGAAATACGCATCGATGAAGCGAGTTGAGGGTAAAATTAATTTCTCCTCTAAATTAGACAGATTTATAATCCAGGGCGAAATCTGTATCTAAGTTTGTCATTTTCTGACGGTTTTGTTACTTTTCAAGGCATTGAAGGCAACAGTAAAGTACCACGAACCCAGCTTTACCCCCGCATGCCGGCACATCGACGTCATATCCTGCGCTATCTGTTGATGGTTCTCTGGTTAACCGCTTTGACACGGATGGCCGGGGCACAGGCGTTCCGTATTGACCATATCGGTGTTGCCGAAGGACTCACGCAAGGATCGGTTTACTACATTTACAAAGACAGCCGCGGGTTTCTCTGGCTGGGTACGCAGGACGGACTGAACCGGTACGATGGCCAGCACTTCAAAACGTTCCGGCCCGACGCCCGCTTTCCGAAGCAGGTTACGGCCAGTGGCTCCAAAAACCACGGCCGCCAGAGCGTGCAGACCCCTAACGGATCTATTCTGGGGGTAAATATCTTCGGCATTGTCGAATCGCCGGACGGCAACCTCTGGATCGGAACCGAGGAAGGTCTCAACCGGTACGACCGCCTCAGCAGCCGCTTCGACTGCATTCAGGCCACGGCTCCCAACGGCAACAGCCTGTCGAACCGCACATTACCGTTCTACAGCGATCAGGAGGACGTACTGTACCTGAGCGACCTCGAAGGGCTGGTGGCTATCAACTGGCATACGCTCCGAAAAACCGTCATTGACCCCGCGTTACGGCCCACACGGGAATACGACCTGCAAAGCTCAACCACCCGGACGGCCTCCGGTGATGTCTGGCTTCATGCCCCGAAAGGCGTGCTGCGCTATAACCTCGCCGAACGGAAAACCTACGCCTACTTCAGCGACCGGCCCGACAATCAGGTTGGCGACCCGCAGGCTATCTTTTCATTTCTGCTCGATAAAGACCAGAAAACGGCCTGGCTGGGTACCTCCAACGGCCTCATCCGGCTGGATTATACGCAGTGTCAGGTGCAGACCTACCACGCCTTTCCCAACCGCCCGATGAGCCCCGTCTTCAGTATGGACGAAGATCACAGCGGCGGGCTCTGGCTGGGCACCCAATCCGACGGGTTACTGCTGTTCGACAAACGGGCGCAGCTTTTCCGGCAGTTTACCCGCTTTACGAACAACAGCCGCCGGCTCACTGATTTTGAGATCAACAAGGTATTTGTTGACGACCATAACGTCGTCTGGGCCAACGTTGATCCTGACGGACTGGCTAAAATTATTCCGAATGCCTTTCTGTTTGGCGGCCTGACCAAACAAAGTCAGAACGACATGGTACCCGCCGGACAGCAGCTGACCAATTATACCGTCCGCAGCTTTATGGAAGAGACCCCACGCCGCATCTGGGTTGCCAATGAGGGCGGGATTGATGTCTTCGATCCGATGAGTTACCAGATTGTCGACCGGTTTAAACTGAATGCCCAGCGCCAGAATCTGCCTACCTATAACCCTGTTAAAAGTCTGCTCAGCGACGATTGGGGCCGTATCTGGGTGGGCAGCATCGGCGGTGTACTGAAATACTCGACGGCGTCAAAGCACTTTACACGCATCGATTTTCCGGATAACTACAACAGTCTGGTGGCCGCCAATTATGTGCGGAATATGTGTAGTCTGGATCCTGCCACCTTGCTGGCAGCAACGGAAGACGGCCTGTATCTGCTCGATGTGCCTACCAGCAACTGGTCGAAAGCACCGGTATTATCCGGCAAAAACATCTTTTCGCTTCATCTGGATACACGCAACCGGCAGCTATGGGTAGGCACGTATCTGAACGGGTTTATGGTCTATCAGCTGCCGGCAGCCGGACAGACCGGACCGTGGAAGCTGCTGCGGCTTGGACTGAAAGGGTTTACCGTTCTGAATATGCTCAACGATACCACGCGGCACACCACCTGGATCGCAACAGACCGCGGCCTTGGTGCCTACAACCAGCAGACCAAACGGATTAAGCTCTTCACCGAATCAAGCGGACTGGCCAATGCCTTTATTTACGGCACGCTGATGGACGATCACAAATGCCTCTGGATGAGCACGAACCGTGGTATCGCCCGGTTTGATCCGGGGACAGAGACCTTTACCAATTTTACCCTGACCGATGGCCTTCAAGGGTATGAATATAACGGGAACGCCTACCTGAAAACAACCGACGGCAAACTATATTTCGGCGGGGTCAACGGCTTTAACTACTTCCGGCCAACTCATTACCGAAGCAGCCTCTTCAACCCGAAAGTTCATATTTATGACCTGAAGGTGAAGGAGGAACCATACATGACCGACCACTACGTCGGAGAAGTGCCATCGATTGAGCTCTCGTATGCCGACAATACCTTTTCGCTTGAGTTTGCCGCCATCGACTATTTCAGTAACGGCCAGAATGTATACCAGTACCAACTCTCCGGCTACGACGATTGGTGGGTACAGGCCGGCAATAAGAACTACGTCCGGTATGCCAACATCCCGCCCGGCGATTATACGTTTATGGTCAGGGCCGCCAACAAGGATAAACACTGGAGCGGCCACATCCGGCAGCTGCACATTCATGTCCGGCCGCCATTCTGGCTCAGGGCACCGTTTATCCTGACGATGCTGGTCGTTATCGGCACGCTGATTTACAGCATTTTCAGACGGCGGGTAAACGACCTGCGCAGGCAACAGGCCGAACGGCTGCAACTGGCTTACGATATTCAGGAGCAGGTGAAGAAAGACATTGCCCGCGACCTGCACGACGAAATCGGCACCCGCCTGGCGACACTGAAACTCTATGCGTCGCAGCTGGTGCAGCATTTACAGCAATCGCCGGATGTGCTGGGGATAAAGACCAACATGTTCGGGCTGATCAACGATACCATCAGTGATGTGCGGAACCTGCTCCGGAAACTCGATCCGCGCACGCTGGAACAATACGGCTATGTCGCGGCCGTGGAAGAACTGTTTGGCCGCATCAATGCAGTGGAGGCCGTACAGGCGCATCTGACACTCAATCAGGCACCCGAAACCCTGCCCCACCGGACGGCGCTGATGCTGTACCGCATCACGCAGGAGTTGCTGAATAACTCACTTAAACACGCCGCCCCCTCGCAGATTGACCTGCTGATTAAAGGCCAGGAAAACAGCATACTGCTCGAATATCAGGACGACGGCACGGGGTTTGATTATGACCTCAGCCAGCGCGGTCTGGGCATCGGCAACATTGAAGCACGAGTGGCTATGCTGCACGGAAAAATAATCTGGATTACCGAACCCGGCAAAGGCACACGGGTCATCATCGACATACCCACCCGCGACGTTCAACCAACACAGGGTCAGAACACAATGACCACATCGTCACTTTCGGGATAGCCGGTGCAGGTCAGCACCCAGCCTTCGCGCAGGTCGCGTTCGGTCAGAACATCGTTGATCGTCATGTGCACCTGCCCCGATGTACAGCGCCCCGCACAGGTTGAGCAACGCCCGCCGCGACAACTGTACGGCAGTGAAATGCCCTCGTCCAGCGCAGCCTGTAGAATCGATTTATAGGCAGGAACCAGGATGTCAGTTTCTTTATCAGCAAACAACAGCCGGACCATACGATCAACCGAGTGAACGGGCGGAGCACTGACAAAGAGCGGCTCCACCACAAAATTCTCCTTGTGAATCTGCGCCGCCCGCATACCGCTGAACACCAGCGTAAACTGCACCATCCGCATGTAATCGCCGGGGCCGCAGACGTAGCATTCTGCCGCCGCAAGCGGCCCGTGTAACAGCGTGGGTAACAAGGTTTCCAGCAACACATTATTAAGCCGGCCCGTCCGGACAATACCATTCAGTCCCTCCCCATCCTGTGTTGGCTGGCTAAGCAGATGAATCAGCCGGAAACGGTCCGGAAATAACGCTGCCAGCGTATTAAGCTCCTCCCGGAAAATAATGCTCCGTTCGCGGGTGTTACTGTAGAGCAGGGTCAGTTTCGTAGCAGAGGTCGTGGTCAGCGCGGCTTTAATCAGGCTCAGCACCGGCGTAATGCCGCTGCCGGCCGCCACAAACAGCAGGTCCTGCGGTTCGGTATCGCCCATCTGGCTGAGGGTAAACCGGCCGGCCGGAGCCAGGCACCGGATCTCGTCGCCAATCCGCAGTGTGTTGAGCAGGTAACGGGAAATCGCTCCGTTTTCAACCCGTTTGATGGTAATGCGGAGGGGTTCGCCGGGGACTGAACTAATCGAGTACGACCGGCGCACTTCGTGCTCAATGGCCTCATCGCCGCCTTTCGGGTGCAGGATAATGGTCAGAAACTGCCCGGGCAGATAAGCCACCGGCTGTCCGTCGGCTGATTCAAGGTAATAGCTGTTGGTATCGGCTGTTTCAGCCTCAATGCGGGTGATGCGCAGGTCAAGCGTTTGGGTCATATTGGTCAGCCAGGTTCGCTAAAGCAACTCAATTTCATCCGGAAACAAACCGGTGTATTTTACAATCAGGTCAACCGGTATGCCATCCTGTTTCATCTTACGGGCAACTTCGCGCGATTTCTGCAACTGACCTTCCTGAACGCCTTCTACCCTTGCCGTCTCCATAACATCTTTTTCAATACTCGTATTTTCCAGCGTTCTTCTGTAAGCCGCTTTTTCGTCGGGTGTAAGCGCATCAAAATCGAGCCGTTGCCGGACACTTTCAAGTCCTTTTGCATTGAATTCATCTTTTACCTGATTGTTTTTCAGATAATAAATCCATTGGTCCAGGGTATCCTTAGCCACATTATCAAACCGGTTTACTTTGATGATGTAATATTCAGGATAAATCTGGTGAACGTGCTCATAGCCCAATGATGATTTTTGCCGGGCCGATAGTCCCAATACATCGCCATTATGGATGCCCACAAACTCATTCTTACCGTGATACACATAATCGTCACCCTGTCCCAGATCAAAATAGACAATATTGATTGAGTACACTTTCCGGACACTCCTGTAGGAGTCGCCCAGCTGGAAATAGTCGGTCAGGGCTTTGGATGTACCAAACAGCATCCGCTGAAAATAATCAGCTTCGCTGTTATTCTGCAGTTCAATAATCACCAGTTCTTTCCGGCTGTTCAGGGCCAGCATATCTACCCGGTTAAACTTCGTCAGTTCATCCTCCTGGTTGCCTTCACTTTCCAGAATCTGTTCAATCTGAATGTCTTCGCGCAACAGTTCCGATAAAAAGCCTTCCAGGACTACGTAATTGGCTTTATTACGCAGCAGCCGCTTCATCGCCCAATCGAACCGGACCAGATTTTTTGCCATGGTACTTTTTTTTTCAAAGATACATCAATTCCCTTCGCCCGAAAACCGGGCATATCCTGCCGGAAGCGGCGGCTCATATTGCCTGACGGGTTGGGTTAACGCGGGCAAACGTGTAACTTTGCGGATTCTATGGCAAGACTCTTAGCAATCGACTATGGCACCAAACGCACCGGGATCGCAGTTACCGACCCGATGCAGCTTATTGCCACCGCCCTCGACACCGTCCCGACTCATCAGCTGCTCGATTTCCTGAAAAAATACACCGGAACCGAAGCCGTTGAAGCCTTCGTGGTCGGGATGCCGACCCGGCTGGATGGCACTGATACCGATAACACGCCACGGGTCCGTCAGTTTGTAACCCGGCTGGAGAACGCTTTGCCGCAAATTCCCGTTTATCTTCACGATGAGCGGTTTACGTCGTCAATGGCCTTGCAGGCAATGATTGCCGGAGGTACCAAAAAGAAAGACCGGCGCGAAAAAGGCAACATCGATAAGGTGTCTGCCACCATTATTTTACAGTCGTTCATGGAAAGCAAAAAATAGTGCGCCCGATAGAACCTCTTCACTGACTGCTATCAGACGACACACATTTGTCCTATTATGATTCTTCCAATTGTTGCGTATGGCGATCCGGTTTTACGGAAGCCGGCAAAAGACATCGAACCCGGCACGATCGATGTAAAAAAATTCAGTGACGATATGTTTGAGACGATGTACGCATCGTCGGGAATCGGGCTGGCTGCTCCGCAGGTTGGCCAGGGTATCCGGTTGTTTGTCGTCGATGGCACGCAGATCGACGCCGATGAGCCGGAAGAGGAAAAAGACCCCAGCCTGATCAACTTCAAAAAAGTATTTGTTAATCCGGAAATCATCGAAGAAGACGGCGAGGACTGGGGCTTTGAAGAAGGTTGCCTGAGCATTCCGGGTATCCGGGCGGAAGTTTACCGGCCCGAAATCATCCGGATCCGCTACGTTGACCTCGACTGGAACGAACATGAGGAAGAGTATGACGGCATGGCGGCCCGCATCATCCAGCACGAATATGATCACCTGGAAGGCAAGCTGTTTACCGACTATCTCTCGCCGCTGAAACGCCAGCTGATTAAAAAGAAACTTTCCGACATCACGAAAGGTAAAGTGGATGTCGATTACCGCATGCGGTTCCCTAAATAACGGGCCAATCAGCGATGCCTGTCCTCAGGCATCGCTACTCCTCTTCCTATGCGCATTACCCTTATTCAAACCGATCTGCACTGGCAGGACCCTGTTGCCAACCGGGCCATGCTCGAGGAACGTATCTTTGGCTTACCCGAAGCTACTGATCTGATTGTGCTGCCCGAAATGTTTACGACCGGCTTCACCATGCAGGCTGCTTCGGTAGCCGAACGGATGAACCTGACGACCTTCCGGTGGCTGAAACAGATGGCGGCCCAGACGGGGGCGGTTGTCACGGGGAGTTATGTGGTGCAGGAAGACGGTCGTTTTTATAACCGGCTGGTCTGGATGGAGCCCGACGGGACAGTTGATACCTACGACAAGCGGCATTTGTTCCGCATGGCGGGTGAAGACAAAACCTATACGGCCGGTGAACGGCGGCTGGTGAAGGAATGGAAAGGCTGGCGGATTTGCCCGCTGATTTGTTATGACCTGCGGTTTCCGGTCTGGAGCCGTAACCGGGTGATTGAGCCGGGGCCACCGGCGCAGCTCGATTACGACTTGCTGCTATACGTTGCCAACTGGCCGGAAGTGCGCCGCGATCCGTGGAATACCCTTCTTCAGGCCAGGGCCATCGAAAATCTGAGCTATGTCGTGGGAGTGAACCGTGTCGGCGCCGACGGCAACGGGATTCCTCACAGCGGCGATTCGGCCATCATCAATTACAAAGGTGAGGTTCTGGTACGGCATACACATACGGAAGTCTGCCATCAGCAAACACTGTCGCTGGACGAACTCCGCGATTTTCGTGCTAAGTTCCCGGCGTATCTGGATGCGGACGGGTTTGGATTGACCTACCCGTAGAGACGCAACATCTTGCGTCTCCTTTCCTCGCATGATGCACTACTCTCCGGTCTCCCGATACCCAATTACGCTGAGACGCAGGATATTGTCCTGATACCCTTAGCGCTATACTGAGACGCAGGATATTGTCCTGATACCCCATGAGACGCAAAATATTGCGTCTCTACTCGAGGACTTTGGGTACCTGGAAAAACTGCTCGTCGTGTTGCGGGGCGTTGGCGAGGGCACGCTCACGGCTGAGGTGTTCGCCGACAGCATCTTCCCGGACTACGTTCAATTCCTCCGAAATGTGCATCAACGGTTCAACACCCGTTGTATCGACTTCGTTCAGCTGCTCCATCCAGGTCAATACCTCATTCAGGCTGCTGAGCATGCCGGCTTCTTCTTCCGGCCGGACTTCCAGACGCGCCAGATGCGCAATCTTGTGCAAGGTTTCTTTATCTACTTTCATCGTTAACTGGTCGGCCGCCACGGCGGCAATTGCGTACACCCGATAGCTGTCTGCCGGTATTCAATCGGGTGACAGGTTATACACTGGCCACTTTTTCTGACTTCATCAATTCAGCGTCGATGATCCGGAACGTCTGTTCTTTCAGCGACTCAACGTCTTCCTGCGTCATGCCCTGCGTAAGGATGGGTTCATGCACCACGACACGGAGCGCCATGTGATGCATCCGCATTTTTTTCTTGTCCGGCAGAATCTTGTAGTTATTCAGCAACGAGATCGGCACAATCGGTACCTGCTGCTGAATAGCCATCGTAAAGGCCCCGTCCTTAAACGGATGCGCCATCTTTGGCGGTTGTTTGGCACGGATGCCTCCCTCCGGAAAGATCACAATACTACGGCCTTTCGCCAGGGTCCGGATGCATTTGTTCAGCGAATAGGCCCGGCTTTTGGCTTCCTCCCGCGTTACCTGAATGTGCAGTTTGGCAAACATATACCCCAGCAACGGGATTTTCTTTACCTCACTCTTGCCGACAAAGGAGTAATAATTTTCGATCACGACCCCCATCATGGCAATATCCAGGTAGGAAAAGTGATTGGCGCAAAAAACATAGGCCTGCTTCCGGTCCGGCCGGAACCGGTACTCTACCCGCACGGGCATGCCGATCCCGAAGAAAAACAGCTTGCCCCAGATGGAATTAATCCGGTGGGCTGCCGGTTTCCAGGCTTCCCGCTGCAGACAAATATACTGTATCGGAAACAACAGCAGATACAGTACAGTAATCCAGACGGCGCACCAGATTGAGTAGAGGAGTGTCATAAGCGGTTGAGACATTGGCCATTCAGACGGCGCAGCCCATACAGGCCGGCCGTCTGAACGGTCGCAAATCTATATTAATGTTTGAAATGCCGGACGCCTGTGGTCACCATAGCCAGGCCGTTCCGGTTGCAATAGTCAATCGAATCCTGATCGCGGATGGAACCGCCAGGCTGTACAACCGCCGTAATGCCGGCCTGATGCGCGATTTCGACGCAGTCAGGGAACGGGAAGAAGGCATCAGATGCCATCACGCTACCCGTCAGGTCGAATCCAAACGACTTTGCTTTTTCAATGGCTTGTTTCAGCGCATCCACACGGCTGGTCTGGCCGACACCGCTTGCCAGCAGCTGACCTTCCTTCGCCAGTACAATCGTGTTCGACTTGGTATGCTTACACACTTTCAGCGCAAACTCCAGGGCCGACAGTTCGCTGTCGGTCGGTGCTTTTTCGGTAACGGTTTTAAACTGAGCCGCTACTTCGGTCTGCCGGTCCTGATCTTGTTCCAATACCCCGTTCAGGATGGTTTTGATCATTTTCGATGGCAGCGTTACCGGCTTACGGGTCAGCAAAATCCGGTTTTTCTTTGATTTCAGCAGTTCCAGCGCTTCCGGTGCGTAATCCGGCGCAATCAGAATTTCCATGAACAGCTTGTTCAGTTCTTCTGCTGTTGCCAGATCAACCGGTACGTTAGTGATAATCACCCCGCCAAACGCCGATACCGGATCACAGGCCAGGGCGTTCAGGTACGCCTGCTGCGGCGTAGCGGCCGTGGCAATACCACAGGCGTTGGTGTGTTTGATGATCGCAAACGTAGCACCTGCCGAAGCCGAAAACTCGTCGATCAGGTTAACACACGCATCCACGTCAACGAGGTTGTTATACGACAGTTCCTTGCCATGCAGCTTGTCGAACATCGCTTCCAGGTCACCGTAGAACGTTGCCTGCTGGTGCGGGTTTTCGCCGTAACGCAGCGGATTAGCCGGCAACTGCCTGTACGACGACTGATCGTCGGCAGTAAGCCCGGCAAAGTAGCCGTGGATCGCCGTATCGTAGTGCGACGTCACGCCGAACGCTGCCTGCGCAAACTGCTTGCGGTCGGCGAGTTCAGTGCCACCATCTTTTTCGGTCAGCAGGTCAACCACGGCACCGTACTGGCTCCGCGACGACACAATCAGTACGTCTTTATAATTCTTGGCTGCCGCCCGGATCAGCGAGATACCGCCAATGTCAATTTTCTCAATAATATCTTCCTCTGAAGCACCTGATGCCACCGTCTCTTCAAACGGGTACAGATCAACCACCACCATGTCGATATTCGGAATCTGGTGGCGTTCGGCCTGGGCTACGTCCTGATCCAGATCACGGCGGTAAAGGATGCCACCAAAAACGGCAGGGTGCAGTGTTTTCACCCGGCCGCCGAAGATCGACGGATAGCCGGTCAGGTCTTCAACGGCCGTAACCGGAATGCCTAACTCTTCAATAAATGTCTGGGTACCACCTGTTGAATACAGTTTTACATTGTGCTGGTGCAACAACTTCACCAGGGGTTCGAGACCGTCTTTGTAATAAACGGAGATTAAAGCGGAGGAGATTTTCATGATTCTTCCTGAACAGCATCCCTGCTGTTTCCAGCCTTTTGATTGATTTGATTGCCGGATTTGATGTTCGATGGTGCTGCGGCACAATACCGCTGCCATCAATGAAGCCGCAAAGATAACCAAAAGCCTGCACACCACACGCGTTAACACCGGCTTCCTCACGAATGCCGGTAAATTTCCGTTATTTTTGCAAAGCAGCCCTGAACAGGTCGCCCGGCGATGCTGTTCAGGGCGGATGAACCACTACGATGAGTACATTCAAAAAACTGGCCGGCGACACGGCATTATACGGTGTCAGCACCATTCTGGCGCGCTCTATCAATTTTGCACTGGCTCCCATCCAGACCTATGCCTTTGAAAATCCCGCTGACCTTTCGTCCAACGTAACGCTCTATGCCTGGATCGGTATGCTGATGTCGGTGTACACGCTAGGGCTCGAAACGGCGTTTTTCCGCTTTGCGGCCCGCGCCAAAGGCCCTGAACTGGCCGGTGAACGCCAGCTGATTTTTAACCGGAGCACGAGTCTGCTCATCCTGTCGGGGCTGATTCCGGCGATCCTGACTATCTTTTTTGCAGCACCGATTGCCGGTTATTTGGGCTATCCAGGCGAAACTACTGCCGTCATGTGGTCGGGACTGATTCTGGCCGTTGATACCATTGTCGCCATTCCGTTTGCCCGGCTGCGCGTTGAGAACAAAGCCCGCCGGTTTGTGCAGGCCAAGGTGATCAACATTCTGATCAACGTAGCCCTCAACGTCTTTTTCATTGTGCTCTGCAAGGATATCTCGGAAGGCGATTACCTGACTGCCCTCCAACCGGTGGCCGCCTGGATTTACCGGCCTGAGATTGGACCGGCGTACATTCTGCTGGCCAACCTGCTGGCCAACGCCCTGTATTTTGTTTTCATGCGCGACGCTTTTGCCGGCTTCCGCTTTACCTTCGAATGGGCCGTTGTCCGGACGTTGCTCGCCTACTCCCTGCCCATCATGCTCACCAACATGTCAGGGGTGCTGAACTCATTGACTGACCGGCTGCTGCTCCGCCGTTTTCTGCCCGAAAACTTCTATCCGGGTCTGACCTCAGAGGATGCGCTGGGCATTTACGGCAACTGCCTGAAGCTGTCTATTTTCATGGCCCTCGCCATCAACTCCTTCAAGTTTGCGGCCGACCCGTTCTTTTTCAGCCGGGCCGAAGACAAAAACTCGCCTAAACTGCTGGCCGACGTGACCAAGTGGTTCCTCATCGTCTGTGTGGTCCTCTGGGTTGGTGTCAGCCTGAACCTGGATCTGGTCGGGTTGTTGTTATCCCCCAAATACCGCGTCGGGCTGGTTGTGGTTCCCGTACTGCTGCTGGCCAACCTGTTTCTCGGCGTGTATTACAACATTTCGTTCTGGTTTAAACTCAGCGATAAAACACAGTTCGGTACCCTGATTACCGTCATCGGCGCCATTACAACCATTGTGCTGAACATAGTACTGATTCCGCGCATGGGCTACATGGGATGCGCCGTTGCCTTTCTGGCATCGAGTCTGGTGATGATGGTGTTGTGTTATGTACTCGGGGAGAAATATTATCCGGTGCCGTACCACCTCAAATCGGCGCTATGGTACATCGGCAGTGCCGGAGCACTGATTTATTTTTCGGGGCAGATCAGCATCAGCAACCTGTGGGTGGCCGTCCCGTATCACATGGCCCTGTTTCTGGCCTATCTCGGCACCATTGCCATCATCGAACGCGATACGGTGAAACTGGCGCTGGCCCGCTTCCGGAAATGAAAATGGCGGCCACGCCAAAGGCAGTTATTTGTATTTGGGCGACCACGTGGGGTCGCCCGTACGGGGAAAGAAAAGAAGGCTATTTAATATCGCGCAATAATTTGTTGGCGTAAATAAATTCGTTCAGTTCCGGAACGGTCGAGCGGGTAATGGTGGTGTTATCGCCTTCCCACAACTTATGGCCCTGATACAGGAACATAATTTTCTCGCCGATTTCCAGCATCGAGTTCATGTCGTGGGTAATCACAACCGTTGTAATGTTAAACTCGTCGGTGATTTCTTTAATCAGCTGATCGATTTTGATGGATGTCAGCGGATCGAGGCCCGAATTAGGTTCATCGCAGAAGAGGTACTTCGGATTCATCACGATGGCACGGGCAATACCTACCCGTTTTTTCATCCCGCCCGACAGCTCCGAAGGCATCCGATCGGCGGCAGCTTCGAGGCCCACCCGTTGCAGACAGAACATGGCCCGTTCGTGTTTCTCATCCGACGGCGTATCGGTCAGCATATCGAGGGGAAACTGTACGTTCTCCAGCACGGTCTTCGAGTCGAACAGAGCCGATCCCTGGAACAGCACCCCCATTTCGCGGCGGATTTCCTTTTGTAGTTCTTCATCGCCCGTCAGGAAATTACGGCCGTCATACAACACATCGCCCTGATCCGGCTTCACGAGGCCGATCATACACTTCAGCAACACGCTTTTACCGGTACCGCTCCCGCCAATGATCAGGCTGGTTTCGCCAGGCCGGAAGTTACCACTGATCCCGGCCAGTACCTGCCGGTCGCCGAAGGTTTTGGCAATATTTTTTATCTCAATCATTGTCTGAATCCTTAGTGATGATGGTGTGTTTAGAGCAGCAACTGCGCCAGTAAGAAATCAGCAGCCAGTACGGCAATACAGCTGTTGGTTACGGCCGTTGTTGACGCCGCCCCGACCTCCAGCGCACCGCCCCGTACATTATATCCCTGATAAGCCGAAATCGTCGAAATCAGGATAGCAAACACCACCGATTTAATCAGCGCAAACGTCACGCTGAACGGCTTAAAGTCAGACCGAAGCCCGTACACATAATCCTGCGGCGTAATGATGTCGGTTAGCGTACCCGCCACGTATCCGCCCCAGATCGACAGAAAGCCGGCCAGAATAATCAGCAGCGGAAACATGACCATTGAGGCAATCATTTTGGGCAGCACCAGATACGAGCTTGAATTGATACCGATCACTTCCAGCGCATCAATCTGTTCGGTAATCCGCATCGTTCCCAGCTGGCTGGCAATATTTGATCCGACCTTACCGGCCAGTACCACGCTCGTGATAGTCGGCGCCAGCTCCAGAATCGTACTATCCCGGACAATAACGGCAATAATCGACAGCGGAATCAGCGGGCTAACCAGGTTATACGCCGTCTGTACGCACGTAACCGCCCCGATAAACGTCGACACGATAGAAACGATAAAGACCGATTTGATACCGATGGAGATGCATTCTTCCATGACTAACCGGTAGTAGACTGCAAATTTTTCCCGGTTGGTGAAGAGCGTACCTAAGAAAATAAAATACTTCCCTATATGTGACATGTCTGGTAATTTATGCTGCTGCCCTGCTAAACCCGTCGTTATCTGTTCAAAAAAAGGGGCGGTATAGCCCGCAAACGACAATTTACAGTAGACTCAATTAGAAACGCCGGTAAAGATAGAATGGTTTGTTCCGTAAATTGCCGCTTCGATAAAAATTGATAGCCATACCGGGCGATTCCGGCTGCCAGCCGGCGCGGCATTTCCCGATCACTTTACCAACAAAGCCAATTATGAATCCATTACTTGTTGTGACGGGCGGTACCAAGGGAATCGGACGGGCCATTGCCGACCGGTTTGTCGGCGCGGGATTCGATGCCGTGATCTGTGCCCGCACGGTAGACGGTATCGACGGCCCGAACTACCTGCCGTTCGCCGCCGACCTGTCGACCCGCGACGGCGTAGACAGCCTCATCGGTTACCTGCAATCGCTGAACCGGCCGGTTGATGTACTGGTCAATAATACCGGTGTGTTTCAGCCGGGGCAGATTCATACCGAGGCGGAGGGCGTTTTTGAGCAGCTCATGACGACCAACGTAGCCAGTGCCTATCACCTGACCCGAGGGCTGGTCGGCGACATGATTGCCCGCCGCAAGGGACATATCTTTATGATGTGCTCAACGGCCAGCATTACAGCCTACACCAATGGCGGGTCGTACTGTATTTCTAAATACGCGCTGCTGGGCATGAGCCGGGTACTGCGCGAGGAGTTAAAAGTCCATGGCGTAAAGGTGACGGCAGTATTGCCGGGTGCCACATTAACAGCGAGTTGGGAGGGCACTGATTTACCCGAAGACCGCTTCATGAAACCGGAGGATGTAGCGGATACCGTCTGGGCAGCCTACACCCTTTCGCGAAGTGCGGTGGTTGAAGAGGTGCTGATTCGGCCACAATTAGGCGATATTTAGTAAAGATGTTTGTATCTTGCGCGCCACTTCATCCGTAAACTCCCAACTGTAAACTGCAAACAGCAAACTGTATATTCATAAAATGTCTTCTATTCAGTATCTAGGCATTGATGTCGGCGGCACAAATGTTAAAATGGGCATCGTAGACGCCCAAACCGGCAAAATTTCTAACTTCTACAGTCACGATACGTCCTCCTGGCGCGAATCGGGCCATTTCATGGAACGCTTCGGCGACGCTATTGCCATTCAACTGGCCGATCACAAGGACATCACCAAAGTTGGAATCGGTTTGCCGGGCATGATTAACCGTCAGCGTACGGTTCCGCTCGAAATCACCGCCATCCCTGAACTGAATGGCGTTCCGATGGTTGAGACCCTCACAAAGCGGTTTCCTTCCGTTCAGTTCTTCCTGGAGAATGATGCCAACGCCGCTGCGCTGGGTGAGTTCTACTTCGTGGACGACATGAACGATGAGAACTATATCTTTATTACGCTCGGAACCGGTGTAGGCGGTGCGGCGATCATCGATAAAAAAGTGTTCAAAGGCGGCGACGGTAACGCGATGGAGCCCGGCCACATTCCGTCACGGAACGGTAAGGTACTGGAGCGTAACATCGGTAAAAAAGAGCTGCTGGATCTGGCGAACCTGCGGCGTTCGGAGTATACCGGTGCCACGCAATTGCCCGACGACGGTGAAATCTCGACTACCGGTCTGGTGGCCGCTGCCGCCGAAGGCGACAAACTGGCGCTACAGATCTGGACGGAAGTCGGCGAAATGCTGGGCGAAGGCCTCGTCTCACTCATCCGCATTCTGGACATCCGCAATATCCTGATCGGCGGTGGCCTGTCGGCTTCATTTGAGTACATTCTGCCGGCCGTGCAGAAAGAACTGGATTTCTGGCTGACTCCTTACTACAAAGACGGCCTGTCGATCAAGCGGGCAACGCTTGGCAATGATGCCGGTCTGCTGGGTGCAGCTTCGCTCTGCTTCGAATAAAAAAGCCATTACTTACCTAAAGCCCTGATTATCCTAATATTAAAGGATAGTCAGGGCTTTCTTTTTTGTATAGCCACCACACAAATTCCGGGCCAGTTCCAATAAAATCTAAAAAAAATGATCTACAGACACGGCTACGTTCCCGTTTAATAATTAGTTACCATTTTTAACATAAAAGTCCACATAAAACAGGCAAAACTATACCCTATTTGTTATTCAGTGACTTTGACTGAATGCATAACGTCAATACATTTGGTCAGACATTTGCATATTTTAACAGTATTCACCCAAATCTGAGCGACTATGGCAAAACCTCAACTTAGCTATTCTATTTAAAATCCACAGGAGGTCAGACGGCCCACACACCGCTGACCGGTTTACTGCCAGGGTAAGGCCTGTTCCGGCTTTATTCCGCTTCAGGTGCTCACCTGCCTGAAGAACGGTCTCTGCTTTCTTATTACTTCGGGGCAGGGTCATCTATATCGTTTGGAACGCATTCAGCATCATGTTATCCCTACCTCCGGAAAAACCGGAGACTGGTATTGCTTTGTCTGAATCGTCATGTCAACTATCTCTTATTCAACGTTTATGCAAAAAACACTACTTCGTACCCTTAGGCCGTGGCTTCTGGTTTGGGTGGTACTTGCTATGTCCCTGAGCGGAGCACTGGCACAAAATGCTACGGTTACACCCATAGGGCAAATCTGCCTCGGTCAGCCGTTATCGCTTAGTATTGTACCAATTAACGTATCGCAGTTAGCGGAAATTCGTATCAGCGGCCCTAACGGGGTAAGCGCTGTTGTTGGCGGAAATGGCGTTGTCACCCTGCCTACCGGCCCCGGCGGGCTTCAGGCCGGAGCCAACAACCTGACTGTGACAGCGGTACTGCTCGGTCAAACGATTTTGACCGTTCCGGTTACCATTACATTGCCTAATGCGGTCCAGGCTGTTACTAACCTGGTTTCACAAACAGTGCTACAGGGAAACACTCTTACGTTAGCGGGCACCTGCCCGACCGGTGTGCTGAATTATACGTCAACCAGCGGGACTGGTACAGGAAATCCAACCATCCCGACGGGTACAACAGGCGTACAGTCGTATACGGTAGTCTGTATAGACGGCAACGGGTGTGTCAGCCCGGTTTCCGTAGCGAACGTAACCGTCGTCGGCGGCGGGCTTACTCTGTTACCCGGCACACCCTCGCAGATCTGTCTGGGTCAACTCCTGAACCTAAACTTGCTGGGCAGCGGTGTTCTGAGCGACCTCACCGGTGGCATTAACAGCGGCCTCATTAGTTTGTCGGTCACCGGTCCTGTCGGCGTTTCAGCGACCGTGCTCGGTCCGGGCCTGTTGCAGGTCACCGGACTACCGGCCGGACCAAACAACCTGACCGTGACAGCCTTTCTATCAGGGACACCGGTAGCTAACGTAGCCCTGACCACCAACGTCATCAGCCTGCCTGCGGTGCAGAATCTCGTATCTGTCAGCGGCCTGACCGGCTCAACGCTTAACCTTGCAGGTACCTGCCCGACAGGTATCCTCAACTATACGTCTACCAGCGGTACTTCCGGCTCAACGGCTTCGGGTGTAATTCCGGTGCTCACCGGCAGCGCGGGTGTACAGTCGTATACGGTAGTTTGTATAGATGGCAACGGCTGTATCAGTCCGATCTCGGTAGCGAACGTAACCGTCGTTGGCGGCGGGCTCAGCGTGTTACCCGGCACACCATCACAGATTTGTCTGGGTCAGCCCCTGAATCTGAGCCTGCTGGGCAGCGGTATCCTCAGCGACCTGACCGGCGGAGGCGCCAACAGCGGCCTCATCAGTTTGTCGGTCACCGGCCCTGTCGGCGTTTCAGCGACCGTGCTCGGCCCGGGTTTGTTGCAGGTTACGGGTCTGCCAACGGGTCCCGGCATCCTGACCGTGACGGCCTTTCTATCAGGCACACCGGTAGCAACCGTAGAAATCGCCACCAACGTCATCAGCCTGCCTGCGGTGCAGAATCTCGTATCTGTCAGCGGCCTGACCGGCTCGACACTTAATCTTGTTGGTACCTGTCCGACAGGTATTCTGAACTATACGTCTACCAGCGGTACTTCCGGCTCAACGGCTTCGGGTGTAATTCCGGTGCTCACCGGTAGCGCGGGTATACAGTCGTATACGGTAGTGTGTCTGGATGCTAACGGCTGTATCAGTCCGATCTCGGTTGTCAACGTGACGTTAGTAAACGGAACCCTTACGCCATCGGGTGTTATCAATCCGGTTTGCCTCGGCAACGCCTTAAGCCTTACCCTGTTAGGCGGCAATGGGCTGGATCTGAATCTGGTCAGCTTATCCGTTACCGGTGTTTCGAACCTTAACGTAGTAGCCGGCGGCCCGGGCGTACTGACCATCAACGGCTTACCAGCCGGCACCAATAACCTGACGGTAACAGCCTATCTGCTGGGTGCACCGGTGGCCAGCGTTATCCTGCCGGTTACAGTGCTCAGCGTTCAGCCGCCATCGGTTGCGTCAAGCCCGACAGTGGGTCAGACCTATCCGGCCGGTCAGACATCGGTATCGGTTACACAGGGGTCCAATAATCCGGTGGTCTTTACGGCCAGTTGTTCCGGCGGCTCGTTAAGCTATGTTGGCTCAAACGGACTGAGCGGCACCAGCAGCCCGATCAACGTACCAACCACAACGGCCGGTACGATCTCTTACTCGGCGGTCTGTGTGAACGGCGGATGCGTTAGCCCGACAACCATTGTCAGCGTTATTGTGGCATCACCAACCAACCAGAATCCGGTCTTAGTAAATGGCGGTATTCCATCGCCGCAATCGGGTACCGTGGGGGTTGGTTTCAGCACCAACGTTGCGACGGCTTTCAGCGATCCGGACAACAACACGCTTACCTTCAGCAGCACGCCCCTACCGGCCGGATTAGTCCTTTCGCCAGCCGGTACGATTTCCGGCACACCAACCGTTGCCGGTACGACCAGCGTTACCGTAACGGCTAACGACGGTCAGGGCGGTTCGGTATCCGACGATCTGGTACTGGTTATTTCACCGGCAAATCAGCCACCATCGCTTGTTGGCAGCGGTATTGCCAGCCCGCAGACGGCTACGGTAAATACCTCGTTCAGTACACCGACAGCCTATGCGTTTAATGATCCGGACGGAGGGCCGCTGAGCTACTCGGCAACAGGCCTGCCAACCGGTCTGGCTATCAATTCAGGCAACGGCATTATTTCCGGTGTACCGTCGGTGACCGGCAGCTTTGCCGTAACCGTAACCGCCAGCGATCCGCAGGGAGCGGCTGTTTCATCGACCTTTACGCTGAACGTAATCGCACAAACGGCTCCGAATCAGGCACCGGTTGTTAACGGTACACTGACATCGCCGCAGTTCGCAACCGTGAATACTACATTCCTGACGAATACCTCAACGGTATTTACGGATCCGGACGGCGGGCCGCTGAGTTACTCGGCAACGGGGCTGCCAAGCGGTCTCAGCATTGGTAATACAAATGGTATTATCAGCGGGGCACCTTCGGTAAGTGGTACGTTCCCGATTACAGTAACGGCCAGTGATCCGCAGGGAGCAAATGCATCAGCCAGTTTCACACTGGTGGTAGCACCGCAGAATACGCCGAACCAGGCGCCTCAGCTGACCGGTACACCACTGGCGAATCCGCAGTCGGGCACGGTAGGCGTAGCGTTCAGCACCACCACCGCCGGTGCCTTCACCGATCCGGACGGCGGACCACTGAGCTTTACGGCAACAGGTCTGCCAAACGGCGTCAGCATCAATCCAACGACCGGCGTTATTTCGGGTACACCAACGCAGTCGGGCAGTTTCCCGGTCGTTGTCATTGCTTCAGATCCGCAGGGAAGTGCCGCGTCAACCGGCTTTACGCTGAATATCGCGCCGACAAACCAGACACCGGTACTGGTCGGCAGCGGAATCAACTCGCCGCAATCCGCAACCGTCGGTCAGGCGTTTGTTACACCGACAGCCTATGCATTCAATGATCCGGACGGCGGACCGCTGAGCTACTCAGCAACGGGTTTACCGGCCGGTCTGGGCATCAATTCAACGAATGGCATTATCTCGGGCGTACCGTCGGTCAGCGGCGTATTCGCGGTAACCGTTACGGCAACCGATCCGGCCAATGCCGGCGTTTCATCGACGTTTGTCCTCAACGTCTCACCGCAGGCAGTTGCCAATCAGGCGCCTCAGCTGACCGGTACACCACTGGCGAATCCACAGTCGGGCACGGTAGGCGTAGCCTTCAGTACCACCACCGCCGGCGCCTTTACGGATCCGGACGGCGGACCGCTGAGCTACTCGGCAACCGGATTACCGAACGGGGTTACTATCAACCCGACAACCGGCGTTATTTCGGGTACGCCAACGCAGTCGGGCAGCTTCCCGGTTATCGTCATGGCAACGGATCCGCAGGGCGCTATGGCCTCAACCGGCTTTACGCTCAACATTGCACCGGCGAATCAGTCACCGGTAGTAACCAATGGCGGGCTGGCTTCGCCACAGACGGCAACGGTTAATACCGCATTCGTGACGCCGACGGCATATGCGTTCAACGATCCGGATGGCGGGCCGCTGAGCTACTCGGCAACGGGACTGCCAACAGGATTGAGCATTAATCCGGGCAACGGAATCATCAGCGGCAGTGCGTCTGTCACGGGTGTTTTTGCGGTAACGGTTACTGCCCGTGATCCGCAGGGAGCCTCCGCATCGTCAAGCTTCGTACTGAACGTAGTGTCGCAGGCAGTGCAGAACCTGGCACCACAGGTGGTTGGGAATCTGACATCGCCGCAGTTCGCTACGATCAACGCCGCTTTCAGTACGACTACGGCGGGTGCATTCTTCGATGTTGATCCGCTGACCTACACGGCTGGCGGACTACCGGCAGGGCTGAACATCAACCCGGCAACCGGCGTCATTTCGGGAGCTCCGTCGGTAACGGGCAACTTCCCGGTCACCGTTACAGCAACCGATCCGCAGAATGCATCGGCAACAACGGCCTTCACCCTCATTGTCAATCCGGCAATGGTAGTGACAGCACCGCTGGGTGTAACGGTGGTCAGCTATAATTGTGCAACCGGTGATATTGTCTTTGGCCGTACAGGTGGTGATCCGAACCGGCCGGTTGAATACCTGGCGATTGGCGTGAAAGGCTGGAGCACTTCGCCTTCGGGCCGGATTGAGTCAGAACTCCGGTCAGATCCGAATCAATCGAGTATTACGGTGTTTATCCGGTATGTAGGTGAAGGCAGTGCCAGCGCCAGTTACGCGTTCAATTTCCGGACATTCTGCGCCGGTCAGGGCAACCAGCCACCGGTCTACAACGGAACACTGGCGAATCAGACCGGAACAGTGGGCGTACCATTTACGTATACCTTCCCGGCCAACGCCTTTACCGATCCGGAAGGACAGGCGCTGACGTTTACAGCAACCGGCCTACCGGCGGGCGTATCGCTTTCCGGTCAGACCATCAGCGGTACACCGCAGCTACAGGGTGTTTATGCCGTAACGATTATGGCGATGGATCCGCAGGGGGCTTCGCAAATGGGTACGTTTACGATCACGATTAATCCGGCGCCGGTTGTCGGCGGACCACTGGCAGCTACTGTGCTCAGCTACAACTGCCAGACCGGTGATATCGTCTTTGGCCGTACAGGCGGTGATCCGAACCGTGTGGTTGAATACATGGCGATCGGGGTACGCGGGTACAGTACGAATCCAAACGCCCGCATTGAAAACGAGCTGCGTAGTGACCAGAATCAGTCATCGATTACGGTAATGGCACGGTATGCAGGCGATCCGGCTTCGGTTGTGAACTATGTCTTTAACTTCCGGACATTCTGTGGGAATCAGGGCAATCAGCCACCGGTCTACAACGGCGGGCTGCCGAATCTGACCGGTACGGTAGGCGTTCCGTTCAGCTATACGTTGCCGGCGGGTCTGTTTACCGATCCGGAGGGCCAGGCTGTCACGCTCAGCGCCTCCGGTTTACCGGCAGGCCTTTCACTGACCGGCCGCGTCATCACCGGTACGCCAACGCAGCAGGGTGTGTACACGCCGGTTACTATCGTAGCACAGGATCCGCAGGGAGGTACCGCTCAGGCGACCACGACGTTCACGGTAAATCCGGCGAGTCAGGGTAACCAAGCGCCGCTGGTGACCGGTACGATTCCGGCACAGACAGCCACAGTGGGTATTTTCTTTACCTACACGATTCCGGGCAACATCTTTACCGATCCGGAAGGCCAGCCGCTGACGTACACCCTTTCCGGTGCACCACGCCGGTTAGATGTCAATGGCAGCGTGATCAGTGGCTTCCCGCTCACCAACGGTAATTTCCAGATTACCGTAACAGCAACCGATCCACAGGGTGGTTCAGCCAGTACGAGCTTCCTGCTGACCGTATTGCCGAACAATACCTGTGGTAGTGCACCGACCACCCTTGGCCAGACCCTCCAACTGTTACAACCTGACTATAACTGTCAGACGGGGGTAATTAAGTTCAACACGGCGGGCGGTAACGGAAGTACCATTACTTACTCGGCCATCGGTATTACCGTACCGACAACGGACTGTTTTGACCAGATGGATGCCGAAGTAGCGCAGGATGTCCGGAATGATAAGCCAAACGTAGAACCGTTTATTATCCGGGCACAGCAATTCGGCGTAATTGTGCAGTATGCGTTTGATGCACGGGCATATTGCCGCAGTCTGCGTACCGGCCGTGAAGCCGTTGAGGCATCCCCGGCTCTGGAGGTGACGGTACTCGGCAACCCGACTCTGGATGAATGGGTTGACGTGGATGTTCGTGGTGCTGAAGGTCAGCTGCTGCGGCTGCGCGTAGCCAATCCGGACGGTACTGCACAAGGCGAGCAATGGGTTGAAAAAGCCGGAGCCGTTCAGCGTGTAAGGGTTCTGCTAGGCCAGTCGGCCGGAGCTTATCTACTCCAGGTACACACACCAGCTAAGGCCAGAACAGTGAAAGTGATCCGGCAATAACTGCCATCCTTTTCATGTAAACAAACCAGCCGGGAAGTAGGTACTTCCCGGCTGGTTTGTTTACTGACCATCAGATAAATACCACATCATATTTCTCTTTACGACATGTTTAATTAAACCAAATAATGATTATTATACTCTCTGCTTACTACAAAATAAAAAAGATAAAAAAATCCTTAGATTTATAAATCTAAACATACCATTATTCCGTAATCCTCAGTAATATTCCGCGCTAATTCATGTTAATTTTTTTATTGAAAAATTAACAGTCCAGCCAAATTAAATAATTATCGTTTATGGTTACACGTTTATTTCCCTACATCAGGTCATGGTTATTACTGTGTCTTGTACTGCTAGTGCCTTTCGGTAAGGCATTAGCTCAAAATGGTCTGCAAGTTCTAGGACTCCAGGTACCGATCGGGAGTTCACCCAGCAGCTTTACACAAAACTTCGATGCCCTGAATGCAGGCATCACGGTAAACCTGGCCGGGTTAGTTGGCAATGTAGACGGTATCTACAGTAACCGTACACTGATTGTGGCCTCAACAGGGTCACCGGATCTGGTTAGTGGTATTTTACCGACCGGGGGGGGGTACAGTTTTGGTACAACCAGCGAACGGGCTCTGGGCTCTAACTCCAACCTCCTTAACTCAGCAGTTGGTCTAATCCCGATTCGTTACGGGGCTATGATTCAAAATAACACTGGCCTTCCGATCACCTCATTTACAATCACGTACACAGGTGAACAATGGTATCGGGACGGTGACGGAGCGGCACAGACGTTGTTTTTTGAGTATGTACCTCTTGGAACAGTAGGGTCCGGACTTCTGGGCTCTCTGTTAAATTCGACCTTCCTGCTCGCAGGTGGTATCGGTGAAGCAATCAGTCTGGGTGGTATCACCTATAATCCCGTTTCTGTTTCTGCCTTAAACTTTGTCAGCCCGAACTTTTCGGGTGGTGCAACCACGCTGGACGGCAACGCTGCCGGAAACCGGACAACAAAAACAGCAACCATTAACGTCAATATTCCTGCGGGTGGATATATTTTGCTTCGCTGGACAGACCCTGATGATCCGGATGCGCTTCTTGATTTAACAGGCACCGACCACAGCCTGGCCGTTGACAACCTGATTGTATCAGCAACTACCTTAAACTCATCACCAACAGTTACAGGAGTCATTCCCAGTCAGTCGGTGGCCATTGGTAGTTCGGTCAATATACCGACCTCAGGCGCGTTCACGGAACCCGACGGCCAGACACTGGCGTATGCCGCCACCGGTTTACCGACTGGACTAACCATCAGCACAACGTCGGGGGCTATTACCGGCACTCCGTCCGTAACCGGCGTTTATCCGATTACAGTCAGTGTATCTGACCCGCAGGGGCTTTCTACATCTACGACGTTTTCGCTGACGGTAAATCCGCCATCAACGAATGTAACTACCAGCGGGCCGACCTGTGCCGGTCAAAACCTCACCTTATCCGGATTATTACCGGTCGGTTTGCCGGCTGGTGCTATGGTTGTCCTGAAAGGCCCGAACAACTTCAGCGTGGTAGTCGGCGGCACCGGGATTGTCAGCATTCCGACGGGCACCGGTGGCTTACCCTCAGGGAACTATAACCTGACGCTGGTAGCCTCGGCCTCTCTTCCGCTTGTTGGTACGGTCGAACTGCTGAATTTACCGGTTCCGGTATCTATTCTGCCATTACCGGCACTGCCAACCGGTCTGGCCTCACAAACGGCGGCGGTTGGCTCACTGCTAAGCCTGACAGGCGTTTGCGAAGCTGGTAGTGTCCTGAACTACGCCACCTCAACCGGTCTGAGCGGTAGTTCCCTGGCGGGCATCATTCCGATCAGCACGGTTTCGTCGGGTATCCAGACGGTGACCGCGCTTTGCGTTAACGTTACAAGCGGTTGCGTCAGTCCGTCGCAGTTACTGAACATCAACGTCCTCAATCTGATCGGCGATGCGATTAATGCGCTGCCGACAAATCCGGTCTGTTTAGGTCAACCACTGAATCTGAGCTTATTGGGAACGGGCTTATTGGCTGATTTGACATCATCGCTATTAAGCCTCTCGATCGCCGGGCCAAACGGATTTCTGGTTACAACCAGCTCACCGGGCTCCGTGCTGTCCCTTACCGGCCTACCGGCAGGTACATATAGTCTGACGATTACGGGCGCTTTGGTACCAATTCTTGGTTCTCCTATTATCGTTCCGCCAATTCAGGTACCGGTAACAGTCATCAGCCTGGCACCGGTTACCGGCCTGCTGGCCTCCAACACGGTGGTACAGAACGGTATGCTGACCCTGATCGGCAGTTGCCCGACCGGTATTCTGAGCTATAGCTCGGCAAGCGGATCGGGAACGGCTCTCAGCGGAATCGGCATTCCGATTCCGACTGGTACAACAGGCATTCAGTCACTGACGGTGGTCTGTCTTGACCCGAATGGCTGTCTCAGCGTGCCAACGGTAGCAAACATCAATGTACTGGCACCTGTGCTGAATGTAGTACAGGGTGCATTGGCCTGCGTGGGGCAGACAACATCGCTGACACTGCTGCCAACCAACTTCCTGCTTAACGATCCACTGGTGAACGTTTCCATCACTGGTCCGGCAGGAGTAACTGTTGGTGCGTTAGGATCGAATGGTGTCGTATCTATCGGTGGTCTGAGTACAACAGCAACCTCACTGACAGTGAGCGTCAGCATTGCCGGAACGCCGCTGATCAACCTGCCGGTATCAGTATCGGCACTGCCATTGCCGGCCTTGCCGAATTTGCCGGCAACGCTGACGACACTGGCCGGTGCTCCGCTGTCGCTCTCGGGCCTCTGTCCGACAGGCGTACTGGGCACGCTGTCGAACCTGACGCAGGGCATTATTCCAATTAATACAGCTACACCAGGTGTACAAAGCCTGAGCATTATCTGTAACAATGGCGGCTGTATCAGCCCGACGCAGGTGCTGAGTCTGTCGATCCTGAATCCGGTGCTGAACGTAGTACAGGGGGCACTGGCCTGCGTAGGTCAGGCAACTTCCCTGACACTGCTGCCAACCAACTTTGGTCTGACTGATCCTCTGATTGGTATCGGCATCACTGGCCCGGCCGGCGTAACAGTCGGTGCACTGGGTTCAAACGGTGTGGTTTCGATTGGTGGCCTGAGCACAACGGCCACCACCCTGACGGTTAGCCTGAGCGTTGCCGGAACGCAGATCCTGAGTCTGCCGGTATCCGTATCCGCCCTGCCGCTACCAGGTGTACCATTGCTCCCGGTAAGTCAGACGGTGCTGGCGGGTGTGCCGTTATCACTTTCAGGGCTTTGTTCAATTGGCAGTATACTGACACCACTAAACAACCTGACAGCGCTGAGCGGTATCATCCCGGTCAATACAACAATAGCGGGTGTACAAACCCTCAGCCTGGTGTGTAACAATGGCGGCTGTATCAGCCCGACGCAGGTGCTGAGTCTGTCGATCCTGAATCCGGTGCTGAACGTAGTACAGGGGGCACTGGCCTGCGTAGGTCAGGCAACTTCCCTGACACTGCTGCCAACCAACTTCGGCCTGACCGATCCGCTGATTGGTATCGGCATCACTGGCCCGGCCGGCGTAACAGTCGGTGCACTGGGTTCAAACGGTGTGGTTTCGATTGGTGGCCTGAGCACAACGGCCACCACCCTGACGGTTAGCCTGAGCGTTGCCGGAACGCAGATCCTGAGCCTGCCGGTATCCGTATCGGCCCTGCCGCTGCCTGCTCTGCCGAACCTGCCGACGACACTGACCACACTCATGGGCAGCACACTGTCGCTCTCGGGTCTGTGCCCGACCGGCATACTTGGTACACTGTCAAACCTGACGCAAGGCATCATTCCGATCAATACGACAACGGCGGGTGTACAAACGCTGAGTCTTGTCTGTAGCAACGGCGGTTGTATCAGCCCGACGCAGATTCTGAACCTCAGTGTAATCGGCGGCAGTCTGATTCCGGGCGCCATCTCACCGATCTGTCTGGGTCAGGTACTGAACCTGCCACTGACGGGCAGCGGCTCGCTGAGCGATCTGACCAGCAATCTGGTTAGCCTGTCGGTAAGCGGTCCGGTTAACCTGACGACAACCGTTCTGGGCCCGGGTCTGATCCGGATCAGTGGCTTAACGGCGGGTACAAGTAACCTGACCATCACGCCGTCAGTATCCAACATTCCGCTGGCGCCGATAACGGTTCCGGTCAATGTCATCAGCCTTTCGGCCGTTACCGGCTTATTACCAACGCAGTCGGTTATACAAAACACAACCCTGACACTGACGGGCACCTGCCCTACCGGTGGTATTCTGAGCTACACAAATTCAGGAGGCAGCTCCGGAACAGCGTTGAGTGGCACGGGTATTCCGGTTGTGACTAATATTCTGGGCGGACAGTCTTACACAGTAGTCTGTACGGATGCCAACGGCTGTATCAGCCCGGCAACGGTAGCAAACCTGTCGGTTGTGTCGCCGCTGCTGAACGTTCTGCAAGGGCCGCTGGTATGCGTGGGCCAGCCGGTTTCGCTAACACTGCTGCCAACTAACTTCCTGCTGACCGATCCGCTTGTTAACGTAGCCATCACCGGTCCGACCGGCGTAACAGCCTCGGCAGTCGGTTCAAACGGTGTTGTTACCTTATCCGGTTTATCATCCGCAACGACGACCCTGGCGGTCAGCGTAAGCGTAGCCGGTATTCAGGTACTGAACCAGCCGTTAACGGTTAACTCCCTGCCACTGCCGGCCGCACCAAACCTGCCGGCAACGCTGACAGCACTCACAGGCAGTACACTGTCACTGTCGGGTCTGTGTCCGACCGGTACGCTGGGTACACTGCTGCAACCATTGCAGGGTATTATCAATGTACCGACAACGGCAACCGGCATTCAGAGCCTGACCCTGACCTGTACAGGAGCTAACGGCTGTATCAGCCCGACATCTATCGTCAACCTGTCGGTCGTTTCGCCGTTACTGAATACACTGACGAACTCGCCAATCTGTTTAGGCTCACCACTGGCGCTGACACTGGTTCCGCTGAACTTCGGCCTCAACGATGGTGTGGTCAGTCTATCCGTAACAGGCCCGGTCAACTCCACAGTGTCGGCTATTGGCCCGAACGGCGTGGTCAGCATCGGCGGACTACCTGCGGGAACCTCAACCATTACGGTAACCGCCCGCATCGCCGGCATCCCTGTCAATACGATTACGATTCCGGTTTCTGTGCTGAGTACACCGGCACCAAGCGTAACGACGGTTTCCGGTCAAACCGCTTATGCAGGTGGCCAGACAGCCGTATCGGTAACGGTCAACTCGGGTAACGTGCTCTTCCAGGGCTCCTGTCAGAGCGGCGTGCTGAGCTATACCGGTTCTGTAGGCGGTGCGGTTAACACAGGCGCACAGACCTCATTCATTACGGTTCCGGCTACCACAACCGGTGTCTTTACCTACACTGCGATCTGCGTAAACGGCGCCTGTATCAGTACGGGTACCGTTGTCAGCGTAAGCGTCGTGAATGCGACACCAACCAACCAGTCACCAACGCTGGTAGGCGGCGGTATTCCGTCCCCACAATCAGCAACGGTGAATATTGGTTTCAGCTTACCGGCTGCGAATTACTTCACGGATCCGAACGGCGATCCGCTCACGTATGCGGCGTCTGGTTTACCGGCCGGTCTGAGCATTACGCCGGGCACGGGTGTGATCAGCGGCGTACCATCGGTATCGGGTACATTCCCGGTTTCAGTAACCGCCAACGATGGTAAAGGAGGAACGGTATCATCATCGTTTATTCTGAACGTAGCACCGGCAGCGGTAGTTAACCAGCCTCCTTTCCTGTCAAGTGCGCTGCCAACGCCGCAATCGGCAACGGTGGGTGTGGCATTCAGCACGACAACGGCCGGTGCCTTCACGGACCCGAACGGCGATCCGCTCAGCTTTACGGCTACAGGGCTGCCGACCGGTCTGGTGATTAACCCGACAACGGGTGTGATCAGCGGCGTACCGGCAGTGTCCGGCACAACCGGTGTAATCGTAACGGTCAGTGACGGCAAAGGTGGTACTGCACAGGGCTTCTTTATCCTGAATGTTGCACCGGCGCCGGTAAACAACACACCGCCAACATTGGTCGGCGGCGGTATTCCGTCTCCGCAGTCAGCGACCGTTGGTGTGGCGTTCAGCACCACCACAGCCGGTGCGTTCTTCGATGCAAACGGCGATCCGCTTAGTTTTACAGCAACCGGTTTACCGGCTGGTCTGGGCATCAATCCGGCTACCGGTGTAATCAGCGGTGTACCGACAACATCTGGTCTGGCTGGTGTTTCGGTAACTGCCAGCGACGGTAAAGGCGGCTCTGTCACGTCAACATTTATTCTGAACGTATTCCCGGCGCCTGCGGGTAACCTGCCACCGAATATAGTCGGCGGCGGTATTCCGACACCGCAGTCAGCAACGGTTGGTTTTGCCTACAGCACAACTACCGCCGGTGCGTTCTCCGATCCGAACGGCGATCCGCTCAGCTTTACAGCAACAGGCTTACCGACCGGCGTCACCATCAATCCGACAACCGGATTCATCAGTGGTGTACCATCCGTATCGGGTACATTCGGTATTGTTGTTACGGCTAACGACGGCAAAGGCGGTATCGCGCAGGCAGTTTATGTTCTGAACGTAGCGCCGGCACCGACGACAAACACCCCGCCGACGCTGGCGGGCAATATTCCGTCGCCGCAATCAGCAACGGTTGGCGTGGCCTTCAGTACCACCACAGCCGGTGCATTCTTCGATCCGAACGGTGATCCGCTCACCTTCTCGTTAAACGGTCAGCCAGGTGGTCTGAGCATTGATCCGGTCTCGGGTGTGATCAGCGGTGTACCATCGGTTTCGGGTAACTTCCCGATCACGGTGACCGCCAACGACGGCAAAGGCGGTACCGCACAGGCTATCTTTGTCCTGAACGTTTCGCCGGCTCCGGCCGTCAACCTGCCACCGGTATTGCTGGCTAACCTGCCATCGCCGCAATCGGCAACGGTGGGTGTGGCCTTCAGTACCACCACAGCCGGTGCGTTCTCTGACCCGAACGGTGATCCGCTCACCTTCTCGGCCAGCAACCTGCCGAATGGCCTGACCATGGGTCTGAATAACGGTATCATCAGCGGTACGCCATCCGTATCGGGTACATTCGGCGTTATCGTCACGGCCAGTGACGGACGCGGTGGTTCCGTACAGGCAGCTCTCGTGATCAACGTGGTACCGGCAGCCGTAACCAACCTGCCGCCAAGCATCGTCGGCAACGGTATTCCGTCGCCGCAGTCAGCCACGGTAGGTGTAGCGTTCAGCACGACAACAGCGGGTGCGTTCACCGATCCGAACGGCGATCCGCTCACCTTTGCAGCCAGTGGCCTGCCTGCCGGTTTAGCTATTTCACCAACCAACGGTGTGATCAGCGGTATTCCGTCGGTATCAGGCACGTTCCCGGTTTCGGTTTCAGCCAGCGATGGCAAAGGCGGTACGGCGCAGTCGTTCTTTATCCTGAACGTTTCGCCGGCTCCGGCCATCAACCTGCCGCCAGTTATTGTGGGTAATGGTATTCCATCACCGCAATCAGCCACGGTAACCATTGCGTTCAGCACGACAACAGCGGGTGCGTTCTCCGATCCGAACGGTGATCCGCTCAGCTTTACGGCAACAGGCTTACCGACCGGTCTGGCCATCAGCCCGGGCACAGGTCTGATCAGCGGTGTACCATCCGTTTCAGGCAGCTTCGGTATTGTCGTGACAGCCAGCGACGGAAGAGGTGGCACGGCTCAGTCAGCCTTCGTACTGAATGTGGTACCGCTGCCGGCAACAAACCTGCCGCCAAGCGTGATTGCTTCACTGCCATCACCACAGTCAGGTACGGTCAATGTAGCGTTCAGCACCACCACAGCCGGAGCATTCTCCGATCCGAACGGTGATCCGCTGACCTTCTCAACAACCGGTCTGCCATCGGGTCTGGCCATCAACCCGACAACGGGTGTGATCAGTGGTGTACCAACCCAGTCCGGCTCATTCGGCGTCACGGTATTTGCCAATGACGGTAAGGGAGGTACGGCTTCAGCACCGTTTACGCTGAACATTTCGCCGGCGCCGGCCATTAACCTGCCGCCGCTTGCCGGTGTTATCCCGTCACCACAGTCAACAACGGTCGGTGTGGTCTTCAGCACGACAACGGCCGGTGCGTTCTTCGATCCGAACGGCGATGCGCTGACGTTCTCTACGAGTGGTCTGCCAACCGGTTTATCGATTAATCCGGCAACGGGTCTGATCAGCGGTATCGCTTCACAATCCGGTGTATTTGGTATCGTCGTAACCGCCAACGACAACCGCGGCGGCAGTGCTCAGGCGTTCTTCTTCCTGAATGTGGCACCGGCGCCGACCGTAAATGTACCACCGGCTCTGGTGGGCAATGGTCTGCCATCACCACAGTCAGCCACGGTAGGCGTAGCGTTCAGCACGACAACCGCCGGTGCGTTCTCCGATGCAAACGGCGATCCGCTCACCTTCTCGGTTGCCGGTTTACCGGCCGGTCTGAACATCACGCCGTCAACGGGTGTGATCAGCGGTGTTCCATCGGTGTCGGGTACCTTCCCGGTTTCGGTAACAGCCAACGATGGTAAAGGCGGTTTTGCTTCTTCAGTATTTATTCTGAATGTATCCCCTGCTGCAGTGGTCAACCAGCCGCCGACAATTGTTGGCAACGGGCTGCCATCGCCGCAATCAGCAACGGTGGGCATCGCATTCAGTACAACAACGGCCGGTGCCTTCACCGATCCGAACGGTGACCCGCTCACCTTCTCGGCACAAGGGCTGCCAACAGGGCTGAGCATCATTCCGTCAACGGGTGTGATCAGCGGCGTACCTTCGGTTACCGGAAGCTTTGGTGTTATCGTAACGGCCAATGACGGCAAGGGAGGCACAGCACAGGCAGCCTTTATCCTGAACGTAGTGCCGGCGCCGGTGGTCAATCAGCCGCCGACACTGGTTGGCAACGGTATCCCGTCGCCGCAATCGGCTACGGTGAACGTTGCCTTCAGCACGACGACGGCCGGTGCCTTCACCGATCCGAACGGTGATCCGCTGACCTTCTCGGCACAAGGGCTGCCAAACGGCCTGAGCATTATCCCGTCGACCGGGGTAATTACCGGCGTTCCATCCGCTTCGGGCACCTTCGGTGTTACGGTCATTGCCAATGACGGCAAAGGTGGTTCTGCTTCGTCGACGTTCATTCTGAATGTCTTCCCGGCTCAGGGACCTAACCTGCCGCCGGTCATTGTCGGCAACGGGCTGCCATCGCCGCAATCGGCAACGGTGGGTCTGGCCTTCAGTACGACCACAGCCGGTGCATTCTCTGATCCGAACGGCGATCCGCTGACCTTCTCGGCACAAGGGCTGCCAAACGGCCTGAGTATTAACCCGACAACCGGTCAGATCACAGGTGTACCAACGACAGCCGGCAATTACGGCATTATCGTAACGGCGGGCGATGGTAAGGGAGGCACTGCTCAGGCAGCCTTCATCCTGAACGTGGTACCGGCGGCAACCGTAAACCTGCCACCGGTCATCGTTGGCAACGGTCTGCCTTCGCCGCAATCAGCAACGGTCGGTGTAGCATTCAGCACCACAACGGCCGGTGCGTTCTCCGATCCGAACGGTGATCCGCTGTCGTTCTCGGCAACCGGTCTGCCAACGGGTCTGGTCATCATTCCGTCAACCGGTCTGATTACCGGCGTACCATCGGTATCGGGTACGTATGCGATCACTGTTTTTGCCAGCGATGGCAGAGGCGGTTCGGCTTCGTCTATCTTTATCCTGATGGTTTACCCGGCTCCGACCGTGAACCTGCCACCGGTAATTGTCGGCAACGGCATCCCGTCGCCACAATCGGCCACGGTAGGGGTAGCGTTCAGTACCACAACGGCCGGTGCGTTCTCCGATCCGAACGGCGATCCGCTCAGCTATACAGTTGCCGGCTTACCAACCGGTCTGGCGATTAACCCGGGCACAGGCCTGATCAGCGGTGTACCATCGGTATCAGGTATCTTCGGTGTAATCGTAACGGCCAACGACGGCAAGGGTGGCATCGCTTCGGCACCGTTCATCCTGAACGTAGTGCCGGCAGCAGCGCTTAACCAGCCACCGGTTCTGGTTGGCAACGGTATCCCGTCACCGCAATCGGCGACGGTCAACGTAGCGTTCAGTACGACTACTGCCGGTGCCTTCACCGATCCGAACGGCGATCCGCTGACCTTCGCGGCAGGTGGTCTGCCAAACGGTCTGAGCATTAACCCGAATACAGGGGTAATCAGCGGGGCACCATCCGTATCGGGTACCTTCCCGGTATCGGTAACGGCCAATGACGGTAAAGGAGGCACGGCAACATCCGTGTTCATCCTGAACGTAGCACCGGCACCGGTTATCAGCGGGCCGCTGGGTGTTACCGTTGCTGCCTACAACTGTATAACGGGCGCCATTACATTCGGCCGTATCGGCGGCGATCCAAGCCGTCAGGTTGAGTACCTGGCGCTTAACGCTACTGCCTGGACCACGTCGCCGTTCGCCACGATCGGTGCCGATATCCGCAACGATCCGACGATGACGAGCATTGTGGTGTTTGCCCGCTATGTGGGTGATGCCAGCAGTGTGGTAACGACTACGTTCAACTTCCGCGCATTCTGCGGTAGTCAGGGCAACAGCGCTCCTGTCTATAACGGCTCACTGGCAAACCAGGTGGGTACGGTAGGCACACCGTTTACGTATACATTCCCGGCCAATGCCTTTACCGATCCGGAAGGTCAGACCCTGACATTCACGGCGGTTGGCCTGCCACCGGGTCTGACGTTAACCGGCCGTACGATCAGCGGTACACCGCAGCTGCAGGGTGCTTACGCCGTAACCATCCTGGCGCAGGATCCGCAGGGAGCTTCGACTACCGGCTCATTTACCATCACGGTTAATCCGGCACCGGTTGTCGGCACACCGCTGGGCGTGACCGTTGTCAGCTACAACTGCCAGACCGGCGCGATTGTCTTTAACCGCACCGGCGGTGATCCATCCCGTACGGTTGAATACTTTGCGATCGGTGTCCGCCTGAACAACGCTGCACCATATAGCACGAATCCGAACGGTACTATCGAAGCCGAACTGCGCAACGATCAGAACCAGTCGACGATTACGGTTATGGCGCGTTACGTGAACGATCCGACCTCAACGGTGACCTTTGTGTATAACTTCCGTACGCCTTGTGCCGGTCAGACACCGAATCAGGCGCCGGTTTACAACGGTGGTCTGCAGAATCTGGTGGGTATCGTAGGCGTTCCGTTCAGCTATACGCTGCCGAAGACGCTGTTCAGCGATCCGGAAAATGAAGCCATCACGCTGGGTGCCGGCGGTCTGCCACCGGGAATCATCCTCCTGAATGGTGTGATTTCAGGTACGCCGCTTACGGCAGGGGTTTACGAACCGGTTTACATCTTTGGTTTCGACCCGCAGCGTCTGTTTGCGACCGGTACTTTCCGCTTCACGGTAAATCAGCCGACAGCGGGTAACCAGCCGCCAATCGTTACCGGATCAATCCCGAATCAGACGGCTACGGTAGGTGTTTTCTACACGTACACGATTCCGTCTACTGTGTTCCGTGATCCGGAAAATCAGGCGCTGACGTACCGAATCTCCGGTGCACCGCGCCGGTTAGATGTAAACGGTAACGTCATCAGTGGCTTCCCGCTGATCAACGGTGTGTATCCGATTACGGTAACGGCCTTCGATCCGCAGGGTGGTTCGGCCAGTGTCACCTACCAGCTCACGGTATTACCGAACCCTGGTTGCGGCAGTGATCCGGCTACGCTCGGTCAGCAGCTTGACTTACTGCAACCGGATTACAACTGCCAGACAGGGGTAATCAAGTTCAATACACGGGGTGGTAACGGCTCGCCGATCACGTTTGCGGCTATCGGTATTACGGTGCCGACCAACGACTGTTATGATCAGATGGATGAAGAAGTATCGGTTGACGTGCGGAACGACAAGCCAAACGTACAGCCGTTCATTATCCGGGCGATTCAGAGCGGGGTTGTGGTACAGTATTCATTCGATGCCCGCGCGTATTGCCGCGGCCGTGCCCGTGAAGCTACCGGTGTTACGCCATCGCTCGATGTAACGGTGCTGGGTAACCCGACCAACAGCGACGCGGTTGAGGTAATCATCCGTGGTGCCGAAGGCGAACCGCTGCGCCTGCGTGTGGCCGATCCGACCGGAAACGCCATCAGCGAACAACACGTTGATCAGGCCGGTGCTGCCGAACGCGTACGCGTACCGCTCAGCCGCGCTGCCGGAGTTTATCTGTTGCAGGTAAGCTCACCAACCCGCACAAAAGTAGTTAAGGTTGTCCGCCAGTAACCGGCGTCCGACACAAGGATAGTCTAACGGCAAACGCTCTCCCGTCAGTTACGGGAGAGCGTTTTTTTTATTCTTTATCTCTAGATTTCAATAGCTTTGCCCTACCCAACATATGTCGTGCTGACAACTTTCTTATCAGACTATGAAGACCGGATTGTTCTACTACTCTTACCTGATTTTACTTTTGCTGAGTCTCCCACTTACCGCTCAAGTATACACAAGGCGTATTACGACCGGGAATGACTTCAATAAAGCCGGGGCAACCGGCGTAACCAGGCTTGTACCGGGACGTACCCTTAAAGCAGTTGACACCCGTGCTCTGCTTCAGGAGGATGCTCAACGGACCAAACTCGGTCTCCCCGAGCGCATGGGCGTCGACATTGACGTCCAGGCTGATTTTATGCAGATTGCCGAAAGAACCGTTGACAATGACCGGCAGATTTCGCGCTTCCGGTTCGACGTCCCGACAGCTCAGGGACTCAGTGTTTTGTTTGATACGTTAGCCCTTACCGGCGACGCCCGGCTTTTCATCTATAATGCCGATCAGACGGTACTGATCGGCCCCGTTACAGACAAGCAGAACGGACGAAACTACTGGTCAGACCTTGTACCCGGCGAAAGCCTGATCATAGAACTACAAGAGCCGCTTGCCGTTGCCGGGGAGAGTACAGTTCAGATAGCTAAACTCATTCAGTTTTACCGGTATGTGTCAAAATTCGGGTACAATACCTCCAGTAGCTGTGAGATTAACACGGCCTGTTATAGCGGTTATCAACACGAAGCCGATGGGGTGGCAATGATGCTGACGTACTACAGCCCATACACCTATGCCTGCACGGGGTCTATGCTTAATAACACGCAGCAAAACTTCCGGTCGTTTCTACTGACTGCCTTTCACTGCTTTGATTTCTCAGGCGACGGCGCCCTGCAAACGGCAGAACGAAATGCCGCCGCCTCTACGCAGATCCGTTTTCACTGGGAAAGCCCGACCTGCTCCCCCACCTCCGCCGACAATGTTTATCTGACGCTGACCGGCAGCACCTTGCAGGCAGCCTACGTTACTTCCGACTTTACGCTGCTTGAACTCAATCAGCAAGTCCCCCCATCCGAAAACATTACCTATCTGGGCTGGGACCGAACCAACAGCAACTTCAGTTCCGTATTTGGTATTCACCACCCTAGTGCAGACATTAAGAAGATTTCTTTCAGCAATTCGGCGACTTCGTTTATCGGCACTGTCATGACCACAGGCGGGAACTATTACACCGCTCCCGGCTCTACACACCTGAACGTGACCTGGAATGCCAGCCCCAATACACTTGGCGTTACGGAAGGTGGCTCGTCCGGTTCTGCGCTGTTTAATCCCGACCGGCGGGTCGTCGGGCAGTTGCACGGCGGCGGCTCCTACTGCACCTCGCCAACGTCACCAGACCAATACGGCCGCTTGTATACGTCATGGACGGGCGGCGGCAGTGCAGCCACCCGCCTCAGCGACTGGCTAAACCCAACAGGTAGCACGGCCACCACCACCAACAGCGTAAAGAGTCAGGTTTCAGGGCCGGTCACCTTTGTGTCAGCCGCCACATTTTCATTTAACGCCGGCAGCAGCGCCATTACCTCCTGGGTAGTGACCGGAGGCAACGGCATGATCTCGCCGGTCAGCGGCTCCGGTAACGTCGCCAGCCTCACCGCTACGGGGTCGGTCAGCGGAGCGACCATCACCTTTTCGATCAATGCCGGCCAGAGTTATCCGATCAGCTTTGCGAAAAGCTTCAATGCCGATGCCGGGGAGAACTTCCCGCCGTCAGCCGCCAGCATTCCCGCTCAGTCGGCTACCGTCGGTACGCCGTTTTCCTACACGGTACCTGCCTTCACCGATCCGGAAGGCTTACCACTGACCTACAGCGCAACGGGATTACCCAACGGACTGTCCTTTAACCCGGCCACCCGCGTAATCAACGGCACACCCACCACATCAGGGACATTTGTCGCGAGCATTACCGGCACCGACCAGGGGAGCCTGGCGGCCTCCGTTGCCTTTTTATTTACGGTAAACTGCCCCGTAACCAGCATCAGCGCCGGTTCGGTGGCGGTTTGTCAGGGTCAGTCGGTCAACCTGACCGCTACCGGCGCGGCTTCATATCTGTGGTCAACCGGCGCCAATACAGCAAACATCAACACCACCCCCGCCCAGACCACTACCTATTCGGTCACCGGCACCACCAATAGCTGTATATCAGTGGCCACCGTCACGATTCAGGTCCAGGCCTTACCATCCGTGTCCATTACTGCCGGTGCTACCACGATCTGTCAGGGCCAGCTGGTTAACCTGACCGCCAGCGGTGCGGCGTCGTATCTGTGGTCAACGGGTGCCAATACCGCCGCGATCAACCCTGCCCCCGTTCAGACGACTACCTATTCGGTCACCGGCACGCTGAATGGCTGCTCGGCAACGGCCAGCCGGACTATCTTTGTGCAGGCCCGACCGACGGTCTCGGTCAATCCGGGCACACAACTTATCTGTCAGGGACAGGCAGTTAGCCTGACCGCTACCGGCGCGGCTTCGTATCTATGGTCAACGGGTGCCAATACCGCAAGCATTAATCTCGCCCCCGCCCAGACCACCACCTATTCGGTCACCGGTACCACCAACGGCTGTTCGTCGGTCACCACCGTGACCGTTTCGGTGCAGGCCCTGCCTTCGTTAGCCATCAACGCCGGGGCCACCAGCCTCTGTCAGGGGCAATCCGCTTTACTGACCGCCACGGGCGCGGCTTCGTATCTGTGGTCAACCGGCGCCAATACAGCAAGTATTAACACCGCCCCCGCCCAGACCACCACCTATTCGGTCACCGGTACCACCAACGGTTGTTCGTCGGTCACCACCGTGACCGTTTCGGTCCAGGCCCGACCGTCGTTAGCCATCAACGCCGGGGCCACCAGCCTCTGTCAGGGGCAGGCGGTTAGCCTGACCGCCACGGGCGCGGCTTCGTATCTGTGGTCAACGGGGGCCAATACCGCAAGCATTAACACCGCCCCCGCCCAGACCACCACCTATTCGGTCACCGGCACCACCAATAGCTGTATATCAGTGGCCACCGTCACGATTCAGGTCCAGGCCTTACCATCCGTGTCCATTACTGCCGGTGCTACCACGATCTGTCAGGGCCAGCTGGTTAACCTGACCGCTACCGGCGCGGCTTCGTATCTGTGGTCAACCGGCGCCAATACAGCAAACATCAACACCACCCCCGCCCAAACGACCACCTATTCGGTCACCGGCACCACCAACGGTTGTTCGTCGGTCACCACCGTGATTGTTTCGGTGCAGGCCCTGCCTTCGTTAGCCATCAACGCCGGTGCTACCAGCCTCTGTCAGGGCCAGGCGGTTAGCCTGACCGCTACCGGCGCGGCTTCGTATCTGTGGTCAACCGGCGCCAATACAGCAAGTATTAACACCGCCCCCGCCCAGACGACCACCTATTCGGTCACCGGCATCACCAACGGCTGTTCGGCGATCCGATCTGTTTCTGTACTGGTTGACGATGTCCCTGTGCCATCGGCCGCGATTGCCCCCCGCCCTTGTGAAGGTCAGCCAGTCTCCATCACACTAAGCGGAGGCTATACCTACATCTGGAGCACCGGCGACCGTGGTCCGGTTTTAACCGTTACCCCAAGCGTCAGCAGTGTCTATTCGGCGACCGTGTTATCCAGATATGGTTGCTCCAGCCAGATGACTATTCCGGCCGGACTCGTTAAGCCTAACCCGATCCTAAGCCTAACGTCCGGCAGTTCTTCTGTTTGTCAGGGCAAGAGTATTTCCCTCAGCGCGGCCGGTGCCACCAGTTACGTATGGTCTACCGGTGAAACAAGGGCGGGTATACAGCCGAGCCCGACACAAACCACCACGTACTCCGTCACCGGTACAACCGATGGCTGTTCCTCAACAACGGCCGTAACGGTTATGGTACAGGCGTTGCCTTCTCTGTCAGTCAACGTCAGTTCATTAACCATTTGCCGGGGCCAGTCAGTCAGCCTGACCGCCAGCGGAGCGGATTCGTACGAATGGTCGACCGGTGAACGCAGCGCACGTCTCCAATCCACACCGCTACAAACGACCACGTACTCCGTCACGGGTACTACGAACGGCTGTTCGGCTACGGCATCCGCTTCGGTTTTTGTAGACGCAATACCATTGCCAACGGCCATAGTGGGCCCAATACCCTGCGAAGGCTACCCTTTATCTATCAGCGTAACCGGCGGTTATACCTACATCTGGAGCAATGGCGACCGTGGTTCTGTGTTAACGGTAATGCCAACCGTAAACAGCCATTATTCCGTAACGGTGGTATCACAATATGGCTGTACGAGCCAGATGGATTTTCCGGGCAGGCTTGCCCGGCCAAATCCAACCGTCAGCATAACGCCAGATAATTTTTCTGCCTGTTCCGGCCAATCCGTCTCGCTGACCGCCACCGGGGCGGATGCCTACATCTGGTCGACCGGTGAGGCAAAGGCGACTATTCAGACCGCGCCCACCCAAACGGCAACCTATTCTGTTACGGGTACGACCAACGGTTGCTCCTCGGCAACGACGGTTACGATAGCCGTTCAGCCATGCCCGCTGTCGTTGTCGGCAATGGTTACCAACTGTCAGACAGGCGAATTATCGCTGCAGTTCATGGCGACGGGCGGCAGCGGAACGCCTTACGAGTACGCCGGCCTAGGCGTAACCCCGTGGACAACCCGGGCGGGTATCTTTACCATCCCGGTTTTCAGCGATACGGCTCCTCTTGAGCTATGGGTACGCAATGCCGGTATCCCGGGAAACATTGTCCGGTACACACTACCCATACCGGCCTGTGCCCGTCCGTTGCCGCCTACGGTTACGCCGCCCCCGTCGGAAACAAGTAATCAGCCGCTCCGGATTACCGGCGCTACTATCAACTGTGATAGCCGGATCATTACCATAGCAACATCCGGCGGAAACAGTACCCCGACCTATCAGCGCATTCTGCTGGTAACCAGTTTTCAGCCGACCGCTCAGCCGCTTGTTCTCGACTACGACGTTTTTGTCGAACGAGGGCCGGTACAACTCCAGATGCAGCAAGGCGGGATAAACTCCACCGTATTTACCTTTGATTATAGCAGCCAGTGCCAGTCGGTTACGACCACGCAGCCGGTTACCCAAACGGTCGTTATTCCACAACAAGCCTGCGCCAGTCCGGTAGCGACGCTCGGACAACCGCTTACGCTGTCGGCCACACTGACTTGCGGAGGGGGCGGCGGGATGCTGTCGTTTTTACCACGGGGCGGTCAGTTACAGGCGAATACCGTATTTGAGTTTATGAGTCCGGGCATCACCGGCTGGACCACCAACTGCACCGTCAGTACCGGTGAGACTGATGCGGTACTGATTACGTTTGTCCGCCAGCGCAACCTGATAACCAATGATATACTGGCACAGACTGCCTACACCCTAACTAACCCGTGTGCTGCCGGTGCAGGCCGGACGGGCCTTGAAGATCCGGAATTCTCCGTATCCATTTTAGGTAATCCAACTACCGATCGTCAGGTAACCGTTGCTATTTCAGGGAAAACAGCGCAACCGCTCCTGCTAACCGTTACTGATTTACAGGGGCGGATTATCAGTAACCGCCAGCTCGATACAACGCCCTGGCCAATATCCTGCCAACTCGACCTCGGCACGCCGGCGGGTGTCTATCTGCTGATCGTCAGAAGTATACAAAAACAGAAAACGTTTAGCATTATAAAACAGTAATTCGAGCGACTGCACGCATTTACAACCAAAAACATGGTACGTTTGCAGTGTAGTTAATCAGCAACTAATACATTCGTATGATTCGTATTTTACGTTCTACTGCACGGGTTCTCGCAAGCGTTTTTCTGCTCTCACAGGCAGCAAACGCACAAATCGGGTTCACCCCGTCTTCCCTGACCTATACCCAGACGTTTACGGCACCAACCCTGCCGCAAACCGGTACAGGTACCCTTAATCCAAACTCCGCAACAACACCGGGCGCATTGGGTCTGTACGTTGAAAAAACAGGCGCTAACAGCCCCAACCTGATTACCGCCAACAACGGAGCCAGCAACTCCGGCGGCGTATTCAGCTATGGCCCCACCGACGATCCGGACCGCGCCCTCGGCACCATCGGCTCCAGCAATGCCGCCGCCGGTAACTTCTCCTATGGCTTCCGGTTTAAAAATACCACCGGCAGCACCATTACATCGCTGGCCGTCAGCTATGCCGGCGAACAATGGCGGAATTCGGCCGCCGCAGCCCAGACCGTTACGTTTGCCTACCTCGTTGCCAGCTCAGTAACCTCTACCTCACCAGCGGCCGGTTCTGCCCCCGCAGGCTATACGCAGGTGCCGGAGCTGAACTTTACCAGCCCCGTTACCGGTGGAACAGCCGCCGCCCTCGACGGCAACGCCGCCGCCAACCGTGTTCAGGTTTCCCGCACTATTGTGGTGAACATTCCCGACGGACAGGAAATCATGCTGCGCTGGTACGATCCCGACCATACCGGATCCGATCATGGCCTGGCCATCGACGACCTGACCGTTATTGCCTCAACCGGTACGCCGCCCGTACAGACCGTGCTGACCGTCAATCCTACGTCACTGAGCAATTTTGCGACAGTACAAGGTACTCCGTCAGCGGCTCAGTGGTTTGTTATCACAGCCAGCGGCCTGACCGCCCAACTCGGGATTACAGCCCCTGCCGGCGTTGAACTCAGCCTCGATAATGCCACGTTTACGGCTACCCTCAGCTTACCTGCATCGACCACGACAACGACCATCTATACCCGCTTAACGGGTGCGGCGACCGGTGTGGTTTCGGGCAATGTCAGCCTGCAAAGCGGCGACCGGACAGCATCCGTTGCTATCACCGGCGTTGTCAGCGCACCGGGCAGCCAGTTCACACCGATTGCTACCGTCCGCAGCTATCCGGCGGGAATTAATACGGTAGCGGCGGGCCGGGTAACGGTCAGCAGTCAGTTTGGCGGTAATACGTTCTATATGCAGGACGGCACCGGTGGTATCCAGCTGTTCCGTAGCGCCGAAGCACTGGGTAATCAGGTGCAGCTGGGTGACTCCATTCAGGTGGCCGGAGCAACAGCGCTCTTCCAGGGCGGCAAAGAAATCGTGGTGTCAAGCATGACCATTGTGTCGGGCGTTCCGAACCGGATACCGGCTCCGAAAGTGGTTACCCTTGATCAACTGGCCGCCAACGAAGGGTTGCTGGTTCAGGTGCAGGCAACAACCATCGGCGGCAGCGGCGATGTGTTTGCCCCAACCACGTATCCGCTCAGCGGCGGCGGCCAGTCGGGAACATTGTTTATCCGCGCATCGACCGACCTGAACGGCTCAACAAAGCCTGCCGGCAGCATCACCATTACCGGTATCAGCGAGCACTTTACCAGCGGCAATACCAACATCACCGAACTGATGCCGCGCTTCCTGCCGGACGTACCGGGTTCAACCAGCGTTGCCCTAGCCGACCAGACCTGCGGCGGTTCGCAGACCATCGCGCTGACACCGGATCAGACCTTTGACCTGGCTACGTTCAACCTTGAGTTTTTCGGTGCTGACAGCGGCGTCATTACCTGCCCGACCGCCCCGACATCCCGCCCGTATGCCGACAACGGGCCGACCAACGAACTGTTACAGGCCCAGAACGTCGCCACCGTGCTGAATAAACTGAATGCTGACGTGTATGTGGTGGAAGAGGTCAGCGACCAGAACCTGCTGTCACAGGTGGTTAGCAACAGCCTGAGCGGCTATAGCCTGGTGTGCTCAGACAAATTCTCGTACTACTTCCAGGCCGACTGCGATCAGTCGGTAAACAGCGACGGTACGGTTTTCGGCCCGTCGTATCTGGCGCAGAAAGTATGCGTGATCTACAAAACCAGCACGGTTAGCTTCCTGGCGGGTGAAAGCCGCGCCCTGTTCGACGGCAAGTACAACTACCCGAATGCCAATAACTGGTCATCGGGCCGGTTACCGTATCTGTTTGCGGCCAATGTGACCGTCAACGGGGTAACCCAGAAAGTGTACATTGTCGGTATTCACGCTAAATCAGGGTCGGCAACGGCTGACTACAACCGCCGCCGCGACGACATTCTGGAACTGAAAGCCGAACTGGACGCGAACTATCCGAACGCCAACGTAATCATCGCCGGTGACTACAACGACCAGATTCTGACATCCATTGCTACCAATCAGCCATCGTCGTACCGCGCATTCGACGTACTCGACAACGGCAACGACAACCCTGATTACGAAATCCTGACTAAGGCACTCGAAGCCCAGGGTTGCCGGTCATTCAACTCGGGCAGCTTCCTGGATCACATTACGATTTCGAACGAACTGCAGCCAGCCTATATCGCCAATTCAGCGTTTGTGTTCCAGCCAGGCATTCTGAACTATGCCAACACGACGTCTGACCACTTCCCGGTACTGGCCCGTTTCGACCTGAGCAAACTGGTACCGGCCCAGGGGGGCTCGCTGGCCCTGACCGAACCGCTGTATAACTGCGATACCCGCCAGATTACGTTTCAGTCGACGGGCGGCAATGGCTCACCGGTTGAGTACCGCGCCATCGGCGTGCGCGACTGGGGTACCAATCCGGTTGCCTTTATCGAAGCACCGGTGGTGGCTGATCCCAACAATACAACCATCCTGCTGGAAGCCCGTCAGAACGGCGTTCGGGTAACACGTGTCTTTAATTTCCGGACCGCTACCTGCGGTGGTACCACAACCCCGCCAACCCAGCCGGGCTCACTCTCGCTGCTGGCCCCGCAATACAACTGCGCGACCCGCCAGATTACGTTCCAGAGCGCCGGTGGTAATGGCACTGCCGTTGAGTACCGCGCCATCGGCGTACGCGACTGGGGCACCAATCCGGTCGCCTTCATCGAAGCACCGGTTGTGGCTGATCCGAATAACGCCACGATTCAGATGGAAGCCCGTCAGAGCGGTGTCGTCGTAACGCGTCCGTTCAATTTCCGGACCGCCTGCGCGGCTGCCCGCGAAGCCACCCGCAGCGGTGAGCTGCAGGTAACGCTGCTCGGCAACCCGACCCTGTCAGATATGCTCGATGTTGACATCCGTGGTGCCGAAGGGCAGACGGTACAGCTCCTGCTGGTCGACGGACAGGGCAAACAGATCAGTACCCAGACCATTGACCGCGCCGGTGCTACCGAGCAGCAGCGCCTCAAACTGGGTCGTTCGGCCGGTATGTATTTCCTGAACGTATCGACCGCTACGCAGCAAAAGACCGTAAAAGTGATCCGGCAGTAAGTTCGGAACCCGTTACTGATTCATAGAAAAAGGCCCCTTATAGTAAACTGTAAGGGGCCTTTTCTGTGAAAATCGCGCTGAATACGTAGTTTTGTCGAAAACACACGCGCCCCATGACCATTTTAGTAACAGGTGGTGCCGGTTTCATCGGGTCTCATTTAACGGAACGGCTCCTGCAATCTGGTCACACAGTGGTCTGTCTGGACAACCTCGACGATTATTACGATCCGGGCCTGAAGCAACAGCACATCCAGGCATTTACGACCAACCCGGCCTACCATTTTATTCACGGGGATATTCGCCGGCAACCGCTGGTCGCCGATATTCTGTCGGGGCATCAGTGCGATACAGTTATTCATTTAGCGGCCCGGGCCGGAGTTCGTCCGTCGGTGTTTGCCCCCGCACGCTACCTGGATGTTAACGTCAACGGGACGCTGTCGGTGCTGGAAGCCATGCGGCAGACCGACACCACCCGGCTGATTCTGGCCTCATCGTCGTCAGTATACGGCAATACGTCCACCATTCCGTTCCGCGAAGACCAGACCGGCGAACAGCCCGTTTCACCCTATGCGGCCTCGAAATATGCGGCCGAACTGCTGGCCCACGCCTACCATAGCCTGCACGGCTTCGACATCAGCTGCCTGCGGCTGTTTACGGTCTATGGGCCACGCCAGCGCCCCGAAATGGCCATTAGTCAGTTTGTACACGGGTTGCTGACCAACACCCCCATTCAGGTATTCGGCGATGGCTCTGTGGTCCGCAGTTATACCTACATTGATGATGCTATCACGGGTATTGTTCAGGCCCTGATCCATCTGCGGGGCTTTCAACGGCTTAACATCGGGGGAGCCGAAACCATTTCGCTTCGTGAGCTCATCGGCCTGCTCGAAGAACTCACCGGCCGCACCACCCCCGTACAACACGTTCCGCAGCAGCCCGGCGATGTCCGCTATACCGCAGCCGACCTTACCCTTGCCCGGCAACAAATCAACTACTACCCCACCATCAGCCTGCGCCAGGGGCTTGAACGCTTCGTTGACTGGTACAAAAAAAAAGAGTAATATTTTGGTGAGACCATACGATACTATTTGCGACTACTTCGTCTAAAAAGTAGTTTCTTTAAGGATTTCAGGATATGAATATTAAATTTATTTAATTAATACTTACTATAATTAAAGTCCGGAAACACTGAATCAACCTTAAATCACGCTTTTATCGGGTGATCACACAACCATATCTATCTTTTTAACGTATTACTAGTACCTAAAGCAGTCTATTACGCATGCAGCAATCGTCAATCTGGCAAAGAATAGTATCTACTTTCCGCAGCGAGTCCCCCAAAACCGAGACTTGTTTCTGGGAAGTGGATATGCATTCGCACTTGCTGCCAGGGCTGGACGATGGGGTACAGGCACCGGAAGATACCCTTGCCTGCCTCGAGCAGTTTGTCAGCTGGGGCATCCGCAAAGTGATAACCACCCCCCACGTTAGCCGGGACTGGTATCCCAACAGCTCACAAACCATTCGGGACGGGCTGAAGGGCGTTCAGGAGTTGATTGATACCCATCAGCTTCCCATTACCATAGAGGCTGCGGCCGAATACCTGCTCGACGACTTCTTTCCCGGCTTGCTGAAAGAAAACGACCTGCTCGCTTTCGGCCCCCAACGGTATCTCCTCGTAGAAACCGGCTGGGCTTCGGCACCCAATCACCTGGACGATATGCTGTTCCGCATCCAGACCAAAGGCTACACGCCTGTCCTGGCCCATCCCGAACGATATAAATATTACCACGACCAGAAAGAAACACTGCTGTATCTGCGGGAAGCCGGTTGTAAACTCCAGCTCAACTGGATGTCGCTCACCGGCCGGTATGGTAGTTCCGTACAGCGGCAAGCCCGTTTTCTGCTCAAACAACAGGCCGTCGATTTCATCGGCAGCGACCTGCACCAGCCCCGCGATCTGGCCGATATGCGTAAGCTCTTTACCGCCACCGACTGGCAACTACTGCAAACCCAATCCCTCCTCAATCAGACGCTTTAACTGTGCCGAATGGTTACATTATTTAGCAAAATCTCCATAATCAGGTAGTTACCAAAAAGTACCGCTTAAAAGAATCATCAAATAGTACATATATTAATTTGAAATAGCATAAATCTGCTATTTATATATTCTTTTCTATACGTTAACTTTGACGAATAGTTTAAGATACCATATTGATAAATCGTAGACTTATAGTACATTCTATTGTCTACACTGGTTTCGGATGTCTTTTATTGGGTAATCGGGAAGTGTTGAGGCGGAAAGACAGACAGACACACGCGTATATAAACAACCTGAATCTTATCATTAACCAATCAGATACTGGTTACCGGAATGAACCACACCGTATTGTTTCTGTTGCTGCTGACAATGCCGCTTGTCAGCCAGGGTGCGGATAGCCTACCGGTCGAAGGACCGCAGAAAAAGAGTCGTCCGCTCCCGACATACCAGGTCGGACTGGCACCTATTTTGCAAGTAAGCACAGCGGGGTTCGGAGTCGGGGTAGCCCATTCCATCTCCCGCCATTTTGCCGCCAGAGCCGGCATCAACCTATTCAACTACCAGGGAATCTATAATGCAGGGAAAGATACCGACGATCTGCAGTTAGCGTTTGACTATTCGTTTAAGCTGACGTCGATCAACCTCCTGCTCGATTATTACCCGTTCCGGCGGTTGGGCTTTCGCCTGACAGCGGGGACGTATTTCAATCGTAACCGGTTCTCGCTGTTTGGTCAGTCAACAAAGGACTTCAAATTTAATGATGTCGTCTTTACGGTTAAAGACATTGGGACCATTGAAGGAACTGCCCGTTTTCAACGATTCGCGCCATATGCAGGCATTGGCTGGGGACATCCGTTCCTGCGCAAACGCCTCAAACTAATGGTCGATCTGGGGATGTTTTTCCAGAACTCTCCTAAAATCGACTTCCGTACAACGGGTATGCTCGCTCCATCCAGTGACCAGGGAGCTGTATTAGAAGACAATCTGAAACCGCTTAAGTACTATCCTATTTTCAACATAGGTCTGGCTTATCGCCTGAAAACAAGTTTGTTTAATCGTTAATTAATCATTCATCTGTAAAACCTTTACTGACCAATTTATGCAGCGTATTGTTAAATCTTTTCCGCTTCGCAAAGCGCGGGCTACGGCCCTGATTGCTGTAGCCGGAGCCGCCCTGGTAACGGGATGCCAGGACCTGCGCGACACCTTCAGCCTCAAGCCGCTGAACGGCATTACCGCCCGTGTCAGTGTTGAGCCGGCTGCTACGCAGGTGACTGGCGCCATCGTAGACGCCAAAACCCTCGACGCCCTCGGCGATACCCGGGTAACGGTTACCGTTTCGGGTCCGGATGCCGGTCGTCTGGTTGACTCACAAGGCAACAAACTGCCGTCGACCTTCACCACAAAAGGCTCTATTGCCTTGTATCTGACCGGTGCCGTGCCAACCCTGGACAACCCGGCCCGCATCCTGGTACAGGTAACGCCGCCGGATTACACTTCCTACATGGAAAGCAGTACGAACCTGGTGCTGACCAAGGCGATCAACGATCCATTCCAGGTGAAGCTGGTGGATGAGAAGAATTTGCCGTCCGATATTTCGGTTTTACGCACGAGCTTTGCGGTGGGTGCCGGCGGAGCGATTCCGGCTGTTAAAACACTGCCAATTGGTAATATTCAGGCCGCCATCAAGCGTGGTACTGTATTCCTGGGAGAAGACGGTAAACCCCTGGCCAATGGGGCAACCGTTAACGCATTTATCCGCCGTGGCGGGGCGCCGGTTGGCTCCAGCGTTTCCCTGAAAGAAGGCGATAAAGTATCTAATGTTGTGCTGAAACTGTACGACTATCTGGATATTCAGCTGACCAGCGGCGGCAAGCCGGTCACATTCAGCGACAATGACATTGTGATGCTGATTCCGGTCTCAGCAAACGGCTCAATCGATATTGTTAACTACGACGGCAGTACCGGTCAGTTTGCCGTTACAAGCCGCACCAGCGCGCTGAACATCAACGGCGAACGGGTTGCCAGCCTCAACATTACCGACGTATCGAAACCAATCGGCGTAGGTGAGGTTATCAAAAATACCTGCACCGGCTCCCTGAAAGTCAACGTGGTTGGCCAGGGCAACGATCCGATTGAAAACTTTGCGTTTGGCTACGAAATTGAGCAGGACGGGGTAACCTTCAAAGGAACGGCCACATCGCAGATCGATTTCCCGACGGCGCTGTCAAAGCAGGCCACCATTAAATTCTTCGATTCAGAAGGCGAGCAGTTTGATAAACTGCAGGTTGCCAGCCTGTGTGGTAAAGACGAAAAAACCATCCGCTACAACAAACGTTCGGTTAACGTGTTCTTCGAAGCCAACGTTACCTGCGCCAATGGCAAAACACCGAAGCTGAACGGCAGCGACCTGACCATATCCCTCTATCCGAACGTAACGGTTTGGTATGCTGAAAAAGGTAAACCGCTGACGACATCAACAGTTGTCCGCAACGGCAAAGGTCAGTTAACGGCCCTGAAACCAAATACGACGTATCAGGCCCGCGTTGACTTTGAGGGTTCGTACAACTATGAATTCACAACGGGCAACGCCAATACCACCCTGGAGCCTATTCAGGTAAACATCAAGTCAGGTACACTCGTTTGCCCGAACTAAGCCTGGTTTTCTGACTACTATCCATGGTCACAGCCCCTTCTCCAACTGTTCGGGGAAGGGGCTTTTTGATTGCGTTTTTTGTTAAAACCTTCCTGGAAGTTTTGAACTTCCAGGAAGGTTTTAACAAAAGTTGATTGATAACAACAATCTATATAAACTTTTCCATGTCTTTATGTAACGGTCTTTCCGGTCTCTGTATAAAGGCTATCTTTAGTTTATACTAGTAAAAATTCAGTAGCATACTATAGCAAGTTATTAACCATAAAAAGGAAATAAACAGTTTAACTAATCATAATTTTTGTGCCCCTTAGGTACATACCGCCTTTGTGATATAAAACGATCAAGTAGTCATTCAATCTGAAAATATCCCTCATAAACTCAACATCACATGCAAATCGCTGTCGTAGGAACCGGCTATGTAGGACTCGTAACCGGCACATGCTTTGCCGAAACCGGCAATCAGGTAATCTGTATTGACATTGACGAACGCAAGGTCGACAAGCTCCGGAAAGGTATTATCCCTATTTATGAGCCGGGGCTGGACACGCTGTTCAACCGCAATACAGCCGAGGGGCGATTGCAGTTTACCACCAATCTGGCTGAAGGCATTGACGGCGCAGAAGTGATCTTCCTTGCCCTGCCGACCCCGCCCGGCGAAGATGGCGCGGCCGACCTCAAATACATTCTGCAGGTCGCCGGTGATCTGGGCCCGCTATTGAAAGACTATACGGTTATCGTTGATAAAAGCACCGTACCAGTAGGCACGGCAGAAAAAGTCCGTGATTACATTGCGCTGAATGCACAGGTCCCGTTCGACGTGGTCTCTAATCCGGAATTCCTCCGGGAAGGCGTGGCGGTAGAAGACTTTATGAAACCAGACCGCGTTGTGATTGGTACGCAGTCTGAACAGGCCAAAGCCGTAATGAACCGGTTATATGCTCCCCTTGTCCGGCAGGGGAATCCGGTGATTTTTATGGACGAACGCTCGGCCGAAATGACGAAATATGCGGCCAATGCATTTCTCGCCACGAAGATTACCTTTATGAACGAAATTGCGAACCTGTGCGAAAAGGTCGGGGCCAACGTAGACGATATCCGGAAAGGCATCGGCACCGACAGCCGCATCGGCAAACGCTTCCTGTTTGCCGGTATCGGCTACGGGGGTAGCTGCTTCCCGAAAGATGTGCAGGCTCTTGCCAAAACCGCGCAGGACTATGATTATGACTTCAGGATGCTGAAATCGGTAATGGCGGTGAACGCCGACCAGAAAATGAAACTGTTGCCGCAAATCAGTCAGTATTTCGGCGGCGATTTGACGGGCAAAACCATTGCGATCTGGGGCCTTGCCTTTAAACCGTATACCGACGATATCCGCGAAGCACCGGCGCTCGAAAACATCCGCGCCCTGCTGAGCGCAGGGGCCAAAGTGACGGTCTACGATCCGGAGGCAATGGCTAATGTAAAAGCCATTTTCGGCGATCAGCTTATCTACGCGCACACGTCCTATGCCGCCCTCGATGATGCCGATGCCTTACTCATCATGACGGAATGGCCGATTTTCCGCACGCCGGACTTTAAGAAAATGGAGCTGCTGCTGAAGCATAAAGTTATCTTCGACGGCCGTAACCTCTACGAAACCGATCAGATGCGGGATCTGGGTTATACCTACTATAGCATCGGCCGTGAAGCCGTTCAGATCGGCTTCCGCGCGCTGGCGTAGTAGCCGGAATTGACGCGATAAAGCTTAGACTCGAAAACCTGGGGCGATGCCCCAGGCGATTGATTTGATAAAGGCGATTGATTTGCCAAAGGCCGGAACCAACGCGATAAAGCCATTAATCAGTAACCAGGGGCAACGCCCCTGGATTCTCGGGGCAGAAAGTCCCCTGGCATAAGAAACCATGAAAAAAGCACTCATAACCGGTATCACCGGACAAGACGGCGCCTACCTCGCCGAACTCCTCCTCAGCAAAGGCTACGAAGTCCACGGCATCAAGCGCCGCAGCTCGCTCTTCAATACGCAGCGCATCGACAACCTGTATGAAGATCCGCACGACAAAAACGTACGGTTTAAACTCCATTACGGCGACCTCTCCGACTCGACCAACATCATCCGCATCATTCAGGAAGTGCAGCCCGACGAGATTTATAACCTCGGGGCCATGTCGCACGTGCGGGTGAGTTTCGACGAACCGGAATACACCGCACAAGTCGACGGTATCGGTACGCTGCGGATTCTGGAAGCCGTGCGCCTGCTGGGCCTGACGGAGAAAACCCGCATCTACCAGGCGTCGACCTCGGAGCTCTACGGCGGTGTACAGGGCCATGCGCAGTCGGAGACGACGCCGTTTTACCCGCGCTCGCCCTATGCCGTCGCCAAACTCTATGGCTACTGGATTACGGTGAACTACCGCGAGGCCTACAACATGTACGCCTGCAATGGTATCCTGTTTAACCACGAATCGCCGCTGCGGGGCGAAACCTTCGTTACCCGCAAGATTACGCGCGCCGTGGCCCGCATTGCCCTCGGCCTGCAGGACAAAGTCTACCTCGGTAACCTCGACTCGCTGCGCGACTGGGGCCACGCCAAAGACTATGTCGAAGCCATGTACCTGATCCTGCAACAGGAGCAGCCAGAAGACTTTGTGATCGCGACCGGCATCACCACGAGCGTCCGCGACTTTGTCCGGATGGCGTTTGCCGAAGTGGGTGTTGAACTAGCCTTTGATGGCGAAGGCGTGAACGAACGCGCGATTGTGGCTTCGGCCAGCAACCCGGCCTATCCGGTGTCGGTGGGTCAGGAAGTACTGTGCATCGACCCGCGGTATTTCCGGCCAACGGAAGTGGACCTGCTGCTCGGCGATCCGACCAAGGCCATGACCAAGCTCAACTGGCAACCGAAATACGACCTGCCGGCCCTCGTCAAGGACATGGTGACCGCCGATCTGGACCTCTTTACCCGCGATCAGCTGCTGGCCACCAACGGGCATGCGGTGCTGAATTATTTTGAGTAAAACCCCACCCCAACCCCTCCCCTTGAAGTAAGGGGAGGGGCTATAAAGCCCGAAAATACCCCCTCTCCTGTTTTTCAGGCCGGGCCGACGATTCGGGAGGGGGGAATAAAGAACGCTTAAGCACTCTTTGCGAAAGAGTCCTCCCCCAACCCCCTCCAGAGGGGGAGAGCTGCCCGTTCTCCCCCTCTGGAGGGGGTTGGGGGGAGGAAAATCAACATATCACCTACCACACAAAGTAAACCTTTGCATTATGTGGCTATGTGGTAAAAGAATAAACGGCTCCCAACCCGAAAGGGTAAAGGAGGTTACGAAACAGTACGAATATGCCGCCGCGACTCGTTAGTTTACTTTGTCTTATTCTGTTAAGTCATTGGCTCATGGGCCAAAGCCCCTCCGATACCGCTGTGGCCAACACACGGCTGATCGGGGCAAAGGTGTTTATGGGCGTATCGGTACCGGACCGGGTAACCCCCGCCTCTACCACCCCGCCCGCCGGTGTTGAAATGAGTTACAGCTGGGTAGGCACCTCCCGCAACTCCTGGGAAACCTGCAACTGCTTTGCCAAAACCGGAGTTTACGCCAACTATTACACCTTCCATAACCCCGTGGCCCTCGGCCGCACCGCCGGAGCCGGTCTGTTTTTTGAACCCCTGATCCGCTACCGCCACCGGACCTATTTCTCCGTACGGACCTCGGCTGGGCTAACCTACCTGACACGGGTATACAACGCCGAAACCAACCCGACCAACGAATATTTCAGCCTGCCGCTCAGCGCCATGATTGGCGTAGCGGCCAACGCTCATTATAAACTAACAAACCAATGGCACGCCAATCTGGCGTTTCACTACAACCACATTTCCAACGCCGGGACAAAAAAACCAAACGTAGGGCTTAATGTACCAGTCGTAGGTTTGGGCGTTAGCTATGCGCCGCAGCCCACGACTGTACCCGCCACCCGCGACTGGGAACATCCGGCCTTAACACGGCGGTGGTTTGCCCGGGTCGATTTAATGGGTTCTGTACGAGTATTATCGCCTACAGACCCATACGTAAACCCAAAGACATTTAAACAACTGCACGACGGGAAAGACTATGTAGTTTGTCCTATGTGGGGGGCCGACATTATGGGTGGGTACAGAGTAACGACACAACATGCCTTTTCTATTGGTGCGCAGTATATCGATGATAGATACATTAAAAATCAGGCAATAGGAGCTAAAAATTTCCAGTATAAACAGTTTGGCCTATTGGCGGGCTATGAATTCTGGTATGGTCAGTTTGCCTTTACGGCGCATTGGGTCTGGAACCTGATTCAGCCGAGCTATGGTGTTTATATCCGGCATTACACCTCCTTTCAGCGCTACTCTTTACGCTATCAACTGCGTAACGGCCTTACCGTTGGCGTTGGCGTTAAAGCGGACCAGGATGTGACCAAAGGATTTCACGCCCTGATCGGCTATACCTTATACTAATGATTGTACAGACAACCTTCCTTAAATAGTACTACCATGATCGCAGAACTTCCTCCACGTGCCAAAGTCATTGAGCTGGATATTTCCCTGGACAGCTACCAGCGGTTTATGCAGTGTATCATGGCCCTGGCCCACAAACGGACTTCCTGCACGGTTTGCTTTGCCAATGTACACATGGCGATTGAAGTAAAACAGGATCAGCAGATTGCCCGTGCGGTAAACGGCGCCGACTACGTGCTGCCCGATGGGATGCCGCTTGTCTGGGGCTTGCGGAGCCTGTATGGGCTGAAACAACAACGCACCACCGGCATGGATATGTTGCCCGACCTGATCCGGAAAGCAGAAGAGCAAAACGTACCGGTGTTTTTTTACGGCTCAACCCCGGAGGTACTGAAACGGGTAGCGCAAAACTGCGCCATCCACTATCCGGGACTGATCATTGCGGGGGCTATCTCGCCGCCGTTCCGGCCGCTGAGCGCCGCCGAAGAAGCCCAAACCATCGACACCATCAACCGCTCCGGTGCCGGGCTGGTGTTTGTAGCCCTCGGTTGCCCGAAACAGGAACTCTGGATGAACCGCATGCGCGGACAGATCAATGCCGTGATGCTGGGGATTGGCGGTGCCCTGCCCGTCCTGGCCGGTGAAGTAAACCGTGCACCCGAATGGATGCAAAACGCCGGGATGGAGTGGTTTTTTCGCCTTGTTCAAGAACCCCGCCGGTTATTCCGACGCTATGCCATAACAAATAGTCTGTATGTTTGGTATCTTGCCAAACAATGGATGACCCAAAAATTGACGCAACGTTTATGAAGCAATCCACGCAGTCAGTAGCACCCATTGTTCTCTTTGCGTATAAACGACCCAACGAGTTTGCGAAGACCGTTCGGTGTTTACAGCAAAACGAGCTGGCCCCCGAAAGTGAGCTATACATTTTCGTGGATGGCCCTAAACGGCCGGACGATGTACGCAAAGTTGAGGAGACGAAAGCCATTGCCGAAGCCGTTACCGGCTTCAAACAGATAAATCGCATGTATGCCACCCGGAATCAGGGCTTAGCGAACTCCGTCATCAGCGGGGTAACGCAGGTGATCCGGCAACATGGCTCTGTTATCGTACTGGAAGATGATCTGCTGACCAGCCGCAATTTTCTTTCCTTTATGAATCAGTGCCTGACGGCCTATGCGCAGCAGAAACAGATTTTTTCGGTTACCGGCTTCAGCTTTCCGTTTGACAAACCGGACGGCTATACCGATGATATTTATCTCTTTCCCCGGACAGGCTCCTGGGGATGGGCAACCTGGCAGGACCGCTGGGATACGGCCGACTGGAGCATCAGCGACTACGATGCCTTTATGCAGGATAAAGACCGCAAAGCGCAGTTCAGCAGCGGGGGCAGCGACCGCGTACGCATGCTGCGCCGGTGGAAACAGCAGGAAATTGATTCCTGGGCCATCCGGTGGTGTTATGCCCAGGCACGGGTAAATGGCCTGACTGTGTATCCGACACAGTCAAAAATTCAGAATATCGGCTTTTCAGCCGACTCCACCCACACGAATGTCTACAACCGCTTCCGGACAATTCTGGATACGGGTGATCAACAGGTTTTCCGTTTACCTGAGCACCCTGTCGTATCCGACTATTACCTGGAGCAGTTGAAATGGCAGTTTAGTATCCCCGTACGTGTGCTGAATAGTCTCAGGACGCAGGCTGTGAACCTCGAAACGGCTATAAGGTACGGGTAACCGCGTGTTAACCACTCTAATCATATCTTATCTTAATGAACGCGCCTATAGCACTTTTTGCCTACAAACGTCCGTATGAGCTTGAACAAACCTTAAACGCACTTAAAAACAATTACCTGGCCGCCGAAAGCGACTTATACGTGTTTGTGGATGGTCCCAAACGACCCGAAGACCGGCCCAAGGTGGCTCAGGTATGCGACCTGGTCAGGGACATTACCGGCTTCAGACGGGTTAGTTTACACGTTCAGGAAGAAAACCAGGGATGCGCCAATTCGGTCATCCGTGGGGTCACCTATGTGCTTAGCCGGCACCCTTCGGTGATTGTTGTGGAGGATGATATTGTGACAGCACCCAACTTCCTCGATTACATGAATCAGTGCCTGGCGACTTATGCCGACCAACAGGACGTGTTTTCAATTGGCGGCTACAGCTTTCCGTTTGACAAACCGGCCGGTTATCCGGACGACGTGTATTTCATTGGCCGCACCTGTGCGTGGGGCTGGGCCATCTGGGCCGACCGCTGGCAACAGGCCGACTGGAACGTGACGGATTTTGCGGCCTTCATGCATGATCCGGCACAACGGACTGCCTTTAACGTGAACGGCAGTGACCGCGTACGCATGTTACGGCGGACGATGCAGGGCGAACTGGATGCCTGGGACATCCGCTTGTGTTACACGCAGTTTAAACTCGGTAGCCTGACAACATACCCGACCACCTCAAAAGTGCAGAACATCGGCTTTTATGGCAACGACGGGGTCAATACAAACGTCTATAACCGCTACCGGACGATTCTGGATGAGGGTAAGCGGCGTACGTTTTGCTTACCCGACAAGGCACGGGAACACCCCTATTACACCAAACGCTTCCGGCAAAAATACAGCCTGGGTGTACGGCTCTTAAATCGATTGAAAACCTATGCAGGATTACGCTAAGACTATTATACTCGTTTGCGGACTATTTACTGTACAAAGCATCACCCCCCGTAATTGCTATGGACAAGGGTATGGGCTGACGGACACTCTGAGCGCAAAAGCAATAGGGTATGCCGAGCTCGGGGCGCTGGCCTCTACGGCTGACCGTACGCCCTTCTGGCTGCGGGCTAATCAGTACGGGACAGTGCCGTTAAGCGGGCCGGCGGGTCTGATCAGGCTGGGCGGTCACCTGCGGATGGGCGATTGGCAAAACCCGGAGAAAGTACACCTGCAGGTTGCCGCCGAAGGAGTCGCTAATCTTGGGAGAAACACGAAGCTGCTGTTACCGGTCGCCAACATCACGGCACGCTATCGGTTTGCAGAGCTTTATCTGGGTCGCCGCCGCGAAGTGTTCGGGCTTGTCGATACCCTGCTATCGTCAGGTTCCTATGCCTGGTCGGGTAACGCCTTGCCCATTCCTAAAATTCAGCTGGGGACGCCGGGATTTGTTCCGCTGCGGTTTACGCGCAATGCCGTGGCCATAAATGCCCTGTACGCACACGGATGGTTTGCCAACACAGATTCCATCCAGAATTCATTTCTGCACCAGAAAGCCCTGTTTCTGCGTTTCGGGAAACCGGAAAGCAGGCTTCAGTTTTTGATGGGCGTTACGCACTATGTACAATGGGGAGGCTACTCAGCAACACTATCTAAAACACTGGCCCCGACCGGACATTTGCCCTCTTCGTTTAATGATTATCTCTATGTCATCACTGCCCGTCAGTATCCGGACGATGGAACCGGAGTCTACAGTCACTTTGATTTAATGAACCGACTGGGCAATCATTTGGGTAGCATGGATATCGCTGTCAACTGGACCGGAAAAGCTTCGAATCTGTTTGCATATATCCAGCACCCTTATGAGGATAAATCAGGTGTCGCCATGCGAAACCTGCCGGATGGTCTATATGGCATCCGGTGGCGGAACAACAGGAGTAGTGCATCAGCAAAAGTACTCCAAATTACCGCTGAATTTCTGACAACCCTGAATCAGGGGGGCTTCAATATTAAGAACGGGAGTCGGTTGTACGACGGAGCCGATGATTATTTCGTGAACTACCAATACCGCGATGGCTGGACGCATCGGCAGCGGGTAATTGGTACGCCTTTTATTACCCGATGGAATGATACAAAACCTGAATTATATAACTTGAAAGGAGGCTATGGAAAAACCATGGTGAGCAATAACCGGGTACAGGTTATTCACCTGGCAATTCTGGCAAATCTTAATCAAAACTTGTTTATAACAGGCAAACTATCAGGTAGTAGAAACTACGGAAGGCCAATAACAGGAGACCCCCGCTTGCCAGTAAATCAGCTATCAGCATATATACAGGTATTGAAAAAAATAAGGAAAGGGACTTTACAAGTAGCAATTGCCTGGGATAAAGGTAAACTAATAACAAATAGTCTGGGAGGACAACTCAGCTATCATTATATTATTTTTTAGCCTTATTAATAACATCAGTAAAAATATCAGTAAGCATCTGTAAATTTTTTTCGGGAGTATAGTTAGCCTCATAGGTAGTAAGGGCATTCTCATTATATTGCAACTTCAGGACAACTGGCAATTCAAACCAGTTATTTATTATTCTCCTTAAGTCTTCAGCATTATTTGGCTCAAAATGCATTCCATTATAGCCATCTGTAATCATTGTACTCATAGCACCAAGTTTACTTGCAATAACAGGAGTTCCTACCGAGAAGGCTTCAATAATTGTCATCGGCATGCCTTCATACCAAATTGATGGAAATACTAACGCTGAAGCATGGGCCATCAGGTCTTTTACATAGTTAGAAGACTGTTGTCCTAGAAAAGAAATGTTTTTATTAAAAGAAGCTCTTTCTGTTACATAATCACATAGAGGACCTGAACCAATAATTTTTAGTGGATAGTTACACTTTTCGAAAGTGTTTAATAAGACTTTAATACCTTTATCTTCTGTTAAGCGTCCTACAAAAAGGAAATAATTATTTTTAGTTTTAAAGTCTATTTCAACTGGACGATCAGTAGAATTAGGCTTAATACTGTAATTAGTGAAAAAAGGCTTAAAAGATGAGTTCAAAAATAAATTTGCGGCAAACTCCGTTAAAACAATGAAGCGATCTACTGTAGACCAAGTACCTATTTGCTTATGAAACCATCCAATAAATACCAACCAAAAAGTTTGAAAAAATGAGTTTCGATAAACTTTATTTATAATTGCTTTAAAAGGAAAAGTACTATTTAAACTATCAGTATAAATTTTGCTATTATAAAACATGTTAGCAGATGGGCATAATATTCTATAATTGTGAAGGGTAATTACAATAGGTACAGATATTATTTTAGAGATCCAAAAAATAATTGGGCCTAAAGCATAATGATAGTTGTGTACATGGATTATATCAGGAGGATAACGTTTAATAGCTCTATAAATTTTGTAAAAAGAAACTATATTAAATATTGAAAATATAAATTGCAAAGCACCATAAATACCATGTTTATTATAAAATGATATCTTCTGAACAGTATATTTTGATGCAAGTAAAGTGGATTCCATTTCAAAAACAGCATCTTCGCCGCCACGTTGCTGATAATAAGTATGAATAAGTAAAATCCTCATAAGGCAATAATAATAATATATATTTATTAGGACTCAATAGCACAAATATTAATTTAAATGATAAAACCATGTAAATGAAAATACAAGGAGTGAATATAATTGTGGGTCAAATAATATTCGAATAATAATATAGTAAAATAAGTCAAATAAAAATAGATAAATCAACTGTCAAATAAGCTTATTTTCGAACGTCAATAATCTCACCAGTTAATTTAGTCACAAGTGAATTGATAGATGCAATTGCCACACATTTAGAAGACAATAATGATGATTCATCTTCTATACCAAAGTTTTTAATTCGCATTGGGGTTTTTGTACGTTCTGGATTAATACAGTTAACTCTAATGCCTGTATCTAGCCACTCTTCACTTAAGGCTTGGGAAAGATTAACAATGGCGGCTTTAGTTGAAGAATATATACTATATAACATCCGTCCTTTAGTGTAACTACTACTAGTAAAAAATAATAATGAACCTTTAGTTTGTTTTAAGAATGGAAAAGCCTCTTTTGCTACATTAATAGCACCGAAATAATTAATATGAATACTTTCATTTATTTGTTTGTAATTAAGATTAAATAAGGGTTCTTTAATGAGTATGCCAGCAGTACAAATAACAAAATCAATTCGTCCATTTTTATTAAATATAGAATTTAAAACAGCACTGACAGATTCACTATTAGCAATATCAATATTATTCTGACTTCTGCTAAAAGAATAAACAATAGCGCCTAAATCACGACCAATATCAACAATTTCTTTTCCAATACCATAACTTCCGCCAAAAACAACAATTACTTTATTTGGTAAGTTTTTAATAGCCTCATCGGATAAATTGGAATGATTACCTTGAATTGATTTAAGCTGAAACAATTTATCTAAAAGGAACATATCTTCCTGATAGGTAAGCTTCATATTAAATTGCTCACCTTTTACAACAAATATTGATGTATCAGGTAAATATTTATGAACTACACCACAATCATCAGTAGTCTTGAAGCTGGGGTCGTTCAATGCTAGTTCATAAGCTTTATTTATTAATCCGCGCTTAAAGCATTGTGGTGTTTGTCCGTTTCTCAAAGATGGACGATTAGGTATTTGTTCAATATGATTATAGTTATCGACCTGAATCACAGTATCAGTTGTAGCAACAGCCACATCAACAGCATCATGTAACTTAAGAGCGTCAATACAATCATTAATAATTCTGTCATTAACTAAAGGACGAACAGCATCGTGAAAAATAAGATTGTCATCATCATTTACATATGCCTTAATAGCAGATAAACTGGACTGGTATCTTTCAGAGCCGCCGTTTAGAATTTTTTTAACCTTTTTATACTGATTATCAATAAGTATCTTTTCAACAAGACTGATATAGTCAGAGTGAGTAACTATTGCTATTTCATCGATGAATTCATTATTTTCAAAAACATTAATAGTATGTTCAATAACTCTTTTTCCAGCTACTTTTAAAAATTGTTTAGGCATGCCTCCACCTAAACGGATACCGGAACCCCCTGCAAGAATAACAGCTATGTTCATAACCAGTAACAATTAGATGTGTGATGTGAGACTTGTAAAGTAATTGGTGGTAATTTCATGTAATCACCATATAGATTAGATAAGTAACTATGATAAGAAACAGGCGCACGATATAGCTTATTCTCGAACTCTACAAGAACAAAAGATTCATAACCACCTTTATCATTCATTTCCTTCATACCATAATGAGAAATTGCAGTTATACCAACCTTGTTAGCACGGTAATAATCATATTTTTTTGAAAATGCATCGAAAGAATTTATAAGCCTCGAAAGTGAAGTAACATTAATTAACATTAAAAATCTAAAAATAAAAATCCCAAAATTTTTTAAAATAGACGTTAAAAATGATTTACCAACACCAAAACGATATGTGGCAGATTGTAATAAAAACCCAAAAAATTGAATCTTCTTATAATACAACTTCACATCATTATCTTCATGAGGAAGGCCATCAATAGGAAAGATATCAATATTTACACCTAAAGAAGAACTAAATCTAGAAATAAGTTTTTTCTCATTCTTTTGAGTCCTAATATCATTCAATGTTGCAAAAACAAAAGGATAATCTGATTCTAACTTATTAGTCTTTAGTTTATAGTATTCATGCTCCGGAATACAAGATATTAAACGATCATAGTCAGGGCGAGGTAACATAATATCAATATCATCATCCCAAGGAATAAAACCTTTGTGACGTATAGCACCCAATAAGGTTCCACCACACAAAAAATAGCTTATAGATTCTTTTTCACAATAATCTACAATAAAGTCAAGTATTTCTAGTTGCAATGATTTAAGCTCATTTGCAGTTATTGGCTTCATGAAATATAGTAATTAAGACAACCACATGTCAAGGTTACCAAAATGTTAAATAACTAACCTAAAATTAATAAAAATATATTAAACTTTAAACACATTTTAAAATGAAAGTCATTATTTTTATAAAAAAGTTCTTTACATTAACTCTAACACATAAAATGTATGACTATATAGAGCATGTTCAGAAAAAAAATTAAAGCAGTTTATATTTTATTCACAAAAATATAAACTGTTAATAAACTTAACTATCAACAACAAGTATACATTAAATAAATATCAACATTTACACATTATGAATTTAAACTTTGAATAAAATCATTAAAAATTAAATTATAAGAAGTTGGCATTTTATTATCCCGCAATTCTGTAGATGCAGTAAAATGAGTTAACAATAGAGCTTTATCTAATTTCAGAATTAAGTCATTTATATCATAGGCATCAAACAAAAAACCATTAATATTTTCACTAATTAAAGTAGCAGCCCCAGCATACTTAGAACAGAGGGTAAAATTACCTGCAATTAAGGCTTCATTGATAACAGCGCCAAAAGGTTCAAAAAGGCTCGGCAGAACAAAAATATTAGCAATGAAATACCAAGCTAGTAAATCCTCCTTTTCTTTTCTACCAGTAAAAATTATAAATTCTTCCAGTGAATGTTTATTAACTAACGCTCTTAAATTAGGGCCTTCAGGGCCTTCACCAACAATTATTAATCTTATATCGCAATGTTTTTTTGAAATTGTTGAGATAGCGTCAATAAGCATTGAAATATTTTTAACAGTTACCAAGCGGCCGACAAAAAGTAGTACTCGTTTTTGCTGTAAATTATATGATTCAATTAACGATTCAGCAACCGGCAAAGCATTTTGAAGTTGCAATCTAAACTTCACGTCATCGTATACAATTGGAAAAAGAATAGCATTGGTATCCAATCCTAAGTTATTAATATACCACTCAGCTGTTTCAGCATTTGTAAAAATTACCCCATCTATTCTTTTTATAATAAAATTACGAGCAAATTTACGAAGTCCACTACATTTCTTCGCTATATATATATTATCATCACAAATAGTATACAACTTATATTTAGAATCAAAAATTAATTTAAAAAAACATACAAGCATAGTTATCGGATTATACTCACTTGTAAATACATAATCTGGCTTATGTTTAATCAGGGCTGATACTATGCCAAAGCGAATAATTTTATTAAATACAGTAAAGCCTCTGGTCAAAAAATAGAAATGAAATACAGCTTTTGATTGTAAATATTCTTGATCAAACTTTTGAGATTTCAAATTAAGATTTGAAAAATAAATATGCGTTTCAAAACAATTTGATAAAGAATTAAAAAAGTCTAATCGATAAGGTGGAAGTGCTGGATGAAAAATAAGAAGCTTTTTCACGTGGATTTGTTTATCCATATTTGCGGAATAAATACCCGAAGGTGGTTGGTAAAATAATGAAATATTGCAATTAGTAAACCATTATGTCTTCGTTCAAAGATAAAGTATTCTTCAGGATTATGACCTAAAGGCTTACGAAAGGCTTTCCAACGAGTAAGAATGTTTATTTTGGGATTACACCAAGTAGGTAGACTGTCATGTTCGTCGCATATACCTAGTACTCTTGGTGCAATATATGATTCAATTCCCATTTTTTTCGCACGTAATCCATAATCAAAATCACCTAATGCATGACGGAAAATATAATCATTTGGTCCTAAACAATTAAATACAAACCGAGGAATTAATACAATATTTCCATTAAAGTAGTCACAGCGCAAGATCTCACCAGTTGGTATTAAGAGGCCGTTTTGAAAATTACGTCCACCATATGTAATTTTACTATTATGCTTTGAACTACAAGTTGTACCAACAATGATAGCACAATTGAACTTATTAATTGAACAAGTAATTAGCTCTTGCAGCGCAAAGTTAAATAAAGTAGTATCATCATTTAGCCAAAGGAAATAATCATATTTATTACATTTATTTGCAAACATCCAAGCCTCATATACTCCTCGGTTCCAGTATAATTGACCATCACCATGAATAAAGTTTACATGAGGATATAATGTTGAAACCGCTAAAACAGTACCGTCAGTGCAACCATCATTTGTAATATATATATCAAAAGCATAACTAGAAGAAATATCCTGTTTGTGCAATTCATATAAACATTCTAAAGTCTTGTCTTTTCGATTATGTACAGTTAAAATTATAGCTATTTTCATAGAAGCTTCTTTCGGTCCCAATCAATACTATCTTTAACCTTTTTACAAGGTATCCCTGAATATAATCCATATTCCTCCTCAAATGCACTATTAACAACACTACTATTGCCAATTATAGAATTTGAAGGAATTTTAGAACCTTTTAATATTCTAACATGCGCTGCTATCCAAACACGATTTCCTATAGTAACATTTTTGGCATAATTAGTTCTAATAGATGTTTTTCTATCTATAATACTATGGCTATCACCATTTCTAATCTCAATATCATTTGAAAACATACAGTCATTACCTATTACAATTTTCATTCCTTCAGTTGATGCAATATGTCCACTTTCAATAGTAAAATTATTACCAATAACTATTTGGCTATTATCATCTTGACACCAAAAATGTGTATCAGAAACGATTGTATTACCTGCTCCAATTATTATTTTACAATTATTGCCAATTATCGTAAATCTACAATTTTTAAATCTAGACATACTACCTAAATAAATTTCATTATTCTTACCCTTTATTCTAAATACATTTTTTTTTAAGAAAGCCCCATTCTTATTTACTTTGTTATAAAAATAAAAAATAAAATTCCCGTACATTAATGAATAAATAAAAGCTACAATATTCATCAATGAAGGATATTTTTTTAATATTACTTTTATATTTTTCATTGAATTAAATAAACTTAAAAAACAAATTTCAAATATACAATCCTATCATTATCAATCTCCATTTTGAACTTCGTTATATATTTGAATCTGTCTTTCAATCACATCTTGCCTATTATTTTCTTTAATTTTCCTATTTCTAGAATTGTTAGAAATTCTAATTGCTAACTCTTTATTTTCTATTAATTCATCAATATTTGATGAACACTGTATAAAATCAAGAGAATTATAAAATAAGGCCTCTTCCCTATGAACAGCTAATTCAGGCATAGCGCCTGCATATGAAACAACTGAGGGAACTCCAATAATCATTGCTTCAGCAAAAGCCAAACAATATGTCTCAACGAATGAAGGTACAACAAAAACATTAGCATTAAGTAACTCATCAACTATACCATTTTCATCTAAAGAGCCTACTAGTACTGTATTATTTTTAAGATCATATTTATTAAGTAAATCATTTATATAAACTGAATATCCATCTTGCAATAATTTTCCTACGTTAATATTTCCTGCGATTCGCAACTGAACATCACAATATTTTTGTTTTAATAAGCCAACTGCTCTTACTAATACATGAATACCTTTATAGGAAACTGCAGCAGAACATGATGCAAATATTATTGGTCTTCTCCCAGATGATTTGTATTCCCATTGTTTTGATCCATAAAATGATTCCCGTAAAATAATCTTTGTTTTGAATAAATTTACTTTAGAATTCACTACTGTATTTAAATTATTTTTTACCCAATCGGATTGATAAGAAATATTAGTAAAACATTTAATATGATGCTTTTCAATCTCCCCGCGCTTGTAAAACACAATTTTCTTATTAAAAAGAGTTCGCCAAGGCATTATTATTTCTTTAAGCCTGATACATTTAAATATTTCACTTAGTGAAAGTCCTCCATAGTAATAATCGGTATAAGCAAATAAAAGCCCTTGTATATCGATCAAAGTTTTTGCTTTAATATAGCCCATAGCATGGATTGATGCCCATATATTTTCTGTTCCCCATATATGTACTATATCAGGAGATTCTTTTTCAATAATTTCAGCAATTAGCTTACATAATTTTTTCGAAGCAACCTGTCCAAATTTTCTTTTTTTCATTGTGGGTACAATCCACTGCTTAATGTCATCATGGTCTTTCCTAATTATGTCTTTAACTTCTCCTTGCGAAATATTTATTATCTGTGCATCTCCATTTCGTTGAATTCCTTCAGCCAAGGGTTGTAGCCAACTAGAAGTTCCAGTTATTTTATCATTTGAAAAAATCGCATTACAAAGCCAAAGTACTTTCATTTTCAAATAATTTTCTATTATTTATAAATAATTTGCTTGATAATCTATTATTACGAAACGCATAATAACCGAAAATAAAAATTACCCATTGAACGGCAGAGCTCAAATTAGGGTTTATAGTACCAATAATTAAAAATACTCCAAATATTAAAAACTGTTTAAACTTAGGATATACTTTCAATTTTTGCCATTGAAAATAAAACAATAGGCATAACATTGGAAATGTTATAATAATTCCATATTGTAGAATTAATACAATGATTCCATTTTCAACCCCACCCGCTCCAAGTTTTCTTGTTATGTACAAATAACTTTCAGGATTACCCCACAATAAATCTTGTTCACTTAAAAATAAATAAAATTTGAATGCATCAATCCTTGTCATTGCACTTCCATCTAATAATTTTTCTGAATTTGAAATTCTGCCACCAAGATTCGTACTAAAAATTAAATACTGCGCAACAATAATCAGTGATAATATCAAAAATATATAGATGATTCTATATTTTTTTTTTACAGAAATAACTATTTGAAAAAAAAGTGTAGGAATAATTAGAAATGTGCTAACCAAAATTGAGCCCCGCGCATTAAAACAAAATAGCGCAATATAACCCAATGATATTAGTAATATTTTGTAAAATAACTTTATATTATCATTACATACTATAAATGCCATTAAGACTGCCACCACCATAGCATTAGCAAGAGGATGTCCCATTAAGGCTTGACTTCTAAATTCCCAAGATTCAATCTCAGAAATATCATCATTAATTTGTATTATATTAAAAATTTGTTTATACGATAATCTTTCATATATTGCAATTAAGCATTCAGATACAAAAAAAAATATAACTGTAATCCTTAGTATTTTTATTTTATTATCTGAACAATTATTAAAGTAAATGGACATTAGCGGTGGTATAATTAATAATGTTAGTATTAATTTGAAGTAATCTTGTCCTAAACTATATTTTATAAAATACACAATAATGCCGAAAATAATTACACAAATGTCAGGCCAATTTGTCTTTAATTTATAATTCACATTGCCCAATATTGTTTCTTTAAAAATGTAAAACATTATGGGTAGAAAGGCTGTAGTGACAATTGCATCAAAGCCTAATACGGGAGCTAATGATGTATTCATAAATAAAACAAATACAATACAAAAAACATATATCATGAGATCTTAGTTTAAATATAATTCTATTATACAAAAATAATTTTATTTCACCAATAACATGCATCTTCTACCATATCTGCATTTTTCGGCTTCATATCAGCGTCTGGACGTACCCAATATTCATTCATCAATTCAGCATAATTGTATATTGGGTTATAATTTGAATTTTCCCAACGTTTTCCTTTAATGCCAAATAATAATTGGAGAGATCCACCTAAATGAATTGATTTTTTCCCACTCCTTTTAACATGAGCTGCTAATGGGAATCCATATGCTCCACAACCGATTAAACAAATATCATAATCTCTTTTATCAATTTCATCTTTCATCCACTGCAAAGCTTCAAACCAGTCATTATGACTTATGTTTTCGCCTCCCAAGCTTTGCACTGCTTTTATTGTGAGCAGTTGAAAATCTGGTAGTATATCTTGGTTCTTAAATAAGAATTTTCGTTTTTGATACTGTTGTTCAATCCGCTCTGAAAATGGATGAACAACAAGAATCTTTTTACCCTTTAATGCTGCTGTCCAAGGATTTTTTGAAAAGAACGGATTTAGTAATTCAAATTCCACAAAAATTGCTTTTTCTAATCTTGTTAAAAAATAATTTTCTTCTGAAAGCCAGCTTCCTAATACGTCTACTTGTAGCATATCTTTTAACATCAGTTCACAGAAAGCTTCAATTTTTGGTTCTGTTGCTGGAAAAAAACCGCTCCACTCCTTCATTTGTCTGATGATATTTTCATTCCACCACCATTGGTGTATTTCTCCCTTTATGTATTTCCAAAAATCTCGTTTACCTGTTTTAACATTTAAATAGTTTAATGTTGTTAATAGCTCTGTACTTCCGAATCTTGAGATCATACAGGGTTTATCATCAATTAATTTTTTATATATTATCTCCGAAACTTTATCTGCATTTCCTTCACATGGTTGCTTCGAAAGTAATGGTATTGGCATTATTTTAGTATATATTTTTTTAAGAACTCTCAAAATATTTATATATATGTTTTTCATTTTTCACTTCCTTTTATTGAATATAAATCAATTTTATGTCGAATAATTTTTAATGTTTTTTTTAATCGATATTTTATTCTTTCCTTGAGAGATTTTGGTGGTGTATCTTTTGAAAATCCTCTAATTGAATAGTCAATTTTTATATCATGCTTTACAAATAATGGAATGACATTTATATTCCATTTATTTTGAATAATACCAGTAAAAATATAAGGTACAATTTCAAATTCATTTATTCTCACAAAATCTCTATTAACCACATAATAATCATTACCTAACCTCGTCGATCTAATTGATCCAAATTCTTCGAATTCCCAAGCATCTTCATAATCGCGAATTAAATTTAAAAGCTCTGATTTTCTCCACAAAGCAGTCTGACAAGAAACTCTATATCTTTGCTTTATTAACACGCTATCTAATCTTTCGTATTTTGAGTTTCCAGACGCTATTACTGCTTGATCTGTTAAATGGATACATTTTATTGTATCATCATTCATCATTACAGATACATAATTTTCTACTAAATCATTTTTTACTTCGTTATTTATAAAATAATCTTCTTGCATGTATAGAATTATTTCTGTTTCTATATGTTCTAGCGCCCATTTTAAACATTCACTCCAAGTAGGTATTCTCTTATGATTAATTTTTTTTTGCCTACATACTTGTATTGGTGTTATATGCAATCCGGGATAGCTATATTTTTTATATTCTGTGTTTAAATATATTTTACCTCTACACGAATTCCAATAAATACCCCACAGTTTAAAAAAAGGATCCCAACAATCCTCAAATTTATCACATGTATTCACTAAAATTGAATATCTCATTTAGTTCTTTTTTTAAAATATTTTTTTAATTTCAAAAATATTGTTTGCCCAATCATTATTTCAAAAAGCACTTTTGCAATCCGATCTATTTGTTTTTCTACCTTAAATACTCTTATTATCTTCGGATATGTAAAAATCTCCATCCATTTCTCTCCATCAGTTTTATCCCTTAATGCCAATATTGGATAATCACCATAGTATTTTGTATTTTCATTACCGTGATCTAAACACAAAACTTTATTTTTTTTTGCTAATATCGAAAAAATACTTTGATCATGTCTATTCTCCCTAAATCCGGAAAAGTTTTGTGATTTTGAATAAGAATCATCAACTAAATTGTAATTATTTTCAATTATGTAAAGCCATTCTTTGATAAAATTAATTGATGACGGATTCTTTTTTACAATAAAACTCCCTGCCCAAATTTGATTTGTTTCAGTAATGTTTTTATCCTCACGTGCTTTAAAATAATCAAAAAGGTCCCCTTTTGTCCATTCTTTTTCTAAAAAACCTTTCATTTGAAATACCAAAAAGTTATAATCTGATTTATACAGCATTTCAAAATAATTTTCTAATCTATTACTCCCCTCTTTAATTAAATGACAACCTATATCTGAATATTGTAATATATCCCCTTCATTCATCTGCAATAGTGATTGTAATACTATTTGTGGTTTCCATATCCAATATCCAAATCCTCGTAAGTCAAATTTATCTTTATGCTTTAACTGAAAACTCTGCTCTAACATTTTTTCATTATAAACTACACAACTGTCATAATAATTTAAATCATCAACCTGCTTTATAAATCTCTTTGCTGTAATATACATATTTGAATCTGCAAACGAACAAATATTTTTCTTATATTGATTCATAGCTTTCTAATTTTCTTTGATACAAGTAATTCTGAGAATAATATATTCATTATTATTTTTTTTTCCATTTCTTCTAAAGAAAACTTCCATATTAATAACAAAAGTATTAGTGATGATAATGCGAATATTATAATCATCCTAACTCCTCCTTCTTCCAAGAAATTTATTATCATAATACATACACTTGCTTGTATTATTAACACACCTAATGCCTTAAAAATAACATTCTTTATAAAGTATACTGATGGAAAATTATAATTCGCTTGTGCATAGTATAAAATAATTAATCCTGATAATAATGTATACCCTCCTAATAATATATATGAAATATAACAAGGGTATCCAAATTTAAATAAAATGTACATTACTAATAACGGCAAGTAGTATAATGTCGACAAAAGTATTTGAACTTTTTTTATATTTCCATGTGCTTGCAATGATGATAATATTGGTAATACCGAATATCCTATAAAAGTATTTATTATTAATAACCTACAAAATAGTATTGCATAATCTGGAATTTTTATTAACCATACATGCAATATATATGGCATCTCTATCCATGCTGGAACAAATAATATTAACATTAGGTAGATTGAACTTTTACAACTTATAAATGTTGCATTTATCATACCTGCTCTATTTCCTGAACCTTCTTTTTTAGCAATTATTGGATTCATTACCTTCATCATAACCATAGTTAGCGAGTTTAATTGTGAATTAACTTGACTTGCTACTGCTTGAGAAGTATTTATGGTTACCCCAAAAAATTTATTTATTATTATTCCTTGTCCATAATTTACTATCATACTACTTGAGTTGCCTAATAGATTCCAACCCGCGAAATACATCATATCTTTCATAAGTTTATGTGACCAGTATTTTTTGGGCTCAAGTATACATTCTTCATATCTTTTATGGCAGTATACCCTCATTATTATCATATTCATTATTGCGACTATTGACATCAGTATTCCATATATCATTAATTTATCTCCACTATAATTTATGAGTATTAAAGCTACAATTAGTTTTAACATTGATTCAACTATACCAATTATTGAATAGTACAACATATTCTCTCTAGCATTTAGTATAGCGTCATATGGTACTGTCATTACTGTAAATACTGTAGATATAATTAAACTTCCATATACTACTTTCGCTGCTAGGATTCTATTATTTGGAATATTTAGTATTCCATTAAAAAAAAACCAACCTGTTACTAATAAAATAAGCGCTAATATCACTCCTATTCCGAAATGCAAAATAAAGCTTATGTTAAATATTTCAATTTGTTTTAATTTATCTGATTCTCCTTCTGAATATGACATGAATCTTTGTGTTGAACTTGCCATTGCAGCGTTCAAGAAACCTAGCATCGCGATCGCTCCGCCTACAATATTAAATATACCGAAATCTGATGATCCTAATGCGTTTAATATAAGCCGAGTCGTGTATAACGCAACAAACATCGTTATTGCCATTTTTGCATATAAAAAACTCGTATTTTTTACAACTCTTTTTGCAGTTGACATTATAGTTAACCTCCTTAACTATTTCAAAAAAAAATTATGTATCAGTTTATTCTACCATGCATTAATATTCCCCTTCATCATACTTTTTACTGTCCACCAGCAAATTCGCACATCCAGCCATAAGGACTGCCGGTCTCGGTAGTATAAATCATACCGAACCCGGTGTTGCATTTTTACCAGCGTTTCTGTTTCACCCCGTGCGCCGCGTACCTGGGCTAATCCGGTAATGCCTGGTTTTACTAGATAGCGCAGTTTATACTCGGGAAAGCTGTTCCAGAATTGTGCGTCATGGGCTACCGCATGAGGACGGGGACCAACAACACTCATGTGTCCCAATAATACGTTGATGAACTGCGGCATTTCGTCCAGGTTCGTTTTCCGCAACACTTTTCCCACCCGTGTCACGCGATCATCGTACTGCGTAGTTTGCCGGAATTCACTCGGTTGTTCGTGCCGCATGGTCCGTATTTTCAGGCACTTAAACTTGCGTCCGTTTTTACCGGTTCGTGGCTGCACGAAGAATACAGGCCCCGGCGAACAAAACAGGATGCAGACCGCCGCAATCGGCAACAGCCATGAGAGGATAAAGACGGTAACTAATAGGGCAAACACGACATCAAACACACGCTTTCCATAGCGTACGTACAGCGATGATTCCGTCTCCGCGCTTCGGTCCTCCGGCCGGAACAGTCCAGGTGTAGGAAGTGAATCTAATGAGATCATGGCGTTGGCGTGAGCGTTTTAGGTTGTTTACGATTGTATCAATTGCATGTATTTATTAATACCCACAGATTCATATAAGTAACAGGTAATCCGTGATTTTTTTGTTTTTACCACTAAGGCGGGAAGGCACGAAGGGGCACTAAGTTTTTTCTTTAACCACAAAGATGAGAAGACGTGAAGGGGCACTAAGTTTTTCTTATTCTTCTTCTTACTTTGTGCTGCTTCGGTTCTTAGCGTCTTCGTGGCTACCATTAACCACTAAGACGGGAAGTCGCAAAGCGGCACTAAGTTCTTCTTGTCCTTCTTCTTCCTTTGTGCTGCTTCGGTTCTTAGCGTCTTCGTGGCTACATTAACCACAAAGACGGGAAGGCGCAAAGCGGCACTAAGTTCTTCTTGTCCTTCTTCTTCCTTTGTGCTGCTTCGGTTCTTAGCGTCTTCGTGGCTACCATTAACCACAAAGACGGGAAGTCGCAAAGCGGCACTACGTTCTTTTGGCACTTCGTGCCTTTTCGATTCTTACATGTTTTCGTAGTTCCTTTTCCCTTCGTGCGTCTCCGGTTCTTAGCGTCTTCGTGGCTGCTCTTCCTGCATACGATCCCCTACCCTGCGCGGGGCAGGCTGAGGGTGTATGTGCGTATTGGGTTAGTCAGGGCGTGTGAGTCGTTTGTCTTTGCCCTCTCCGTAGTAGTTGCCGTAGCTGTAGCTGTAGTAGTAGGCTTCGCCTTCGCCGACAGCGTTCAGGATCACATTCAGTTTATTAAACCGGTGTTCGCGGTTCCAGGTATCGAGCTGCTTAATAAAGTTCTTCGGTGTATGGTCGTGCCGGACTACGTACAGGGTCGCATCGGCCAATGGGGCAATCACCTGCGCATCGGTCACGAGGCCGATGGGTGGTGAGTCGATCAGCACGTAGTCAAAGCGTTTCTTCAGTTCATCGATCAGTTCCGGCAGTTTCGGGCTGCTCAGTAATTCGGCCGGGTTCGGCGGAATCGGTCCGCTCGTGATGATAAAGTAATTCTCGTTGCCCGGCACCGGCTGCAGAATCTCATCCACCGTCGCCTCGCCGATCAGGTAGTTACTCAGGCCCTGCCCCGGAAAAATATTCAGGTTTTTGTGGAGCTTTGGTTTCCGCAGGTCCATTTCCAAAATCACCGTCGGGCGGTTCACCAGGGCAAGGCTCGCGCCCAGGTTCAGCGAAATAAACGATTTGCCTTCGCCGCTGATACTGGACGTAAACAGGAGTACCTGACTGCCCTTCGGATCGCTCCGTAAGAACTGCAGGTTGGTCCGCAGCGTCCGGATTTGTTCGGCAATGATCGATTGCTTTCGTCCCGAAATCACAATCGGCTCAAGCTTTTTGCTCTTGACAATTTCGCCCAGAATCGGTACCTGCGTACCTTCTTCCACGTCCGTCCGCCGCATCACGCGGTTGCTCAGCATATCTTTACCGGCAATTACGCCTACGGGAATAAAGAGTCCTACCAGCGCAAAAAGCAAAAAGATGGTCCGTTTAACTGGTTTAACCGGTTTATCGTCCGTCCGTGCTTTATCCACCGTCCGGCTATCCGAAATGGTCGAAGCAAACGATACCGCCGTTTCTTCCCGCTTCTGCAACAGGTAGGTATACAGGTTGCTTTTAATTGCCTGTTGCCGCGAAATTTCCAGCAGGTTGCGTTCCTTGCCCGGAATGGTCCGGATCTGCCCTTCCAGCGTTACGTTGTTGGCCTGCAGCTGTTTCTGCGTGGTCGTCAGCATCGCCTTCATGTTCTGTACATTGGCCTGGATGCTGGTTTTGGTCGATTTAATCTGGCTCTCCAGGGTTTGCAGCATCGGGTTCTGCTCGGAGGTGGTCCGCGCCAGCTGTTCCCGCTGCAGTTCCAGTTCCGACAGTTTACTCACCAGGCCCAGCAATACCGGATCATTCAGCCCGAGCGTAGCCGGTGCCATGCCTTTCTGATCGGACTGCTGCTGCACGTAGCGCTCCACATCTTTCAGCGCCCCGAGTTGCAGGGTTGTTTCGTTCAGCTGGGCATCGTTGGTTTGTAGCGTCTGCAAAAAGCTTTGCGCCTGCGTGCTCAGGTCGGTAATCCCCTGCGAGGATTTGTAATGCTCTACGTCTTTTTCCACCACGGCCAGATCACCCGAAATAAGGGCGAGGCGGTCTTCGATGAACTTTAGTGTATTGCCGGCGATCTGGTTTTTATCGGCAATGGCGGCTTGGTTATACTCCTCAATCAGGCCGTTCAGAATCGCTTCGCCGCGCTCCGGTACCGCATCTTCCATGGAGAGGACAATCACCGTCGAGGCTTTACTGGTTGGCTCAGCCTTCAGCGCGTTTACATACCCATTCACGGCATCCGTCCGCGTTGCTACCTGAACAATCACCGGTTCGGTCGTTGGTTTCAGTCCTTTCAGCCCGTCTACCCGAATCCGGCCGTAAGGTGTATTCAGCGGCTGGTTAATCGGGTATATTTTGCCGTTGATCTGTACCGTCTGTGTCGTCGGGAACGTAAGCTGTAGCTCTTCCTTGTACAGGGACGGGCTACCGGCCTCCACTACAAACCGGAACGGCCGTGCGGTATAGAGGTCGCGTTTTCCGAAATTCGTTTCGGTATAATACCGGATATCCAGATCCAGTTTGTTCACCACTTTTTCCATCAGGGTAAACGACTTCAGAATCTCGATTTCGTTTTCCACCGTTTTCTTCGGCCCCGATATCTCCAGCTCCTTCAGAATGCTTTCCTGATCAATCCCTTTTTTTTCATCCTTGATCAGCAGACTCGCCTGCGAACGGTACACGGGTTGCTGATAGAGCAAGTACACATAAGCGCCCGCCAGAGCTACCACGAGCGAGGCTACAAACCACGGCCAATTCCGCAGGTAGCGGAACAGCGTAGCCCGTAAATTTTGCGCATCCGTGTCAACTTCCTGAAACGGGATGTAAGAGTAATTACCTGGGTTTGACATTGGATGGATATCTTATAAGATTCTGGTAAGAATGATAGCGACTACCGAGAGTGCACTGAGCGCAATCGGCAGGATCTGATAGGTACGATCAATGGCGACAGTCCGTGTTTTCGCAGGCTCTACGTAAACGATGTCATTCGGATGCAGGTAGTAAAAAGGCGACTTAAACAAATCCCGTTGGCGGAGGTCGATGCGGGCAAAGATTTTCTGCCCGTTTTCCTCGCGGATCACTAACACATTATCCCGGCGGCCGTAAACCGTCAGGTCACCCGCGAGCCCGATGGCCTGCGGCAACGTTATCTGCTCATTCGGTATCAAGTACATGGATGGCCGCGTTACCTCGCCCAATACGCTTACCTGAAAACTGGTATTGCGGACATTTACGGTCGGGTCTTTCAAATAGGTTTTTACCTTTTCGCGGATGATATCGGCCACCTGTGAGGTTGTCGAACCGGCTACTTTTACTTTCCCCATCAGGGGCATTTCAATATTACCCTCGTTATCTACGCGGTAACCAGGAATATACGGCAATGAGGCATTAATCGATGAAGAAGCCGTTTGATTCTGACTTATCTGGTTGATAATTGCGTAGGGATTAAAAAACGATGTCGCTTCGGGGTTGAGGCTGCTGATCTGGATAGAGAGCACATCGCCCGTCTGAATGGTCGGCGTATAGCGGCTTGCCACCGCCAGCGTATCGGCGTTTGTTTTCTGGAAAAGCACCAGCTCTTTGCTGGAGATGCAACCCGTCAGACAAAGGCAGAGACAAGCCAGCCAGAATCCGGTGCGGGTAATATATGCGTGTGGAGTCATAGGCTGCTTTCGTTAATTTCCTGACGTACCTGCCCGGCAACCGGGCGTTTATTACACTTGAACATACAATCACTAGTGTTAAGCTAAGATAGTCAGAGGAGTTACCTCTTGTTTTCTATCACTAACCAGTAGTATCTTTTTTGCTAAGGCTTGTTACGGAAATCGAGTACTAAGTAAATAGAAAATCCATTTACCACAATGGGGACATATGCATAATTCGTCTTATTTATTGATAAGTAATATTACTTATCCAAATTGTACAAAAGCGTTATTTCTGCTTACGTAATCCCCGTTACAGTCACAAAGTTGTTTATAATTATCAATAACTCGTATACGTAGTTTTACGCTATTTTCAACTGGTTTACATGGCTAATTCACCCTTTCTATTTGGTTATCAATGCATTCAGCCATATAATAAATTTAAAAAAAGCCCTTACAGTAAAAATTGTACGGATTTGTGAGGATTATATGTTATCTTTTTCTTGTAACCGTATTAGTTACAAGTGGCACACACCGGAAATCATCCGGTTTTTATTGCGCAAAACCGATGCATTGCCTCTTAATTTGTTACCACATTTGGCAAATATCTAAAAAATATGTTTTTATGTGCGTATCTCCGGTATGCATTTGTTCATATTGTTTACTAAGCGTTGTCATATGCTTGTCAACGGTAGGGGTATAGGGTATAGAAACATAGTTTTCCTGCCCCCTGCTTCGGCAGTCCGATCCAAAGGGGGAAACCGGCGAAGCTCTCCCCCTTTGGAGGGAGCAAGGGGGAGGAATTTATAGCGCTAGCACGCCATAGTCTAAATACATGTACCACATAGTCACATAGAAAACATAGGTTTTAGCTTACTCTTTGTACGCTATGTGGCTCATGTGGTGAAACAATAAATTTTACAGTGAATCAACGTTTCGTTACGGGTTGGGTGCCTCTGGCATTTCTTTTGCTCGCAGTGGTGGCCGTGTTCAGTCATCTGGGGTATCTGCCGGTCGATGTCCGGACGGATGAGCCGCGGCGGGCGGTGGTGGCGCTGGAAATGCTGCTGTCGGGGCATTACCTCACGCCTACCCTCAACGGGGCGTTGTATTTCAACAAACCCCCGCTCTACAACTGGCTAATTGCCAGCTCATTCCGGCTTTCCGGCGGTTACTCATCCCTGGCGCTGCGGTTCCCGATGGCTCTTTCCGCCATTGCTTTTTCCCTCACGATTTTCTGGTTTGTCCGCCGCGAACTGGGGTCTTACCGCGCCTTTCTAATCGCCGGCATGCAGCTGGTCAACGGACGGGTACTTTTTTTTGAGACCCTGTTCGGGCTCATGGACATTACGCTGGCCTGGATTACCTACACGGGCTGGCTGCTGCTCTACCGGCTGTCGGAGCGGCAACGGTGGTGGCTCTTGTTTCCGGCCACCTACCTGCTGACGGCGGTCGGGTTTATGATGAAGGGCTGGCCGTCGGTTATTTTTCAGGGATTGACGCTGGTCAGCTGGCTGGTTTACCGGCGCGAGTGGCGGCGGCTCTGGCATCCGGCCCACGCGGCGGGGCTGCTGGTGTTTGCCGGCCTTGTCGGCGGGTATTACGTCGCGGCGGCGCTGGAAGCGGGCTTTCCGGTGGCCAAAGCGCTGGATGTGCTGTGGTTTGAAAGCACCCGCCGCACCGCGCTCACCTTCGGCATCGGCGCGGCCCTGCTCCACCTGCTGACGTTTCCGTTTGAGTTTATCTACCACTTTGCGCCGTTTACGCTTCTGCTACCCTTGCTGGCGGTCCGGGGAGCGATTGACCGGCTGCGGGCGCATCCGTTTCTGGCCTTCAATGCCCTGGTGTTTCTGGTGAATATTCCCGTTTACTGGGCCTCGCCGCAAGTCTACGCCCGGTACCTGCTGATGTTTCTGCCGCTGCTGTTTACGTGTCTGGTGTACCTGTATGGGGGCGGAGAGCGGAGAGCAGAGAGCGGGGAGCAAGGGGCAAAGGGCGGAGAGTTGGGGGTAGCGGGCGGGGTTATTCGCCGGTGGGTGGAGCGGATCTGGGGCGCGCTGATGGGGTTGATTGCCGTCGGGGCGCTGTTTCTGCCCCTGCTGCCCGATATGCAGGCCATTCCGTACCGGTTTGTGTGGGCGGCGGGGGCGGCCGTGGTGCTGGGCGGCTGTTGGTACGCCTATACGCGTTTGCCCGCCCACCGGCTGTTGATCCTGCTGTTTTACCTGCTGTTCGGCCGGATTGCCTTCAATGCACTCGTGTTGCCGCCCCGGCTGGCCAAGCGGGCGTTTTACCAGGCCACGTCCGAACAGGCCGCGCGGCTGACGCTGGATGCCCATGGCCGGCCGCTCCTCCTCTACGTCTACCGGCAGACAATCACCCCCGAACTGGGCGCCACCGACGTGAATACGTTTCATATCGAAGTAGCCCGGCAGCGGATTCTGCCCATTACCGACCAAAAATACCCGAATGCCCTGTATCTTGCCGACTCCGTCAGCCTCCTCAACGAACACTACCAAACCCTCGGCACCCTCATGCTCTACGACAACCACCCGGCGAAGATTGTAAAATTTGTGAATGAGCGGGGCATTTGTGAATGAGTGATTGAGCGATTGAGTGGCCAAACGCCCAACGAAAGCGCCTTCATCAATAATTCAATCATTCAATCACTCAATCACTCAATCACTCAACCACTCAATCACTCAATCACTCAATCACTCAATGACTCAATCACTCAATCACTCAATCATCGTCTCCATTGTCGTCTGTGTCTATAACGAAGCGGGGAATATCGGGCCGCTGGTAGCGGAGCTGCGGGGGGCGCTGCGGGACTATGCCTATGAGCTGATTTATGTCAATGACGGGTCGACGGACGGGACGCTGGCGGAGCTGGACGCCCTCGAGGCGCCGGAGCTGGTGATTGTGGACCTGGCCCGGAACTACGGGCAGAGCCAGGCCCTGGCGGCGGGGTTTGCGGTGGCGCAGGGGACGTACATTGTAACGCTCGACGGCGACCTCCAGCACGACCCTGCCGACATTCCGCGCCTGCTGGCAATGGCTGAAACGGACGGCTATGATCTGGTCGGCAGCATCCGCGCCCGGCGGCAGGACGGTTTCTGGCTCCGGAAACTGCCGAGCCGTATCGCCAACGCGCTTATCCGTAAAGCGACCGGTGTTTACCAGCAGGATTATGGCAGTTCGCTCCGCGTGTTCCGGGCCGATCTGGCGAAGCGGTTGCCGTTGTATGGCGAGCTGCACCGGTTTATGCCGGTCCTGGCCCACCTCGAAGGCGCGCGCATGACCGAAGTCCCCGTGAACCACCGGGCGCGGCTCCACGGGACGTCGAAGTACGGGCTGGGCCGCACCCTGAAGGTGATCAGCGACCTCATGCTGCTCCTGTTTCTGAAGCGTTACCGGCTGCGGCCCATGCACTTTTTCGGGCACGGCAGTCTGGCCATGTGGGCCGGCAGTGTGCTGCTTTACGCCTGGGACGGCTGGCACTATATGCGCACCGGCAACTGGCCCGCCGCTTCATTTCTCGCCCCTGCACTCCTCGTGGGCGGTTTTCAGTTTCTGGGCATGGGCCTGATCGCTGAATTACTCGTCCGCATCTATTACAACGCCCCTTCCCGAACGACCTACCATATACGTAAAACAATAAAAAAATCATAAATCTGAACAATCATATCCATCTGTGATAATATTACTTTTCCAATAATTTGTTATACTTCATCTTGCACAAGGCTTGCTTATTTATAATTTTGCAGATACGAATTGGTGTTATTACGATTTAAGTAGTCATTAAAGTTACTATTATAGACCATTCACTCATATTTGAATATTACTATTTTAGTAACTAATCATCCGTTCATTTTTATCCTTCTTATTCTGTAAGCAAGTTATGTTAAACTTTACGAAGACACGTTTCCGGTCTATGACCGCGGGCAACCTTTTTGCCCTCCTCGCCGCATGTTGCCTTGCCGCACCAGCTTTCAGTCAGACCTATTATGTAGCCACCACGGGTAGCAACGGGGCGAATGGCAGTCAGGGATCGCCTTTCCTGACGATTACACACGCACTGACTACGGTTCCGGCCAATACAACGATTATTGTACAGGACGGAAATTACACGGAGAACATTGTCATCAACAAAAACGTGTGCCTGATGTCGCAGAACGGCCGTGCGGCAACGACCATTACGGGTACAGCTAACGGCTCTTCCGCAGGTACCGTTTATTTTCAGAGCTCATCAACCAATGCCTGCCTGAAAGGCTTTACCGTACTCGGGATTGATAACGGCAGTCCGGGTATCGAAAACGCTGCGGTTTACGTTGCCGGCAACCACACGAACCTGCAGATTACCGATAACGAGATTGTGGCTAACGGTGACCTGGGCCTGCTCACAGAGACGACGGCTATTTTGCCAAACCTGACCGTTTCGGGAAATATTTTCTCAGGTAAAACCTACATAGGTAATTCTCCGGCTACCGGCAATCAATTTTCGGTTCCTAACGTACCGCGTCAGCTGATTGCACTTAACCGCAACTATAGCCCGGACGGATTCGGAATCAGTAACCTGATCTTTATCAACAATCAGATTACCGGACAGGCCGGTGAAGCATCGAGCGGTAACTATCCGGCCACACTGGAAGCCAGCAACGCCCTGATCCAGGGGAATACGTTTGCAGGCACGACAGCCGACAATTCGGGCAGGGCTGGCTTACGGGTACGGGGTACAGGATTCACCGTCCTGGCAAATACATTTCAAGCTGCTCCCTGTCAGGGCTGTACTCATATTGAATCTGCGTCAGTAGCGGTGGTTGGCGTTAATCCACTCGCAGCAGCAAGCAACTCAGCAGTGAATTCCATTAGTGGTGTCGCCGGCAATAACGTATTCCCGGCCGGTGCTACCTACCTGAATCCGCCGGGTTCATTTTCAGCCGTTTATACCTCCGTATCTCAGGCAACAACCGCAGCCGGTGTGGTTGGTGGCGGCAGTCCGGTAGCGGCCGGTGTGCCATCTATCGCCGGTTCGCTGACAATCACGCCGAATGTTATTTTTGAGGGGACCCCGCTGTCAACCACAATTACGGCAATGATCACCAATAATGCCGGTTACAACTACACCATCACGAACGGTACCAACAGCACCATGGGCATGGGCGCCTCCGGAAACCTGCAGGCAGTTATTGCCACAACGGCACCCGGCGCCTTTACCGTGACCGTTGCCGCCACATCGGGCCTGTACCGCAGCAGTGCGGTGACCAATGCCGTTACACCGGGTACGCCGCCATCGGCCACCGGCCTGACCTCAACGGGCGATGTGGCCTGCGGTACTAATGTGGCCCTGACGGCCTCGGCCATCGGTGATGTGTTTACCTTCACCGGTCCGAAAGGTTATGTCTTCAGCAGCGTTTTCCGGAATGTGGGTACCTATGCAGTCGCAGCACCAAACGTACTGGAGCCAGGCACGTATACCCTGACTGTTAAAAATTCGGCGGGTGGCCCGACGGCTACCTATACGACAACAGTAGGCGGTGCAGCCTGCCCTTCAGGTAACTAATCAAACCTTCTGATACACAGAACAGCCCGTCAGGCAGCAGAACGCCTGACGGGCTGTTTTTTTTACGCTCACTGCCGGAGCAGCCCTTACCGTTTTTTCTTAAATACCGCATTCAGGGCGATCAGTACCCAGACGACATTGACAAGGGCCGAGGGGTATGCCTGGTGGTGAACGGTATTCACGATAAAGAAAATGCCGCCTATCATGTTCATCCAGATGTAGGCAGCATCCTCCGCTTTGAGGCGGCCGTAGATATTCGCGGCGTAGGCGCCGACAATGAGAATGGAGCCAATCCAGCCCATTGTTTCGATTAGTATGTGCATCATGTCCGATTAGATCCGGTCCATCGTCTCCATGCAGGCGCGGCCGTTGTGGTACGGGCATTTCCACATGCTGATTTTGGTATTGCCCATGACCTTGTGGTGTTCATCGACACCGCCGAACCACTCGCCCTGCTTATGGTCGATGAGGTATTTTTTGATAAAGGTCCAGCTTTCTACCGACTTTTCCAGAAACTGCGGCTCTTTTGTCAGCTGCCAGGCATTCATGAACCCTACCATGGCTTCGGCCATCACCCACCACGACCGCTCCTGATTGAGGTGGCCGGTTACCGGATCAAACTCGTAATTCATCCCCCCGTCGGCCGCCAGTCCTGTTGCCGCCGCCCGCGCCATCGCCACCGATTCTTTTTTGATCGCCCGGATCAGCTCATGGTCGCCCAGCACCTCGGCTGATTCGAGCAGCAGCCAGGATGCCTCAATGTCGTGGCCATAGGAGATGGCCGTCCGGCGGGTTTCCCAGTTGTCGCCCTGAAACAGGATCATCCGGTGTGTTGCCGGGTCGATAATGTGTTGCCGGAAGACATCAATCAGGCCCCGCACCTGCGTACGGAGGTCGTAGATACCTGCGCCGCCCTCCGGCCATACCCGTAGCAGGCAGGTGAAAGCCTCGAGGATGTGCAGGTGGGTATTCATCGTTTTTGACTCACCGTTGTTTTTCCGGCTGATAGCATACTGCGCCGTTGGCGACCAGTCACGGGCAAAGCCTTCGAAAAAACCGCCGCTTCGGTTGGCGTCATAGGCGTGTTTCACCATGGCCGTATAGACTTCTTTCGCAAAGGCCAGCGCCGGTGCATGTTTGGTGACGCGGAAGTACTCACTAAGCCCATACACGGCAAATGCCTGCCCGTAGAGCTGTTTGCTGGTGTCCAGCGGCTTGCCGTCTGCATCGACCGACCAGTAGACACCACCGTAGTCGCGGTCGCGGAAAAAGGTATCGAGGTAATCATACGCACGTTTGGCCAGCGGCAGATAGTCATCGGTGCGGCGGGTATGCCGGGCCGCCGCCGCAAACGTCCAGAGGATACGGCTGTTGAGCACAATCCCTTTGGCGGCATAGGTTTTCGGTACATTATCGAGGCCAACCTCCCCGAAGAACCCACCTTTTACCGTGTCAACCGCGTATTTCTGCCAGTAGGTCAGGATGTTGCTTAACTCGGTTTGCAGCTCGCGGTGGAGGGTATGCAAATCAGGGGATAACATACGGTTTTCGTTTGGTGAGGTAAGGCCGGGGAGCACGAAATCTACTATAGGTTTTCCTACAGATTTTGTCTACCTTTCCTCTTCATAATCACAGCCTTTATGCAAAGAAACCTTTACATCCTCACCCTTTTGGTCATTGCTGCTATACAATGTGCGATAGGTCAGCGCACCCCTGCCGACACGCTGCGGCCGGCCATGCGGTCAGATACGGTATACCTGCCCCCTGCCTGGCAGAAGACCGGTATACTGCAACCGCCGGTAAGTTTTTCGGTATCAGCGACCTCCTTAACAACCTGCATCAGCCAGCCGGCGACCATTTCTCTGACCGTTCCGGAGCGGGGACTGGGTTCGATGCTTATTTTTTCGGTTCCGCAAAACGACAGCATTCGTACCAGCCTCCGGCAAATGCCTGATAACAATGGTCATTTTCTACTGACAACGGAGGCCGACAAGCCTGGCCGGTATTCATTTTCGTTTATTCTGCTAACGGCAACGGTTACCCTTACCCAATCGGTCACGGTCGAAGCAACGCCCTGTTCGCTGAGCCTGACAGCCCCCGAATATAACTGCAGCACAGGTACTTTTGCATTCCGGCACATGGGTGGCGATACCAGTGCGGTAAGCTACATGGCTGTTGGTATTACGTCATGGACCACCAGACCGGACGCCCATACGGTGACGCCTGCCTGTGATGCAGAACCCTTTACACTCATGGCCCGCAGTCACAGCAATCCGACAGCGATTACGACCTTTACCTGGAACTATACACAAACCTGTCCGGCAAACTGCCTGCCCCCGCCCGTACCACCATCATCAACCACGGTAGCACCGCCCGCAAACCCATGCGCCGGCGCGGACAGTACCCTGGGGCAACCGCTTCAATTGCTACCCCCTGACTATGACTGCCAGAGCGGCATTCTCCGGTTCAGAACAAGCGGCGGCTCCGGTGGCCAGCTATCGTTTATGAGCCCCGGCATCACGGGCTGGATCGACAACTGCGTGACCAATATTCAGAGCTTTGCCCTCATTGCCGATATCCGGAATCCCGACCTTCCGGTTGATCCGTTTATGTTATTTGTCAGAGAGATGAACGAAGATGGTACGGTTACCATGGCCCAATTGCGCTGGGACCCGAAAGAAAGTTGCCGGAACGCGGCAGCACGCAAGGCCGTTTCCGACCAGCCGCTGGTAGTTGAGGCAGCCGGGAATCCGGTTTACGGGAATGTTGCGGATGTGCTGCTGGATGGATTGCAGCACGAGCCGGTCCGGCTGCGGGTCGTATCGTTACAGGGGCAAACCATTAGCGAACAGTCATTTCCGGCAGCATCCGGTCCGGTCCGGACACAAATCAGAACGGGGCAGCAGGCAGGCGTTTACCTGATTGAGGCCTCTACCCCGACCCGGCGAAAAAGCATCAGAATCGTTAAGCAATAAAAAAACGGTACTTTTGCGCAACAATCGTCAACGCAATGACCCTCAAACAACTTCCGCTTCACCACGTTCATCAGCAGCTCGGGGCTAAAATCATGCCCTTCGCCGGGTACGAAATGCCCGTTCGCTATACATCTGACCTCGACGAGCACAATACCGTCCGGAATACCGTCGGTATGTTTGACGTCTCGCACATGGGTGAGTTCATGGTGCAGGGCCCCGATGCCTGTGCCCTGATCCAGCGCGTATCGGCCAATGATGCCTCTCTCCTGTACGACGGCAAAGTCCAGTACAGCTACCTGCCGAATACGCAGGGCGGCGTAGTCGATGACCTGCTGGTCTATCAGATCAGTCCGGTTGAGTTTATGCTGGTCGTCAACGCTTCCAACATTGACAAAGACTGGAACTGGATCAATCAATATACCGACGGGCTGGATGTGCAGCTGACTAATATTTCCGACGGCACCTGTCTGTTTGCGGTGCAGGGTCCGCTGGCGGCGCAGGCGCTCCAGCCCCTGACGAATGCACAGCTGGATGCGATGTCGTACTATACCTTCGAAAAAACGGATTTTGCCGGTTTCGCCAACGTAATTGTCTCGGCAACGGGCTACACGGGTGCCGGTGGCTTTGAAATCTACGTGGCCAACGAGCAGGCCGAAGCGGTGTGGCAGGCGATTATGCAGGCCGGAGAGCCGTTTGGTATCAAGCCGATTGGCCTGGGTGCCCGCGACACGCTGCGCCTCGAAATGGGCTACTGCCTCTACGGCAACGACATTACCGACACCACCTCACCGATTGAAGCCGGGCTGGGCTGGGTTACTAAATTCACCCACGACTTTGTAAACGCTGACGCCCTGAAAGCACAGAAGGATGCCGGTGTGACACGTAAGCTGGTCGGTTTCGAACTCATTGACCGGGGCATTCCGCGCGGCCACTATGCGTTGTGTGATGCCGACGGACAGGCTATCGGCGAAGTAACGTCGGGTACGCAATCACCGACCCTGGGCAAGGGCATCGGGATGGGCTATGTACCGGCGGCATTCAGCAAGCCGGGCACGGAGATTTTCGTCAAGGTACGGGATCGTCTGCTGAAAGCGCAGGTAGCGAAGCTGCCGTTTGTGAAGAAGTGATTCAGAAGAGTACATGATTCAAAGGGCTCAAAATGGTATAATTTTGAGCCCTTTACTATGTTTAATTCCCTGATCTGCCGTTATTAAAGCGTCGATTATAAACAAATATAGCGAAGAAAATAAAACGATGCTTTTCCGATCCTCCCTCCTTCACCGGCTGGCGGCGCTGCAGACGGACAGCGATCCGGTGTTTGGGTCGGGGTTGTTTCCGTCGTACCGGATACAGCCGGATTGGGGCGGCTACCGGCGGGCCGATGTTAATGTGTTTTTTACGGCCAGTATTGTGTTTGTCTTACAGCAACTGCGGGAGCAACTGCCACCGGACGACCAGGTGCTTGTTGATCAGATCCGGCAACGGGCACAGGCGGCGTATCCGGCCTTCCGAAACAAGGATGATCTGCCCACCTATAATTTCTGGCCGACTACCCCCTCCCGCCACTTCCCGAACGGCCGGTTGTTCCGCCGCTTCGACCACTTCCGGATTCCGGACGATATCGACGACACGGCAATGGTTTACCTCACCAGTACTCCTGCACCCGCCGATGCCCGCTGGCTGACCGGCAAGCTGGCCCAACATGCCAATCTGGCGCAAGCCCATGGCCCCATCCGCAACACCTTCCCCGCTTACCGGAACCTGCCTGCCTTTTCAACGTGGTTCGGCAAACACATGCCGGTTGATTTCGATGCCTGCGCCATGAGCAACATGCTCTTTTGCCTTTACGAGGCGAAAGCACCGGAAACCACTGTCATGGCTGCCAGCGTAACCTATCTCCGCGATATTGTCCTGTCGGGCCAGTACAAGACGCATCCTTTCCGGTGTTCACCGCACTACGCCCGCACCCCGCTGATCCTGTATCATCTGGCACGGCTGCTGGCCGCCTTTCCGCTGCCACGGCTGGAGGTACTCCGCCCCCGGCTTATTGCCGATATACTGGCAGAACTCCCTTATGCCACCAACCGTATTGACCGGATCATGCTCCGGACATCGCTTTACCGGCTGGCTCCCGACATTGCCCGCCACCAGACCGCGCCGGTTGACCTGACCGGCATCGAAGCAGACTTCTCCTCCTTCCATTTTTTTATTGCCGGCCTGCTGACGGCCTATGAACACCCGCTGCTGAGCCGCTTTGCTGACCGGTCATTTGTACAACTCCGCTGGCAATGCGACGCCCACTGCCTGGCCCTGATCCTGGAATATCTTTTGACAGGATTACAGGATGATCAGAATAAAAATTAATACGCATTGCCGGGACTGAAGGATGATCTGGATAAACTACATCGTGGTAATCCTGTAATCCTGTCTATGTAATTCAATCCTGTCTATTTACGCTTTGCCGTACAGAAAAAGCTGTAATTTCGTTAGTAGTAGTATCTGACTCTTTCCCCAACATGACACGACTTGTATATATCCTGCTTTGCACCCTGATGACAGTGCCGGGATTCGCCCAGAACTGCCTTAAACTGTCAGGCACGATTCAGGATCTTACAACCCGCCAACCCATTTCGGCCAGCCTCTATGTACTGGTCCCCGGTGGCAGCATCCACGCCGGCAAAAGCGACGAAAAAGGTCATTTCACCGTGGATGTTAATTGCTACGCCACGGCCCTGATGATCGAGCATCCCGATTACAAGGCGCAGCGGCTGCTGGTAAAACCCAACATGACAATGCCTGCCAATGAGGCGGTTGCCATTACGGTGCCGATGATCCCGAATACGTTTCAGCAGGTCAGCGTCCGGGCACTCAACTCTGCGGAGTTTAAACTGCTGTCGCCCAAGGTGAACCCGAAGTCGAAGCAGCGGAGTTTGTTTTTTATGTCGGATGTGTACACGACCGCACCGGTCCGGGCCCGTACCTGTTTCCACTACATGACCGCCGACTGGACCAACTGCCTTGACCCGGACGTGGAAGGCCGCTTCGAACTGGCGTTTGCTGAAAAGGATGAACTGACGGTGGAGGTGAAATCGCCGGGCTTTGATTTTTATCAGGGAATGCTGGCGATTGAGGCGGCAAACGGCCGGCTCCGGCACGATTACCGGCTGTTCCGCGATCTGGTGAGCTTTTCGGTACGGGTACAGAACGCCAATGGCACGCCGGTTAGCGAAACGTTCCGCTGTGACATCCGGCCGGTTGCTGCCGGTGCGCCGCCGGTCACGCTCAACGCCGGCCGGAACTGGCAAAGCAGTTATCTGTTTTTCCCGCAGGCTTATCGCCTGACGCTGGTAGATGCGCAGAAACAAATCCGGCACCAGCAGGAGGTCGTGCTGCGTGAGGGTTTCAACTTACTGGAAATCAAACTGCCGCCAACCGCTGAAACGCCGAAACCCGCTGCTCCGGCTCCGACCGTGACAGCAACCGTTACGCCTGCTACCGGAGCCGCAGCCCCGCCTGTCGCCGACGAACCGGCTGTTACCTTTGAGATTCCGGGGGTTGCCGCCCTGAACCTGCCCGACTCGATTCCGCCGATTTATTTCCGCCAGAGCAGTTATGAGCTCATGCCTCAATCAGAACAGGTATTGCGGGCCGTAGCAGCTTATCTGAAGAAAAATCCGAAGTATCAGGTGAAGGTAATGGGCCATACGGACAACGTAGGCGATCCGGCTAAAAACCAGACCCTGTCGCAGTACCGCGCCATGGTGACGGCCACGTTTCTACGCCGCCTTGATGTGGCCGACGAGCGCCTGACGACCACCGGATTCGGCAGCCGCTACCCGATGGCTCCCAATGATAACGAAGAAAACAAAGCCAAAAACCGGCGGGTAACCCTGAAGCTGACGGGTAAGTAATTCGTATAGCCACGAAGGCACGAAGTACCTGTGTTACACAAAGATTTCTTCGTGCTTCTTTGGTTCTTCGTGCCTTTGTGGTATACTTCTATTGTTTCGTTTCCTGCTGCCGCATCGGCATACTGTCGATGATCTTAAAAAGCTCATCCGGAGTGACCGGGCCGGAAAAACGCTGTTTTACCGTACCATCCTTGCCAATGAGCCAGCCCGCAAAATCATCCGCAGGATTGAGTTTAAAATCGCCGCCCATCAGAAACTGCCGGTCGGGTTCCATCACCAGCGAATTGATCAGGACAATCACATCCAGATCCCGTTCGGCAACCTGCTGATCGGTCTGCCGGAGGGCTTCCTGCTGTTCAATGAGGTAGTGTTGTGCATCTTCGCGGCCGTACAGCAGCAGCACGCGGCGATGATCTTTTTTGTCGGCCAGAATCGCCTTCAGCGATTTCGTCTGGTTTGCAATGCTTTCCATAACGATGAGAATAAGAATACTGAATTGTATCACTAACAACCATCGCAGGCGGCTTTGTGTTTTCATAACCTCATCCGGTTAAGGTTCCGACGGCGTATTTCCGGGTTAGTACAGATCTTCCGAGCGTTCCAGCATCAGAATCGACGCCTGCGGGATGATGATGTACTTTTGTCCGTCGTATTCCAGATCAATGGCATTGCGTTGCAGGTAAATGGCCAGATCGCCTTCCTGCGCCTGCAACGGCATGTATTTCACTTTTTCTTCGGTTTCTTTCCAGGGCTCATCGTCAACCGCAGCCGGAATCGGATAGCCGGGCCCTACCTTAATAACGTATCCCGACTGCACCTGCTCCTTTTCGTGAACCGTTGGCGGCAAATACAGTCCGCTGGCCGTGCGGTCGCCCGGATCTTTCGGTTTAATCAGTACACGGTCGCCCACAATAATAAGGCGTTTCAGTTTGTTATCGGCCGTAATCTCCATCATAATGGCATTTCAAAGGATGTCTGACAATATCGTGCTGCGACCTTACCGGCAAAAATCAGGCAATTTTTAACGAATTGTCAAATTGTCAGAATTTACCGGTTACGGCACCGGATCGTAGCCGTGTCCGCCCCACGGATGGCAGCGGCTGATGCGTTTGATGCCCAGCCAGCCCCCCTTCAGCGGCCCGTGTTTCTGTACGGCTTCGATCATGTATTGCGAGCATGTCGGCGTATACCGGCAGGCATTCGGGAAGAACGGCGATATGGCTGCCTGATAAAATCGTACGAACCAAATAACTATCTGTTTCATCTTTTCTCACTTAAACCGACTTACCTTATCTTTGCCCGGTTTATTACGTGAACACCAAGGGTTCTGAAAACAATCCAATATGCTGCAATACATTATCTGGGATGTTAATCCCGAAATTTTTCACATTGGCTCATTCTCCATTCGCTGGTACGGCTTGTTATTCGCACTTGGCTTCCTGATCGGTATGCAGATTATGACCCACATCTTCAAAAAAGAAGGTAAGCCCGTTGAAGACACCGACACCCTGCTGCTGTTTATGGTGATTTCTACCGTCCTGGGCGCCCGCCTGGGTCATTTCCTCTTTTACGAACCCGAACTGCTGCTTCAGAAACCGCTTCAGGTGATTCTGCCGCCTTTTGCCGGGCTGGCCAGCCATGGCGCCGGGATCGGTATTTTACTGGCGTTGTGGTTTTATTCGCGCCGGAAACGAAGCATTGAAACCGGACAAACGTTTTTGTGGGTTACTGACCGCATTGCGATTGTGGTTGCGCTGGCCGGGGCGTTTATTCGTCTGGGTAACCTGATGAACTCCGAGATCGTCGGCCGGACAACGGAAGTGCCCTGGGCCTTTGTGTTCATCAACAACGATGAGTTCTCCAAACTGCCGCGGCATCCGGCCCAGCTCTATGAATCCCTGTCGTGCTTTGTCTTGTTTTTTATTCTGTTTGGCATCTGGAACCGTAAAAAAGGCGCGACACCCCACGGAAGCCTGCTGGGTATTTTCCTGATTGTTGTCTTCACGCTTCGCTTCCTGTACGAGTACCTGAAAGAAAACCAGGTTTCGTTTGAAAGCAGCCTGTTCCTGAATATGGGCCAGATTCTGAGTATTCCGGCGGTATTGCTGGGCATTTTCTTCCTGGTGCGCTCTGCCTCCAGCCATCCGGCTCCGAGGCACTAAACGCAGCCCTGATGTAGCCAATAGCAAAAGTGGTGGCACGACTTAGACAGGTTCGCCTGCCGGTCGTGCCACCACTTTTGATATCAACTATCCAGCCTCTCCTACTTCATCCAGTTCAGCGCGTTGATATTCCGGCCCAGCGTCCGGCCTTCACGCAGACCGGTTTCGTTGTCCTGCCGTGTATGAATACCGCCCAGGAACCGTGAAAACGCCGACTCTTCGGCCGACTCCCAGAATGACTTAAATGAACGGGCTTTGAAATCCGTATTCCGCTTTGCGTCGCGGACACGACTCACGTGCGAATCATCCGTAAAGGCGAAATCATCTCCAAACAAGCCGGTCAGTACCGTAGCCGCAGCCGCTGACTGCGTTGCGTGACCTGAGGTGTAGCCGGGAAACGGCGGCGCAGGCCAGAACGGAACCCATGACGGGTCAATGGCACGACGTACAAATGTATACGGCCGCTCATTCATGAACGCATATTTACACTTCCAGCAGTGCACAAAGGCATCGGCAACTGCCATGCCAACGCGGGCAAATGCTTCAACCGACCGGCCCAGGTTCGCATTGCTGGTTTTAACCGCAATCCGGGCAAGGTTATAGGAGTGGCCCGGCGGCGTAAAGGTTTCGCTCGGATCATCGGCCCACCAGATTGAGATTTCTTTCTCGGCCTGTGTGAGCGTCATGTTTTTGGTATATACCTCCAGATACTGTGCATAATACTGCGACGTCGGGCTGGTTGAGATCGGCAGTGGCTCCGGCACGGGCATCGTACTCGATGACGCCACAAACAGCCGGTTACGTCCCCAGAACGGCTGCATCGGAATTTTCTGTCCGTTCTCCGTTGGCCGCCAGAAGCCCGTTCCTACCGGCACCGAATAGTCTGCCGGAAAATTGCGGGTATAGCCCTCGTGTCCACCATCAGTTTTCGACCACGTAAAAATGGCATCAGCTACGCTTTTGCCAAAGGCCGTCGAGCGGTCATTTTCATCCTGTGAAGCGGATTTAAACTGCGTAAACAGCGCTGATTCCAGTGAATCGACCGCTGCTTTTGCCGCCGCCGAGGCATTGGCATGCAGACTGCGGAGAATAGCTGCCTGACCAGCATTAACGCTCAGGTTCCAGTTATAACTTTTACCCGACTCAATTTGCGGCAGACTGCTTAAGCCCTGTAACTGACCCGCCAGCGAGCGGCGGTCAGAAATACCCGGCACCGCTGTTTCATACATGGTAATGCCGGCGAAACCCAGCGCACGGGAAGCAACAGGCGGCGAGAAACCGGCACTTTGCCGTACCAGCCGAAGCTGCATGCTTGCCCATTTCACGGCCACTTCATTCGTTAGTTTATCAGCAGACTGACCGCCGGGATTTACAGATTCACTTTCCGGATTTTGCCGGCACGACTGCAGGAAGCTCAACAAAAGTAACAGCAACGCAATGCCGGTAGCCGAAGCCTGACGGCGCGTTTTACTGTGCACATGTAATTGTTGTTTCATAAGAATACGTCGGTAATAAGAGGATTTTACGCATAAACGGTAATGTCTTTCACCAGAGCAAATATGTTGCCAAACAGACCTTTCAGACTACTAATTTTGGTCATACCACTGTTAAGTTAGACGAACCAACCCCTCTATGGTATCAGTCTGTTATCGATATTGTGTACCTTTGATTACTATTTCAATCTGTATGCGGGCATTTTAGTGCTGTTTGTTAGTTATCGCCTTATAAAGACAGTATAGTATTCGTTACTAATTCATGCGTATTCCAGAAGAAACCGTTGAGCGAATCCGCCAGGCGGCAGACATTGTTGAGGTGGTGGGCGATTTTGTTTCGCTCAAGAAGAGGGGGAGTAATTACATTGCCTGCTGTCCGTTTCATAACGAAAAAACGCCTTCGTTCAATGTCAACCCGACCCGGCAGATTTACAAATGCTTTGGCTGTGGCAAGGCAGGTGATCCGGTGCGGTTTGTGATGGATGTCGAAAATATCGGCTATGGCGAAGCCCTGCGGTATCTGGCTAAAAAATACAGCATTGAAATTGAAGAACAGGAACAGACCCCGGAAGAGATCCTGCGCCAGAATGAGCGGGAAAGCCTCTTTATCGTTCTCAATTTTGCCAAAACCTTTTTTCAGAATACACTTCTCCAATCCGATGAAGGCCAGAGTATCGGCCTGAGCTATTTCCGTGAGCGGGGCTTTACCAACCCGACCATCGAGGCCTTTGAACTCGGCTATAGTTTCGATCAGTGGGACGCGCTGATGCAGGAAGCCGAAAAACGGGGCTATAACCGTGCCCTGCTCGAAAAAGCCGGTCTGATTCTGACCCGCGAAGGCAACGCACCGGGGCAGGTGAAACAATACGACCGCTTCCGGGGGCGGGTCATGTTCCCGATCCACAACGTGTCGGGGCGGGTGATCGCCTTCGGGGCGCGTATCCTGAAAACCGACAAAAACCAGCCGAAATACCTTAACTCGCCCGAAACCGAGGTTTACCATAAAAGCCAGGTCCTGTACGGCATTTCGCAGGCCAAACAAACCATCCGGCAGGAGGACAACTGCTTCCTGACCGAGGGCTATACCGATGTAATCTCCCTGTATCAGGCGGGCATCAAAAACGTCGTTGCCTCTTCGGGTACGTCGCTAACCATCGAGCAAATCCGGCTGATCAGCCGGTTCACGCAGAATGTCACGATGCTGTACGACGGCGACGCCGCCGGTATCAAGGCTGCCCTGCGGGGTGTAGACATGGTGCTGGAAGAAGGCCTGAACGTCAGTATCGTTACATTCCCGGACAACGAAGACCCGGACAGTTACGTCCGGCGGGTCGGCGGCGAGGCGTTCAAAACCTACATCAAAAACCACGCCCTCGACTTTATCCGGTTCAAGACCGATACCCTGCTGCGCGATGCCGGTGAAAATCCCTTCCGGAAAGCCGAAGTGATTGCCGAAGTGGTCGAAAGCATTATTAAAATTCCGGACCCGCTGAAACGTCAGATCTTTTTCCGGAATACGGCGCAGCAGATGAAGGTTGATGAGCAGACGCTCATTTCCGAAGGCAACCGCCTGATCCGGAAGCAGCACGAGAAGAAAGCGCAGGACGCTGAACGGCAGGAAGCGACCAGCCGGCGGCAGGCACAGAACCGGCCGGCCAATGGTCCGGGACCCGGTTTCCCGCCACCAATGGAGCCTTCGGAAGACGAGTGGAACGCACTGTTTGCCGAAGCCGGCATCAGCGGGGCGGAGCCGTCGGATATGCCTGCTCCGGCAACCGGCAACCGGTCAGGTGCGCCGGCCACGCCAACGCTCCAGCCGGCCAAACCTGTTACACGGACGTCGTTATCCTATCAGGAAGAAGAGTGTATCCGGCTGCTGATCAACTATGGGCACCGGGAGCTGGAACCAGGCATTTCGCTGTGCCAGTATATGCTCAGTGAACTCGACGAAATTGATTTCCAGACACCGCCCTACAACCTGATGCTGGCCATTTTCCGTGAGGCCTTTGTGCGGGGCGAGATCCTGACCGCCGACGATTTTCTGAACCGGCCGCCGGAAGCCGGTGATTATAACCTCCAGCACGAAGCCATTCACATGACCACGCCTAAGCACGAAATCAGCGATGGCTGGCAAAAGCACGAAATCCACGTACCGACGGAGGATGAGCTGAAGATTCTGTCGGATCTGGCGTATACCAACATCCTGCGCATCAAGAAAATGATGGCCGAAGAACGGATGTATGCCCTCAAGCGCCGCCTGTCCGAAACCAGCATTCCCGAGGAGCAGGACCACATTATGATTGAGTATATGCACTACAAACGCGTGGACGTGGAAATTGCCAAACTGCTGGGAACAGTGATTTCCGGATAAATCAACCGCGTTCGATGGTATTAAACTGTTCAATGAGCCAGTCGCGCTTTGGTTTCGTGACCGGAACCTGAGCATTATCCGTCATCTGCACATAGCCCCCGTCCTGCCGGACGATTTTGCGGATATAGGCCGGATTGATCAGGTGCGAATGGTGCACCCGCACAAATCCGTTGGGTTCCAGCGCCTGTTCAACGTCTTTCAGTGTCCGGCAGATCAGCAGCGACTGCCCGTTACTCAGGTAAAAATGGGTATAACTGGCATCAGCCATACACCGGACAATTTCAGCGACCTCAATAATTTCATGGCCTTCCTGAGTAGGCAGGGCCATGCGCGTTTTCGGGGGCGAAGGGACCTGAAACTGTTCCTGAAAAAGCGAGTAGTGTGCCCGCTGCAAATGCCGGATTTTCTGCTGCTGCCATTGTATCAGACACTGCCTCAGTTCTTCTTCCTGAACCGGTTTCAGCAGGTAACTGAGCGCACTGAACCGGAACGCCCGGATGGCATACTGATCATAGGCCGTCGTAAAAATCACATCAAAGTGAAAGTCACTGAATGACTCCAGCAGATCAAACCCGCTCATACGCGGCATTTCGATGTCCAGAAACAGCAGATCAAAGGTGGCCGACCGGATAAATTCCACGGCAGCTTCGGGCTGGTTGAACTTGGCCACGATCTGAACATGCATGTTCAGTTTCTGTAGCTTCAGCGCCAGCAGTTCCGTGGCATGTTTTTCATCATCGACCAGAATGGCGCGTATCGGATTAGGCATGTAAGTACTGTTCGTCGGTTTTATAAATGATCTGAACAAGGGTTCCCGTCCCGCCCGGCGTCGACCGGTCAATCAGCCGCATCTGAATAGTGGACGGGTAATTCCGGTTAAAGAGCTCAATACGCTGACCGGTAATTTCCATACCGTAGGATTTCCGCTTCACTGACGACCGGCGTTTTAGTTTTTCGGCTTGCTGCCGGCCGATACCGTTATCTTCTACCTCAAACACGACCGTTTGTTCATCGGGCGCCAGCACCCTGACATACAATCGTTTATCGGTCTGCCGGCTCTGCATGAGTCCGTGCCAGATCGCATTTTCAGCAAAAGGCTGTAAGAGCAGGGGCGGAATGATGATGCGTTGCTGATCAATTGCTTCGTCAATATCAATACGATACTGAAAATCATCGCCGAACCGGGTGGCTTCGATATCCAGATAAAGCCGCAGGGCCGTCAGCTCGTCACTCAGTGCAATGACCTCTTCACGGCTGTGGTTCAGGATCATACGTAATAACCGCGAGAAGGTAGACAGGTATTCCGAAGCCTTGCGTTCCTCTCCGGTCAGGATAAAATATTCCAGTGTATTGAGGCTGTTGAACAGAAAGTGCGGATTCATCTGACTCCGCAGGGCCAGCATCTCAATCTCGGCAATCCGCTTTTCATAGTCGGTCCGCAACTGGTTCACCCGCTGCGTTTCCAGCAACCGGTTAGCTTCTACGATTTCGGTTGTTTTTTCACGGACTTTAGCTTCCAGTTCTTCATTGACCCCGGCGATCAGCCGCCGGTTTTCTTCCAGTTGCAGGATATAGGCCCGCTGGTTCGCATCCCGCTCCTGATCCATCAATTGAATGCGCCGCGCTACGGCCAGAGCAAACACCAGAATTTCAAGAAGTACCGCAAACGAAACCGTCATCAGGTCATCGACAGAGCCGGGCAGTTTAACCCCTTTGAGGATTACCTCACCCGCCCGCAGCCAGGCGAGTATGCCAACCAGTGCCATCAGCGCATTCCCCAGCAGTACATAGCCCGTCAGCGGTGATTTTACCACACGCTGTATCCAGATCAAAACGCCCAGATACACCGGAATCAGCAACAGGCGCGTCAACCAGAAAGTAGCCTGATGAAAACCGGAGTCGTTGGTCAGCAGCATTATGGCGGCATAGAGCAGGCCGTAACTGATACTGATCCAGGCCATGCGGCGGAGCCAGCGGGCTATTTTCGGATGATGCTGCGGCAAATCCAGCAGTTCGGTTAGAAAAAAGAAATAAGCTCCCAGACCAAACCACATGACAGATTCCAGCAGATGCGTGCGGAGCATCGGGAAGTAACTCAGCCAGTGTCCGACCGGTGTGTAGTTGCGCGTTTTCAGCATAGCGAAGCTGCAACCTGCCAGTACGTAAAGCATATAGTACCGGTAGATCCGCTGGCGGTAGAGGCTGTAGAGTAAGCCTACAAAAATGAGAAAAAACAGCAAAGCCCCCTGTAACCAGGACCGGTACTGAAACTCGGGCATATTGTTCCGGTAGGCCGCCATCGTACGCCGGTAATGAGATAATTCCGTTTCGACCGACAGACTCAGGCGGACCGGCGGGCGGTTGGCATTGGTCCAGAACGGCAGCAGACTGGTAGCATTGGCAACGCGGATCAGCAACTGAACCGTCTCGCGGGGATGCAGGGCAACCGGCACATACTGATCGCTTTCATCCGTTGCCCATTGGCTGGTCGGTATCATACTGCCCATCCGCAGCCGCTCAGTACGGGTACCCCGCAACACCGCAACATCGATCACCTGATTATCAGACCCGTATAGAAAACCATGCTGCGCACTATCGGTATCATTCTGCAGGTATACCCGCAGCCAGTACGCTCTATGGGCATGGGATTTGATGTCCCGTGTCAGCCGCACAACCACCCCGTCCGGACCCATAGCGGCCAGACCTGTCTGCCCGATTGTAGCCAGGTCGTACAGGTATTGCCGCTCAGCAATCCGGCTCAGCCGGATTGTATCCGGCGACACAGCCATAACCACCAACGGCAACCACCCTAAAACGAGACCTAACCACTTCCCCATTGCAGCCTTTTTGCCAATGTTACAAAAAAGGCCATTCCTTCAAAAACGTCAGTTAATCATACCTTCCTATGACTAAGCCAGATCAGGTTCTGAGTGAATATCCCTTACCGTTCGTTCAACCATATACTGAAAAAGTCTCCCGGTATACTCAAAGTACACACCGGTAAACTACAGGTGGTATATCCGCAACGGAAACCGAATCTTTGGTACAAACATAGATTATCAATCCGGCTGATTAACTGCGCAATATCATGAATTATCGCATATCCATAAGCCTCGTTTTCGTTTGTCTGGCCACCGCGCCTGCCGAAGCCCAGATCCGGGTAAACAGCCCTAAAGAAACTGCCGAACGCAGTGTGGAGGGCCGGGTAAACGGCAAAATTGACCAGGGCATCAACCGTGGTCTGGATAAGGTTGAACAAGGGATCGGTAACATTTTTAAGAAGAAAGATAAAAAACCGGACAAAAAAGGCCAGAAAACCGATGATGCCTACGGCAATGAAGACCAGCCGCAAGAGTCTGATGGTACCGCAGCCGGCAAAAACAGCCAGGGCAAAGCAGCGGGTGCCGGCAATACGGGACCCGCGCCGTTGAAAGCCTACAGTAAATTCGATTTTGTGCCGGGCGAAAAGGTGATTGCCTATGAAGATTTCGCGCAGGATGCCGTTGGTGATTTTCCGGCCAAATGGAATACCAATGCCAGCGGGGAAATTGTAACCATTGAGGGCAGTGAGGCCAAATGGCTTCAGTTTGCCACCAAAGGCATTTATTTCCCTGAATTCGTCAATGCCTTACCCGAAAACTTCACGATGGAGTTCGATATGGCCGTTACCGACGACATCAGCGAACATCAATCCGGCCTTAAAATTTATTTCCCCGTTCAGAAAGAGCGTACGCTCCAGTTCGATCAGATGTTCAGCAGCCAGATACAGGCGGGGATCGACATTCACCCTACCCAAAACATCAGTACCAGTTCTGTCTGGGTATTTGGCAAAGCAGAAGAAAAGATCATGGAAAACACCATGCCTTTCTCCTGGAAAGTCGGTGCAAGCAACCACGTCTCGATCTGGAAGCAAAAAACCCGGTTACGCATCTACGTCAATGAAGCTAAACTGTGGGACATTCCGAAAGCATTTCTGCCGGATCAGACCTATTCTATGCTCTTCGCTACGTATATGTTCGATGGCTCGGCATTCTTATCCAATCTGCGCGTTGCCGTCGGTGCGCCTGACACCCGCAGCAAACTCCTGACGGAGGGCAAGCTGGTCACGCGCGGCATCCTGTTCGACGTCAATAAGGCAGTCATCAAACCGGAATCGTATGGCACTCTGAAAGAGATCGCAACGGTACTGAAAGAAAATCCGGCGGTCCGGGTTAAAATCGTCGGTCATACCGACGCTGACGGTGATGATGCCAGCAACCTGACCTTATCGAAAAAGCGGTCTGAGGCCGTAAAAGCAGCCCTGACCGGCGAGTTTGGTATCGACGCGGCCCGCATGGAGACTGATGGCAAAGGCGAATCGCAGCCATCGGAGCCAAACACCACTGCATCAGGTAAGGCTAATAACCGGCGTGTAGAGTTCATTAAACTATAACGTATTATGCCAGCCAAATCCCCCGTTTGCCGGCACCGGACAGACTGGGACCTCGTTATCCCCTTTTTACGACCATGAAAACCTTCTTCCTGCTTTGGATTGCCGCTCTGGCCAGCGGTGCCTGCGGATCAGCCACAGAGGCGACGGACGCTGCCGCTACAACCGCCGGAAATGCCGATAAAAGCAGCTGCATTCTGGCTCATCAGACTAAGCTTGATCAGCTACTGCCCTTAGCCAGCATCCAGAAGCATTATACGGGTGACCTGTCGAAAGCCGAAAAAAAATATGCTGTCCGGCCTGGTGCCAAACGTCATGATATGGATACATACGAATACATCTGGCCCGGCAACCGAAAACGGAAAATGAAAATGATGGGCCGCGAAATTGAGTACGATGTCTCAAACCGCATCGGCCTGACGTGGGTGGGTAACGATATGTTTATGATGGCGCGTAAGGGAACCCCGGTTGAAAACTTCCGGTTTTTCTACCGGAATATGTCCGCACAGGAAAAAAACGAGGCATTCCGCAAAGCAGGCGAACGCATGGAACAGCAGGGTTACGACAAAAAGCAAACCGAAACAGCCGTCAATATGGGCAAAGAGCTGTCGAAAGAGGAGCTTATGTATAAATCAGTTGAGGGTATCGGGGATGCGGCAGCGTGGCGGATTAAAGAAAAAAGCCTTATCGTGCTGACCGGAAAAACTACCTTTCAGGTCATTGCCGACATCAGTGAAAATGACGACCAAAACATTGCCCTGGCTAAAAAACTGGCCGCAGAAGTCCTGAATACGTGTAAATAACCTTTTCCTGTAAGCATGATCCGGCATTGCTCTCCGCGAAACTGTCCGGAAAAAGCAGCCGTTTGCCGAATCTCGTTTACCAACAAAGCGGCCGCCCCGATAATCATCCGGGCGGCCGCTTTTATTTTCTTCGGAGAGACTAGATAACCTGAGCACTTAGTTCAATTTCCTCGCCTGTTTTGTGCAGGAACCGGAAATCCATCAGCCCCAGTGAGCTATCCTGAATCAGTTTAACCCAGGTTTTGTATTTCCAGTACCACTGCCATTGCTTCGAACGAATCCAGCCCTTGGTAAAGTAAGCGTGCAGGAACGGATGTAAAATCACCGTAATGCCGCGCTCATTTTGTCTGGTCAGGATATAATCGAGGTTGTTCTCGATTACGTCGGTAACAAGCACACTGGCCTGAATACTGCCGGTTCCGCCGCAGGTCGGACAAACCTCGCGGGTGGTGACGTTCATTTCGGGGCGAACGCGCTGGCGCGTTATCTGCATAAGCCCGAACTTGGTCAGCGGCAGGATGGTGAACTTTGAGCGGTCGAATTTCATTTCGTCCCGCATCAGGTCATAAATCAATTTCTTGTTTTCGGCCTTCTTCATGTCGATGAAGTCCACCACAATAATTCCCCCCATATCGCGCAGGCGCAGCTGTCGGGCAATTTCTTTGGCGGCTTCGCGGTTCACGCTGATGGCCGTGGCCTCCTGGTCTTCCTCGGAGTTCGATTTGTTGCCACTGTTTACGTCGATGACGTGCAGGGCTTCTGTGTGTTCAATGATCAGATATCCACCGCCGGGTAAGCTCACCGACCGACCGAACAGGGATTTGATCTGTTTTTCGAGCCCGAGGGCTTCGAAGACTTTACTCTTGCCGGAATAGAGTTTTACGATTTTCTCTTTTTCCGGCGCAATCGTGTGAATGTAGTGCTTGATTTCGTCAAAGGCCTCGCGTGTGTCGACGGTAATACTGTCAAACGACTCGTTCAGCATATCGCGCAGGATTGACGAAGCGCGGTTCATTTCACCCAGTACCCGGTCGCGGGGTTTCGCCTCGCGGAGGGCTTGCATGGCCGTTTCCCACTTTTCGAGTGAGTTCTGGAGATCGCGGTCCAGCTCTTCCACCTCCCGCCCCTGTGCGACTGTCCGTACGATCACCCCGAAATTCTGGGGTTTCAGCGACGACATCAGTCTGAGCAACCGGGTTCGTTCGGCGCGGTCAGTAATCTTTTTAGAGATATTGACCGAGCTGGCAAACGGTACGAGTACCAGGTAACGACCAGCAATCGAAATATCGCAGGAAAGGCGCGGGCCCTTCGTGGATATGGGTTCCTTAACTACTTGCACCAGGATCGGCGCTCCCTTTGCTAATACCTTATCGATTTTGCCGATTTTTTCGATTTCCGGCTCCAGTTTAAAATTATTGAGCCGGCCGGTATTGGCGCGCTTGGCGATAATATCCTTAGTAAACTTATTGAGCGAATTAATATTCGGCCCTAAGTCCTGATAATGGAGAAATCCGTCTTTTTCGTGGCCGACGTCGACAAACGCAGCATTCAGGCCAGAAGACAGTTTCTTGATTGTTCCTAAGTACAGATCACCAACCGTAAAGCTGCTGTCCAACTCTTCGACGTGATACTCCTGCAGGCGTTTATCCTGCAAAAGAGCAATCCGGTCGCCTTTCTGAGTTGAACTAATAACTAATTCATTGCTCACAAGTTGAAGACGCGATTAAGGATGGCATGTCTTAATAAAAAAGAAGAAGCCGCGCGTTGAATACGGGGCTTCTTAAAGGGGTAGCAGTTTGCCGTTGCAGTGAGCCGTCTCAACCTGCTCCTGTCACTGCTACCGCTAATTATTTTTTCTTATGCCGATTCTTCCGAAGCCGCTTCTTCCGCTTGTGGGTAGCGATCTTATGACGCTTTCTTTTTTTACCGCAAGGCATACGTGTCTTAAGGTTAAATATGTAACAAATTGTCGGCTAATCACCCGATTAGCCCGTTATCGTTCAACAGGACTACGGCATGTATAATGCTTAATGCAGGCTGTATAATGTGGTACTCACCGACCATTGTTCAGTATACATTATTCATTTACGCTGACGGCGTACTGCTGGTCATTTCAGGCGCTCTTCATATTCACGAACAGCGGCCAGAACCTGTGGATCTTTTTCCCGGGTCTTTACCTGAGCAAGGACCTTGCGGGCTTCGTCTTTCTGCCCTGCCTCTGCCAGGCTGATACCCAAATAAAACTGAGCTTTCCGGCTCGCCGGGTTGTGGGTCAGAATCTGCCGGAAGCGATCAATTGCGCGCTGATACTGCCCCGACTTCATCGACAACAGACCCAGATTAAACAGGGCCAGCTCGTTTGTTGGATCCTGCTGTAACACTTCACGCAGGAGCATAATACCCTGCATCGGTGTTTGCGTACTGACATAGGTCATGGCCATGTTAGCCTTGGCCGTCAGCAGATTCGGATTATTGTCAAGTGCTTTCTGATAGAAGGCACGTGTCTGTTCACCCAGATATGCAGACTTCTGATCATCAACCGCAAAGCCGAATGCTTCAAAATAAGCGTCTCCTGCCAGCAGAAAGGTACGTTCGTTCGGCATAGTTTCAGCCAGTTTCCCGGCATAATACGCAGCACTGTCGTACCGGCTCGCTTCTTTAAAGGTGGCCATCAGCTGACCGGTCACGGCTTCTTTCTGATCCGCACCGGCGGTTGCCAGTTTTTGTTTCAGCTCATCAACGCGCTTTTTCTGCTCAGGAGCAAGCGGCGCATTGTGGGCAGTGGAAGGCATTCCCGAAGCCTTAGAGTCTGAGGGCGTCTGTGATGAAACCGGATCCGTCACACGACCACCCAGCTTTTTGTCTTCATTACGGACAGCCACTTTCGGCAGGCTGTATAACCCAACCGTGAGTGCTGAAGCTACTACGACAACAAGAAGAATGGATTTGTTCATTGATCACTATTTAATTCACAAACGCCTTCAGCCCCGTCAGCAGTTCCCGATCAGAGAACCAGGTTCTGCGTAAAACGCGGCGGTGCCTATTCAGCAGCTACGCCTGATTTTACACTTGATTTCACTTGCTCTACGAAAACCTTAGCCGGCTTGAAGCTCGGGATAAAGTGCTCGTCGATAACCATAGCCGTATTTTTTGAGATATTCCGGGCTACCTTCTTAGCTCTCTTCTTGTTAATGAAGCTGCCAAACCCTCTCACATAAATCGGCTCCTCTTTGGCCAGCGACTCTTTTACTACCGTAAAAAACGACTCTAAAGTATGTGCTACTTCAGCTTTGTCAATTCCGGTTTTTTCGGCAATTTCTGCGATTACGTCTGCTTTCGTCACGACTTTCTAAAACTTTAACGTTTACTGAGTTGTTGAAAAATCAGGTGTCAAAAATGGGAGTACAAAGGTATGGCTTTCCATTAGAAATTAAAAGTAAGGCTTTCGTGTTTTTCCGTCTTAAATCACATTTTTTATTTTATTTTGGATTGGCAATCAGACAATAAACCCAACGCGGTAACCGTTCAAGACACTTTTGCGCCCATCCTGGAGGCATGGTACGAACGGCATAAACGAAATCTTCCCTGGCGGCATACCCGTGACCCCTATGCGATCTGGCTTTCGGAGGTAATTCTGCAACAAACCCGTGTTGCTCAGGGACTTCCGTATTACGAACGTTTTCTGAACGCCTATCCGCACGTGCAGGCAATGGCCGATGCCGATGAACGGGATATTTTACGGCTCTGGCAGGGTCTGGGCTATTACTCCCGGGCCCGCAACATGCACCGGACTGTCCGGCAGATTACTAGCGAACGGGCCGGTAAGTTCCCGGAGACCTATCACGAACTCCTGCAGCTGAAGGGTATCGGTACCTATACAGCAGCCGCTATTGCTTCCTTTGCTTTTGGTGAGCGCGTAGCCGTTGTTGACGGGAACGTATACCGCGTACTGGCCCGTGTTTTCGGCCTTGAAGACGACATTACCACCACTACGGCCAAAAAGACCTTTGCCGGTCTGGCGCAGCAGCTGATCCGGACCGCAACTGATCCGGCAACCTACAATCAGGCCATTATGGAGTTCGGGGCCATTCAGTGCACGCCGGTTGCACCCGACTGCCTGCTGTGTCCGGTCCATGCGCATTGTGTGGCTTTCCAGACGGGCCGGCAGCACCTGTTACCCGTCAAAAGCAAGAAAGCACCCGTCCGCGAGCGCTATTTTAACTATATCGTACTGACAAGACAGCATCCGGATCATGGTCTGCAACTGGCGATGCGGGAACGTACCGGCCGTGATGTCTGGCAGAATCTGTATGACTTCTACCTGATTGAGACCGATGAACCGAAAGAAAGCTGGCAAGCGCTCAGCCTGCCTGAAAATTTGTCATTAATACTGCCAATTTCTGCGCCGAAAGCCGGTCCGGTAAAGCTGGTACAACTTTTGTCGCATCAACGCATCAAAGGAACGTTCTATCAGGTGATGGTACCCTATGCAGGCTCAGATACGCTTCCTGACGGTTTTTCTTGGCTTACAGCAGCCGGCGCCGAACAGGTTCCGAAACCGGTTCTGATCACGAATTATCTTCAGAATCAGCTTGGATAAGTCGTTTTTCCGGCGTATCTTTAATCTCTCTGTGCCACACAGTTTTTTCATATATTAACGACAAGACAACAGATATGGCTGGTGTTAACAAAGTAATTTTAATCGGTAACCTGGGAAGTGATCCGGAGATCCGCTATCTTGACGGAGGCTCAACGGTTGCCCGTTTCAACATCGCAACCACTGAAGCGTATACCAACCGTAACGGTGAGCGCGTGGAGCAAACCGAATGGCACCGTGTTGAATTATGGGATAATCTGGCGAAAATCGCCGAACAGTACCTGCGGAAAGGCCACCAGGTATATATCGAGGGAAAACTGCGCAGCGAAACCTGGCAGGATAAGGATGGCGTACAGCGTACCGGCGTACGGGTACGGGGAACGGGTATGACCCTGCTCCGGAACCCGGCCGAAGGCGGCGATTCAGCAGGACCTGCGTATTCGGCGCAACCTGCGGCAGCCAGCCAGAGCCAGCCGGCAGCACCGGCTAACCGCCCCGCTCCGGCACCATCACCGGCTCCGGCCCCCAGAAGACAGCCGGAACCCGTACCGTTTGAAAGCAACGGAGGAGACGATGATCTCCCCTTCTAAACCAGTACCTGCCCCGGTCCAGACCGTCTGATCCTTTCGGATATCCTGATCAGTCTGCCTGTACCGGGGCGACCCGAACATAGTGTGAACCAAATACAACCTGAATGGATCCGGGAGACCCGTCGATACGACAGGTGTTGCCAGCGGCTGACGCCGGCTGGAGCACCTATATAAATGATTATGGCCCCTTTGCGGCCCTGCTGCTATTGCTATTGGTGCTGGCCAGTTTAGCCTCAGCCACCGAAGCTGCCTTTTTTACCCTCACGCCCGAACACCGTACCAGTTGTCGGGAAAGCAATGACCCCGCTGATAAACGGATTGCCTCCCTGCTCGAACGCCCGCGACGACTACTGGCTTCTCTGGTCATTCTCAATAATGTCTTCAATATTGCGATTGTCGTCATCGTTACCTACCTCACCTGGAATACCGCCCAGCACCTGAATGCATCAGGCTGGTGGCTTATCAGCGGCACCCTGCTGACTACACTGGCTATTGTTCTCTTCGGCGAGATTATCCCGAAGCTCTATGCCAGCCAGAACAATATCACCGTTGCCCGCCGGACAGCCCCCCTTGCACGACTGGCACTCTTTCTCTTCAAACCGTTTTCGATCATGCTGGTGAACCTGAGTAACCAGATTGATAAACGCATCCAGCGTCGTGGTTACCGGGTCTCGGTCGAAGAACTGAATCAGGCCGTTGATCTGGCCGGTAGCGACTCCACCGCCGAGGAGCGCGAGATCATTAAAGGTATTGTTAACTTCAGCAACCTGACCGCACGGCAGGTTATGCGCTCACGGGTTGATATTTCGGCGGTCGACATGGAATCGTCCTTTATGGAACTGATGGAGCGGATTAACCTGTCGGGCTACTCACGCATTCCCGTTTTTAAGGAAAGCATTGACCAGGTAGAAGGTATTCTTTACATAAAAGACCTGCTTCCGCACCTGAATGCCAGCGCCGATTTTGCATGGCAACTGCTGATCCGCCCTGCCTTTTTTATTCCCGAACAAAAGAAAGTCGATGACCTGCTGCAGGATTTCCAGAAGAAACGGATACATCTGGCCATCGTGGTCGATGAATATGGCGGAACACGGGGACTGGTAACGCTGGAAGATATTATTGAGGAAATCCTGGGCGATATCAACGACGAGTTCGACGACGAAGAACTGGCAACGTTCCGGCGGATCGATCCTGATACGTTTATCTTTGAAGGCAAAACGGCCCTGCCGGATGTTTGCCGGGTGCTTGACATTGACCTCTCGCTTTTCGATGATATCCGTGAAGGCAGTGAATCACTGGGCGGTTTATTGCTGGCCCTGTTCAACCATCTGCCCGGTGCAGGCGAAGAAATAAGCACACAGGGACTTACGTTCCACGTACTGTCTGCGGATCACAAACGTATCGGTGAGGTCCGGATTACGCGCCATGCTGAGCAGGAAAAGCCGGAATCTGTCAGCGCAAGAGAAGAATAAGGAGCGAAAGCGAAACCGTTGGCTAGATAATCCATCTGGTCAATACATTTCGCATAGACAGCTTTTCATCTTTTTGATAATTTGGGGGCAGTAACCTTTATACATCAAGAAGATGAGTCTGACAGCTACTCTGAAAACGGCGATCAAGAGCGTGCTTCGCCCTGAGCCTAAGCCAATTACTGATTTTGAATACCGCACCCTGCCCTGGATTGACAAAAAGGATGCCGATATAAACGCCTTCCTGAAGCAGTATAGCCGCACGGATGATTTTCCGTACGACTTGCGGGAGAAGCTGGAATTCTGGCAGAAAAACGGCTATGTTATTCTTGAAAAAGCCATTCCGGAAGCCTGGCTGGATATGCTCTGGAGCGAGGTTGACGAAGTCTTTACCAACAATGACAAATACTCCCTCAAAATCCAGGTTGATTTACCGGAGTACTCAGGACGTGCCGTACAGCTTGCCAAAGACCTACCTCAGCAAGTGATTAACGGCCAGTACATAAAAGTTATCGACTTCCATAACAGCTCGGTTGCGGCCAAGAAAATTATGCTTCACAAAAGCATTGCTTCGTTTCTGGAAGCCGTTTTCGGAGATCGGGTTATTGCGATGCAAAGTCTGTTTTTCAAGTATGGCAGTCAGCAGGCAACCCATCAGGATTTTGCCTACGTTGTTTCTGAAAATCCAAGCCATCTGGCAGCTGCCTGGATTGCGATGGAAGACATTCATATCGATTCCGGACCGCTTTTCTACTATCCGGGGTCGCATACCAACCAGAAATTTAATTTCGGAAACGGCATCTTCTTCAACGGCCAGTCGACACATGACCCCAACGACTTTGCCCGGTTTATCGAAGCAAACTGTGCAGCACACGGGCAGCAGCGGAAAACACTGCTCATCAAAAAAGGCGATGTATTGCTCTGGCATGCGGCGCTCGCACATGGCGGAGATGCTATTAATAACCCGGAACTGACCCGTAAGTCATTTGTGTGTCATTATTCCTCACAGAATGCATACCGGCATCACCGTCAGAAACCAGACGAAGAACCGGTACGGCATACATACAACGGAGGCGATGTTTTTGCACATCCGTTTCTGAAAGATCACGAAGACATTTTCAAAGGCGGCGAATCGCTGTAAACGGTCCCGACTATCCCCATAACCAAAAAGCGCAGGTGATGAACCTGCGCTTTTTGGTGGTATCACTACTGATTGTTTAGCGAACAATACGTTTCACCGTAATCGGTACACATGCCGCCGGCGGACACTGGCACGTATCAGGCAACAGCACTGTCTGGTCGCGATAGCAACCCAGCCCGTCGTAAATCCGTACCGTATACGACTTGTTGCCTGAAAGTCCCGTCGCCACGACCCCGCTGGCCGGTACCGACACCAGCGTCGGGCTGCTTACCGTGATGCTGGTTCCTTCCGAGATTGCATACTGATACGCACCCGCATTCGTGCCAAGACCCGTCACCCGCAGCGCACCATCCGTATTGGCCTGTGACGCCACGCACGTCGGCGAGGTCGCTACCACCGTAAACGATGGTACCTCCTGCTCTTCGATGATGATCGGGCAGCACGACTGATCCGGACAAACCGCCTGCGCATTGACCACTACGCGGTACTCACCCGCCTGCGTAGCGGTATAGCTGCTCACGGCTCCTTCATATACTTTGGTCTCTACTCCCGAAACCGGCTTGAAATACCACTGGTAGGCACTGTAGCCGGCCGGCGCGTTGAGCCGGATCTGATAGCCCGAACCTTTACAGACTTTTATCGGTACACTTGTACACACTTTGGCCGTATCACCCGGAATCGTCGCCGTATTGTAAAGCACACCATCCGCCGTGATGCTCACCGAATAGGTTAGCGTCGCCACCGCACCCGCGTTGAGCTGACCCACACTCCACTGATTCGAGAAGACCGAATAGGAGCCGGCCGTGCTGCTCACCGAGGCCGGCAGAATCGTCAGCCCCCCCGACAGCACATCGTTCACCACAATGCTGTACCCTGCCGCGTTACCCGTGTTGCTCACCGTAACCGTGTAGGAAATCACATCCCCTACCTGCGCCCGTGACGCACTGACCGTCTTATCCAGATTGAGGATCGGCGAGGTAGCCAGTCCCGTTATCGTTATGCTCTTCACATCACTACAGGTCGGCGTAACCACGCAGCTCACCGAATACACATTCGCCCCCTGACCGGCAGTAGCCGAAACCACTGTACCACTGGCGCCCGCCAGGCTCCACTGCAGCTGGCCATTGGCACAGCCACCGGCCGTCAGGCTTACCACGCTGCCACTGACAACGGTCAGGTTGCCGGTCGTCAGGGTTACAACCGGAACGGCCATTACCGTTACCTGCGCGGCAACCTCTACACTGTTGGTCCCATTGGTACAGATGGCGGTATAGCCTTGTGTCTGCGTTGGTGTTACCACGACGCTGGCCGTGGTCTGACCGCTGACACCGGTACCCAGCCAGCTCAGCGTGCCGGCGCAGCCGATGGCGGTAAGCGTAACACTCTGCCCCTGACAGATCATGGTGTCAGCGACAATAAAGTCATTGGTATTGGCACTACCCACCGACACCTGCGCCGTAGAACGGCAACCAAAACCGGTTGTGCAGGTAACACTGTACTGGCTGCTGACAGCGGCCGGTACAACGATGCTGGTTTTGCCGTTATCGGCGGCACCGGTTGACCAGGCAAGGGTACCGTTGCTACAGCCACGCACCGACACGGTAATGGCCGTTGAGCTGGCTGCCGATGTACGGCTGATGGTCAGGCTGGCCGGCAGAACGACCGTGGCCGCGCCGACTGCCGTAGTGGCTGATCCCGCCGAGGTGGTGCACGTCGCCGTGTAATTCGTTGTTGCTGTCAGATTGGGCGTGATCAGGCTGATACCTGTCGTATTGTTGGACCACGTTACCGTCCCGTTATTGCAACCCGAGGCCGTCAGCGTCGCGCTGCTGCCGTAGCATACCGTCGCCGAAATCACCACTAAACTCGCCGCCGGTTGCGTATTTACCGTCACCGACGCAGTGGTCAGACAGCCCGGACCCGTTGTACACGTCGCCGAGTAGGTATTTGATGCATTCGCCGGTGTCACGCTGATCGTACTGCCGTTCTGGCCCGTTGACCACGTCACACTGCCCACACAGCCAATGGCTGAGATGCTCACTGGTGTGCCCACCGTCACATTCGTTGAACTCGCCGCAAGGCTCAGCACCGGCTGCGGCATCACCGTGGCCGTGCCTACCGCAGTAGTGGTTGAGCCTGTCTGCGTGGTGCAGGTTGCCGTATAGTTTGTTGTTGCCGTCAGATTCGGCGTGATCAGGCTGGTACCCGTCGTATTGTTGGACCACGTCACCGTACCGTTGGTACAGCCTGAGGCCGTCAGCGTCGCGCTGCTGCCGTAGCATACCGTCGCCGAAATCACCACTAAACTCGCCGCCGGTTGCGTATTTACCGTCACCGACGCCGTAGTCAGACAGCCCGGACCCGTCAGACATGTCGCCGAATACGTCTGTGTCGTCTGGGATGGTGTCACACTGATACTTGCTCCGTTCTGGCCCGTTGACCACGTCACACTGCCCACGCAGCCAACTGCTGACAGGCTTACCGGGGTATTGACCGTCACATTCGTTGATGAAGCCTGTAGGCTCAGCATTGGCTGCGGCATCACCGTTACCAGACCCGCCGACGAGGTGGTTGAACCGGTCGACGTCGTACAGGTTGCCGTATAACCAGTATTCTGGGTAAGCACCGGTGTTGTCAGGCTAGTGCCTGTTGTCCCGTTTGACCACGTCACTGTTCCATTCGTACAACCTGTCGTTGTCAGCGTCGCCACGGAACTATAGCAAATCATGGCCGAGATGACTCCGATCGACGCTGCCGGCTGGGTATTCACCGTAATTGAGGCAGTGGTCAGACAGCCCGGACCCGTTGTACACGTCGCCGAGTAGGTATTTGATGCATTCGCCGGTGTCACGCTGAT
>NZ_JBYFCJ010000001.1:334991-872357 GCF_057652235.1 Arsenicibacter sp. R0_47 | reverse complement strand
CCTGAAGCCAAGCCACTCTTTACATCATCTGACTGATAGCTGAGGCCGTTGTCGAAACTGTAGGCAACACCGCTGGCCGGCGTATTGATCGTGATCGTACCCGTTGAAACGGTACAGGTCGGCTGCAACACACTCGCCGTTGGATTGACCGGTACAGTCGGAGCGACATTAACCGTCACGCTCACCGGCCCCGATTCACAACCCGAAGCCGTCGAGCGCACTTTGAGCAGGTAAACGCCTGAAGTTAAACCGCTCTTTGCATTGCCTGCCTGATAGCCGGCGCCATTATCGAAACTGTAGGCCACACCGCTGGCGGGCGAAGAAATCGTAATCGTTCCTGTTGAAACGGCACAGGTCGGCTGCACCACACTCGCCGTTGGATTGGCCGGTACTGCCGGAGCGGCATTGACTGTTGCACTTACCGGCTCTGACTCACAACCCGAAACCGCCGAGCGCACTTTGAGCAGGTAAACGCCTGAAGCCAATCCACTCTTTGCATTGCCTGACTGATAACTCAAACCGTTGTCAAAACTGTAGGCAACACCGCTGGCCGGCGTATTGATCGTGATCGTACCCGTTGAAACGGCACAGGTCGGCTGCACCACACTCGCCGTTGGATTGGCCGGTACTGCCGGAGCGGCATTGACTGTTGCACTTACCGGCTCTGACTCACAACCCGAAGCCGTCGAGCGCACTTTTAGCTGGTAAACACCCGACGCCAATCCGCTCTTCGCATTGCCTGACTGGTAGCTGGCGCCGTTGTCGAAGCTGTAGGCCACACCGCTGGCCGGCGTATTGATCGTGATTGTCCCCGTTGAAACGGCACAGGTCGGCTGCAAAACACTTGCCGTTGGTGCAGCTGGTACAGTCGGAGCGACATTAACCGTCACGCTCACCGGCCCCGATTCACAACCCGAAGCCGTCGAGCGCACTTTGAGCAGGTAAACGCCTGAAGTTAAACCGCTCTTTGCATTGCCTGCCTGATAGCCGGCGCCATTATCGAAACTGTAGGCCACACCGCTGGCGGGCGTATTGATCGTGATTGTCCCCGTCGAAACGACACAGGTCGGCTGCAAAACACTCGCCGTTGGTGCAGCTGGTACAGTCGGAGCGGCATTGACCGTGGCGCTAACGGGGGCCGATTCACAGCCCGAAGCCGTTGAGCGCACCTTGAGTTGATAAACGCCTGCCGCCAAACCGCTCTTTATATTGCCTGACTGGTAGCTGACGCCGTTGTCAAAGCTATACTCAACACCCGTTGATGGCGAAGAAATCGTGATCGCTCCCGTCGAAACGGCACAGGTCGGCTGTATAACATTCGTCGTTGGCGCAGCTGGTACTTCCGGAGCGGCATTGACTGTCGCACTTACCGGCTCTGACTCACAACCCGAAGCCGTCGAGCGCACTTTGAGTTGATAAACGCCCGACGCCAAGCCGCTCTTTATACTACCTGCCTGATAGCTAACGCCGTTGTCGAAACTGTAGGCCACGCCGCTGGCCGGCGATACAACGGTTATGCTGCCTGTCCGGATCAGACAGGTCGGATGAACCACACTGACAACCGGAGACGACGGGGCTGCGGGAATGGCTGCAACCGTAAATGTAGTTGCTGCCGAAACACAACCGGTCAGCCTGTTTTTTGCAGTTACAGTATAGCTCCCGGGGGTCAAACCGGTAAAACCTGAAACCGCCTGATAAGCCCCTGCGTTTACATTATACTGAATATCAGCACCCATCGGTGCTGTCAGTGAAATACTTCCGGTTTGTGTCAGGCAACCCGGCGGGGTGACATAGCCGTCAGGACGGTCGGGGGCCTGACAGGGAGGCGGGGCATTCATACACCGTGTACCGTCATTCGACGACGTAGTCATGCCCGTATTGGCAAATAGATTGCCGGCGATCTGCGCATTGGTGCTTGCCGGTAACAGGTGTGGTTTATCAATTTTAAAAATCTTTCCTCCCTGATTGTCCTGCACATATACATTCCCTTCACTGTCCGAATAGGCGGCCCCGAAACCGGTACCGGTCGTAACCGACCACTGCACAACCCCCAACGTTGTCCGGACACCCGTTGTTGTATTGTAACGCAGCAGTAATGAGCTTTGATTGATCGCATAAATATTCCCGTCAGCAACGTTGACAGTCCAGTCTGCAATCGTGGTACCGGTTGATGTTAAGTCAGAAAGTGCCTGTAGATAGGTCGGCGAAGAAGGATTCAGGTCAATTCGTTTAATAGTCGAATTTCCCGTACTCAGGTACATAATTCCGTTGGCGTCAATATCACCGACATCATAGCCGGCGATTGCCAGACCGGAAATGGTAAAAAACTGCACCGACCAGTCTCCTCCGATCCGTACCAGCTGATCAGTGCCGGTACGATATCCCCATAAATAGTTATCCAGTACGTTATAGCCAACGGCCTGAATCTGCCGTCCGCCAATGCCAGGCCCGATAAGGTTGTTTTTTACTAACGCCGTTTCACCGGTAGACAGATTCACTGCGTATGCATCCGTAGGGCTGCCCTGTAACAGGTAAGCCGGCATAGAACAGGAAAAAGTCGGCTGATCCGCTACCGGCTTAGTCGGCTGATTATGAGATCGTTTTAACGGCGGATTGATGGCATAGAGACCAATCGAGCAAAAAAGTAATAGTAAAGTAAACGGTTTTTGCATGGCGGATAACATGACAAAGTCTTTATTTGTCAGTCAGACGCCGGCCATGTTCAGTAGTAACGAACCGCTTACTTAGATATCCGTATTATCCAATTCTTAATGAAAAAACAGGTAACCGAGACCAATACCGGCCAGAACACCCACAAAATCAGCGATCAAGCCTGCAACAATAGCATAACGGGTTTTCTTAATGCCAACCGAACCGAAATAAAGCGCAACGATGTAGAAGGTTGTATCTGCTGATCCCTGAAAAATACAAACAAGCCGGCCGATGAACGAATCCGGCCCGAACTGCTTCATCGCATCAATCATCAGAGCTCTTGCCCCACTACCGCTCAGGGGCTTCATCAGCGCTACCGGCAAGGCATCCGTAAAATCCGTGTTCAGACCGGTCAGGGAAAACAGGTACTTCAGCGCCCCGACCAGGTAATCCATGGCGCCGGCATTGCGGAATGCCCCGATGGCCACCAGCATACCAACGAGGTAAGGAATTATCCGGACGGATGTGTCGAAACCCGCTTTCGCCCCTTCAATGAACGTGTCAAAAATATCTATCTTCTTAACAACAGCGCCGACCAGAAAGCTGACAATGATGGACAGCAACAGCACGTTACCAACCACTTTTGATACCTGCTCGATTTCCTCCTTCGGCAAACCCGACAGATACCACAAAGCCAGTCCCAGAAAAGCCGTTACACCGCCCAGCCAACCCAGTACAACCGAATTCAGCAGGTTCAGTTTTTGCTTAAAGGCAACAATCATCACACTAACGACCGTTGTCACATAGGTGCCGATCAGACAGGGAATAAATACGTCGGAAGGGTCCTGTGCGCCGAGAATAGCCCGCTGCGCCATGATCGACAGGGGAATGATTGTAAGGCCGGATGTATGCAGTACCAGAAACATAATCTGGGCATTACTGGCCGTGTCTTTCTGCGGATTAAGCTCCTGCAAACTCTGCATCGCCTTAAGTCCGAACGGAGTAGCTGCATTATCAAGGCCCAGCATATTAGCCGAAAAATTCATGATCATCTGCCCGTTAGCAGGATGATCTTCAGGCACTTCAGGGAACAGTTTATTAAAAAAAGGACCGATCACACGGGCAATCAGATTGATCGCACCGATCCGTTCGGCTATGTTCAGTAACCCCAGAAAAAACGTCATGACACCAGCCAGTGGCAACGCAATATCCATCACCGCGATCTTCGATGAATCGAACAAACCTTCGACTATCACTTTGAAGATTTCGGTATCGCCCAGAAAAATAAGTTTGGCCAGCGCGACAAGAAAGGCAATGACGAAGAATGCAACCCAAATGTAATTTAGTGCCATAATTTGACGGCTTGTGGCTGATGAAAGGAGTTCGTTAATTAGTTTTAACCCCAATATTCATCATTCAGCCGCAAAATTCAACGTTCGATGCTGCATAAATCCATTTTTTTTCTGGTTAGCCTGATCGCACCCTTCCTTCTTACCCTATCATCCAGGGCGCAGAACTTTGAGAAAGCAATGATCGATCAGGGCCTGACCGATGTACAGACGCTCGATCCGTCTATTCTTGTCGACCTGAAGTATTCGACAACTGATAATTTTATTGGTAAGGATGTTTACGGCGAATTAACCCGTGCTTACCTGCAACCGAAAGTAGCACGGCAACTGGTACAGGCAAACCGGTTCTTAAAAGAACAACGTCCCGAACTTCGCCTGCTGGTATACGACGCCGCCCGCCCCCGCAAAGCGCAGTGGAACCTCTGGAATGCACTACCACAGTATACTGAACGTCAGCGCCGTACCTATGTAGCTGATCCGCGCGAAGGCTCTATTCATAACTATGGCTGCGCCATCGACCTGACCATTGCCACTGCCGACGGCACACCGCTTGACATGGGTACGAAATATGATTTTTTCGGTGAACTGGCATATCCGAAGGCAGAAGCCAGGTTACTGGCAGCAGGAAAGCTAAGCCGGCAGCAGATCGCCAACCGGCAACTGCTCCGTAAGGTGATGCGACAGGCAGGTTTCCTGCCGATTGACTACGAGTGGTGGCACTTCAATGCCCTTTCCCGCATCCGTGCGAAACAAACGTATAAGCTGATTGAATAACAAAGTCCGGATGCCTGAGGGTAGTCCGCAGGCATCCGTGTTCTTTTAATACGTTGCCATTTCAGGCTCGATTTCGGTCGCCCAGGCATGAATACCGCCGGTCAGGTTGTAGAGGTTCGACCGGCCGGTCTGGTTTACTAAATAGTCAATCACATTGGCCGAGCGGATACCGTGATGGCAGTACACCACCACCGGCCGGTCGGCCGGTATGCGTTTGAGGTTATTAGGAATCATACTAACGGGAATCAGCACGGCGCCGTCGATGTGACAGAGCTCATACTCAGGCCGTTCGCGTACATCCAGTAAAAACACGTCTTCACTGGTCATAAGCCGGCTGGCCAGTTCCTGCACCGACATCGTCAAGGGCTCGTTCGTTTTCACAGCAACCTGCCGGCGGCTCAGCAGCCCTTGCTCTGCCAGAACGGAAGCATCAGGACGGCGTTTTACCTTTATTTTCTGCGTCGATACATTGAGCAGATCCAGCATCACGAGGTGCTCAGTCAGCGGTTCACCAATGCCGGTAATCAGTTTAATTACCTCATTTGCCTGATACGTTCCGATGACGCCGGGCAAGACGCCTAGCACGCCTGTTTCGGCGCAGTTCGGAATTTCGAGTTCGCCGGGTAATTCCGGAAAAAGACACCGGTAAGTCGGGCCGCGCTGCCCTGTTTCCGGGTTCAGGAGGGCATTGAACACGGCCACCTGCCCTTCGAACCGATGGATAGCCCCGTACACAAAAGGCTTACCGAGGCTCACACAAATATCGTTAATCAGGTACCGAACCTTAAAATTGTCCGTGCAGTCGACCACTATGTCATATTCATCAATAATCGCCCGTGCATTGCTATATTCCAGAGCCACAGCATGGGCATCAAAGGTCAGTTCCGGATTAATTTTCTGCAGGTGGGCTACAGCCGCTTTGACTTTTGGCTTACCGATTTCGTTGGTTGTGTACAGGACCTGGCGCTGCAGGTTACTGATATCCACCACATCATGGTCGGCAATACCAATATTACCCACACCGGCAGCGGTCAGGTAAAGCAAAACCGGGCAACCCAGTCCTCCTGCTCCGACAATAAGTACTTTGCTATTTTTTAATTTGATCTGGCCTTCATGACCGATTTCCGGCAGGTTAAGGTGTTTCTGATAACGTTTAAGTTCAATTGGAAGCAGGGTCGTTGTCATATACTACTTGTTGCGCTACACTACCTAACAACTCTTTTGGTGCTACAGTTCTTCTTACTTGCAGCCTTTTACTACCCGTAATGCATACGAATGAACAGACGCATATCAGGGATAAAAAAGCTAGTTAAAATACATATTTTCCAGCTTTTCTACATGTGAAAAGGCTTTTTTTTCAGAAAGAATATTGTTTTGAAGGAATTGAAGTAACACTTATTCGTACGCTTAAGCAAAGGCCGGCGGTCAGGGCAAAATATACCTGGTAAGGCTTAGTCTCTGACAATATGGCGCTTAAACTCTTTTTTCATTTAAAGTAACTAAAAATCAGATTATAACTCATTTTTACTAATTCATGCTTATTTGTTTGTGTAAACACTAAGACGCTGTGAAAATTTATAGAAACATATAAATTTGATGTGACTTGTACTTCTAGAAACCTTATTATGAACAATTTCGCCGATGAAGAATTAGTTCTTCTGTTTATGACTACCCGTGAAAACAAACATTTTACCAAGCTTTATCAACGTTATTATCATAAAATCTTAAAAAGGTGTCTGTATTACGCTGCCGGTAACTACAGTGAAGCAGAAGACCTTACGCATAACATTTTTATCCGGATGCTGGAAAAACTGGGTACTTTCCGCCATGAAGCCCGGTTCTCTACCTGGTTAATGTCTATTACGGTTAACTACTGTCTTGATCATTTCCGCGCAAAGCGTAAACAAATAGTAACTCCTCAGGATCTACTCCCGATGGCAGAGTACATCAGTAACGGCGATACCGATGCAGTAGAGTTCATTAATTACCGGTTACAGCTGGCAATCAGCCGGCTTGAAGACATGGAACGGACACTACTTCTTCAGAAATATCAGGAAGGGCAAAGTATCCGGCTGCTGGCAACGCAATATGACCTTACCGAAAGTGCAGTAAAGATGCGTCTTAAACGGGCTAAAGAAAGGCTCCGGTACTCCTATCTGCAAGTCGCCTGAACCCTGAATTGAATGCCTTTACCGGTTATGTCGTAACCGGTAAAGGCATTCAATTCAGCGCTTACCTTCTTTATTACTTTTTGCCAGATAGTCTTTTTCCTGCATACCGTCAGACGTATCATTGACCGTATCCGGATCGACCCGGACATTCTCCGTTTTCTTGCCAACCAGTCTGGCGCCGCCGGTTTGGCCGCCTTTCCCGAATTCTTTTCCTGCTTTCTGATTGCTTTTGTCCGTTCTGTCCATATCGTTAATTATGTTTGTTCTGTGGAGAACTGTTCAGGCAGCCAAATGGTACGGATTATTCTGTTAACAATGCGTTTCCGGTCCGTAACTGAACTGCTCCGGTAGGTTTAATGACTCATACTACCGTACAGGTCCGCCGGTATGGTTACCTGATTATAACATACAATGATTCCAATCTGGCAAGTCTGGATTGATACCGGAGGTACCTTTACCGATGGTATTGCCAAAAATCCTTCCGGCGACATCGTACGCACTAAAGTACTGAGCAGTAGCCGACTGCGGGGCATGATGCAGGACAATCGCATTACAGCCAGCTGGCTCAGCGCCCCGGTCTTTAACGGATATCAGATCAGCATTCCGGAAACCGGCGCATCAGCAACTATTATTTCCCTTGACGAAAACGGCGCGCTGCGAACGGAGCCTCCGCTTCCGGTAAGCAGCACGCCGCAAACCGTTGAATTGTTTACCGGCGAAGAAGCACCGGTACTGGCTGCGCGGCTGTTGACCCAAACACCGGTTAATCACGATTTTCCGGCTCTGGAAATGCGGCTGGGAACGACAAAAGGCACCAATGCCCTGCTTGAGCGCAAAGGCGGCCGTGTGGCACTGATTGTTACGAAAGGCTTCCGCGATCTGCTGCGTATCGGTACCCAGCAACGCCCAAACCTGTTTCAACTGGCGATTCCGCCGGCCGAAATCCTGTACGATACCGTGCTTGAAGCCGAGGAACGACTCAGCGCTGACGGCGACATTGTGTTGCCACTGACGGCTGAACACATTACGTCAATTGTCAGCCAGATCCGTAAACTACCTGTCGATGCAGTGGCCATTTCATTACTGAATGCCTACCGGAATGATGTGCATGAACGTCAGTTGGCACAGGCGATCCGGGCAGCGGGCATTCCGTATGTGGTCACGTCTACCAGTATTTCCACAACACCGCAATACGTCTCGCGTACCCAGACAACGGTTGTAGAGGCCTACCTGTCACCGGTTCTGCGTACCTACCTCGACAATATCCAGCTGCAGTTGCAGGGCTATCCCGTCCGTGTGATGACCAGTGCCGGCGGGTTGTTCCGCGCCGATCTGTTCCGCCCCAAGGACAGCCTGCTGAGCGGGCCCGCAGGCGGGGTGATCGGCTCGGCGGTGATTGCCGGTAAGACACCGGCCATGATTACCAATCTGCCGCCCGATGCCCATCGCCGCGTTCTGACCCTCGACATGGGCGGAACCAGCACTGACGTAGCCCGCATCGAAGGCCGGCAACCCGATTACCGGTTTCATACCCAGATCGGAGGGTTTGACCTTCAGCTGCCGTCGCTGGCGGTCGAAACCGTGGCGGCGGGCGGCGGGTCCATCTGCTGGTTCGATCAGACCTTCGGCCAGTTACGGGTAGGCCCACACAGCGCCGGTGCCAATCCCGGACCGGCCTGCTACGGCGCCGGAGGACCACTGACCATTACCGATGTAAACCTGCTGCTTGGTAAACTGCATCCCGCCCGGTTCGGCATTCCGGTGTTTACCGAAAAAGCCCAGGCTGCGCTGACCGCTATCCAGACCCAAATTCAGGCACTTACCGGCCAGCCGCTTTCAGAAACCGAGCTGCTCCGCGGATTTGAACGGATCGCCGACGAAGCAATGGCCGGGGCAATCCGGAAAATATCCGTCGCCCGGGGGTTTGATCCTGCCGGTTATTCGCTGCTCGTTTTCGGCGGCGCGGGAGGCCTGCACGGCTGCTCCGTAGCCCGTTTACTGAACATCAACCGGCTTGTTCTGCCATTCGACGGCGGACTGCTGAGCGCATACGGCATCGGACAGGCACAGATCGAGCGCATGGCCGCTCAGGTTGTGCTGGCTCCCTTGCAGGAAGTTATAGCCACGCTGCCGGAGCGCATCAGAGCACTGGAGGCAGAAGCTACCGGCGCTTTACAGGCAGATACAGGCGCCGCCATACCAACGGCTGTGCGTTCTGTTATGCTCTTTCTGCGGTTTGTGGGCCAGGAAACGGCCCTTGAAATACAATACATGCCGGCAGCAGCGACTGACCTGCCACAGCATTTCCGCGAAGCCTACACACTCCGCTACGGACATTACCCCGAAAACCGGGCAATTGAGCTGGAGAGTATACGGGTATTTGTCAGCACTGATACATCCGGAAGCGAAGCGGCAACTGCTCCGGAGCACTTTATCCGGGCCTCCCCCATACGCCGGACAGAACGCTATCCGGTTTATGACTGGACCGAACTCCGGCCCGGTGATACATTTTCGGGACCGGCATTATTGCTCAACAAAACGTCTTCTGCCTTTATTGACGCCGACTGGGAGGTCGCTATCGGTCCGGATAATAATGCGGAAGCCATTTACCGACCGACAACAACGCAAACGCAGCCGTCACAAACAGCAGACGTTATTCAGACCGAGTTGTTCGCCCGCCGGTTTATGGCCATCGCCGAAGAGATGGGAGCTCAATTGCAGCGGACAGCCTTTTCGGTAAACGTCAAGGAACGCCTTGATTTTTCCTGCGCGGTACTTAACCAGCACGGTCAGCTGGTGGCCAATGCGCCCCACATACCGGTACACCTGGGTAGCCTGGGGGTTTGCGCGCGGTTGTCCATTGCCGCACTCCCGCCGCTGGAACCGGGCGATGTCATCATCACCAACCACCCCAGATACGGTGGCTCACACCTGCCTGATGTAACCTTACTAAGCGGCGTTTTCTCGGACCGGAACGAACTCATCGGCTATGTCATCAACCGCGCTCACCATGCCGAAATCGGCGGTAAAGTGCCTGGGTCAATGCCGCCTGATGCCACCAGTCTTGCCGAAGAAGGGGTTGTTCTGGTGCCGCAGTATGTTGTCCGGAAAGGTGTTTTTCTTTGGGAGGAGACGCTGAAAAACCGCTTTACCGACGCAACGTATCCGACTCGTGCGCTCGCTGAAAACCGTGCTGATATTGAAGCGGCGATTGCCTCACTGCGGACCGGCGAACTGGCGCTGCAAACGCTGGCCCGTCAGGAAGGCTTACCGGCTGTGCATTACTATATGGAGCGGCTGGCCCTGACTGCGGCGAACGCTATCCGGCGGGTGCTACACCCCCTGGCCGGCAAGACCTTTACCGCCTGGGAATCACTGGACGACGGACATGACATTTGTGTCCGGATTGAGGTTACGGACGGTCAGCTGCTGTTTGACTTTTCAGGTACTTCCGGTGTGCATCCCAACAACCTCAATGCGAACCTGTCTATTCTGCACAGTGCGGTACTCTACGTACTGCGGCTCTGGTGCAACGAAGATATTCCGCTGAATGAGGGCCTGATGGCACCGGTCCGGATTCAGGTACCAACCTCGTTCCTGAATCCGGATTTTTCGGATGATCCGGTACATTGTCCGGCGGTTGTCGGCGGCAACACGGAAGTCAGCCAACGGCTGGTCGATACCTTACTGAAAGCACTGGGGCTGTCGGCGTGTAGTCAGGGGACAATGAATAATTTCCTATTCGGCAGGTCAGCGGACGGAAGCCGCAAGCCGTTTGGCTATTACGAAACCATCGGTGGGGGGGCAGGTGCTACCGAAGGCGCTGACGGGCGGTCGGCGGTGCATCAGCACATGACCAATACGCGGCTGACGGATCCTGAGGAGTTTGAACGGCGCTATCCTGTCCGGCTGCATCAATTCAGTATCCGGCAAGGTTCCGGCGGCAAAGGACAATGGCAGGGCGGCGACGGTATTGTCCGCGATGTAGAATTTCTGGAACCGGTTCAGGTCACATTGGTCAGCCAGCACCGCGTAGTGGCCCCTTACGGCCTCAAGGGCGGAGAACCCGGACAGCCAGGACGACAGACATTTATTGATCAGAACGGCCGGGAAGAAGCCCTTCCGGGTATTTTCACACGGCCGGTAGCAGCCGGTCAGCGTATCCGGATCGAAACACCGGGCGGCGGCGGTGCCGGGCAGCCTTAGCGTTATTTCAGCGCTTCGTAGATGACGTCGTTGATGCGGCGGCGCAGTTTGGTAGTATTAATTGTCGTATTTGCCGCTGTCGGGTTGATCCGGTTAGAGAGGAAAACAAAAACCAGTTCCTGATCCGGATCGACCCACACTACATTACCGGTAAAGCCGGTATGGCCAAATGAGCGGCCTGATGCCTGCGGAGACAGGTAAACACTGTTCCCGTCCGGATTTGGCTTATCCCAGCCCAGTGCCCGGTAACTGCGGCTGCTGATCGTTTGCGAGAAATACGGCAAAGTCGTTTCCTGCAGGAACCGCTGCCCGCCATACATTCCCTTCTGCAGGTTCATCTGGAGCATTGCCGCCACATCCTGGGCATTGCCGAACAGCCCTGCATGTCCCGAAACACCACCCTGAACAGCGGCCATCTGATCGTGTACAGTACCGGTCAGGAGCGTATGCCGGAAGTAAGTATCCAGTTCTGTCGGCGCGCAACGCGGGTATACCAGGCGTTGCAGCGGTGTAAATCCGATCACCGACAGGCCCATGGGCTTGTAAAACCGCTCGTCCATGAACTTGTCCAGCGTTTGCCCGCTGACACGCTCCACAATTTTCTGTAGGGTCAGAAAGCCAAGGTCGCTGTAGACATAAGCCGGCTTCCCGTCTTCAATCTTCTTTGACATCGGCGACTGAATTACCCATTTCCAGACCGAATCTTTCAGCGCCGGTTTAGCCCACAGATTCGCGGCAATCTGCAAGGTATATTCGCTGTCCGGCGTTTTGCTGTAGTACTCCGGTTTCAGCACGCCGCCGGCTGTACGGGTACGGTCCCAGATGGTAGAATACGACGAAATCAATCCCGACTGATGCCAGAGTATATCCTGAACCGTAATATTTTGTTTGTTGGTACCCCGTAGTTCGGGCAGGTAGAAGGACGCTTTCTGCGTCAGGTCAATGGCTTTCTGGTCGTACAGATACATTACCGCCTGAAGCGTACTCAGCACTTTGGTTACCGAAGCCAGATCATAAATGGTTTCCGACGTAACTTTCTCCGGATTGTTGTAAGCCAGTGTTCCGAAATTCTTGTTATAGACAATGGTGCCTTTACGGGCAATCAACACCTGACAGCCGGGCACCACTTTATCCTTGATTGCCTGCTGCACCATTTTATCAATCTGGAGCAGCTTGGCGGAGTTCATCTCAGCACTTTCCGGCGTACCATAGCCCAGCCGGCCGTTTGGCGCCACTTTCAGGCCATCGCCGGCTTTCCGCCAGTCACCGATTGAGATGGGTAATACGCCTTTTGCCGCCAGACCACCAAAAATCACTTCGGCCGCCGCGCGGTGCATTTCATCAAAATCCTGGTATCCGCAGACAATGGCATTTGCAGCCGCAAACTGACTCATGCTATACGGCGATCCGAAAGCAGCCACAATCACCCGGATTCCTTTTTCCCGTAATTTGGTAAGCACATTCAGTGAACCCTGACTGATGCCATACTTCCGGTATGCCGACTCACTCATGCGGTGAAAACTCATTACCACCATATTGGCATCGCCCACCTGCGCCACAATGTTATTGGCTTCGGCCTCGGTCACCGGTTTCTCGGGATAAGCCAGACTCCGGAACGGAGCATACTGGTTCAGGGATTTCTGGAACGCGTTCTGCGGGTCAATACCGATTGCGACGGAGGCCAGTTTCAGCGTATCCAGCTTCGTCAGCGGCAGCACAGCTTCCTGGTTTTCGACAACGGTCAGCGCCTGATTACACAGCTCCTGTTTCAGCTGCATGGCTTCCGGCGAATTCAGATCTTTGTTCAGGTTAGCCAGCGCAATTGGTTTATACTGATGCAGACCGGCCCAGTACTTCGCCCGCAGAATTTTCTTTACTTTTTCGTCAATAAACTCCTGTGAAATTACGCCTTGCTGCACCGCGTTCAGGATGGCGTGAACCGCATCTTTCACATTTTCCGGATACAGCAGAATGTCGTTGCCCGCGATGAGCGCCCGCAGATTTACATCGACAGCGCGGCCGGAGCGGCTCACCCCTCCCATATTCAGGGCATCGGTAAACACCAGTCCGCGGAAGCCGAGCTCTTTTTTAAGCAACTCAGTCACTACTTTTTCGGACAACGTAGCCGCCAAGGCCGGGCGGTTATCCACAACCGGCACGTGCAGGTGCCCTGTTACCACGCCCATCAGGCTGTCGGCAATCAGTTTCCGGAACGGATAGAGGTCAATATCACGGAGCTGCTCGGAAGAGCGGCTGATAATCGGGAGGGTATGATGCGAATCTGTACTGGCATCGCCATGGCCGGGGAAGTGTTTGGCGGTGGCAATAATGCGGTTATTCTGGAGGCCTTTCATGTAGGCCGAGGCCTTGATGGCGACATTTTCCTTGGTTTCGCCAAACGACCGGATACCAATCACGGGGTTAGCCGGATTACTGTTGATATCGGAAACCGGCGCAAAGTTGATATGAATGCCTAACCGGTGGCACTGCCGGCCGATTTCTTCACCCATGCGGTAAACAAGCCCGTTATCCCGGATCGCTCCCAGCGCCATCTGTTTCGGAAAATCCATCGCACTGTCAAGCCGCATACCCAGCCCCCATTCCCCATCGATACCGATCAGGAGCGGAATTCTGGACAGACTCTGGCACCGGTTGGTCATAACTGCCTGACGGTATGGTCCGCCCTGGAAGAAAATCAAACCGCCGATATGATACGTCTGGATTAGGTGTTCGATATAGACACGGTGGTTCACGCTGCGGTTGGAGAAGGCCGCCACCATAAAAAACTGACCTACCTTCTGCTGAGAAGTCATTGTCTGGAAAACACTATCAACCCAATGCCGGCCGCTATCGTCGATCATCAGCACTTCAACAGGTTGTGCAATCCGGACCGGCGCCGTTACAGCAACAGGCGCAACCGGCACTCGTTTCACAACCAGGTGTCTGGCAGCAACTTTACGGGCTTTTTTGGGTATGAGTATGTCTGTCCATAGGCGATTGGTCGTCATATTCAGACCAAAGGCTGTCAACAAGCTGATTGTCAACAAAAAACATGCAGACATCAGTAGGACCAGTCTTTTCCTCATGGGTACTTGGTACGGTAAAACAATGAAAACGGACGCGAACTCGATTTAAACGAATTCTAAAAATATATAAACTTAGTATGTTACCCTAAATTTTAGCGTAATTATTCAACATTTTAACACTTTTTTCATAAAATTTTTATATTTGCCGGTTTATATTGTGTGCTGATTTATAGTAACTTGTCATTGAAAAAATCGTTTACCTTACCGGTTCTTATTTTATTCTGTAGTCCATTACTCGCGCAACATTACAACCATACGGCGGCATGGGTAAGAATAGCGCCTTCATACACACTCAACAATTCCTGGAACATCCTGGCAGAAGGTCATTACCGACGTCAGAGTAACCCGCACAGCCATCTGTTAAATCCGCTGAGCAGTCCTCTGGCTTATGCCTATCGGGCAGGTGTTGCTTACAGAACAGGCGAATGGACACTTACTGCCTGGCCCTTGTGCTGGTTTAATTCCTATCCGGCCTTGGGCAAGGAAAGTGATTTCAGCCGCAGCATGGTCCGCGAATTCCGGCCTTCCTTACTGCTTGAATGGAACAAGACCTTGCGGCGTGATAACCTCCTGCGTATACGTGGTGGTTACGAATACAGACGGTATACAGACGCTCCTGCCGGCGGTCGCTGGCGATTTCGAATCATGGCGAGACATAATTTTACACCTGCTTTCTACGGGTATATCTGGAATGAAACATTATGGACAGGGACACCTGCCAATGCCAACGGGCATCCGTTTGAGCTTAACCGGAGTCAGCTGGCAATGGGCCATACTTTCAGTAAATACGTTGCCCTTGAGACAGGATATCAGTTTTCCCACCGGCAACGAAAAACCTTAACTGAATTTGATGAAGAGCACGCGTTAGTTATAACAGCGCACATTCGGCTCAACAGTAACTAAACTCCGATATGGCAGCTCAACGATGGCAACTGGTTATTAGCACAATCCTGATTTCAATCCAACCTGCAACCGCTCAGGTTGACAGCAAGGCTTACAAAGTACTGCTTGAAACGCTGTACAGCAAAACAGTACCGCTGGTGTCTTGTGAAGAGCTGAAGAAAATGCAGCATCCGGTCTTGCTCGATACCCGCGAGCCAAAAGAATATGCTGTCAGTCACCTGCCGGGCGCGCGCTGGGTAGGCTATGATGATTTTGACATTAACCGTGTGAAAGATATTCCGAAGAACGCGGTTATCGTCACCTATTGCTCAGTAGGGTACCGAAGCGAAAAAGTCGGCGAAAAGCTGCGCGCTGCCGGTTTTCAACACGTTTACAACCTCTATGGGAGCATTTTTGAATGGGTGAACCAGGGGAATCCTGTCGTTGACCGGCAGGGTCAGCCCACCAACCGCGTCCATGCCTATTCGCGGGCGTGGGGTATCTGGCTTAAGAAGGGGGAAAAGGTATATGAGTAGCCAGACGCTATCTGGTACGGGAAGGGACAAACGGTATCCGGCAAGGTCCGGCCTCCATTCGTCCCTTCCTGTCATTTTTTAATACTGTTCCACGCCGGCAAAGAAGAATGACCCTTCAATAGCCGCGTTTTCGTCTGAATCTGAGCCATGAATGGCATTTGCTTCAATCGATTTTGCAAACAGTTTCCGGACAGTTCCTTCGGCTGCCTGTGCAGGATTTGTCGCTCCGATCAGCGTACGGAAGTCCGCTACGGCGTTTTCCTTTTCCAGAATCATCGGAACAATCGCGCCCGACGACATGTACGCGCAAAGTGAGCTATAGAACGGGCGTTCGCTGTGTACAGCATAGAATTTCCCGGCTTGATCGCTGGTTAACTGCGTCTTTTTCAACGCAATAATGCGAAAACCAGCTTCTTCAATCATTTTGATGATTGCCCCGGTATTGCCGTCAGCAACGGCGTCCGGCTTGATCATCGTAAATGTACGGTTAGTTGCCATGGTTGAATGCCAAATTTTATTTGGCTGCAAAGGTAGGCACTTTTCCCGTACAATTTCCTAAACTCCGGGCAAGATGCTGTTGAGACCAGAAATCTTCGTATTTTTGGCGATTGATTTTCGGCCAAGGCCGTCTGTGTATGCAAGATATTGAAGCGATTGGCGACCTGCTTAAACAGCCGCAATCCATCCTGATTACCACTCACCAAAACCCGGATGCCGACGCCATGGGATCGTCGCTGGGCTTGGCGGGTTACTTAAAGAAACGGGGGCACCGTGTGACAGTGGTCACACCAACCGATTATTCGCAGAATTTACACTGGCTCCCGGGTAATGACGAGGTCATTGCGTTTGAGGAAAAAGCCCGTGTTGCCATCAGCCAGTTGATGGACGAAGTCGATATAATATTCTGTCTCGACTTCTCCAGCATTGAACGTATCCGCGAGCTGGGGCCTATGGTCCGCCAGTCGCGTGCCAAAAAAATTCTGGTTGACCACCACCTGGAACCTGAATCGTTTACCGATTTCGGCTACTGGGACCCTACGGCGGCGGCTACGGCGCAACTGATCTTTTACCTCATTGACAAACTGGGCGGTCTCGATCTGATCGATATGTCGATTGCTGAATGCCTGTATGCCGGGCTGATGACGGATACCGGCTCCTTCCGGCATCCGTCGACAACCGGCGATGTACACCGCATGGCAGCTTTCCTGGTCGACCGGAAGATTAATGTCAGTAACATTCACCGGCAGATCTACGACAACGTATCGCTGGAGAAGCTGCGGATGCTGGGTTATGTGCTGAATGAAAAACTGCGCGTATTGCCGGAATACAAATTTGCCTACATCACCCTGTCGGACAGTGAGCTGAAACGCTTCCGGTCTAAAACCGGGGATACGGAAGGGCTGGTCAATTATGCACTGTCGGTAGAGGGTGTTGTCGGCGCTGCGATCCTGATTGACCGCGGTGACGAAATCCGGATTTCCTTCCGGTCAATCGGTGATTTTTCGGTTCGTGATCTGGCCAGCCGTCATTTCAACGGTGGCGGACACCGGAATGCTGCCGGCGGACGCTCCCGGCTTTCCTTGGCCGAAACCGAAGACTGGCTGCTGTCAGTACTACCGATGTATCAGGAGCAATTACTTGAAACGCATTAAACGATTACAATAAACCAATTCCCAATTCATGTTTTTAAAAGACCTCGGAAAAGCCGCTTTGTTGATGGCCGTGTTGGCATCCTGCGGAAAAGACCGCGTTCAGGTTAGTGATACAGGGTTGAAATACCAGCTGCACGACCAGAACACTGATGCTCGCAAAGCCAAAGTCGGCGATGTCATGACAATCCACCTGACGCTGAAAAACAGCAAGGATTCTGTGTTGCGTGATACGCACAAAGAAGGTACTCCGCTGAAACTGATGCTGCAGGTGCCTCCGTTTAAAGGCAGTTTTGAAGAAGGTCTGGCTATGCTTGCCAAAGGCGACAGCGCAACATTCTTCGTAAGTGCTGACTCCCTGTTTGGCCGTGCCATGCAGCCAATGCCTCCGGGCGTGACTAAAGGTTCGGATATCGCTTTCAACGTTAAGATCCTGAACGTACAGAGCGAAGAAGAGTACCGCAAGTCAGAGGCTGAAGCCATGGGCAAGCAAAAAGGCGTTGACGACAAGGCAATCGTGGATTACCTGGCGAAAAACAACCTGACCGGAAAAGCCCAGAAAACCGAAAATGGTGTGTATTACATCATTACGCAGGACGGCACAGGCCCGCAGCCACAACGTGGTGATGCGGTTACTATTCACTACACCGGCAAATTGCTGGATGGTAAGGTATTTGACTCATCACAGAAAACCGGTCAGCCGATTCAGCTGCAGATCGGCGTTGGTATGGTTATCCCGGGCTGGGACGATGCCATCCTGAAGCTGAAAAAAGGCACAAAAGCAACACTGGTTATCCCGTCGACAATGGGCTATGGTCCGCAGGGGTCACCTCCGGCAATCCCGGGCAACGCAGTCCTGGTATTCGATGTAGATCTGGTGAATGTCCAGAAGGCTCCGGCCGCTGGTCAGGCTCCGGCAGGTGCACCGCAGGGAGCACCGCAAGGTCGTTAATTTCCGGGCGTTCAGGCACCAATCCGGTGTGCAATTTCGTTATATCAAACGGGCGAATAACCGGCTCACTGCCGCCTTGTTCGCCCGTTATGCTTACCAACTTTAAGCAAACATGCCTTTACGAGTAAACATACATACGAAGCTGCTGCTTCTGGCAGGATTCGCTGTCAGCCTTTGGGGATGCGAGCAGGCAGATGAAGCACTGACCGAACGGTACAAACGGCAGAATGATGCTGAAATAAACCAGTATATCGATAAAAACGGGCTGCGGGATAAAATCCAGCAGACGGATGTCGGTACCTACTACATGGTAACTACTTCGCTTCCGACAGCGCAAACGGCGGCGACCGGCGACGAAGTACAATACCATTTCATTGCCCGTCGCCTCGACGGTACCATTGTCGACAGTACAGAAATTGCCGCCAACCTCCCGAACAAATTTATTGCGGGTGTGTATACCGGTATTACAGCCGGTCTATACGACGGCATTATTAACTCGGGTACCGTAAAAGGCAAAGGCCTCCGGAAGGGAGAAGCCGCTACCCTGTTGGTTCCGTCTTACCTGGATAACGGTCGTGTTGGCACACTGCTCCTGCCTCAGTACTCACCCATCCGCTATGACGTGCGCGTTGTGAATATCCGCACCGAAGACCAGCAGATTGAAGACTACATTGCGGCAAATAAGCTGACGGTTACTAAAAAAACCGACGAAGGTATCCGCATTGCGGTAACCTCGGCGAAACCGGATTCAGCCCTTGCACAAACTGGCCAGACAGCCTCTGTATTGTATAAAGGGAAATTGCTGAATGGTACGCAGTTTGACAGCCGTCAGGACTCCACCAATGCCTTTTCGTTCAAAATCGGCGAAGGGTCTGTTATTAAAGCATGGGATATTGCCCTGCCGCTCGTCCGGAAAGGGGAAACATTTATTCTCATTCTGCCATCAACCGTCGGGTATGGTATTGCAGGCAGCGGCTCAGGCACAACGGCTATTCCTCCATACGCTCCGCTTGTTTTTGAAATCAGAGTACTGAGCTCAAAATAAATTTAAATCCGGAATCTCCCTGGCCGTTCGTAGTTTTACGAACGGCTTTTTTTATTTCCACTATGACACTCTGTTTTGCCACTAACAACGCACACAAGCTTGAAGAAGTAGCCCACGGCTTAGGGAACGCCTTCACACTTCAGACTTTACAGGAAATCGGATGTAATGAAGAACTTCCTGAAACCTCCGGTACCATCCCGGGGAATTCGCGCCAGAAAGCAGAATATGTCTATAAACACTACGGTGTGTCGTGCTTTGCCGACGATTCAGGCCTTGAAGTAGATGCCCTGAACGGCGAGCCGGGCGTTGATTCTGCGTTTTATTCCGGAACCCGCGACCACGGGAAAAACATCGAAAAACTCCTTAAAAACCTCACGGGTGTTACCAACCGCCGTGCCCGTTTCCGGACGGTCTTTACGCTGATTCTGCACGGTGTGGAACATCAGTTCGAAGGTGTGGTCGAGGGTACTATCCGGACGGCGCCAGGCGGCAGCGGTGGTTTCGGCTATGATCCGGTATTTGTACCCGATGGCTTTGACCGCACCTTTGCCGAAATGTCGCTGGAGGAGAAAAATAAGATCAGCCACCGCGCCAGAGCACTGGCAGGTCTGACGGCTTATCTCACGGAGCAGATTCACGGATAAGTACTATCTGACGCCACTGAAAGGCGTTTGCTAACAGCAGGTATATAACAGAAAGGCCCCGTCTCAAATTGAGACGGGGCCTTTCTGTTATATTTATATCCGGCGCTGATTAAAAGAATTTAGCGCGGCGATCTTCGATTTTAGCAGCGTCTTTGATAGCTTCGTTGATGTAGAAACCAGTCCGTGACGATACATTCTGCTGCAGCATGTTTTTGTACACGGCGTAATCAGCAACAGCAGGAGCAGGTGTTACGCGTGTTGTTTCCAGTACCAGTACACCAGCTTCACCGGCGAATGGCTTAGAACGCTTACCGGCTTTCTGACCGAAGGCCTTACCCAATGCTACCGGGTCAACACCGGCGCTGCGCAGGAAGCCTGTTGCCAGATTCACATCCGTTACATCTTCTACCAAGGCACCTGAACCATACTTCTGTGCAATGGCTTCCAGTGTACCGCCGGCAGCACCTAATTTCGAGATGATCTGCTCAGCTTTCAGTTCGTTACGAACTTTAGCAGTCAGTTCCTGGCGGTAGTCATCAACTGATACGTTGTTTTTGTCGCTCTTACCGGTCAGTACAGCCACTACATATTGTTCACCCAGATCAAATGGTTCCGATACGGCGTTCAGGTCTGTTTTGTCGTCAAATGCCCAGCGAACCAGCTGACGGGCATCCGTCAGGGCGTTCACGGTATTAGCGCTTTCCGGAATCCGGTCTGCTGTAGCAACAACCAGAGACTTATCTTCTTTCACTTTCGCCATGAACTCGTCTTTCGTACGGGCTTCAGAAGCAAACTGATCGGCTTTACGCAATACTTCATCACGTGTAATCTGGCTTGGTGTGATCGTTTTACCAACCGTAGCCAGGCGATAAAGTGTATTTGTTTTAGCTTCTGTTACTTTGATGATGTGGAAACCAAAATCAGTTTCTACTACTTTAGGTAACAACCCTGTGCCGCTCTGCGCAAAAACTGCCTGCTCAAACGGCTTCACCATCTGGCCATTGTCTTTGAAATAACCCAGGTCACCACCTTGCTGTGCTGAACCATCGGCGCTGTTAGCCTGCGCAAGTGCTTCGAAGCTGGCACCACCCTGAATTTGCTTCAGAATGTCTTCCGCACGACGGCGGGCCTGAGCTTTTGCCGAATCGGTCTGAGCTGTCGGACGGATCAGGATGTGGCTGGCACGTACTGTGTAGCTTGTGTCTTTTTTCGTTCCGCCGTATTTTACGATGAAGTACGTGTTGGCTTCACGGAAAGGACCGTAAACACCACCCGGCGCAAATGTGCTCAGTGACGTACGGATCTGCTCCGGAATTTCGCCGGTTGTCATGTACAGCGGCAGACGCACATCGGAGTTTACGATAGCAAACGAAGAGTCATTTTTCGCAGCACCTAAACCACGGGCCAGCGTTTTGATCTCGTCGTACAGGCCGGCGCTGTCTTCTTTCGACGGAACTACCGAGAACGTTACGTACTGCATTGAACGGCTGTCGGCACCCGGATACTCATCCTTGTGTTTACCCAGATAATCCTTCAGCTGTGAGTCGGTAACTTTTACCGTTGTGTCGTTGATGGTATAGTAAGGCACAAACAGGAACTTAACGTCCGCTTTGCTGTTTTGTGCATCATATTCTTTTTTAGCTTCCGCCGAGGTAGCAAATACCGATAAACGCATCAGGTTTTCGTACTTCTCGCGCAGACGGTCAGAGCTCAGGTTTTTCTCAAAGCTGGCCCAGGCAGCCTGCTGCTGAGGCGGCAGGTTACGCATCCCTTTCAGGTAGCTGATGATCTGGTTTTTGTCGAACACACCCGTTTGCGGATTGGTGAATGCCTGACGGACAGACGGGCTGATGTTTTTACCCTGTACCATGTCAAACAGTTCATCCGGCGACACTTTCAGACCGAGCTTGTCGAATTCTTCCTGATAGGCAATGTCAAAGACTAACTGATTCCAGGCTTGCTCCCGAATCTGAATCATATCCTGTTCGGCAGGTGCGCGGCCGGTTTGCTGCTCGTACTCTGAACGCAGCTGATCTACTTTTAAATTGAAGTCTTGATAATCAATCGTCTGCCCGCTGATTTCTCCTACTTTCTGACTATTTCCGCCAAATAGCGAGTTTTGTCCCATCATCAGGTCACTCCCTACAATGAAAAGAATCAAGCTAATGGCCACAATCGCGACAGCGATACCAGATCGTTCTCTGATTTTGTTAATTAACGACATCTCGGTTTGAACAACATTTAGAACCGCAAAATAACAATTTTCCTTGCTGGTTTACAAATAGAAACAAAAGGTTTCGTAAAGTACTGGTGTGCAGGGCGCTAAGAATGTGGGGCGCAGAGCATAGTTCGGAGAGCATAGTGCAGGGAGTTCCGTGTTCTCTGCCCTTTACTCTATACCCTAAGCTCTCCGCCCTCAGCCTCCTGCCCCCCTGCCCTACGCTACCGAGCAAGTTCCATGCCGATTTCCTGAAAAACCGGTCCTTCGGCGGCGATTACGCTGAATCGGGCAAACAATTCTTCGCTGTACCAGCGTCGCTGACGCGTGCGCTGCACAACTTCCTTATGCCCGCTTTGCCGATATGCGTACTGATTGATAGCCGCTCCGTCGCGCCAGATACTGATCGTACACTGCTGCACCAGCGGTTTTTCGCCCACCCCCAGCGCAAAGAGCAGCTGGTCCTGATGGTGTTGCAGCATCTGACGGGCCTGTGGCACATGCCGCCAGAAATCCGGCAGCGCCCGCCAGCGGATGGTGGCGCGGGTCAGCACCGCAACAGGCCCATGCTGATGATCGTCGGGCAGCGGGTTAGTCATGAACGGGTTCTGCCCGTCCCAGTTGCCGTGCGAACGGAACGGACGCAGGTATAGGGTGCCGGTAGCGGATGTACCCTGCAACAGCCAACCGGCTTCTGTGGATTGCCGGAACGCCTGCGCCTGCTCCATGGAGTCCCAGACACCCAGAAAAACATATTGTGTGAAGTCAGGCACTACGCCGAAGTTGCGGCCACTTCCGAGGAGCTTCTGAAATCGTAATCCGGATGCCTGAAAAGGCTTCATCAGAAAGCGTCCCATATTGCCGAATGCCCTGAACCGGGCACCTTTCCGGTATTGTAAAACAGTTACTGTAACGATGGACATGGCGGTATAACGTCGTAGCGGTACGTTTGTTTGCATCGCAGCAGTATCCTGACGGATGATTAGCCTGAATAGCCCCAATGACAGTATTCTGTACAACTACGATCCATAACGCATGAAAAAACTATACGCGGGCGGCCTTTTACTGCTTTCAGGGCTGCAGACCGTCTCTGGCCAGACCGGCAGCATCCACGAACCGGTGCGCTACGTGGGTGGCGTCAGTGCTGATCCGCAGGTGCATGAAGGGCGGCTGCGCTATGCCATCGGCGTTGAAAGCCGGCAAACGCTCCGTGTCAACCGGACACATCCGGAACTGGCCGACGGTTTTGGCTGGACCTACAGCCACGCCTCGAACCTTTGCTACTGGAACAACACCTTTTATCAGCAGTATCTCAGCAACCCGGCCGACGAGCACATTGCACCTGGTCAGACACTGATCGTCACCTCGCCCGACGGACGGACCTGGCGTCAACCAACCGTTGTGTTTCCCCCTTACAAAGCACCCAAAGGCGTTAAAGTACCCAAGGGGTCGAAAGGCTATATGATGCATCAGCGGATGGGCTTTTATACGGCCCCTAACGGCCGGTTGCTCGTTCTGGGATTTTATGCTCATGCCGAAGAACCGTTCCGGGAAGGTGGCATTGGCCGCGTCGTGCGCGAAGCCTATAAAGACGGTACGTTCGGGCCTATTTATTTTATCCGCTACAGCAGCCACAAGGCGGTAAACGGTACACAATGGACAGAGAAAAATACTACCTACCCCTTCTACCAGCGATCAGAGGATGCAGGCTTTGTTCAGGCCTGCGACTACCTGCTGAACAATAAGCTCATGACACTGCAATGGCGGGAAGAGGACAACGGGCTCGACGGGTTTTACAAAAATAATCTGGACAAATCGCTCGACATTCAGGCGCTTTCGTATTACCACCGCAAAGACGGACAGGTCGTCGCACTCTGGAAACGGTCAAAAGCAGCCCTGTCGGCTGATGAAGGCACTACGTTTTCGGCGCCGGTCAAGGTGCCGACGCTCACCATGGCGGGTGGTAAACAATGGGGGCAACAGACCGGCGACGGGCGTTATGCGATCTGTTACAACCCGGTTGAGATGGACGAGCACCGGTTTCCGCTGGTAATTATCACCGGCGAAGACGGAGCTATTTTCGACAACATGCTGCTGGTTCAGGGCGAGGTACCACCCAGGCGTTTCTTCGGTCGCTGGAAAGATTTCGGCCCCTGTTACATGCGCGGCATTGAAGAAGGCAACGGCAATCCGCCCGGCAATGACATGTGGCTGTCGTACAGTATGAATAAGGAGGACATCTGGATCAGCCGCATTCCTGTACCCGTCCGCTACGAAGTAAAGGGCGCAGTCAACGATTCGTTTGATGGGCTGGCGCTGAACGGCAATGTACCGGACTGGAACCTGTATGCACCGCAATGGGCACCCGTAACGGTAGTAAACACACCTCAAAAAGCCGGTAAATGCCTCGAACTGGCTGATAAAGATCCGTACGACTATGCGCGGGCCATCCGGGTCTTTGAAGAAGGTAGCCACATTGCCTGCTCGTTGTCCGTTTCACCGGCACAGCAGCAGGCAGGAATGCTCGATATTGACCTGACCGACCGCTACGGCAACCGCCCTGTCCGCCTGCGTTTTGACGACAAAGGCCATATTGTGGTGACCGACGGTGGTACTGAAAAAATCGTGCAGCCCTATGAGGCGGGAACATGGTATACGATCAGTTTGACCGTGCATGCGCAGTTGTCCGGTGGCTGGTTTGATGTGATTATTAACGGTAAAAAAGTAGTTGAGCATGCCGCGCTGGCGGAGGCAGTTAAATCGGTAGAACGGTTATCGCTTCGTACGGGTCCTTACCGTGACTTACCAAACCGGAAAACGCCGAACGAAGATCCCCATCCGCCATTGGCCGGTGCAGACGAACCGGTGACGCGGGCTGTTTTTTATGTAGATGATGTGGTGATCAGGAAACAGTAGCAACCTCACCCCTGCCCCTCTCCTGAAATCAGGAGAGGGGTATTTTACAATAGCTGCTATTCAATCAAAAAAAGTAACTGAACAATTTAGCTCCCTAATAATCACCGCCGGCGCCGCCGCCGCCGAAGCTGCCGCCGCCAAAACCGCCGAAGCCACCGCCGCTGCTGCCGCCGCCACCCCAACCGCCGGATGAACTGCCCCAGCCGGAGTAGGTCGTTGGCGGAAAGAAAATCGGACCGCCGCCACCACCCCGGTAGCGGTTACCGCCACCGCCGTTACGCCGGCTGATGATGACAATCAGGATAATAATTCCTAAGATCAGAAAGAAGAAAAACGGGCCGCCCCCACCGCCGTCATCCGATGATTCCTCGGCCTTGTATTCGCCGCTGGCACGCTTGATGATTTCGGTCGTCGCGTCGTCAAGTCCCCGATAATACTGTTGCTGTTTGAACGCCGGTGACAGGATGTTTTTGATAATCCGGTTAGCAACGGCGTCCGGTATAGCCCCTTCGAGTCCATAACCGGTAGCGAGGTAAATCTTACGGTCATCCGTAGCCCAGGCCAGTACCAGCCCGTTGTTTTTACCCTTCTGGCCAACGCCCCATTTCCGTCCTACCTGAAAGGCAAAATCGCCGATGGGATAGGGCTGGGTCGTCTTGACAATAACAATCGTGATCTGCGTTGACGTAGAGTCGTTGTAGGTCCGCAGTTTCTGCTCCAGCTGCGAGCGCTCTGAGGGCTGTAGCATGCCGGCAAAGTCGTTTACTAACCGCGGCGGATTCGGCCGGTCAGGGATAACGGCATCGTTCGGCTTATCCTGCGCCCATACCGGTAACAGAGAACATAGTGTCAGTAACACTGCTCCCAGCAACCGTACCAATGATTTATTTGCGAGTAAGCTCATAAAAAACAAGTTGACGAAACAGCGATGCTGCTTCGGGGTGGGCTAAGCAAACGAAATATCGTCGGGCAATTCGTTGACATCATCGTCCTGCCGCGGGAAAAAGGCTTTGAGCTGCAAACCCGCTTCGACAATACCCCGGCACAGCCCGTCGGTAAGCTGCCCCTGTCTGAAGTGATGCCGGAGCAGGTCTTTGGTGCTGTCCCAGAAACCGGCCGGTACCTTTTCGTTAATACCTTTATCACCGATAACGGCAAATTTCCGGTCGTCGACGGCCAGATAAAACAAGACCCCGTTCTGCTCCCGCGTCTGGTGCATACCCAGATGCGCAAAGACCTCAATGGCCCGCTTAACCGGATCGCCCTCCGGGCATTTAGCCTCAACATGCAGCCGTACTTCACCCGATGTAGCCAGTTCGGCTTCCCGGATCGCCTCCATAATCTGATGTTGCTGCTCCGGTGTAAATACTACGTTTTCCATAGTGGTAATGCAAAGAGCATGGGGCATAGCGCTAAGGTTTCTATGCTCCATGCCCTACGCTCTGTACGCTAAGCTCTTCGGTCGTTAAAACTGTACGGTCGGTGCGTTTTGGGCAGCCTGAGAAGCCTCAAATAAGCCCTTACGCTGGAAGCCAAAAATGCCGGCAAAAATGTTATTCGGGAATGAACGGACCGATTGATTGTAGGTCGTTGCTACCCCGTTAAAATCATTACGGGCAACCGTAATCCGGTTTTCTGTACCTTCCAGCTGAGCCTGCAGATCCGAGAAATTCTGGGTAGCCCGCAGTTGCGGATAACTCTCAGCTACTGCCAGCAAACGTGACAATGACCCGCCTAACTGGTTCTGGGCAGCCTGAAACTTCTGTATATTTTCGGGCGTCAGCTGGTCGGCGGTCAGCTTAACGGATGTTGCATTTGAACGGGCTTCAATAACGGCCTGCAGCGTACTTTTTTCAAAGTTAGCAGCTCCCTGTACTGTCCGGACAAGGTTCGGAATCAGGTCTGCCCGACGCTGGTACTGGGTCTGCACGTTGGCCCATGCTTGTTCAACTTTTGTATCCTTTTCTACGAGTCCATTGTACGAACTACAACCGTACATGCCTAAAATAAGGGCGATGACAACGAAAATTATGAGTCCTTTTGACATAGTTTTATGCTTTTTTGAGTGGCAATTGCCGGTAGCAAATGTGGTTAACTTACCAATCAATTCCGACTATTTTGTGTTGATCGGTGCTTTTGATACGTAAATCATTTTTTAATCCATTTGTTCGGATTTATGACCGGCGACGGATAATCGCGGCCAATGGACACCCCGAATGTCTCCTGCTCCTGCGGGTTCAGGTTTGAGACAAGGTGCACCTTCCGGGCCGGTACACGCTTCAGTTCCGGCAGCCAGTGTTTTACGTACGCCCCCTGTTCGTCGTAGCGGGTTGCCTGGCTGTAGATGTTAAAATACCGGTCTTCGCGCGGGTCATTGCCGACACCGGCCACATAGTTCCAGTTCCCCCAGTTGCTGCATACGTCGTAATCGGTCAGCATGCTTTCGAACCAGGCGGCTCCCCATGTCCAGTCAATTCCCAGATCTTTGACCAGAAAACTGCCCACGTTCTGCCGGCCGCGGTTCGACATAAAGCCGGTTTGTTTCAGCTCCCGCATATTGGCATCGATAAACGGGATGCCGGTCTCACCGTCAACCCATTTCATAAACAACGCCTTGTCCTGAATCCACTTTTTGTGCATTTCGTACTTAATGCCGGCCGGTTTGAACAGGCGTGTCCCATACTTGAGGGCCACAAAGCGGAAGTAGTCACGCCAGATCAGCTCAAAGGTAAGCCAGTAGGTCGAGTCGTTACGTACCCGCTCGTCTTCGTAACGGCATACTTCGTCATAAATCCAGCGCGGCGACAGACAGCCCAGCGACAACCAGGCCGAAAACTTACTCGAAAAGTCTTCGCCCAGCAAACCATTGCGGGTTTCCTTATAGACTTTGAGCGAATCTGTATCCCAAAGATAGTGTTTCAGCCGTGCCAGGGCGGCGGTTTCTCCCCCTTTAAACTGAATGGCAGCGCGCGGATCGATCACGGCGGCATTCTCAAAGCCCAGTTCTGTCAATGACGGAATTTCACCGGCGTCGATGCCTTTCACAAAGTGCATCTGATCGGGCACGGGCCAGGTTTCGCGCACCGTTGCCCGCTCCTCCACCTGTTTACGGAATACCGTAAATACATCCGGCAGTTTCACAATACTGAACGGCAGATCACGGACGTGGTACAGTGTTGACATCCAGAAGAGCTCCAGATCAATATTCATGGGTTTCAGCCGCTTGCTCAGTGTCGACTCCAGATCGGTTTCTTCCTGCGTCACCTCCTTACTGGCATAGATGGCTTCGGCATCCAGTTCCTCTGCCAGCTCGCTCAGTATCATGGCCGGGTTGCCGGTCCGGATAATCAGCTCCCCGCCCCGGCTCCGGAGCGATTGCCGCAAATCAGCCAGTGACTCCAGTAAAAAAGCTGCCCGATAGATGCCGGTTTTGTGAAAGCCAAGCACAGGATGCCGGCCAAACCAGCGCGGATCAATAACAAATACGGGAAGGATTTCATCAGCGCTTTCCAGTGCACGGTTCAACCCTTCATTATCGTGCAGCCGCAAATCATTCCGAAACCAATAAATAATACGTTTAGGCATAAGTGAATTACGTGGTTCTATTAACCAAGGTAAGTGGTTTGCGGGATTTTTTGTTTAAAATTAGCCTGACTCCGTACAGCACCCCAACAACCACCAGCAACAATCAGAACAACCAGCAACTAACCTCAACCATCCGGCATCCCTTAAAACGTCACCTCCACTTCCTTCTCCTTCCCGCAGGACCTTTACCTTGACGGTATCACCCTTTTTGACTTTGGCGAGGGCTTTCATATAGCCTTCCACGTTTTTCACGTCGTCATCGCCCATGTGTATGAGCACATCGCCTTTTTGCAGTCCGGCGATCTGCCCCGGCTTCCCGTTGGTCACGCCATCAATGCGCATGCCCGCGCCGTCGAACGCATAGTCGGGCATAACGCCCATCGTAATGCGGAAAGCCGAGCGGGTCATGCTCGTATTACGGGTAGTCAGAAAGGCAAGTTTGCCCTTGTCTTTTGTCTGGTTGATGACCGCCAGCATATACTCCAATACGTCACGCTCGCCGGCATAGTTGATACGGTCGGCATCGTCACTTGGCTTGTGGTAATCTCCGTGCTGCCCCGTAAAGAAATGAAGGACCGGAATATTTTTCAGATAAAACGACGTCTGATCGCTCGGCCCGATGCCAGAACTGTCTTTCACGATCTTCAACGAAGATGTCAGCCCGTCACCCATACCGGCGATGTCCCGACGCCATATACCAGCAACGTCCGTGAATCGGGATTCAGCCGCCCGATCATGTCCATGTTGAGCATGTAATTCACCTTCTCAAGCGGGTAGGTCGGGGCTTCGCACCATTTTTTAGAGCCAAGCAACCCCAGCTCTTCGGCCGAAAAGCCCATAAACAGAACGTTAAAGGGTTCTTTTTCCTTATTCTGCGAAAAATGACGCGCCAGTTCGAGCATCCCCGCTGTACCACTCGCATTGTCGTCGGCACCATTATGGATCATGCCTTCCGAATTGGCCTGTAAACTATTACGGTCTTTACCAAGGCCCAGATGGTCGAAGTGAGCGCCGATGATTACCGTGTTTTCGGCCCCGTTGTCCAGAAAACCGACTACGTCCAGCCCATTGCGCAGCGGCAGGTTAGCCGTTGCAGTATCGTGCGGGTTCGGGTTGGTTTTGAACGTAAACGGATAATAATAGCCATCGGTCCCCATCGGCTTCAGACCATATTTTCTGAACTGCTTCGCCAGATAGTCAGCCGCTTTTTTTTCACCGTCGGTCGATGTACCACGGCCCTGTAATTCATCAGAGGCGAGGTAGCCAATGTGTTCCCGTAGGTTTTTCTCCGAAATAGACTGTGCCTCCGCTGCCGGAACTGCCATGCGCAGTACAGTCAGGGAAAGAAGTGTTGTGAATAACTGTTTCATGAGGATAGAAAGAAAAAAGGCCCTCTATCCAATTAGTGAGGGCCTGCCTGAATGTGTTCTTAATCGACCCAATCGGCGATAAACAGGTTCGTATCCCGCGTATTCCCGTTGTCGCGGTTCGAACTAAAGATCAACCGTTTACCATCATACGAAAACATCGGAAATGCGTTAAAAATGCTGTTGTTCGTAATCCGTTCAAGACCGGTCCCATCCTCGTTGATCATATACAGCTGGAAATCATACCCCCGCTGACTGTGGTGATTCGAAGAAAAGATAATACGTTTGCCATCGGGATGAAAATAGGGTGCCCAGTTGGCCTTACCCAGGTTCGTTACCTGATGCAGGTTCGAGCCGTCGACGTTGCAGACATAGATTTCCATAGTTGTCGGCGCCACCAGTCCTTTTTTCAGGTAATCGAGGTATTCCTGCTTTTCAGCCTCTGTTTTCGGACGCGACGCCCGGAAGACCAGTTTCGAGCCATCGGGCGAGAAAAACGCCCCGCCGTCATACCCTGGTTCGTGCGTGATCCGCTTTACGTTTGAGCCATCAATGTTCATGATGTACAGATCTAGGTCGCCGTCGCGGGTACTGGTAAACACAATTTTATCTCCTTTCGGCGAAACCGTTGCTTCAGCATCATAGCCCGGTGTGTTGGTCAGCCGCTTTTTGATGTTGCCCTTCAGGTCGCTGATGTAAATATCAAACGATTCATAAATGGCCCACAGGTATTTCTGGCCCGTCGGCGGCGGTACCGGACAGGCATGCCCGCCCCCTTCGTGCGTACTGGCATAAAGCACATGCTTACCGTCGGGCATGAAAAACGAGCAGGTCGTCCGCCCATGTCCCGTGCTGATAAACGGAGGCCGCGCATTAGGGTCCTGCAAGCCCTTTTTCAGATCCATCATAAAGATCTGATCGCATTCCAGTCCCCATTTCGGGTTATCCGACTGGAACGAAATATAGCGGTCGTCGCGGCTGAAATAAGCCTCAGCGTTGTTGCCGCCAAAGGTCAGCTGACGGATATTTTTCAGGTGTTTTTCAGGAGCAGGCGGCGTTGCCGGATTGGGTTGCTGAGCCAGTACCTGCGTACCGGCCAGTATGCCCAGCGCCAGCCAAAGTGAATGTTTCATAGAGGTTTCAATATTTCGTTACAATGGCCTCAAATCTACATACCTTTTGGATTGGTTGTCTGCGTATTACTCAAAAACGTAACCCGTTATTCCACAATCCAGCGATTCATGGTGTTATGCCGGCCTTCCAGTACGATTTTGTAGAATTTAGACGGCAGTTTCGATACGTCGATGGTTGCTTTGCCGGCCGTTACGCGCACCTCGGCCATCAGCCGGTACAGGTCCTGTTTGCCTTCTTCAAACAGGTTAGTGGTAGTGAGCCAGATTTTTACGTTGCCTTCCGGACCAACCGGCAGCCAGCTGACCTCAATCCGTGTATCTGTCTTCCGGACTACGGGCTTTATCAATGATAACGGCCCTGTCAGGGGCACGCCATCCACCTCAAATGCCTGCTCTTTCGGGATCGTCACCTGCATGTGCCGGGCAATGGTGGGCATGATGTCCACAATGGCCGGCTTATCTTCTGCCGACTGACGGAAATTGACATTCAGCCCGTGCGCATTGGTCACCATCCAGGTATTCCGCTCCCGGTCCGACTGCCCGCCGTGGTTTTTACCCGCCACGGCATCGCGCCCGTGATCGGTTGTGATCACCACCAGCCAGTCTTCCTTAAACTCTTTCCGGCGGTACTCAACGGCTTTCCATAACCGGCCCATCTGATCGTCCATGAGCTGAATGGCTTTCGTAAACTGTTCGCTGTCCCCGTAGCGATGGCCCATATCATCGGTGTATTCCAGATAAACCCACGACAGGTCGGGTCCCTGTTCGCTGATGTACCGGGTAGCTTCGTTCACCACCCGTTCGTCGATCTGCCGGATGTACTGCTTGTCTTTATCGTGCGGAAAATTCACCGTATCGAGTTCAAACCCATCGAAATGATACGAGAGCCGCAGGTGGTTGGTTTCCGGCATATTTTCGCCCACGAGCTTTGTGCGGTTATCGAGCCACGTCGAAAAAACGGCCGTCCGGGCAGCGGGGTACTGCTCATGGAAGTAGCGGAAAATAGTCCAATAGTGGTAGTTGGGGGCTTTGATGGAGTTATCCCAGACATTGTGTTTGTTGACCCAGGTGCCGGTCAGCAGGCTGTTATAGCCCACGGCCGAGATCGTCGGCGTCTGCGAATACGTGCCTTTCCCGCCACCCACGTAGGCACGGGCGTAACCACCCGCTTTGGCAATGGCCTCCAGATTGGGCCGCGCTACTTTTTCAAGCGCATCCGACGAAATACCGTCAACAATAACGAATAAAGTTTTAGGGGTTGACTGCGCCTGTACGGAACCAGTCAGGGCCATCAGGCCGGCAATGATAAGAAATCGGGTAGTGCTTTTCATAGCGCGATTGTTCTGCGCCGCAAAACTGCAAAAAAATCAAAAGTGGTGGCCTACAAAAGAGTGGTGGCACGACTTAAACAGGTTCGCCTGCCGGTCGTGCCACCACTACACTACTACTTACTCCTTCCGTTCACTAATTACCCGCGGGGTGAAGCCGACTGGCTCTGACTGTTATCATCGCCGCCTTTCACGTCGTCGTTGTTAATGCTTTTCTTCTTTTTGCCCAGGGAGAAACCTGATCCGTCGAAGCTCATTTTACCGATTTTGTAGCTGAAGTTGATCCGGAAACCGGCGTTGTACATGCTGTTGATGCTGGTTTGTGTCAGCAGCGGCGATGCGATTTCGGTACGGATGTTATACGGATTGTTCAGGAAGTTTTCGGCAACCAGACCGACACTGCCCCGTTTGTTGGCGAACTCTTTTTTCACACCCAGATTGTAGAACATGAAACTGCCTTGTGTACCCTGTAGCTGCACCTGACGACCGCGTCCGCCACCGAACGCCTGTACCGCCCAGCCGTTACCCAGCGTCAGTGTCGAGAACAGGTGACCACCCACGACCCAGCCCGAGTTCGACTGCCCGTAAAGCTGGTTGCTGCTGTTGCTGGTCAGGTCAACGTGGTAGATATCGAAGCTGGCACCCAGCTGTAATTTTGAAGCAAATGTGCCGTTAGCGAACAGGTTCAGGCCGACCGCGTTCTGCTTACCGATGTTGGCGTACGACGTCTGAATCACCTGCTGCGTTACGCCGTTGAGGCTCTGCGAAAGCGTATCCCGAACACTGCTGATGGCGTTGTTAGTCTGACGGGCATAGAGCGTAGCACTCAGAAAAATCTTGCTGATATTGCCGCTGAAACCAGCCTCCAGGTTGTCGGTCAGTTCCGGCGAGAGGTACGGGTTACCCACACTGATGTTGGTCGGGTTGGCGGCGTTTACGTTCGGGTTCAGGAACTGAATGCCCGGACGCTGAATCCGGCGGTTATAGGCCAGTTTGATGGTTTTGGTACCGCCGATGTTTTTCGACAGGTTCAGGCTTGGCACCAGCACACCGTAGTTCGGAATGCTCTGCGCTTTGGTTTGCTCATTCCCGAACGCCGCGTTGATAAACGTGTATTCGTAGCGGGCACCGGCTTTAAGGGTATATTTGTTCTTTGTCGACAGGGTGTAGGACAGGTAGCTGGCCACAACATCCTGATCGTAATTAAGGCTGTTCGACGGCCGCGTGTTATCCACTACATAATCGCCGGTAGCGGTAGCAGTGAGGTATTGGTAGTCACTGTCAACCTGCCGGAAGATGCCTTTCGCTCCTACTTCAAGTAATTGATTTTTCTGAATCGGGGTCTGATAATCCAGCTGGAAGGTCGATTCCTGGTTGTAGCTGAGGTTATTGTTTTTCTGGCGGGCCGTGATCGTTTCCATGTCCGTACCGTTCAGCAGGTCGGCCACAAAGTTGTTGGTGTTGTTATTACGGCTATATAACCCCATGATACTCAGCTCCTGCTGCGGCTTGTAAATCTTTGTATAGTTCACGCTCGCATCCAGTGTGCCTGACAGGTTAGTTGTCTTTACATCACGGCCGGCCAGTGTTGGCGATGTTACGTTGGGCAGGAAGGTCTGGGTCAGCAGGTTGTCCTGCGTTGAAATCATGTTCCGGACGCCGTACCGGACGCTGGCCGAGAGTGATGTATTTTTGTCGATATCATAGTCCCAGCCAAACTGATACGTCCCGAACTGTCCGTGGCTCAGCGCATTGGCTGATTGCAGCGTTGTGATGTTGCCCAGCGGCGAGAGCGTAGTCTGCGTATTGCTGAATGCGCCTTTCACGTTGTACATTGCCCGGCCAAAGCCGCTCAGCGTGAAGCCCATTTTCCCCTGACGATATGAGCCGTTAAGGGCCAGGTTTGAGCCCCGGTTACCGGCACCCATGTCTACGTTCAGCGTAGCACCTTCGAGCGTCGTTTTCTTCGTGATGATGTTGATGATACCAGCCGTACCTTCGGCATCGTATTTCGCCGATGGGCTGGTGATCACCTCTACCGACTTCACCATATCGGCCGGAATCTGTTTCAGCGCGTCCGCCACGCTGCTCGCGACAATCGTTGATGGCTTATTGTTGATCAGCACCTTCACGTTCTGGCTGCCACGGAGGCTCACGTTGCCGTCAAGGTCAACGGTCAGCATCGGCACTTTCCGCATGATGTCTGTAGCGTCGCCACCCTTCGCTGTCATGTCTTTTTCGGCGTTATACACCAGCCGGTCTACCTTATTTTCGATGATCGAGGCCTGCGCCGTCACCGTTACTTCGCTCAGCGTCCGGACGTCCGGCGACAGCAGAACCGCGCCGATGTTCAGGTCCGTGCTCTTCGCAATGTTGATGGTTTTGGTTTCCTTGTTCTGGTAGCCCAGGAACGAGACCTGTAAGCGGTAAGCGCCTGGTGCAATGTTGGCGATGGTGAACTTACCCTTATCGTCCGACATCGTTCCGTCGATGGGTTTGCCGGTAGCTACGTTAAGCAGGGCAACTGTGGCAAATTCGACCGGCTGTTTGGTGGTTGAGTCGGTCAGCACACCGCTGATTTTACCGGTTCCTTTCGGGGCAACCTCCGAAACGGCGGCGGCTTGTGGATGACCGGCAGCTTGTTGAGCGAAAGCAGATACGCTGGCAGTCAGCGCGATACAGGTGATGGCCGAAGCCACTAATTTCCGTGATACTGAGGTTATCTGTGTAGTGAAGGAGTGTCCCGTCTTCATGACAAAGGTTGTTTACGATTGATGTCACAAAGTTGGGGTGCGGCCACTCCCTCCGGAAATCAACTTCACCGAATGCCGGTTTCCGGTCGCTAAATACCGTTTTTCCGGCGCTAATCTACTTCCCCAGCCACTCCTTAAAATCACTGATCCGGTCGCCGCTGACAAATACCTCATGCCGCGCTTTGGGCGTCAGGTCAAGCTTGAGCTTTCCGGCCGAATAGGTATGAATGGCCTGAATGGCCGGGAGCGACACCAGAAACTGGCGGCTGACCCGGAAAAACTGCCTTGGGTCAAGCAGTTGCGTCAGTTTGTCAAGGGTATAATCGACGGGCAGGTTCGCACCATCTCTGGTGACCAGAAAAGCCATTTTTTCTTCAAGGAAGAAGTAGGCAATTTCGCCGACACCTACGCTCCGGATGCGGGTCCCGATCGTAATCATAAAGCGGTCCTTGTAGCTTGTTTCCCGCGGCTGGGCCAGCAGCCTGAGCAACGCATCCATGTCCGGCGTCTGCACCGGCTTTGCTTCCGGCTCCGGCACCGTACTGCCGAAAATCTCGCGGAACGATTTAAACTTCTCAATGGCGGCCACCAGGTCATCGTAATTGACCGGTTTCAGCAAGTAATCGACACTGTTGAGTTTAAACGCTTTAATCATGTATTCATCGTAGGCCGTCGTGAAAATAATCGGCGTTGATAACCGGGTCTGCTCAATGATCCGGAACGCCAGCCCGTCTTCCAGGTGAATGTCCATAAACACCAGATCGGGCTTCTCTTCGGCGGCTTCGACGGTCGAAAACCAATCGACGGCTTCCTCCACGGACGGCAGCTGAGCAAGCACCCGGATGGTCGGTTCGTACCGGAGCAACAGCCCTTCGAGCCGTTTGGCGGTCAGGCGTTCGTCTTCAATAATGACTACTTTCATGATCATTGAGTGGTTGGGCGATTGGGTGATAGAGTGACTAACTATACGGATCAGGCAATGGCAACCGTCTGGGCAATCAGCGGAATCCGGACCACAAATTCGCCTTGCTGCTCACCAACCCAGACAGGCTGATTCGTCAGCAGGTGATAGCGGTTGATAATGTTCTGCAAGCCAATACCCGTCGACGGCTCATGATCATCGCGGGGCTGAATACGGTTCCGGACCACTAACTCGTTACCGGTTACCTCAATCCGCACTTCCAGGGGCTGTTTGCTGGTCATCCGGTTGTGTTTGACCGCATTCTCGATCAGCAGCTGCAATGTCAGCGGCGCAATAGCGCTCTGGTCAGCAACCGGATCAGGCACGTCCAGGACCACGCTGAATTTCTCGTCGAACCGGATTTTCAGCAGAAAAATATAGGCCTGAATAAACTCCAGCTCCGTCCGGAGTGAGACACGGTCATTATCTTTTTGTTCCAGAATATAGCGGTATGCTTTCGACAGCCGGTCAATAAACTGCTCCGACAACGCCGGATCGACATAGACCAGCGACGAGAGAATGCTCAGGCTATTGAACAGAAAGTGAGGGCTGACCTGATTTTTGAGGGCCGCGAACTGGGCCAGTGCATTTTCTTTTTCCAGCCGCTCGGCCTCCACCTGAATATCTTTCATGCGGCGGTTGGCGCGCCGGTTAGTTGCGAGGTAAAAAATGGAAAGCATAATCACCACGGCCAGTCCATTGTTCGATCGTTCGAAAAACTCCCAGCGGCCATTATTGTTCCGGTTCCGGCCGTTGGCGGCATCCGCGGGCTTGTCTGTCCGGTTAGCATCCGGTCGGCCGGGCCGGCCGGTTATTTGCTGACGGGCCGCCTCCTGCCGGTTCGGATTCTTCAGAACCTGCCGCCGGATCTGGTGAAAAATTACGTTGAAGAACATGGCAAAGCAGATGGCGACCACAATTGATACCAGCTGACCCGGCCATTTAAACTCAAACAAAAACTGATCACCGAAGCGGTCGGCCAGTTTTTGCAACAGCCATTCGACAATAAAGATCCAGAAGAAATACAACAGAAACATGAGCCCGCCCTGCATGAGCAGATAAGGCAGGGCCTGCATCAGAAAGTCCCAGCTGCGGTCAGGCAGGTTGACGTAGAGCAAAATGGGATAGTACACAACCAGCACGAAAAAGGCCAGTTGCGCGATCTGCCACACCGACAGACGATACGATTTAGCGGAGCTCATACCGAGCAAATCTACAGAAAGCACACATCAAAATGGTGATTTTTAAAGACCGGAATCAATTATTTATCGCTTAGTGCCCCATTTTACCCGCTAAGCCGGCCAGAATATTCTCCGAATGACAAAAAACAAAAAGCAGCGCCGGCCGGCGCTGCTTTTGCGGGATAAGATAACATTGAAAGAGAGACAGCGTGGCGGTTATTTTATTTCCATCTGAAGGGCAGGAACCAGTTCTGTTTGTTCATCAGACGGCTCCGGACGGCTTCTGCATTCGGGTTATTGGCTTTTTTCAGCTTGGCATACACCTTGTCGGCCAGGAACGCCGGATCGTTGCGGCGGAGCGCAATCCGTACCAGGTCCGGCCAGCGGTGGCCTTCGTATGCCAGCTCCAGGGCCGACTCTTCGATCAGTGAGTTTTCGATCGACAGGGTGCTATCGCCGGCCACGGCTACCGGTTGCAGCAGGGCCCGGCCGCGAATCCCGTTGTTGCGGTACCACGGCTCACGGAACAGGGGCACGTCGCCGTTCCGCGCGTTGAAATCGTATGGCGGCACATCAAAGGTCGCCTGTTTGTTAGTCTGATCTTTACTGGCCGGGTTGCTGTCGAATGTGCTCGAAATACCGTTGTTCAGCAACGCATAGGCCAGTTTCCGGCGACCGTCGCGGTTAGCTGCTTCGGCAAAACGCAGGTGCAGCGTTGCCGCCCGGTAAAGCAGCCACAGGCCGTTTTTCTCCTGCAACGACGCCCCGATGGGCAGGCTAGTCACCGGGTCAACATAGCTGTAGAGGTACTTCATGATTACCGGATTGCCGCCCATATTTTTGTTGGTAAGCCGGCCGCGGGCATCAAACGGGAAGTTATTCGTTTGTTTCTGCGCATTCCAGAGATCGGTCGCCTGTTGCGAAGGCTGCACCAGATAGCTGCCGTTCACATTCGAAAACAAGTCAACAAACGGGTTTACCGGATTGAAGTTCTTGTCGAACGGCAGGTACCAGATCCACTCGTAGTTGAACCATGATTCCGTTGTTTTCCGGCCAAAAATCGAACGCCAGCCCAGATTATTGGCATCGACCAGTTTATTGATATCGTTCACGCCACCGGCATAGCCAACCACCAGATCATTGTTGTTTGTACCGGCATAGTGGATTTTATAGGTCGCATAAAATGCCTCCGAGTTAGGATCAACACCCGTGCGGGCAGCGGTTTCCAGCACCAGCCGGTACGTCTGCGCGGCTTTCAGGTACTGGTTATCCCACAGGTACAGATCGCCCAGCAGTATGTGCTTATTGATAAAAAACTTGTTGAGCGGATAGCCGTCAACCGGCAGCGTTACCAGTGTGGTATTGCTTGTATACGGCTCCCGATAGACCGCCGGAATGGCTTCTATGGTCTTAATCAGTTCTTTTATCAGATTCTCCAGCGGCAACTTCGTTACATTCGGCAACGTCGCCAGATCGCTGACCGTTTCGACCGGATCCGTTACGTAGGGCACGGTGCCGAAGTGAATCCCGAGTTGCAGATATACCCACGTCCGCAGCGCAATCACGTCGGCCGAACGCTGGTTATACTCCTCAGCCTTGATCTTATTCTGGCTGAGCATCAGTTTGAAATTCTTCAGGATGTCGTTGCAGTTCAGGATTACCTCGTAATAGGGTTTCGGATCGGCATAGGCGTTCCCTTCTACCACGTTGTGGTTATTCAGCTGCCGGAGCTGCTCGTCGGCGTTGGCGGTTACGTCCATCAGGTCGGCCCGCAGCTCGTTGAGTAACACGTGCTGTTTAGCCAGATTCATGAACTTGCCGTATAACCCGATAATGGCGGCATCTGCATCGTAAATATTCCGGTACATCTGCTCGCCCGACAACACTTCCGTGGGCTTAACGTCGAAAATTTTTGAGCACGACGACGTACCTGCCACCAGACCGGTTGCCAGCGCCACACTCACAGCTATTTTTTGAAACGATAATGTCATGTTTGTCTTCGGATTGCGTGTCAAATCAAAGCCCGAGTTTAACGCCCAGCTGAACCGACTTCTGAACGGGTTCAAGCGCATTGTCGACGCCCTGCCCGAACAGGCTGTTGGTCGAACTGAATTCAGGATCATAGCCCAGGTAGCGCGTTGCCGTGAAGAGGTTGTTTGCCGCTGCGTAGATGGTCACGTACTTCAGAATATCGCGGTCAACCGGGATGTTATACGAAGCCGAAACTGTCCGTACACGGAAATACGACCCGTCTTCGATCCAGCGGCTGGAGAACCGGGCATTGCCCATCGGATCGCCCGGCGCTGCCCGCGGCACGTCTGTCACCTGCCCCTGCCCGCGCCAGCGGTTCAGCACCGCCTGCGTCTGGTTGTTGCTGCCCGACACTGATTCCAGTACGCTGCGGGTATAGTTATAGAGGCTGTTGCCCGACACAAACGTGCAGAGTGCGTCGATGGTCAGGTTCTTGTATGATACGCGGTTCATCAGCGCGCCGAACAGTTTCGGATTCGGATTGCCGATGGTCTGGCGGTCATTGTCGTCAATGATTTTGTTGCCGTCTACGTCCAGGAACCGTGCATCGCCACCTTTAAAGGCTACCAGCGATCCGTCTTTCTGCCGGATTTTCAGCCCGCTCTCAGCCGCGGCGGCATCGGTGGCAAACACGCCCTGATACACGTGACCATAGAACAGGTTCGGGGCCTGGCCCACGCGGGTAATGTAGGTGGCGTTGCCGAACAGGGTCAGCGCATTATCGTCGGGCAGTTGATTTACGACCGAGGCAGCGCGTCCCAGATTCAGGCCTACGTCCCACTTCAGCAACGGACTGTTTACGGCCTTCACATTGACACCCAGTTCGATCCCGCGGGTTGTCATGGCGCCGCTGTTGGTGAGTGCCGTTGACAGGCCCGAAATAACCGGTACCTTCTCCAGCATAAGCATATCCTTGATGCGGTTCTGGTACACATCCAGGCTCAGGCTTACCCGTTCGTTCAGCACCGATACGTCGAGGCCGAGGTTTGTTTTGGTCACCGACTCCCATTTCAGGTTTGGATTGGCAATGTTCCCCCGCACAAGCCCCTGCATTCCCAACAGGTTCTGGCCCACATAGTATTCGCGGCTTGAATAGTTACCGATGTTATCGTTGCCAACCCGGCCGGCCGATGCCCGCAGTTTCAGCAGGTCAAACGGCATGTTAGCCATGAACTTTTCCGACGAAATAAGCCAGGCCGCCGAAACCGCCGGCATCACCGCAAACGGGGTCCCCCCCAGACTCACCGACTCCGACGCAACCGACTTGCCAAAACGCGACGAACCGTCCAGAGCCATGCTGTAGCTCAGGAAGTATTTGTCGGCAAACGCATAATTCAGGTTCAGGTAGGTATTCAGCCAGTTGTACTGACCGATACCGCCGCTGATTTTGTTTAGAATCGGCGTACCGTTTCCGACACTTACCAGCTCATCCGTTGCCGAGTTATAGCCCAGAATCCGGTCCTGCTCTACCTTGCTGTTCAGGAAACGCATGCCCAGACGCGCCGAAAACTCGTGGAAGTAATTTACGGTTTTGGTGTAGGCCAGGTAGGTGTCGTTCGAGATATTGAACAGGCGTTTGGTCTGCGAACCAAGCTGATTTTTCACAATTATATTGCTCAGCGTATCGCCAACCACGCCCAGACGCGGCACAAAGCGGTTTTCCTTTACCTTATCAAACACCACCCCGACGTTGGTCCCCAGAATCAGGTTCGGCCGCAGCTGGTACTGAAAGCCGATGGCGCCCAGAAACCGGTAGTTTTTGTAGCCGGCCTGCATCAGCTGCGAAATCGCCGACGGATTGCTGACGTTAAAAATATCCTCATCGGCGAGGTCCGGCGAGGCAACCCCTGCTCCCGACATCATGTAATCGGTCAGAATCGGCGCTTTCACCAGCGACAGGTACACCGGATTCGTGCGTGGCGCAAAACCCTGGTCTTTTGTTGTGGCTTCGTTGTACGAAAAACTCAGGTTGGCGTTTCCTTTCAGCCGTGCGCTGAGGTTCAGGTCGGCATTGAAGCGGGTGCTGTATTTACCCAGTGTCGAGCCCGACAGCGCCGTATTGTTCTTTGCGTAGTTGATTGAAAGGGCATATTTCGCAATGTTATCCCCGCCGGTCACCTTCAGGTAAATATCGTTCAGCGGCCGGTTGCTATACATTTTTTTCTGCCAGTCGGTGTTGTTGTGGTACTGGTAATAGACACCCGAGCTGGTATTGTCGTTCATGTACGGCAGGGCCTGCAACGCCTGTGTAGACAGGCCACCCGAACTGAGCACATCGGAGAGATACGTCCGGTAGTCGCCCGCATTCAGCACCGGCAGCGACGCAGGGGCCAGATTCATACCCCCGTTCATGGCGAGGTCAATGCGGGTGCCGAGATTTTTGGCCCGTGAGGTCGTAATAAGCACAACTCCATTGGCCGCTTTGGTGCCGTACACGGCTGCCGCGGCGGCATCTTTTAGCACAGTAATGTTGCTGATGTCGCGCATGTCGATGTTCGACAAGGCATTGGCAAAGAAGTTGTTATTCAGCGGACTGCCGTAATCGCTGCCATCGTAAATTACGTTATCTACAACAATCAGCGGCTGGTTACCGGCCAGCAGTGAGGTATATCCCCGCAGCGACAGGGTGGCTCCCGCATTGGCCGATCCCGAGTGGCGGACTACGTTCAGACCCGCCAGTTTGCCCTGCAGGTAAGAGTCAGCCGTTTCTATCTGCCGTGTCCAGACATCCGACATATCAGCCGACGCCACCGCCGCCGACATCCGGTTTGCCGCCGCTGCCTGGTTGGGCAACATCACCGTTTTGTAGGCCGACGGGCTGTCTTCGTCATTCAGTGCAATCCGGAGTTCTTTGCGGCCATCGACGGCCACGTCGCGGGTCTGATAACCCGCCATGTCAACGCTCACTGACACGTTCAGACCCGGTACTGCCAGGCTGAATGCGCCGTTTTCATCGGTAATGGCCGTGGTCAGGTTTTTGTAAAACACCCGAACGCCCAGCAACGGTTTTTTCGTGGCGGCATCGGTCACCACCCCCCTGATCCGTTGCGTGAGGTGCTGGCTTACCACCGTTTCTCTGACCGCAGGCGCCTGCGCCATCACCGGCCCTGCGGCCAGCATCAGCCCACAGAGATACCAGACAGCCCGACGTCGCTGGTGCGTTTTGCACGAAGTATGTAAAATCAATTCCATTGAATGTCAGGTTATGCGATCAGAGCTGTGGAACAAGTTTAATGTAGTCGAGCGCCATGCTGTTGGTGCCGCTGGCCACCAGATACATATTCAGGGTGCCGAATGCCGTGGTGGTATATTCGCCCAGCAGCACCTCGCTGTAGGTATTGTTCGGCACCGTAATGTTGGCAAACGTCGTGGCGGCCAGGTTTCCCATAGCCAGTTTCTGCGTGACCACAATCGGCAGCGTATTGGTCCGGTAGTTCACCGTCTGATCATTCAGCGATACCCAGTAGACTTTGTATTTGGCCGCCGGCAGCTCTTTGGCCTGATAGCCGACCCAGAAATTACTGACGCCGTGGGCAATGACGGATAAATCCTGAAAGTTCTGATTCGTCAGCGGGTTAAACTTCTGCCGGATGGCAATGGCCGTAGAGGCAACTGACTGCATCTGACTGGTGTAGTTTTCCCCCTCGATCACCACCGTCGGAATCTTTTCGGCCAGGGCAACGTTCGCCTTGCTGAAAATGTGCACCATCCCGTTACTGACCGGCACCGATTTCACCAGTGCCGACTTATCGACCGGCACATTCACGCCAAACTTCGATTTCAGGGCGGCGGGCAGCTGATCGGCCGTATACAGGCCCTCCACGGCCAGGTCCTTCACCACCTGCCACGCCGAGAGGTTATAGGTACTGTCTGTAGTGCTAGTCTTAAAATACGGCGTTACCTTTTTGATCTCCGCCGACAGGGCATCGTCGGTCAACAGGATGTAGGTATACTGCTTCGACTCATCCTTTACGTCGAATACTTGATCAGTAAAGCGGTTTTTTGGTTCGAAGCCGGTGCCTTTGCGGTAAATCGGTGCGCCGGTCGTGGCGCTGATGCTGTCGACAATGGCTTTCGACGGGTTAAAGGCCAGATACGTCAGCCCGTTGATGAGCTTGTTCTGAGTATAGGCTGTTGTGGCGGTCAGGTACTCCCACAGGTTCGGCAGCACCTCATTGTATTGATCGATCACATGCAGCACCCCATTGGCAACGTACTGATTGGCCGCCGATACGGCCACCTGTCCGAACCGGTCTTTGCTGAAAGTGGTATACTTCCCGTTCAGCAGCACCAGCCGGGTTGCGGTTGTTGTCGCAGGCATGGTATAGGGCTGCAAGGCAATGTGGTTGCCCACAAACGCCCGCAGGCTCGTACTGTCTTTCAGTGTTGAGGCATCAAAGGCCGCCAGTGCCTTATCGGTCGGTGCCCAGACCGTATAATTCTGCGAAGAGCGCAGCAGTTTGTCGTAGCCGCTTTTTACCAGCAGATCCTTGAATCTGGTCAGGTTGGGCTGCGCACTGATGGTCGTGAATAAATCCTGTTGCAAGGCACTGTCGGCAACCGTAATCCGGTCGTCCCACCGCTGACAGGCAGTCATGTATCCACCCGCCAGAGCCAGCAACAGCAGCGAAATGTATGTTTTTTTCATGGTCAGGTCGGGTATTAAGGTACAAGGGTTCCGTCGCGGTTGAAGAACGGACGTGTCTGCTTCATGTCAATCGGAATAAAGTGCACCATGTCAATGTTGTTGGTGTTCTGCGTTCCCTGAATGCAGTCGAGACGGAATGTGTGGCGGTCAGTTGTTTTGATATTCACAATGCCCAGCAGCCGTGACGACAGGTTCCGGTCCGTGCCCGGTGCCGAATACAGTTTCCAGCCCAGCGCTTCGAGCTCACCTTCCGTACCGGCCGGTGCAGTTTCGGTAAACGTTACCGGACGCGGCAGGATGTCGCCGTCAACACTGGCCTGGCAGATATTCACCGAACTACCCGACTGTTTCTGCGACCGGTAGCAGACCCAGACCTTGTAACGGCCTTTCACCAGCATCGGGGTTTTCAGTTCTACCCAGGCGCTTCGGTTTGGCCCGCCCAGCGGAATCTGGAGATAATCATTTTTGTAGACCGAAAAGTTGGATGCTGTGGTGTAGATGTACGACAGGTTAAAGTTGCTTTTCTCCCAGATAATATCCTTCACACCGCCCAGCGCGAAATCGTAGCTTCGCTTACCGTAATAGGCCGGTAATTTCCGGATTTCCGGAAAGTCGGCCACATCCCAGTAAGACGGCACCGGCGTCCGTACCTTCACCATAAAATGGCCGTTTGACTGGTGTACTACCCCGTTGGTGCCGGAGTTATCACTACCGGCGCGGTCCAGTACCACCCCGATTTCGTGGACACCGTTAAACTCGTCGTCATTAATCATGACGGTCTGGTCGTTCAGCTTCGAGGTTACTACTTCGAGCGGGATTTTAGTCAGGTGCGAGGTGGCGGTAATGATGTCGGCCAGGTATTTTGCACCCGGCAACAGGTGATAAGCCACATAGAGATTCAGACTATCGGCCTTGTTACGCGGGTTGCCGGTATTGGAATAGCGTTTTTTCAGGGCATCAAAGCTGGCAAAACCGGCGGCATTCAGTGCCGTATTGGTTTCGGCGATAACGGTTGTCCAGCGGGTAGCTTCGTCGGTGCTGACCACATTCAGCGAATCGTAATAGCCGGTCTGCTTCAGGGCTTCCGTAAAAATGGAGTAGGCGGTATTTTTCTCAATCTGCTGCGCAACGGTCAGCGTGGCCGGTTTCAGCACGTTGTCGATCACGTGCAGAATCCCGTTACCGGTCGTAATGTTCGACTCCAGCACCAGCGCCTGCCGGTTAATGCTGTAGCTCGACGCGCCGTTGGCAAACGACACCCCGCCCAGCAGGTATTGGCCATACATGGTCACCAGCGGCAGTTTACCGTCTTTAAACGACTTGGTTGTCAGCGTATCGCGGATGATATGAATTTTGGCAATGGCCTTTGCTTCGTCAGCCGTCAGTTGCGCCACCGTTTTATTGATGCTTTTCAGGTACGTCTGCACGCCGGCATTCACCGGCACAAACATCGTGTAAGCCCCGTAGGCATTCAGGAAGTTATCATATCCTGCCTTCTCCAGAATGGCCGCAAAGTCCGAATACTTTGCCGGTGTCTGTGTCAGGTAAGTGTACATGTTTACATCGGTCGTTGTGCCTTCGACAATGTCAATTTTCTGGCAGCCGATCAGGTACGCCAGCGGCAGGAGACCGATGAAAAACCGCAGCAGATAGCTCGTAAACTGTTTCATGATTTCGTGTCTTTGTGTTGGTTGACCGTACGCCTATTTGTAGAATGGGTTCTGTACCAGCAGCCGGTTGGTATTCAGCTCATACTGGAAAATCGGGAAGTAATGGCTGTTCACATCCTTGAATTTAGCAATGGCCGACTGTTGCCGGTCGGGCTGCACACTGCGCGCCACCATATCGAGCAGGATGTCGATACGCTTGTATTTGTTTCGTTTCGCATGGCGCAGCATATCATACCAGCGTTTGCCCTCAAAAGCCAGTTCACGGGCCCGCTCGTCCAGGATAAAGTCCATGACCGCTTCGGTATCGGTCACGTCCGGCGTCCGGTTGGTTGCCTCCAGCGCACGGCCGCGGTCGCGGATGGTTTTGACGATATTCAGCGCTTCCTGTGCGCGGCTCTGCATGGCCAGTGCCTCGGCCCGCATCAGCAGCACATCGGCATACCGGTACACCATCCAGTGGGCATACGATCCGTCGATGGCCCGCAGCGTATTCGACGACAGCCCGACGTATTTCCAGATCATGCCATCGGTAGCCCGCAGCGCCGTTCCGTCACCTCGGATGTCGATATTCTGATCATTCAGAAAATCCTGGGTATAGATTTCGTCAATCACATAGCTATTGGCGATAAAACGGCGCGGGGTCACGAAGAGCGAATAGAAACTGTTGAGTTTCTGACGGTCGAACTGTAGTTCAAAAATGCCTTCGTTTGAGTTGCCCTGGACAAACACCGTATTGAAAAAGCTGCCGCCTTCGATGATCCCGAATCTGGCGCTCTTCACGATTTTATCGCAGGCGGCCAGGGCTTCAGGGTATTTCTCAAGCCACAGATAAACATCGGCCTGCAGCGCGTTGATGGCATAGCGCGTTATCCGGCCCTTATCAGCGGCTACGTTGCCATAGGTGAGCGGTACGCTGGCTTCGGCTTCAGTCAGGTCTTTCACGATCTGCGCCAGTACCGCTGCCTGTGTGCTTTTGGCGATCGGCACAATCTGATCGTCAGAGGCGGTTGCATCCAGTTTCAGCGGTACATCGCCAAAGCTCCGGACCAGGTAAAAATACATCAGTGCCCGCAACGTTTTAACTTCAGACAGATAACCGTTCAGGGCTTCCTGCGTAAACGTTTTATCGTTGTCGAGTACGGCCGGCGCAAAATCAATGACGGTGTTACAGTAGTTAATAATCTGATAGACAGACCGCCAGTTGGTGATGCTGTTTGTTGACAGAATGTTCACGTTCATCACGTCCAGCTCTTCGGCTCTGGTGTTGAAGGTGGTACTCAGCATATCGGCCCGTAACTCGCCCCAGAGAAACAGGGTTTCCGGTAAGCCGTTCAGCATAGCGGCATAACAGCCCATGACAGCCGCCTGTACCTGCTCTTTTGACTTCCAGAATTTATCTTTTGTAATCCCGTCCTGCGGGTGCAAATCCAGATACTTGTTGCAGGAGGTCGGTGCCAGCAGCAACATCAGGACGGATACTGTATAAAGTAGTTTTTTCAACATCGACGTAAATAATTTCGTAGTTTCCTGAACCACAGTTTCCTTAGAATGAAGCCGTCAGACCCAGCGTAATGGTTTTACCCGGCGGTGTCATCGAATAGTCAATCGCTACCCGGAACGGGTCATTACCGCGCATGGTCACCTCCGGATTCTGGCCGGTGTATTTCGTCCAGGTAAACAGGTTTTCGGCCGTGACGTAACCGCTGAAGGCTTTGGCCCGCAGCAGGCGCGTGATTTTCGGCGAGAAGGTGTAACGGGCCGTGATGGTCCGGAAGCGGATAAACGACGCATCTTCTACGTACCGGCTTGATCCCAGCCAGTTATAGCCCGATGCATACAGGGCCCGCGGTACGTTGGTCACATCGCCGGGTTGACGCCAGCGTTTCAGTACTTCGGTGCTCTGGTTATCGTAGGAGTACATGGCCGTTGTCAGCATCCGCGTTCCGTTCACGATGTCGTAGCTCGACCGGAAATTGAAGAACGCCGTCAGTTTAAGGCGCTCTTTAATGGTCACCGTACCTCCGAAACCACCCATAAACGCCGGGTTGCTGTTACCGAGATAGACAATGTCCATGTAGTTAATATTGCCATCGTGGTTAACGTCTTCATATATCGCATCGCCGGGCTGGAAGAGGTAATCCGTTGTCGGGTAGTTGAAGCGCATATACACCCCCTGCCCGTCCGGCGTAATAATCGGTTCGCCGTTTTTGCCGCGGGCTACTGTGGCCTCCTTATCGCTATACACCCCCTTATACCGGAAGCCGTAGAACGACCCGAACGGGTTGTTGACCTGCATATAGGTCAGGTACTGCCCGTTGGCCGTGATGTTTCCCGCCTGACGCGGATAGAGGTCCGAAATTTCGCGGATCACGTTGATGTTGTGCGCCACGTTCATGTTCAGCTCCACCGCCAGGTCTTTCGTTTTGTACGGCATCAGGCCCAGGTTAATTTCCCAGCCCTGGTTGTCCATCGTCCCCACGTTCATGTTTACCGAGTTGAACCCTGTGTAGGACGGAATCTGTAAGCCGTTAAAGAACAGGTCTTTGGTACGGTTGCTGTAGAATTCGGCATCGAAGGTGATCCGGCGCTTGAACATCGACAGGTTAATCCCGAGGTTCCGCCCGATCAGGGTTTCCCAACGGAGGTTGTTCAGCTCCATGTTCGACGGCACAACCGCCGCGTTGCCCAGATATGACCATCCGAGGGTGCTGTAGGTGCTGAAAAATGAGTAGTCGTAGCGGGGCGCGTTACCGGTTTGTCCGTAGCTGGCGCGGAATGCCAGGTTATCGATCATGCCCGCAAACGGCCGCATAAACGACTCATCCGAGATAATCCACTTTCCCGAAATTGACGGGAACAGGCCGTAGCGGTATTTGGCACCAAACCGCGAGTTACCATCGCCACGAACGCCCACGTCGATGATATACCGGTCCTTAAAGCCATAGTGCACATTCCATAACAAACCGACAGTACGGGTCTGGTACACCGACGACGCCAGGGTAGAAGCTGTCTGACGCGATGAACTGGTCGGGTCCTGCAACTGGTCAGAGGCGGTGTTAGGTACCGAGGCCTGCTGCGAAATGCTTTTTACGTCCGACGTATTGAGCACCCAGAGACTCGTCAGCTCGTGGTTTTTGTTCAGCAGACGGGGAGTATAGAACAGCGAGGTTTTGGTCGTTACCCCGAATACATCTACGTCACCGTCATAGGCGAGGTTTACCGCCGAACTCGTCCAGCGCTGGCCGGTAGCGACTTGCGGCAAAAACGACTGACTCTTGGTATTGTTAATATCCAGCTGCACATCAAATGATGCCGACCAGATGTTTGGTTTCAGATCGTACTGCAATTGCAGGTGCGGGATAATCCGGTCTGATTTAATGTTGTTACGGGCACTCTTGGCCATCGCCACCGGATTATAGGTACCGGCATACGTGCCCTGAATGTTGCTCAGCGGCGAGAAAAAGTTCGGTGTCTGAATGCCGTATTCGTTGTATTCATACACACTCATGTTCGGCATTTTGGTGTACGCAACGTTGCGTAACAAATCCGTCGAGCTGCTGGAGTTAACGTAGTTCCGGTTGTTGTCGGAATGCGTAAAGGCAATATCTGACCGGAAACGGATGCGCGTCGACACGTTGTAATCGAGGTTGATCCGGGTATTGAGGCGGTTCAGGTCCGTGCCGATGGTTGTGCCCTGCTGGTTAAAATAACCCATTGACGCGTAGTAACGGGCTTTTTCGCCCCCACCCGTGATGGCCACGTTATGGTCCTGGGAGTTCCCCAGCTGCGTAATTTCCTTAATCCAGTCGGTATTGTTGCTGTAGTTATTGAACCAGTACGGGTCATTCGGATCATACTGGAACTCCTTCACCGTCTGCGTGTTCAGCGGGAGCCCGTTCCGGTTCATGTACTCTTCCGGAATCAGCATCGAATACTGGTCGCCGGTCAGCATCGGAATGGCATTCGGCTGTTTGGAAACCGATCCTTTGAAGGTATACGTAATAATCGGCTTACCCACCGAACCACGCTTGGTATTGATGACCACTACCCCGTTCGCGGCTTTGGAACCCCAGAGGGCCGTTGCTGCCGCATCTTTCAGGATACTGATCGTCTTGATATCAGAGGGTGCAATGTTGAGCAGGGCGGCATACCCCAGTTCGTCGGCCGTCCCGAAGTTAAAGTCCGACGGAATTGCGGTTTCGTAAGGCATCCCGTCAACAACAATCATCGGATCGACCGACGAGTTGATAGATGATGTACCGCGGATCCGGATGGCCATACCCGCACCCGGGTCGCCCGAGCTTGCCGTAATATCAACCCCTGCCAGACGGCCCTGCAACATCTGGTCTATCGATGTCCCCTGCATTTCTTCCAGCGCCTTGGCGTCAATTTTAGCGACGGCAAACGTCGAGTTCCGGTCGGAGGTCGTCATCAGCCCGTTGTCGGTCTGCTGGGCCGTCACGACCACTTCGGCCACATCAAACGCATTGTCTTCCATATAAACCGTGACGTCACGGTTACCGCGGGCGGGTATCTTTTTGCCTTTGAACCCAATGCTCGAAAACGCAATCGTGTTGTTCGGATTCGACACGCGGAGAACGAAATTGCCGTCTACGTCGGTCGTTACCCCTTTGATCACGCGGCTGTCCTTGTCCAGCTCCGTTACCGTAACCCCTACAATCGCCGAACTATCTTTTGCATCCTTTACCTTTCCCTTGATGGTAAAGGTCGCGGCGGGTGTCTGCGCCCGCACGGCCACACACAAGAGCCACATTACTCCCGTCAGGAGTATCAGTTGTACACGTGATTTCATGCGATTATTTGTACTGTAAGTAGTTATCAATCAAATGGATGACCGTACGATTCGAGAGGTTATTGCTCTGCGCTGCCCGGACCCCGGACTTCCGGTTCGCAAAGTCCGTAAGCTGCATCGCACCCGGCGAGCTGAGGACCGTTACCGTAATGGCATCCCCCTTGTTATCTTTCAGCATGGTTTCCATACCGCCTGATTCCTTACCGTCGGGAATAACCGTCTTTTTGTTCAGCACGTGGTAGTAGATAAAATTGGCAACCAGTTCGCGCTCCGACGCCAGTGTCGGGTTGAAGTTGGGCGTTTTTACCGCTCCGGTACCCGTTCCCGGCAAAAGTCCCGCATTGACGGCTGCCTGAATCGCTGCGTTATCGGGTACAAACACGGTGTAGAACGAACCGGCCGCCGTTCCCACAATCTCGGAGGTTGTGGCATTGAAGGCCGACGAGTTTTTCAGGTACTGCCAGAACGAGTTGAACGGCGACGTGGTGGCCGTACCGAGGTTTTCAATGTGCTTGCCGATGTTCAGTTCCGTGAAGTTCAGCACAGCGTCGGTGTAGTAGACAATGCCGTTCTGCGCCGTTTTTGACGCCAGAATTTTAGCCGGTTTGTCCATTATCCCCGCCGAATACACCTGATTTTTATCCCATTTGATGTATTCGCCGTTGAAGGCGTCGATGATGCCCGAACCCGTCACATTGTTCAGTTCATTGTTCGGCGTAGCGACTACGCTTGTGGCGACAATCCGCAGCAGGCGGTTCCGGATGGCGTCGCCGGTCGTACGGGTGGTAGTACCAGGAGCGGTATAGCCCCATTCGTTCAGCGATCCGTTGTAGTCATAACCGGCGGCCTTGATGGCGTCGTCGCTCATCATAAACACCGTATACTTCAGGTTCGGATTCAGAATCACGGCCCGCAGGTCCATGTTCAGCAACCGCGTCATGATTGAGTATTTCGGGTCAAGGTACGCCTTGCCGTATACCGTTGAGAACACGTTTGCCGCCTGCACCTTATTAGTGCCATAGAACAGGCCGTTGCTCAGGACTTTTTTCTCAACCACATCCGACGCCGGATTAAACCGTGCTTCTTCGGCAAAAGAGTTATAGGTCTGCCGGAAACGGCTTGGCCAGACGGCTCCTGTCCACATGTGCGCATTCAGCAGATCGGCAATGATCTGCGGCGGCAATACATCAAGGGACGTGTAGTTTTCGAGAATGACGTTTTTCAGATAGGCGTTCAGCGCATCGTTGGTCGGCACAAACAAACTCCAGCAATCCTGCTGCCCGTCGTTGTCCGACTGCTTCAGGAAGTTTTCGTTATTGGGGGCGTAGGCCAGCAGACTGCTATACTGCTTCACAAACACCTGATCGCTTTTGCCGGTCAGAATCTGGTAGCGGGTCGTGGCATCGGTGTTCGGCACAAAACTGACCATGTATTTTTCGTACAGATTCCGGAAAACGCTGTATTCCGGTTTTGTCCGCAGGTATTCATCCAGCGACGGCTGACTGGTAAAGACATTGTCGATTTCGTGAATCATTCCGTTTTCCGCAAATACGTCTTTCTCGACCACTTTAGCGTTCATGACGTTGAAACCGGTATAGGCCGTTTCCGGAAAGAAGTAGGTATAGTCCGTCGCGATCAGTCCTTTCTGGGCGAAATAATCATCCGTGAAGTAGGTAACGTACTTGTTGTTGTTGTCCGCGCTGACGTAGTTCAGGCCGTTGCGGTTGGCAGCAATGGCTTTTACGGCCGTACCGGCGGCAGTCTGGTCGCTGTAGAATCCGGTGTAGTAGGCCGTTCTGCGGCGGAAGGCACGTGACGGTACCCAGCCCGTATTAGCCTGAAAATCATCGAGCCGGTCCTTGGCGAAGGCATTGTAGATCAGCAGATACTGTACCAGTTGCCGGGCTTTCGCGGAGTCGATCTGAGCCTGTGTCAGGCTGTTTTTCTGAAAATACTTTTGAAAAGCATCATCATTCGGCGCAAATAAGGTCCAGTAACCTGCACTGCTCAACGTGTGTTGATAGCCGCTTTTATCAATGACAGCCAGCAGATTCGTAAACCGGCCTTTTTGCTGAAGCTGCTGATAAATGGGTGGTGCAAGGGTCTCCGGCCGGGCATATACCTCATCCCACTGCTTTTTGGAACAGCTGCTGCAAAAAGCAGCCACACAGGTCACTATGAGCAAGTAAGAGCGTAGCAGACGTTTATTCATACTGAATCATCCCAATTAATTCCCTTTAAAATCAAATTCTATACAAGGATAATCAGGGGACCATATGCTAACTTTCCTGCCCTCTCCTGCTATTAGCTTTTCCGGAGATTTAATTACACTATATCAATTTAGTATACTATTTCGGTAAATATTAAAATAAAGTCGGCAACGGATAAATTAATATATTATTAATCCGTTGCCGACTCAACAATGTTCTGTTTTTATCCTATTGCCCGTTCAGGTCCCAGTTATATTCGAGGTAAGAAATTTTTGTGTCTTTATTAATTTTATTGGCTGCATACTGATTTATCCAGCTCTCAACTGTCTTGCCATGGTCGGTCCAGTCGGCTTTATACCAGTCAAAGTATTTCGATAAACTGGCATATTTCGGGGTAACGGCATTCTTGGAAGGTGTATTCAGGAAGTCGGTTCCCTGTTCCTCCAGCTGGCTGATCAGCCGGTCGGCATCATAAGCCTCCTGGCGCAGCCGCGGGCAGGAACGGGCCGCACACACGAGCGCAAAGTGAATCCGGGGCTCATCAAACTTCTTCCGCAGAATGTCGTGCTCAATGTTATTAAGGTCGTACTTTTCGTTGCCGATGGTGATGAATTTAATGTCCCAGGGGGTGTTCACAAACGGAATCTGGATTTTGCTTCCGATATCCTTGATGCTTTTGATCGGGTAGTGTGTCAGTACCAGCTGCACGGTATAGGCGTTGTAGGCATTGATCCAGTACGCCATCTGTTCGTTTTTGGTCCACTTAGCTGTCGGTGGATTTTTGCTCAGCAGATCGAGGTATTTCTTCAGTTCGCCTTCCTCCTTTTTCAGCCCTTTATAATTGACCAGTCCTTTCTCATTGACGTATTTTTTCAGCAACCGGTCCCAGATACCATGATCAACCGCCATCGGGCGACTGACAAACGCGGCTGACACGCAGCCAAATACGAACAAAAGCAGGAATAATGTCTGTCTTTTCATCTGGTTTTTCATCTTTGTACCGCAATATACAGAATGGAGCATAGCACACAGCGCTACGAGCTGTTAGCCCGCTGTCAGAGGCCACGTCTATACGTTTAGCTTCCTTCTCTTTACTCAACAAGTCAATCACTCAATCACCTAATCACTCAATCATTTAATCATTAAATCATAGTCAATCATAGTCCATGAACCTGAATTTAACCGGAAAGACGGCCCTGGTGTGCGGCAGTACGCAGGGCATCGGCAAAGCAACGGCCATCGAACTGGCCTTGCTGGGCGCTAACGTAACCCTGATGGCCCGCAACGAAGAAAGCCTCCGGCAAACACTGCCCGAGCTGGACGGGAGCCGGGGCCAGACCCATCGCTATATTGTCGCCGACTTCAGCGAGACCGGAGCCGTCAAAACTGCCATTGACCGCTATCTGGCTGACTACCCGACGGTGCATATCCTGATCAACAATACCGGCGGACCGGCAGGCGGACCGCTGATCGAGGCCACTGCCGACCAGTTTACGAGTACGTTTCACAATCACCTCGTCAATAACCAGGCATTAGTACAGGCGGTTTTCCCATCGATGAAGGAAGCTGGTTTCGGCCGTATTGTGAACATTATCAGCACATCCGTGAAGCAGCCGATTGTCGGTCTGGGCGTGTCGAATACCATTCGGGGAGCGGTGGCGCAATGGGCCAAAACCCTGTCGCTGGAGCTGGGCCAATACGGCATTACGGTCAATAACGTGTTGCCTGGTTCTACGGAAACCGACCGGATTGAGTCGCTGATTACGGCGCGGGCCAAAGCCGCCGATAAAAGCCGCGAAGAAATCCGGCAGCAGATGGAGCGCGAGATTCCGATTGGCCGGTTCGCAACGGCGGAAGAAGTAGCCGCTGCCGCTGCCTTCCTCTGCACGCCGGCTGCTGCTTCGATCAGCGGCATCAACGTGCCGGTCGATGGCGGGAAGACAGGGGGATTGTAAACACAAACGCCGCAGGATCACTCCTGCGGCGTTTACTTTTCTATGCGGTTGTGCCTTCTTTCAGGCGTTCGGCGTTTTCAGCAATCCGGAGCTGCTCGATAAAGTCGCCGATCTCTCCGTCCATTACCGACGGCAGGTTATAGACTGTCAGCCCGATGCGGTGATCGGTTACGCGGCTTTGCGGATAGTTGTAGGTCCGGATTTTGTCCGAACGGTCGCCGCTGCCGACCATCGTTTTCCGTTGCGAGGCAATGGCGTCGTTATGTTTCTGCAACTCAATTTCGTAGAGCCGTGAACGCAGAACGGTCATGGCCTTCTCCATGTTTTTGAGCTGCGAGCGTTCGTCCTGACACTGCACCACCAGACCGGTCGGTAAGTGCGTCAGACGAACCGCCGAATAGGTGGTGTTTACCGACTGCCCTCCTGCTCCCGACGAACAGAATGTATCTTTCCGGATGTCGTTCATGTTCAGTTCGACATCGACCTCTTCAGCTTCCGGCAATACGGCTACACTGGCCGCCGACGTGTGAATACGGCCCTGTGTTTCGGTCGCCGGTACGCGTTGTACGCGGTGTACCCCCGACTCAAATTTCAGTTTACCGTATACATCCTCCCCTTCTACTTCGGTTACAATTTCCTTGTAGCCACCCGACGTTCCTTCGGTAAAATCGACGATTGACATCCGCCAGCCCATTTTATCGCAGAACCGCTGGTACATCCGGAAAATATCACCGGCAAAAATAGAAGCTTCGTCCCCACCGGTACCGGCCCGGATTTCGAGGATGACGTTTTTACTGTCGTTCGGATCTTTCGGAATCAGCATTTCCTTCAGGACGTCCTCCATCGGCTCCCGACGCGCCATCAGCTCATCGAGTTCCATTTTGGCCATGTCCCGGAATTCCTCGTCTTTTTCCGTGGCGATGATTTCCCTGGCGTTATCAATTTCCTGTAACAACTGTTTGAAATCCAGGTACTGATTAACGATTTTTTCAAGGTCTTTATATTCTTTGCTCAGCTTTACAAACCGCTTCTGGTCAGAGACCACTTCGGGCTGCACGATCTGCTGAGATACTTCGTCGAAGCGTTCGCGAATGGCTTCTAACTGGTCGAGCATAGTTGTATCGTAGACTTATTTTGCAAAAATACAAAATTCGTTCTGTACTACCTTTGTACTATTGCAGATAGGAATTCTATAACCAGTAAGAACACGATGGACTTCACAATGTTCACAAAGGCGATGGGCATATCAAGACTATGGGCGACCACATGGAATCGCCCATACGGATGGGCTGGATTTGTATTAATCTGGGCCCTGGCGTCCTGTAATCCCGAGAACCGGATTCAGCAGACACCGGAGTTGAAGCAGGAAATGATGGATAAAAAAATCAAGCGGATCACCAATGAGGACATTAACCTTACGGTTGATAGCTGGGGGAAACAGATTTCGGATGTTGCCCGGCAGGAGCTTACTACCCGGCTGAACGACGGACCGGCAGACGTAGCGGGTTTATGTAATCTCAGTGCCCTGCCGAAAACACAGGCGCTGGCCAAACGGTATGCCATTGAGATTAATCTGCTCAGCGGAGCCGATGTGCAGAATCCGAAGCTGCCGGCAAAGGAGCGCGAAGTGCTTGATGCGTACCTGTACAACGCCGAAAACAAACTTGCCCAGCAGCCGAATATTCAGAAGGTTAACGACACACTGCTTGTCTACAACACGGCCGTTCCGACGGATAATGTGATTTGCCGGAGCTGCTTCGGCGATCAGAAACAACCGTTGGCGGTGTGGCGGCTGGTGTTTCACAAACGCGAAGTTATACGGCGGTTAAACCAGCCAAAGAAATAGCCGTAAATCAAGAAAGGCCAGCGTAAAATGCGCTGGCCTTTTCTGTTATATGTCGTTTATTTACTTACAATTACAGCCTGAAATCAAGCTCAGGTTATAGACTCGCTGACCGGGAGCCGCTTTATTAGGGTCCTGCATAGTAGCCCGACCTAAAAAGATTTCATCCCCTGTCATATTAATCTGCGTAACGAAGTTATAACCATTTTCGGCATAGCGCAAGAGCACTGACGTCTGTTCGCCAGCCGCTGCATAAGGTTTTGTAGCCGCTACCAGAATCTGATCGCCCTTCACTACTGCCCGCACAAACGGCAACCCATTCGTTTTGAGCTGATTTGCATTATATTTATGCCAGGTCTGCCCGCCATCGTACGAACACTCAGTGTTTTGATTCAGGTAGGTTTCGCCGCCCGAGAACATATCACCATGGTGTTTGAACAGACGCCATAACCCATGAATATAGTGTTCGTAGCAGGAATAGTTCCGGTCGTTGCCAATACCCACCTGAGCCGGGTCTGTCGGCGTCGGCTGGTTAGGTACCAGGTTAATGTGGTCATCCCAGAACAGGGCTCCGTGAGCACCGGTAAACCAATAAAAGATTGCTAACCCTTCAGCTATAGCCGGTGGTGCCGGATGCTCTGCTTTACCGCTGTTTAGATAATGCGAATCCTGGGTATTGAACAACCATTGCCAGGCCACACGCTTTTTCGGTGACAAAGCCATATTAACTTCCTGTTCCTGTAGAATATGGGCCAGCCAATGACGATCCCGGTCACCGGTATGCGTAGTAGCTGAGCTATAATCAAAATCAGGATAAACAAAGTAAACGCCTGGCATCTGCATGGTAATATGGTCTGAAAACGAGGTTCCGACAATATCATCCGGCATCCCACGGTTACGCGATGTAGCAGTATGTTGGGCGGTATTTTTCCAGAGATAATCAGCAGGCAGAAAATAATCGCCACCCGGTGATACACCGTGGCCATTCACCGGAACAGGAGCAATTGAAGCGGTTTCGGTCTGCGGACTTACGACCTCCTTCAATGTTTTCGCCAGATAGGTATACAAATTCACCTGTTCCTGTCCCAGGTCCGACGAAATACCTTCATTTTCAATATCCAGAAAGATCGTACCGAATGTACTTTTCTTGTTTACCGGATTACAGTCGCCAAATGTCTCGCATGAACCCTGAATATCTGTGATAGCCTTATATAAGCTATTAGCATAGTTCGGATCGCCATCAGGGCGCCGGTAGAACGTATTAAGCGCATCCTGACTATTCTTCGCCCACTGAATTTGATAAGCGTTCTCGCTGAAGTATTGTTGGTACAGAATCCACGAGCGCTGGTTTTGGGTAAGTCGGCTCACCCAACCCGCCGGCTTGGGATGATCAGGATCGTTGTTACACTCATCCACTGTCATCCGTGATTTTTCAATTGCAGAGAAACCTCGTTTAAAGAGTTTCTGCCAGTCACTGTTCACGTGCAGATTCCGCCCTGCCCCACAAAAAGTAATAGTTTTTGTAATTGGTAAGGTAAAATCATCCACAACATCAATATTCCAATAACCTTTTGTCGCAGTTGGTACAAATGCCTTACGGGGAGTAGCGGCCAAATTCCCTGTAAGCTGTACTCCTGTGGCTGAGGCAGGCTTGCTGACGGCTCTACTCTCTGGTCCCCTCAATCGTCCGGCCTGCGCACCGGGTATGCTCAACATAGCAAGCAACATTACACCGTAAACTTGTCTCATTCGGGTCATCACGTTATAGCAATTGTAGTTCATGGCGCAAACCATGTGGATTTTTCTCCGCACTTTCGCGGAAAGGTTGAGTAAAAGGCTGCTGAGGAGACTATCTCAATTTTCGGGCCAAAAACAACACATGAAAGATTTTTTTAATCTCTTCCAAATTTTTGCAGAATCAATTGAGTTGCAGAGAGAGACGGATTATCCGTTGAAGCATCAAAAGTATATAAATCTGCCGGTTTTTTTAATGAAATGCCGGTTAAATATGACTTATCGTAATAGGTAAGAACGATATCGGCAACAGTCGCATAATCCTGTTTATGTATGGCGTCGATGGCATCCTGTGTGGCTTTTCCCCCCAGCCGTTTCTGAATACGGCGGGTAGCATCAATCAGGGCGGCCGGATCAATATTATTACCACTATACTCCCGGACCAGCCGGGCAATGCGTTCGCTTTTAGGCACCTCTACAATGACCGCCGGGGCTGCCTGCATCTGTAGCCACAAAGGGTATGGAATGAAGCAGGTACCAATCGTCCGGCTTTCATCTTCGAGCCAGATCCGGCGGGACGGATCCAGCGTCCGCCAGGTATCAAAAAGCTCATTTTCAAAATGTTCAGATGATACTTGCGGCAACTGTCCGATTGCGCCGTAGGATGAGCCCTTATGCCGGGCAATCGCTTCCAGATCAATCACCTGTTCGCCCTGCCGCGCGAGTTCTTTCAGGATGTCGGTTTTGCCCGAGCCGGTTTTTCCGCCCAGAATCATAAGCTGCCGGGGCTGTGCAAAAGCCGTCAGCACGTCGTTACGGTAGGCTTTATAACCACCCTCCAGCGTACGGGCCCGGATACCGGCCGTATTGAGCAGCCAGGCAAACGATCCGCTCCGCATACCGCCCCGCCAGCAGTGTACGAGCACCTCTTTTCCGGCCGGATTCAGCTTGCGCACCTGCTTCACAAAGCCGGCCAGCTTCGGCCCTACCAGCTCCAGACCAAGCAGGACCGCAGGATCTTTTCCTGCCTGTTTGTACTTTGTCCCGACTTTGGCACGCTCATCATTATCAAATAAAGGAATGTTGATGGCATGGGGTATGTGGGCATGCGCATACTCTCCCGGCGACCGCACATCGATGACGGGCAGCCGGCCGGCTTCGTTCAGAAAATCAGCGACGGAGAGTTGTTTTGCGTTCATGCTGTTTAGCTGGCCAACTGGCGCAGGTACATCTGAATGGTATTTTCCAGACCGAAATAAAGCGCATCGGCAATCAGTGCGTGACCGATGGAGACCTCCAGCAGGCCCGGAATATGCTGTGCAAAATACTGCAGATTTTCCAGACTCAGGTCATGGCCGGCATTCAGGCCCAGCCCCAGCTCCTGTGCTTTTTGTGCGGCTTTCACAAACGGCGCAATGGCCGCTTCGCGGTCTCCGGCATAGTGTATTGCATAAGGCTCGGTATAGAGTTCAATGCGGTCGGTACCGGTTGCTTTCGCTCCTTCGACCATCCGCTCGTCGGCATCCACAAAAACCGACACCCGGATTCCGTCAGCCTTAAACATGTTTACCAGATTCGTCAGGTGTTCGCGGTGGGTAATGGTATCCCAGCCGGCATTTGACGTAATGGCGTCCACAGCATCCGGTACGAGCGTCACCTGCTCCGGTTTCACCCGCTTCACGAGTTCAATAAACCGGTCGTCGGGATTACCTTCAATATTAAACTCAGTCGTTACTACCTCCTTGAGCGCCAGCACATCGGAATACCGGATATGGCGTTCATCAGGCCGGGGATGTACGGTAATACCCTGAGCGCCGAAGCGTTCGGCATCAAGGGCGACCTGCACAACATCCGGATTATTGCCTCCGCGCGCATTCCGGAGTGTAGCAATTTTATTGATATTAACACTGAGACGAGTCATTGGTTGAGCGAGTAATAATGTGATTGAATTGCCCTGCCAAAATTAACTCCATTACACGAAATATGGTTCTCCTGCCGTTTTTCTTTCCTATGCTCCGCCATCTGCTCATCCTTATGCTGATCCTTTACGGCTTTTGTGCAGCCGGTCAGCCACTTTCTATCCGCTTTACACCAGCCTTTCATCCGGTCAGCCAGCTTACGCTGACACCTGGTCAGGACGGTTTTGAGATCCGGCTGGTTATCAGACCCGATGCCCCGTCCGGGAGCATTACATTCAGCCGGTGGATTCCGGACCGGAAGCGCTGGACAGCCATGCAGAACTACCTGACTCAGATAAAAGCAAAGCAGACAGAGAGGCAAGAACGTCAGGCGGAAGCACTGCGCGATACCAGTAATGACCAGTTGCAAGCTGAAGAAATTTATGCGGACGGTGCAGGAGCAGAAGCAAGGTACGGGGCATTTGCATTTTCTTTCGGACATGAGAAGGCCGGTACACCGGAAATTCAGCTGTTCAACTTCATTTCGTCCGCCCTGTGGACCCACTGCCGGAATCAAACCGTGATAATGAGCTATTGGCGTACTCTGGAGAACTATTTCCCGCACCCGTTTTCGTTCCGGAAAGAAGGGACGGGGTATATTTTATATGGTACGTTGTCGGCCAATGATGAGAATACACGGCAATTAAATGCCCTGATTGATCAGTTTCCGGCCAACCGGCCTGTAGTTATCGACGCCCGCTACTTCAATGGGATGGATACGGTTTACTATCCGTACTTCCGGCGGCTCCTCCGCAAAAACAAGCAGATCAGCTGGATAAAGCCCATAAACGGGGAATACCAACCAAGCAGTTGGGGAAGGCCCCTAAACGGGAGGAGTCAACTGAACGAAACCGGCGTCAGCCGGTTTGTAAACCACTAACGGCAGTAATGTCCGTTTTATCTTTATTGCTCCCTTATTCCTACCTTTGCACGAATTATCATTACGTTATCTTTTACGAAATCATGTCATTAAAACAACAAATTGACGCCGATATAAAAGACGCCATGAGGGCAAAGGACCAGGACGGTCTGCGGGCTTTACGGGCCATTAAGTCTTTGATTCTGTTGGAAGAAACCAAAGAAGGAGCCGGCGACGGACTGAAACCGGAAGACGAAATCAAGCTCCTGACCAAAGCGGTGAAGCAGCGGAAAGATTCAGCCGATGTGTTCCGGACACAGGGCCGCGAAGACCTGCTGGCGAAAGAAGAAGCCGAAATTGCCATTATCGAAAAGTACCTGCCAAAACAGCTGACCGAAGACGAGCTGAAGGCTAAGTTACAGGATATCATCGCCCGCGTGGGTGCCTCTGCCCCGTCGGATATGGGTAAGGTAATGGGTGTCGCCACCAAAGAGCTTGCCGGCCTCGCCGAAGGCAAAGCCATCTCCGCCACGGTGAAGCAGCTTTTACAATGAGTGATTGGGTGATTGAGTGAATGAGCGTTTGTTATTCACTCAATCACTAACTCGCACAATCACTCATTAATGAAAACGCTCGACATTCTTATATTGATTCCGTTGATTTGGGGGGCCTGGAATGGGTATCGTAAGGGACTGCTGATCGAGATTATTGCCGTGGTTGCCTTCGTTGTCGCCATGATTGTGGGATTTAAGTTTCTGAGCTTCGGCATTGACCTGCTGTCGCCGTACATCAGCCGGGATCTGGCCCGCAGACTGCTGCCGTGGTTAGGCTTTTCGGTTATTTTTTTTCCCACCATTTTCATGATCAACCAGATGGGGTATTCACTCCGGAAATCACTCCGGTATACCTTGCTTGGTACCTTTGACAGTATCGTAGGAGCGGCGGTCGGGATTTTTACGTGGGTCTTTGGAATTAGTGTGCTGTTTTGGTTGTTCAGCTACATGGGAGTTGAAATCCCTGCTAATCAGACACAAGGCACGTATCTGTATCCGGCTATCCGCCCCGTGGCACCGGCCGTTATGCGCAAAACCGCTGTCTGGGTACCGAAGGGACTGGAAGCAGGGAAAAAATTAAATGAGCGAATTAGTGATTGAGCGATTGAGCGGAATGGTATGATTCTGTCTCACTAAATCACTCACTCACACAATCACTCAATCGGAACAATGAAGCAAGATATTCGCAAATTATCGGCGGTCCAGCTGAAAGACTGGTTTACGGCAAACGGTGAGCAGGGCTTTCGCGCCAAACAGGTGCACGAATGGCTCTGGAAAAAATCGGCTCAGTCGTTTGAGCAGATGACCAATCTGTCGAAATCAACCCGCGAAAAGCTCGACAGTCACTTTGATATACGGCCGCTTACCGTGGCTACCCAGCAGCGCAGTGCCGACGGCACCGTTAAATCCTCTTTCAAACTCTATGACGGCAACCTCGTCGAGGGTGTCCTGATTCCGGCGCTCCGGGCAGACGATACCGACCGTATGACTGCCTGCGTATCGTCGCAGGTGGGTTGCTCGCTTACGTGCAAGTTCTGCGCAACGGGCTATATGGACCGTAAACGGAACCTGGAAGCCTCCGAAATTTATGACCAGGTGGTGGCCATTGACCGGCAGGCCAATGAGTTCTATCAGGCCCCGCTGACAAACATTGTCTACATGGGCATGGGCGAACCGCTCCTGAACTATAAAAACGTCATGGAGTCGGTAGACCGCATTACCTCGCCCGACGGGCTGGGCATGTCTCCGAAACGCATTACGGTATCCACGGCCGGCATCGCTAAAATGATCAAACAGCTCGGCGACGATCAGGTGAAATTCAATCTGGCCCTGTCGCTGCATGCCGCCAATGACCAGAAGCGTGACCAGATTATGCCGATCAACGAAAGTAATTCGCTGAAAAATCTGGCGGAGGCCCTGAACTACTTTTACCGCAAGACCGGCACCCGCGTGACGTTCGAATACATTGTATTCTATAACTTCAACGATACGCTGCAGGATGCACGGGAGCTTTGGGAGTTCACGAAAAAAGTACCGGCCAAGGTGAATATTATTGAATACAATCCGATTGCCGAAGCCAGCTTTAAAAACACTGATCCGCAGACACTCGACAAATTCGCGGGATTTCTGGAAAACAAAGGCGTTACGGTAAACGTCCGTCGCAGCCGTGGTAAGGATATTGACGCTGCCTGCGGGCAACTCGCCGGCAAATCCTGAGGCTTGATGCAGCATCCATAACCCGTACGGGCGACCTCACGTGGTCGCCCTTTTTTTATTGGCTCACATAGCCGCCTTTTTTTATTTGCACCACGTAGCCGCCCTTTTTGTTCCCAATCAACCTCAACGGCCATCATGCAACCCACCAGGGCGACCACGTGGGGTCGCCCCTACTTATCCCCCACGTAGCCGCCCTTTTTATTCCCCGATCAGCAGCATCACCGTACGGGCGACCCCACGTGGTCGCCCTTTTTTTATTGGCTCACGTAGCCGCCTTTTTTTATTGGCTCACGTAGCCGCCTTTTTTTATTGGCCCGATGTGGTCGCCCCTTTTTATTCCCGATCAGCAGCAACAGCCATCATGCAACCCACCAGGGCGACCACGTGGGGTCGCCCCTACTTAACAATTTCTTAACATGGGGCTTAAAAGATTGCCTTACCTTTGCGGTATAATCGCCTGTCACCTGGATAGGCTTTGAACTACAGAAGAATACCTCCAATGTTTGGTCTAGAAACAGACGTTTTCATCCTTCTTTTTGTTAGCCTCTTCGCGGCTTGTGCTTTTGAATTTGTAAATGGTTTTCACGATACAGCGAATGCGGTGGCTACCGTTATTTATACCAACTCGTTGAAACCAACCGTTGCGGTGGTCTGGTCCGGTATGTGGAACTTCATCGGTGTACTCCTCGGAGGCATCGGCGTCGCCATGGGTATCGTTAACCTGCTTCCCGTCGAACTCCTTGTTGACCAGAATGTTTACCATAGCATTGCCATGGTGCTATCGCTGCTGCTCAGCGCCATTATCTGGAACGTGGGCACCTGGTACTTTGGCCTGCCGAGTTCCAGCTCACATACCCTGATCGGATCGATCCTCGGTGTAGGCCTGGCCTTCTCTACTTTTCCTGAGAACACCTCAGGCTCAGCCGTTAACTGGGACAAAGCCATTGAAACCTTCGAAGCCCTGCTGCTTTCGCCGATGATTGGTTTCAGCCTGGTGATCATTCTGATGTTCCTGCTCCGCCGGCTGACGCCTCAGGAAAGCAAGGATGCGCTCTTTAAAGAACCAAAGAAAAACTCACCGCCTCCTATCTGGATCCGTGGTATTCTGATCATTACGTGCACGCTGGTTAGTTACTTCCACGGCAACAACGATGGTCAGAAAGGTGTGGGCCTGATCATGTTGATCCTGATTGGCATTACGCCGACGTTCTTTGCGCTTAATAACGCCAAAAACCCGCTGGAAATGCGGGAGAATACGGTACGGATTGAGCAGGTAATTAACAAAATTGACTCATCACGTTTATCGAATCAGGATCGTAAGCGTCTGGTGGAGACACGGACGGAACTGGCGGAGCTCAATAAAACGCTTTCAGAACCGATGGAAGACGGCAAGTTACCGGCCGCCAAACGTCTGGGTGTGCGCCGCGATCTGCTGCTGATCAACAACAACGTCAAGAAGATTCTGGACAGCGGCGAAGCCTCTCTGACCAAAACCGAGGTCGACGACCTGAAAGCAAACCTCGACGAAAAAACCGGTCTGCGCCGGTATACCGACTATGCACCGACGTGGGTAATCCTGATGATTGCCTTGTCGCTGGGCTTAGGAACGATGGTTGGCTGGCGCCGGATTGTAGTGACTGTCGGTGAAAAAATCGGTAAGCAGCACCTGACCTATGCGCAGGGCGCTTCGGCCGAGCTGGTTGCCGCCAGTACAATCGGCATTGCCTCAGCCCTGAAAGTGCCGGTTAGTACAACCCACATTCTGTCATCGGGTATCGCAGGTAGTATGGTCGCTAACAAAGGCATCAAAAACCTGCAGGCCGGAACCGTTAAGAACATTGCGCTGGCATGGGTACTGACGTTACCCGTATCTGTTCTGCTCTCGTTTACACTCTTTATTTTCCTGCGCTGGTTGCTGTAAGAAACCGGTAAGGGTATACTGAAACGGGCGCTCATCCATGCGGATGAGCGCCCGTTTTGTTATTTATTAACCCATTCAGGCGTGTCCTGTTCAATGGCACTCCGGACCTTTGCCACAATATCATCGACACTATCATCCGGATCGATATACATCGGCGCTTTAAACCGGACGGTCAGCAGCGTGTTCCGTTTTTTAAACCGTAATCCCTTTTTGTCGAATGCCCGCCGGAAGCCGTTTATCACAATCGGCACGACAATCGGCTGATGGTCTTTAATGAGGTGACCGGTACCTTTCCGTACGGGTGCATACGGGCTCGTCGTGCCCTGCGGAAAACTTACTACCCAGCCATGTTCCAGCGCCCTGTTTACTTTGTCACCGGCCGAGGTGTCGACTGCCCGCTTTACATCACGCCCATCAGCGCGCCACGACCGTTCGACAGTCAGAGCCCCGCCCATCGCAAATAAACGGGACAGAATATCTTTCTTCATCGTTTCCGTAGCTGCCACGTAATAGTTCCTCGCCCGGGGACCGAACAGGTAAATCGGCGGAAGCATGGTATTTTGAAAACCCCATTTCACCGCACAAAAAATATGGTAAAACGCAATGACGTCGGCAAAATAGGTCTGATGATTCGACAGAAACAAGACGTTATTAATCGGCAGGTTTTCCAGATGTTCAGTGCCTTCAATCTGAATCCGGTTTACTACCGTGTAGCGCGCATAGGTAAACCAACCAATGATGCAGATCAGTATCCGTTTCACTAACAGCGAATTACCGAAAGGATCGCATTCAAACAGGCCTAATACATCCAGCCACGACAGAAACCGAGGCAGATAACTATATCTCGTTGGTTTTATGTACTTCATCACGATCAAACGGAAGGCTATAGTAGTAAAGCTACAACTACTTTACAATGTTTTCAACAAATAGTGCAATTCAATAAAAAGGAAACCGGCATACCCAAAAAAAATAGTTCATGCCTGATTAATCCTTTTCACAACTTCTGCGTCCAAGCATTACAAACAACAACTACTGAATGGCACAAGCTGTACTTTTTACAAACGACTTTTTAATTAATCCTTTTTTGACTACCATGAAACGTATCGTTTTCGCACTAGTATCAGCTTGCAGTTTTTTTCTGTTCCATAACGCATCTGCTCAGGTTGAGCTGGGGTTCCGGGGTGGCGCTAATTTCGGCACCGTTTCCAAGCCATCTACCTTTGACAGCTTCACGCCTGAATTTAAACTGGCAGCCGGTCCGCAGGGAGCCCTTTTCCTGAACATTCCGCTGAGCGACTATGTATCGTTCCGGCCTGAAATTGCCTATGTACAGAAAGGGTTTATGATGCGCGAAGGCCTCAATCTGAATATTGGCGGTATACCACTGCCGCTGGGCGCCCGGATTAACTTCCAGACCAAAAATATTGAATTACCCCTGCTGGCCCAAATTAACCTTAGCGACGGCGCCATTCAGCCATACATCATTGCCGGCCCGTCGATTGGCTATGCCTTTGACAGCAAGGTCCGTACCCGTGCCGAAGCGCTCTTTGTCTCAAAACCGATTGATCTGGATGTGCCGATGGGTGGTGTGATGCAGCGCTGGGATTTCAGCGCGGTGGGTGGTCTGGGCTTAGCTGCTCCGGTTGGCGCCGGTAAGCTGATTCTGGAAGGTCGTTATACACACGGTTTCACCCGTCAGGTAAACGTACCGGTGGTGCAGTTACCGGTTCGCAACCGTGGTGTCAGTGTATCACTGGGTTATTCATTCCCGATTGGCGGGTACTAAGATTTTTCATTGACTGTTTTTGTTGAACCTACGAACTAGAAGCAGAAAAGCCGGCCCTTATCGAGGCCGGCTTTTTTTTATATCAGCGGAAGATGCGTTGGCATAATTGCTTCCATACTATTGGTTAATCAGTTAACATTAACCTTTCCCGTTAAACTTCGCTTTACCGGCATCCAGAAACTGTACGAAGTTATTGATGTCACGGTCGTAGTTCTTAGGAGCTACCAGCAACTTGCCTTCGTGATCGACCAGACAATAGTGTGGCTGGGCATTGTTATTGTATTTTACAATCTGCAAGTCACCGTTCTGGGCACCAATCGTCGTTTTTTGCTTCTGATCGTAGGTCGATGTATACCAGTCGCTTTCCGGCAGTTCGGTTTTATCATCAACATATAAGGCCACAACCACATAGTCCTCTTTCAGACGACTCAGCACCTGCGGATCAGACCACACGCGGGCTTCCATCTCGCGGCAGTTTACACAGCCATGCCCCGTAAAGTCGATGAAGACCGGCTTATTTACCTTTTTGGCGTAAGCCAGGGCTTGCTTATAGTCGAAAAATCCCTGCAGGTTATGCGGCAAATGAAACAGATCGCCGTATTTCGGTTTTTCGCCCAGGGCATTGGCCGGCTCTGAAGCGCCTGAACCGCCCGCCGTCAGTCTGAAATCCTGCGATGCTTCCGGCGGCAAATAGCCTGACAGCGCTTTCAGCGGTGCACCCCACAGACCAGGTACCATATAGACGACAAACGCAAACGTAATGATCGCCATCAGCAGGCGCGGCACACTTACCGATTTGGTTTCGGAGTCGTGCGGCAGGCGGATTTTACCCAGCAGGTAGAAACCGATGAGCGAGAAGATTACGATCCAGAATGCCAGGAATACTTCACGATCCAGTAAGCCCCAGTGATATACCTGATCAGCAATGCTCAGGAATTTCAGCGCCAGCGCCAGTTCCAGGAAGCCTAATAATACCTTTACCGAATTTAACCATCCGCCCGATTTCGGCAGACTTTTCAGCCACTGCGGGAAGGCGGCAAACAACGTAAACGGAATGGCAAAGGCCGACGAAAACGCCATCATGCCCACAATCGGTTTCACGACTTCGCCACCGGCTGAGGCCACCAAAAGGCTGCCCACAATCGGGCCGGTGCAGGAGAACGACACCAGTACCAGCGTAAAGGCCATGAAGAAAATGCCCATCAGCCCGCCTTTTTCGGCTTTGGCATCGGCACTGTTGACCAGGCTATGTGGTAATACGATTTCGAACAGCCCGAGGAACGACAGCCCGAACGTAAAGAAAATGGCAAAGAACAGAATATTCGGTACCCAGTGGGTACTCAGGAAGTTGGCAAACGCCGGTCCGTTGATGCGGGAAACCAGCGTTCCGATCAGTACATAAATGCCGATAATCGACGCACCATAAATAATGGCTTTCCAGCGGCCGCCTTTCTGATGTGTAAAATAACTCACCGTCATCGGAATAATCGGGAACACACAGGGCGTCAGCAAGGCTACCAGCCCTGACAGGAAGGCGGCAATAATGAAACCAAGCATCGAATCACCCTCTGTTCCGGCGGCCGTTTCGGCAGCAATACCCGTAATTGATTCCGGTGCAGGCGCAACGGATTCAGTCACTGTATCAGCACTTGTTGTGGCAGCAACCGCTTCAGGTGCCGTTGTGGCGCTTACAGCCGTTGTTGATACCGGTGCGCTCACTGAAGCCGAAGCAGTCGTAGCAGTGGCAGTGGCCGGCACTGTAGCGGCGGCACTTGTTTTTACAGCTACCGAGAAATCATCGCTTACCTGTACACAACGACCATCCGTATCTGTACATGCCTGCCCTTCTACTGTACCCGAAATGTTCGGGTTATCTTTCAGAAGCTTAATTTTCTGAATAAATACGGCAGGACGCGGCATTAAATAAACATCGCCTTCAAAGACCTCTTCGTATTTTGTTTTCGCACCAATTGGCTTCAGCTTGCCAACAACTTCGTACCCATCGTTTTTCTTAAAGGAAACGGTGGTAGCGATTGGCCCGAATTCCATTTTAGGATTTGATTCTGAGGAATACATGTGCCATCCCTCCTGAACGTTTGCGGTAATATACAATTCCACAACATCGCCGACCCTGGCATTAGCCGGCTTTGTGGTATAGTTCCATGATGGGACCGGTTTAACAATACCCGATTGTCCGGGCGCTCCGAACTGGGCATAAACACTCACATTCAGCAGGAAAAACGCGCAGAGCGCCAGTATTCGTTTCATAGATGTTATGTACAGGTTTACGTAACCGACAGTACTTTGGGTATAACAGAATCGTTGCAAAAATATTTCCAAACTACCGCAGATGTTTTCACGCCTGTTTAGTGATTGTTGAGAACAGATTCACAAAGATGGTCGATCAGCCTATAACTTCATACGCAAATCTTCGGCCAATCGCTGCCATTAACATCCTGATAACAAAAAACACCGCCCCGACATCATGGTCAGGGCGGTGTAACAACAACCAACCTATATTAATTTTTATTCACTCGAATAGTCTAAAAACAACCCGTGTCAGTAATACTACTATACAACACGATCTAATTACTGATATTTTCGTTAAAAAGGCTATTTGAACGTTAGGGCCGGCTATACAAAACCGGATTCAGGTCGCTGGCCGGGCTGCTTCCGATGGGATAAGACGCCAGCCATGTTTCCCAGTCTGCCTGCTGAAACGTATTTCTCGGCGGCATAATAACCTGATTCTGATCCATGTAGATCATCGTCATTACCTTACGGGGTACATCTGATGTGTTAGGGCCGGCACGGTGAAACGTCCAGCCGGCATGGTAGCTGACTTCGCCCAGGTCGAAGGGTGTATCGTTCATCTCGAAGTTCATGCGCTGCAATTCGTCCGACAACAGTCGCTCGCTTTCGTCGCTGATTTCGATGTCCCGGCCGATTTCCACGTGCTGACTCCGGGCAGCAAACGCCAGCGGGCCCATGTTCATCGGCGTTTCCTGCAACGGAATCCAGACGGTTACGGTTTTAGGGCTGGCAAGCGGCCAGTAAAACTGATCGGCATGCCAGGGCGTAATGCCGCCCGACGGTTCTTTATACAGTGCCTGATCGTGGTAAAGCCGGACACCGCTGACGTCCATCAGGTCGGCCGCGATTTGTGCCAGACGACGGGAAAAGACAAATTCTTTGATCTCGTCGTTTTCACGCCATAAATTCATAATCTGGAGAAAAGCACGTTCATACGTCGTACGTTCCTCCATCGGTTTTGTAAGCGTATTCAGTCTGATTACCCACTCCGTAATCAGATTGCCATAGTAGGCCAGCACCTCAGGCGATAAAACGTGCTTCAGCTTAATGAAGCCGTATTCCTGATAAAACGCCCGTTGCGCGGGTGTGACCGCAAAAGGTTCGGTCAGCTGGTTTAAGCGTGATGATTTATCTATGGCAGTTAGCATGATGGTAAAAGTTAAATTATTTCTTTATTTACTGTTACAAAAATGCGGGCTTAGTACTTGACAAACATTCAGATTATTTGCTTATTTGTATGTTTTTTTGACTCATTCACCTCAACAACTTTCCTTTTACGGTCAATAAAGTACAATTTATTGTCATTACGTTATGAAAGCCCTATTCGAAAAAGTCAGCATTGCTGATCAGGAATCGCTGCTCACCAAACATGTCTCTGTCAACCGTTTCAATGTTCCCTGGCACTATCATCCTGAGTATGAACTGACCTACATTGTCCGCAGCAGCGGAAAACGCTTTGTCGGTGACCACGTCGGGGATTTTGTACCGGGCGATCTGGTGTTACTGGGCCCAAACCTGCCGCATTTCTGGCGCAATGACGAAGACCAGCCGGAATTTCTTACCTCTGAAGCTTACGTTATCCAGTTCAGCCCGAACCTTGACAATGCCCTTTTCCGCACGCTCCCGGAAGCAGACCGTATCATGCAGATGCTGCACCGGGCGAAGTATGGCATCTTGTTTAGCGAAGAGTTTCAGCAGCGCATCGGCCGGAAAATGGAACGGCTTCTGACACGCAGCGGCATGGAACGGATTATTGACTGGCTTCAGATCCTGAACGAACTCAGCTACGATACCGAAGCGGTATTACTGGCCAGCGATAGTTACCAGCTTACGCCGAATGAAGCCGAGACCGAACGGATGAAGCGGGTGCTTGAGCACATGCTGCATAACTTCCGGAAAGAAATCCGGATTGATGAAATTGCCTCAATTGCCGGCATGGCACCGGCGGCTTTCTGCCGGTATTTCCGCAAGCGAACCAACAAATCGTTCGTCGAATACCTCAATGAACTCCGGATCAGTCATGCCCGCAAATTGCTGACCCAGGCCGATATGAGCGTCGGGCAGGTTGGTCTGGAATGCGGGTTTAATAATATCTCCCATTTCCACCGGCAGTTCCGGCAACAGACCGGTACAACCCCGCTGAAATACCAGACGCTGTACCGTGATAAAGAGGTTCCGGTACTGGTTGAAGAAGAAATCTATTAAAATACGATTAGCATTCTCCCCGCTTTTCGGCAGGATCACCGTTTTTAGAGGCTGATCCTGCCGAAAAATTTAACTTGTCGCGCTACCCACTCCACTGGTATGCTGTGCCGTACAACAAAATGCCGTACCTTTGCCGGAAAAAGAGTTGGCTGACGAAAGCCGGGAACCTATCCGTCCGGCTGATCAGCGGTCAACAGTTCAATTTTACCAAACGGAGTTCACTAACATGTCAACTGCAACGACAACTACCGCCCGCGACACGCAGGTATTTGATCTCATTGCCAAAGAACAACATCGCCAGGAATCAGGTATCGAACTGATTGCTTCTGAAAACTTTGTCTCCCGCCAGGTAATGGAGGCTGCCGGCAGTGTATTAACCAATAAATACGCAGAAGGCTTACCAGGTAAACGGTATTACGGTGGTTGCGAAGTAGTTGACCAAATTGAGCAGCTGGCCATTGACCGGATCAAAGAACTCTTCGGGGCTTCATGGGCAAACGTGCAGCCGCACTCAGGTGCACAGGCTAACACGGCGGTATTCCTGGCCTGTCTGCAACCAGGTGATACCATCCTGGGCTTTGACCTGTCGCACGGCGGTCACCTGACCCACGGTTCGCCGGTGAACATTTCCGGTAAATATTTCCGCCCGACATTCTACGGTGTCGAAAGGGAAACCGGCGTTATCAATTACGACGTTGTAGAAGAAACAGCCCTGCGTGAGCGTCCGAAAGTGCTCATCTGCGGTGCATCGGCCTATAGCCGTGACTGGGATTATGTTCGTCTGCGGGCGATTGCCGATCAGATCGGCGCGCTGCTGCTGGCCGACATTTCGCACCCTGCTGGTCTGATTGCCAAAGGGTTACTTAACGATCCGCTGGAGCATTGCCATATCGTAACCACCACGACGCACAAAACGCTGCGTGGTCCGCGCGGTGGTCTGATCATGATGCGGAATGATTTCGAAAACCCGTTCGGCATCAAAACACCGAAAGGCGATATCCGGTTAATGTCTTCGCTGCTGGATTCGGGTGTCTTCCCGGGTACGCAGGGTGGTCCACTGGAGCACGTGATTGCTGCCAAAGCCGTTGCCTTCGGCGAAGCATTGTCAGACGATTTCTACGACTACGCGGTACAGGTTAAGGCCAACGCCCAGGCAATGGCTAAGGCATTTGTTGACAAAGGTTACCAGATCATTTCGGGCGGTACGGATAATCACCTGATGCTGATCGACCTGCGTTCAAAAGGGCTGACCGGCAAGCTGGCTGAGAACACGCTAATCAAAGCTGACATTACGATTAACAAAAACATGGTTCCGTTCGACGACAAGTCGCCGATGGTTACGTCAGGTATGCGTGTCGGTACGGCAGCCATGACCAGCCGCGGTATGAAAGAAAGCGACATGGAGCAGATCGTTGGCTACATCGATGAGGTATTGATGAACCACGATAACGACGCCAAAATTCAGACCGTTCGGGAGGAAATTAATTCCTGGATGAAGGCGTTTCCGTTATACGCATAACTTTATTTGTGATTGAGTGATTGAGTGACTGAGCGATTTTTTCAACTGCTCTCACTCAATCGCTCAATCACTCATTCGCAATTTTTATATGGCACTCGACCAAGCATTTGAAGATCGGTACGATCAGGACGAAGAACAAGCGGAAGAAGGTGGTGAAATGACCTTCCTCGAACACCTTGAAGAGTTACGCTGGCACATCATCAGGGCGGTGGCTTCGATTTTCGTGTTTGCGATCGTGGCGTTCATTTTTATCCAGGACATCTTCCAGTACGTTATTTTAGCCCCTGCTAATCCGGGTTTCTGGACGTACAGGCAAATGTGTAGGCTGGCCGAGATTTCGGGTTACGAAGCGCTTTGTGTAAAAGATCTGGACTTTGAGCTTCAGGCAATCGGCATTGCCGATCCGTTTACGATGGCCCTGACGTCATCAGCCATTATCGGGCTTTGCTTTTCCTTCCCGTATGCGTTCTGGGAGCTTTGGCGGTTTATCAAACCCGGCCTTCGTTCGTCAGAACGCCAGGCAGCAAGAGGTGCGGTTTTTTATGTGTCGATGCTGTTTCTGTTAGGCCTGTTGTTCGGCTATTACATCGTTTCGCCGCTAGCCATTAACTTCCTGGCAAACTTCCGGATTGCGCCCCAGATTAAAAACCAGTTCGATATTACGTCGTACGTAGGTGTACTGGTAACCCTGTCGCTTGGTTGTGCGCTTATGTTCCAGATGCCGATTGTGGCTTTTGTGTTGTCAAAAGTGGGGATTCTAACGCCACGTTTCATGCGTGAATACCGCAAGCATGCCTGGATCGTTATCCTGGTCGTTGCCGGTATCATTACGCCTTCACCCGACATTTACAGTCAGATTCTCGTTGCCCTGCCGTTGGCGATGCTGTATGAAATCAGTATTCTGGTTTCAGGCTCAATCGAGCGGGCACGGCTGAAAGAAGCCCGGGAAATCCTGAACAACTAACTATCAGACATTCATAGCCGTTAAGAGGTAGTGACCCTGCTTCTTAACGGCTTTTTTTATGGCTCTATGGACTACGATTTCAGAAAATACCACTACCGCTCCATCAACGCGGCTACGGCCGAAGAACGGGCGGCCATCAATCAGGAGCTGAAGGACTTATATAATGCCCTGCCTGATGACGAAAAAGAGGCATTTAACCGGCAACTGCAAACGTTTCTGGCCCGCGAAATGGGGCGTCTGAAATCTGACTACGAGTCAGTATCGGGAAGCGTAAGTGATAATTAGTTTTTACACCACAAAGGCACATAGAGCACAAAGCAGGTTACTTCTGTGTTCTATGTGCCTTTGTGGTATACCGGAAATCAGTTTTTATCCAGCGTAATCAGCTGAATGTAGAACTGAATCATTTGCCGGTAGTCATTAGCGGCAATGCGCTCATTGGTGCCATGGAGCAGTTTAAGGGTTTCATCGCTCATCCGCACGGGCATGAAGCGGTAGACATTTTTACAAATACCGGTGTAATGCCGTGCATCAGCCGCTCCGAGCATCAGATACGGCGACACAATCACTTCGGGGAAAACGCTCTGGATGGCCCGCTGTACCCGCCCAAACGGCGCGGCATCGGGGTCAGAAACCGGAGACGGCTCCGAACCTATCGTACCGGGAATAAGCGCTACCTTCACCCGCTCATCACCGATTACCTCAATAACCCGCTCCGTCACACTCTTGATTGTCTCGCCCGGTAAGATCCGGAAATTGACCGTTGCCACAGCATCAATCGGGAGCACGTTTTCTTTTTCTCCTGCTTTAAAAATTGTGGGTGCGGTGGTTGTCCGCTGGGTAGCATCGCCCGCCGGTGTACCGCCCAGAATCGAGCTGATGACCGGCGAAAACAACCACTGATTGGCAAATACCAGCCGCTGTCCGAAGCCCATTTCCGGCCCGAGATACTGGAACATATAGTTCAGACCGGCATCCAGACGACCGGGAAACGGATTCGCTTCCAGCTTCGCGACGGCACTGGCAATAATGCCGATACTGGTCTGCTTCGGTGGCATAGATGAGTGACCGCCCTCACCGGTTGCCGACAATTGCAGACTCACGTAGCCTTTTTCAGCAATGCCTACAAGCGCAATCTGCTTCTTTAGGCCTGCCACGCCGTCAGTTTTAATTACGCCGCCTTCATCGAGCACCATTTCCGGCTCAATACCGCGTTTTTTCAGCGCAGCAGCCATCGTTTTAGCGCCCCGGCCTGTCGTTTCTTCATCCGGCCCGAAAGCCAGCATAATCGTTTGTTCGGGCTGGTAGTTTGTTTTCAGCAGGTATTCCACGGCTTCCAGTAAGCCCATCACTGTTGCTTTATCATCGAGCGCCCCGCGGCCATAGAGATAACCGCCCTCAGACTCACCTGCGAATGCCTGGTGCTTCCACATCCGCTGCGTTCCCTGAATAACCGGCACCACATCGTAGTGTCCGATCAGCAGAACCGGCTTTCGTTTGGTGTCCTTGCCGGGCCACGTATACATCACCGCATAGTTCGGAAACCGTTCCTGCGTCAACGTACTGTGGATAAGTGGATAAGCCTTGTGGATAAATGACAGGAACTGATCAAACTGGGTAGTGTCGGTCAAGGAATAATCGGTAAACGAAACTGTCCGTATCCGCAGCGCCTGACTCAGGCGGATCAGTGCCGAATCGCCAACCTGCAACGCCGGGGCCGGTTTCACATCGGTGAGTTGCTTTGAGGCAAACCGGAATGTATTGACCAGTAAAACAACCAGCAGCCCAACCAGGGCAAGGCCCGCAATACGGAAAAATCGTTTCATGTTTTAGTTTGTTTCGTCCGGCAAGTAAACCGGATTATATCATGCCCCTTGCCTTCAGCTCCAGGTACTTGTTGACCGTATTGGCCGTCAGGTTTTGGGGAGCAGTCAGAATCGTCTGAATACCGTATTGCTGTAACTCCTTAACAATCTGCTTCTTTTCATACGAAAACTTCTCGCCGATTGTTTTCAGGTATACCGCTTCAGTATCTGTCGCCGGTTCGTCAAGCAGGGAACGCAGTTCTGTATTTTCAAAGAAAACGACCAGCAACAGATGATCTTTTGCAAGGCGACGCAGAAACGGCAGCTGCCGGTGTAAGGCACTGACTGTCTCAAAGTTAGTAAATAACAACAACAAACTCCGCTGCCGGATATGCGTCCGGACAGTTGCGTAGAGCGCTTCGTAATCAGTCTCCAGAAACTGGGTTTTCTGCCGGTAGAGTACTTCGAGTATCCGCAGCATATGGCCCGGTTTCCGGTCGGCAGCGACCATCTGCCCGATCTTGTGGGAAAAAGTCAGCAACCCCGCGCGGTCCTGCTTGAAAATAGCGATATTACTCAGAACCAGCGATGCATTAATCGCATAATCGAGCAGGGTCAGACCTTCAAACGGTGATTGCATCACACGCCCCTTATCAATCAGGCAATATACCGGCTGTGACCGCTCATCCTGAAACGAGTTCACCATCAGCGTGGTTGCCTGCGCATCGGTCCGGCGGGCCGTTGCTTTCCAGTTGACCGTACGCACATCATCCCCCCGCGTATAGGGGCGGATCTGCTCAAACTCCATGCTGTGCCCGATACGACGGATTTTCTTAATGCCCAGTTCGTTCAGCCGGTTCGTTGCCGCCAGCAACTCATACTGCCGCATCTGCAGGTACGAGGGATAGACCGCCACTGTTTTGCCCTGCTCAAACTGGTACCGCCGCTTCAATAAGCGTAACGGCGTCATCACAAACACGTTAACCGCGCCAAAGTTGTATTCGCCCCGCCGCACCGGCCTCAATTCATAGCGGATCACCTGCTTTTCGCGCGATTTCAGTTCAGCCCTGAACAGCACGTCACGCCGCTGAAACTGCGGGGGCAATTCATCAACCACTTCCACGGGCGTGGTAAAGCTATAGCGGTTTTCCAGATAAATACTCAGGGGATTTTCATCGCCGTTCGAGAGTCGGTCCGGTACATCGCGACGGGCAAAAAAGCCGTCTTTGAGCCGGAAGAGCAGCACCGTTTCGATAGCCAGCAGCAGGATAAATACCACCAGCCCCACCTGCGCAACCGGCAAAAGTACCGGCAGCGCAAAGGCCGCGACAAACAACAGGGTAAAACCTACCAACGCCAGCCAGACGCGGACCGAAACGTATAGAGACCGGATTAGTTTCATCGCGGTACGTCGGCTTTCTGCACAACCTGCGCAATCACATCGTCGGCAGTACCGCCTTCCATTTCCCGTTCCGGCGTCAGCAGGACGCGGTGGCGCAATACGGGTGCAGCCAGTTGCTGTACATCTTCGGGCGTGATAAAGTCGCGGCCCCGCAACGTAGCCAGCGCCTTGGCGCCGTTCAGCAACGCTACCGCTGCCCGCGGAGACGCACCCAGATAAAGCGATTTATTGGTACGGGTATTCCGGACAATCTGCGCAATATAATCGAACAGCTGTTCTTCAACATGAACCTGATGCACACTGGCCCGCAATCCGGCCAGTGTTTCCGCCGTAATCACGGGTTCAATGGCCGCTACGGCATCGGCTAAACTCCGGCGCTGGTGATGGCCCCGCAAAATGGCAGCTTCCTCATCGGCTTCAGGATAACCCACAACCACTTTAAACAGGAAACGGTCGAGCTGGGCTTCCGGCAGCCGGTACGTTCCTTCCTGCTCAATCGGGTTCTGGGTAGCCAGCACCATAAACGGATTGGCCAGTTTATAGGTCGTTCCATCGTTCGTCACCTGCCGCTCCTCCATTACCTCAAACAAGGCCGCCTGCGTTTTCGCCGGTGCACGGTTGATTTCATCGATCAGGACGAGGTTGGAGAAAATCGGGCCTTGTTTAAACTCAAAGTCATTCAGCTTCGGCGTATAGACCGATGTACCTAACACATCCGACGGCATGAGGTCGGGCGTAAACTGAATACGGCTGAAATCAACTGAAATCGTACGGGCCAGCAGCTTGGCCAGCAGCGTTTTGGCTACCCCGGGCACCCCTTCGATCAGGACATGGCCGTCGGCCAGCAGCGCCGTCAGCAGCAGGTCGATGGTATGATGCTGGCCAACAATTACTTTTCCGAGTTCGGCACGGATGGCATCTACCGATGCTTTCAGATGATTCAGGTCTAAGCGGGATTCAAACGATTCCATGTATGTAAAGACGTTCTGTTTTGATATAATTAGTTACCACAAAGGTGCTAAGCCAGAAGCGGCACGAGTTTTTGTTATGATCATTATGCCCCTTCCTGACTTTTTGGTTACCCCTGTCTGACTTCGTGGTTGAACTTCTCGATGGCCGCACTAAGCACCAGCAGGTCATACTCCGTCAGCGTAATACTCCGGCGGGCGCTTTGCAACACCCGTACCAGCTCTTCGGCCTCGCCACGGGCAATACCGCTCTTGAGCGCCAGTAGCTCCGCAAACTCAGCGTTCAGCGTATTGGTGTTCAGCCCATAGCGCTCGCGGAGATTTGCCAGAAAATACTGAATTTTCTTTTGACCAATGTTATGGTGATCACCCTGCTGGAAATACAACCGGCCAACCGTCTGAACAAACTCCAGTGATGTATTCTTAGGCGGCTCTACAACCGGAATTACCCGCTGTGTCCGTTTGCCGGCAAAAAATGCGTACAGAATCAGGCCCAGTATCACAATGTAATACGCCCACGTCAGCGCTGGTTGCGCGAAGATAAACCGCAGGATACTTTGCTCATCTTCGGCAAAACGGCCCTGATTCTGGTATTCGTCCCAACTGGTTGGCCAGGCCGGTAAATACGACATGGCTTTAAACGCATAATCTGAGGTTTTGGGACTCAGGACAAAGAAATTCGTAAATGCCAATGGCAGATTATGGGCATAAAAATAACCTGAGCCGTACCGGATTCTCAGAAAAACAGGCTCATTCCGTGCGTTGCGCCCCAGCACGGTTATGCCCGATGGTTTCAGGATCGTAAAGTAATTCCGGCCGTCATCGTGGAAAAAGTTATATCCGCCCTTTTTACGGAGCTGCGGATTCACAAAATTGTTCAGCAACGTGGTGTCGCGGAGGCGGGGTGCTTTAATTTCTGCCTTAAACCCCAGCGCTTTGGCAAGCGAGTCAGGCCAGTCATAGGCCGAGACAAACGCATTATTTCCCCGCTTCACATAGTTCAGTAACTCACGCTGATCGTTTTTATCGATACCATACTGTGAACAAATTGTAATGTAGTTGCTCCGTGCGGCGAGGGTATCTTCGGTCAGGTGGTTATAAGGCGGCATCCGAATGGTCCGGACCTCCTTTTGTTTCAGCAGGCCAGGCAATAACTCGTAAAGCACTTTTGTCCCGAACGGAATTTTATGGTTGTTCTGATACGTCGGCGAGTAATCAACCGGTTTCGGGCGGTAGTACTCAAACACCACATAAGCGATCAGCATCGCCGCCAGTATCAACAGGTATTTATTGGGCTTCAACGGATACGGAATTAGGTAAAATCAAACGATTCAGGTTGCTTATTTACGGTCAATCATCGCCTGCCGCTCCGATGCAAACTGCCGGTAACTCAGCTCATCTACCGGAAAGTCACCGTACCAGACGTACTCGAAGCGGGTAGTCAGCCGGTCGAAATCCTGCTGAAACGGGGTATTCATGAGCTCATACAGATACTGCCGGTTGGTTTTATCCGGTTTCCAGTCGATAAGCCGCTTGTCGGCCAGTTGTTTCAGCGTCTGCAGATAGACCAGCCGGATCGCCAGCCGGAAATTCCGCTGCGTTACAGCTTCTTCAATGGCGACGTCGAAGTTGATCTCGTGTATATTCTCCGTAATGTTTTCGTAATCGAGCGGTTGCTCAGCGGCTTTTGCCCCAAACATAAACCGGAGCACATTGGCCTTACTGAGCAGCCAGATGGCAACCCCGGCAATCACCAGCAGAATCACATACTGCCAGAAATTATGGTAAGCCTTACTCCGCAGAAAATCACTGATTTTCCGGCTCAGCCACGCCCAGAACTTGGCCACCGGGTTTTCCGGAATTTTGGTGTCGTAGTCATACTGATAATCGCGTTGCGACCGGTAATCGTCCAGCCGGTCGGCCGGCGGATAACGGACGGTCACCGGCAAGCGGTCGTCAGGGGCCGGGAACGAGACGGTTTTCGAGGCCGGTTTTTCCGGCGACTGCGCCCGCAACGGTACGGCCGCCATCAGCAGTCCAAGCAACAAGACGAAGAACGGGATGCCGCAGCCCAATACCCGGGAAATGGAGACGCAGTTTTTAAAATTCACCTTCATCGGCTGTATTCGGGCGGCTTTGGGAGCTCCCGATTGAATCAATAGCAGATAACAGCCCTGTGCCGTGATTTCGCTCCACAAGGTTAGTATACTGAAAGCCAAGTGCCATGGCCAGCAGGGCAGTCATCAGCGTACTGCCAACAGTGCTCAATGTATTGGTGATAATCGTTACAATTGTCGGCATATCGGGCACGAGTTTCATACTCACCAGCATGCTGACTACACCTGCCGGTATAGAAAAGACAAGGCTACTGATCATCAGGATAATAAACATGATTACGATCAGCCCGAACGTAGACCACCACTTATCACGGATCAGCTGAAAGCAGCGGCTCCAGGTGGCGCCGAAATCCGTTTCTTCAAACACCAGTACAGCCAGTCCCAGCGACAGCACCACCCCGATATATAGGCCCGGAATAAAGAAAAACATAGAGGCGGCAACAATGGCGACAAAACTGATAAACGAAAACAGCAGGGACGCCACGATATGCCGCTGAATTTCGGCCCACAACTCACTGACCCCAATCGGCCCGCCGGACCGCTCATGATACAGCTTCATGTAGCTGTAGGTGGTCAGGTTAACGAGTATATTGGACAGAATGGAAAACAAAACCAGTAGAAAATACGCCGGACTGAAAATGCGGGCCAGTGTCTCAAACGGCAGTTCGCTGCCCTGGCCCCGGGTGATCGCCAGCATATTTGACTGGTAAACGCCCGACGCAATGCCTGTTGCCAGCGCCAGCGGACCTACAATGTAAATCAGAGCGGTTCCGAATGGCTTAAACTCGCGGCCGATAAAGGTAAAGGTAGCGTTGATCTTTTCGCCAAAGTCACGCTGCTGAAAAAGAGTAATCATGGTTCGGATGTATGCGGTCAATAGTTATAAACCTAACGAAAATTCAGGCGATGCGCAACAGAATACCTATCCTATTGGCGCCGGTTCAGCTGAATGGGGTACAGGATAAAATACCAGATGATGAATGCGGCCGAAATCAGAATAATGGCGCTGCTTGCGGCCGGATGCAAAGGCAGACGGGTTACAAAACTTTCCAGAAAACCGGCGGCAATAAAAACGGGGATCAGGCCGATGGCAATTTTCAGGCCCTGCTTCGCACCGCGTTTAAACGAGGTCAGCCGGGAATAGGTACCCGGAAACAGCAGGCTATTCCCTACTGTGAGGCCCGCGCAGCCGGCAATGACAATAGCCGAAATTTCGAGCGTGCCGTGTATCCATATTTTAAGCACTGATTCCAGCAGCAACCCGCGTTCGTAAAAGAAATACTGAAACGAGCCCAGCATCACGCCATTATAAAACAGCATCACAATGGTGCCGAACGAAGCGGCAATCCCCATGACAAACGCCCGGAGCGCCACCATAATGTTGTTCAGCGTTATCTGGAGGAACATCGTCGACTGATCGCCGCTGCCATACACGCCCAGCGGATCGCCTTTTTTGATGTTTTCGAGCGTCATGTTCACGTAGCCATCGCCCAGAATCAGCCGCACAAACGTCGGATCGTTGGCCGCAGACACCCAGCCGACCAGACAGGCCGTCAGGAAAACAATGAACGAAACCAGCAGCAGCCGGTGTGATTGGTAAAACAGCGTTGGCAGTTCGTATTTCCAGAACGTGATAAACCGGCCCCGCTCCTCGCGCTTGTTCTGCATCAGCCCGCGGTGCATCTGCGCCGCCAGCCCATTCAGGTATTGGGTCACCTGCGATTGCGGGTAAAATGTGCGTGCGTATGAAAGATCATCCGTGAGTTCGACGAACCGCTCCGTCAGCTCATCCGGGTCGCGGGTCGGATTAATCTCAATATCACGCCATTTGTCAGTATTTTTCTTGATAAACGCGGCTTCACGCATAGGAATCAGTAACAGATGTGGCTTGTGTTAACGCAAGCGGGGTCGAACAGGGAAGAAATTTGAGAATTTAAACGTAAATACCCAACTTTTTGATACTACTTTTGATTTGATGAACCATGTTTGTCTGCAAATCGGTTTTCATCAAAAGCCATCTGTATGCTGTTGCAGCTGGCGGTTTCCTTTTTCTGACCTGACTTGATAACGACCTGGTGGCTGTTTCTATCCTCACATCACAAAACGTACGGCTGGAGTACGAGCCGGCCAGCATCGGCGAACGTATTGCGGCAACATTCATTGATTATGCCGTTTTCATCGGCTGGATACTGTTAACGCTCGCCCTACCGGCGGCAGCGAAAGTACCGCTCGGAACTTTTTATGTCATCCTGGTCGGGGCATTGCCTATCTTCCTCTATGACTTTGTTTGTGAGTGGCAGTTGAATGGCCAGACATTAGGCAAAATCGCGATGAACATCCGGGTGGTCATGCTCGACGGTTCTCAGCCGGGCATCGGCGCGTACCTGATGCGGTGGCTGCTGCGCCTCGTCGATACCAAACTGTTCAGCGGACTCGTAGCCATTATTGCCATTGCCGCCAGCGAACGCGGCCAGCGTATTGGCGACATTGCGGCGGGCACCACCGTGGTCCGGCTGAAAGCCAGCGTATCGCTCGATGAAGTAACCGTCAGCCATTTACCGGCCGATTATCAGGTTACGTTCCCCGAAGTAAACGTACTTTCGGACCGCGACATTCATATTATCCGTGAGGTTATGTTACGGGGCGACGCCGATGCCCTGTCCCGTACCGCTCAGAAAGTAAAGGAAGTTACCGGCACCATGACTATGCTGCCGGACTACAACTACCTCAAAATTATCGTTAATGATTATCAGTTTTTAGCAACGCAGTAACGCCCTATGCTCGATTCCATAAAATCACTGGCGAAGCAATACGCTGCCGATAGCATTGCTACGCGCCGGCACCTGCACGCCAACCCCGAGTTGTCGTTTCACGAGTACAATACTGCCCGGTATGTGGCCGAACAACTCAAAGCCCTCGGCCTGACCCCGCAGGAAGGCGTGGCCAATACCGGTGTGGTTGCCCTGATCGAAGGCACCAAAGCGCCCTCCGGCCGCGTCGTCGGTCTGCGCGCCGATATGGATGCCCTGCCTATTCTGGAAGCCAACGACGTTTCGTACAGATCAACGGTCGATGGCGTAATGCATGCCTGCGGGCACGACGTACACACGGCTAGTCTGCTTGGCACGGCCCGTATCCTGAACGTGCTGCGCGACCAGTTCGAAGGGACGGTTAAGCTGGTGTTTCAGCCGGCTGAAGAGAAAGCACCGGGCGGGGCATCGCTCATGATCAAAGACGGTGTACTCGAAAACCCGGCACCCGGCAGCATGCTCGGCCAGCATGTAGCGCCGAATATTCCGGTGGGTAAAATCGGTTTCCGCGAAGGCATGTACATGGCCAGCACCGATGAACTCTACCTGACGGTAAAAGGCAAAGGCGGCCACGGCGCCATGCCTGACCAATTGATTGACCCCGTCCTGATTGCGTCGCACATCATCGTGTCGCTGCAACAGATCATCAGCCGCAACCGTAAACCGGCTAATCCGTCGGTGCTGTCGTTCGGCCGGTTTATCGCCGATGGTGTTACCAACGTCATCCCGAACGAAGTTACCATTCAGGGAACGTTCCGCTGCATGGACGAAGAATGGCGGGAAGACGGCCTGCGCCGGATGCAGAAAATGGCGGAGGGCATTGCCGAAGCCATGGGCGCGCGCTGCGACTTCGAAGTCGTCCGTGGTTATCCTTACCTGAAAAACCATCCGGAACTGACCCGCCGGACCCGTGCTGCGGCCGTGGATTACATGGGCGAAAGCAACGTTGTTGACCTTGATTTATGGATGGCGGGCGAAGATTTTGCCTTTTATTCGCAGGTTGTCGATTCGTGTTTTTACCGGCTCGGTACGCGTAACGAAGCCCGTGGCATTGTATCGGGAGTACACACGCCCACATTCGACATTGACGAGGCCGCCCTCGAAACCGGTCCCGGCCTGATGGCCTGGCTGGCGGTGCAGGAGCTGGCAAAGAGCGAATGAATGAAAGAGTGAAAGAGCGAACAGGGTACATAAGCCCGCCACCGCATACTAACTATGCCTGCTGCTAAACATCGTATGCATGCATTCCATAACCCATCAGTAAATGTACCAACCAAACGGGCAGCTGATGGGTTATTTTTATTGAGTCCCGACAAACACGACACTTTATATGAAACACATTCTTCTGTTTGCACTTTTAATCAGCTTCACGGCCTGTACGCGGACGGCTTCGATCTACATCGTCCGGCACGGCGAGCGGGCCAATGATTCAGACACAACAAGCCTGTCAGCAGCGGGGCATGAGCGGGCCTTTGCCCTGGCCAAACGCCTGGAAGGCATCCACCTCGACACAATCTTTGTCACGCCCTACCTCCGGACACAGCAGACGGCGGCCAAAGTCGCTTCGCTAAATGCCTTGCCGTTCACTCAATATCCGGCCTCCCCGACGAGTACCATTATCAGCCGCTTAGCTAAATTGGACGACCGGAGCGTACTGGTGGTCGGCCACAGCAATACCATTCTGGAGATCGCAAAGGGGCTGGGCACCAAACCGTCCATGACTAAAATTGAGCATTTAGATTATGATAATTTACTGTTCATCCAGATCAGACATACGCTCTTCGGCAAGCGCGTGCATCTTTACGAAGAAACGTACGGTAAACCAACGCCCTGAGCAGGTTAGTTGTGATACGTATCCGCGATGAGTTTCCGGAAATAGTACTCATACTGTGCCTGTAGCCGGTTAGACAATGCACGGTTCAGGTTTGTCTGCAACGTTGCATACTCAATTACGTGAATGAGGCCCTCGTCAAACCGTGCTTTACCGGCCAGTAATGCCTTTTGCTGCGCCTCAACCTGCCGTTGTGCACTTTGCCACTTTTCAAATGCCAGTGTTTGCGCGAACACGGCCTGCTCAATTTCCTGATTTAGTTGTAAACGTACCTTTTGCACATCTATTTCAGCTGTTTTTTGGGCAATAAGGGCACGGGCGATCTGGAACCGGGCCTGTTGCCCGTTCAGAACAGGCAGTGAAAGAGATAAACGCACATACTGACCGAGGTTATACTGCAATTGCCGGCCAATCGGGAATAGTTCACGGGGGGCAGCACTGGAATAAGCCGTGTTAATACCCCCTCCCACCGAAATCGTTGGCAGTAGTGAGGTTCGGGCAAGGGCATAACCCGACTGAGCACTTTTCAGACGCCAACCGGCCGCCTGCGCCATTGGCTGCGTTGGCAGTAGCTCCCGTAACCGGTCAGATTGCTGCGCATTTACTGGTGGCGCTGCCGGTTCCGGAACATCAATCACCTGAATAGTTAACGGCGCGGCTTCCTGCCAATTCAATAATTGCTGCAGGAGCAGGCTGTTTTGCCGCAGGGAAGTTCTGGCACTGACTACCTCATAGTCGGCTGCGGCCAGTTGTGCATCCCAGTCCGTTAACTGAACAGTTGCGGCCTGTCCCTCCTGAATCAGTGCCTTCGTACGATCCCGCTGCCGGTTAATGGTTTGTCGCTGCGACTCCGCCAGCCCTGCCAGTTGCTGACTTAGCAGTACCTGCATATAGGCACCAATTACCCGTTGGCGCACTTCCAGCCTCTGCCGCATTAGTTCAGCCTCATCGGCCTGCCGCATGTAGGTTTGCTGCTGTACCTGATGTTGCTGCCGGAATCCGTTAAACAGATTCCAGTTGCTGTTTAAGCCAACGCTGCCCGAATGAATTGTCTGTTGTACAAATCCGTTGCTGAACGGGTCAATGGTCCGGCCAAAATTAAGCCCCTCTGATACGCTTCCTGCCAACGTTGGCCAGACTGCCCGTTCGGTCTGACGCTGTGTGAGCCGATCCGTTTCGACCTGCAACTCCCCCTGACGTATTGCCAGACTATGGCGAATGGCATAGTCCTGACACTGTTGAAGCGATAGTGGCTGGGCGTGTAGTGGTGAAAGAGCGAGACAGAGAAAGAGTGAACGAGTGAAAGAGTAAACGATCAGGCTGGCGTTCCGGGTTAAACGCGTCTTTACTGAAACAAAAAAATAGTTCATCGGATCAGCTTGCGAAGGTCGTAGAAGAAGCGTTCCAGCAGGCTGACCTGCTCGGTAATGATTTCGGCCGATGCCATCATACCATTCCGGAAAGGCAACTGCCGGCCCGTTGATGTCTTGAGCCCCTGCGGAAACTGCACCGCAACCCGCCAGAGCGAGTCGCGGGGTATATCCCCAATAGCCAGCACCCTACCCGTCACTACCCCAAACTCCTGATAGGGGTAGCTTTTAAACTTGACAATAACCGGTTGCCCCTGCCGGACTTTACCAAAATTGTATTCGCCCACATACATTTCGCCGGTATACCCCGCACCGGCAGGCAACACATACAGCAGTTCCTGACCCGCCTTTACAGATTGCCCCTCCTGCAATGGGGTCAGAAACGAAACGCGGCCGTTGGTGGGTGCCATAACAACAAACCGCTGCTTCCAGGCCTCCAGCTGACTTTTCAGGGTATGCAGCGATTGCAGCATCGTATTCCGCTGTTCCCGTACCGTTCGGTCCAGCTCGACTAACTCCTGTTTTTTCTGGTTCTGACTCATCTGATGACTATGAACTGCATTACGCGCCTGCGCAACCGTTTGTTTCTTGCTCAGATAACGGCTCAGCATCTGCCGGTAGTCATTTTGGGACACGTAGCCCTGTTTCATTAACCGTTCCTGGCTTTTCAGTTCGGCTTCGGTCAGCGTCAGGTCATGCTCGTATAGCTGAATCTGGGCTTCATTGTTTACAGATAGGGCCGTTAACTGCTGTAAATCATTTTGCAGCACCTCCCGCTTTTGGCTATAGGCTCCCGAAGTGGTAAGCGCATTGGCCCGGACACTCGTTTCCTGAAACGTCTGATAACTCTGCTGTAGCTCACCCAGCTGAAAAAAGGAAGGCAACGGGTTCCGGATCATCTCCTGAATCTGCCCCCGTTGTTCAAGCCTGATAAGCGAATCAACCACCTTATCCAGCATCAATACATCGCCGGTATTGGCTGTGCTTTCCAGAAACGCCAGTTGCTGGCCTGCTTTAACCGGTTGTTGTTCCTGAACGAGCAACCGTATCAACCGGCCTTCTGTCCGGGCAATAACCGATTTGGGCCATTGCGTGGCCACCACTTTCAATGTAGCCTTAACCAGGTCAGGGTATTCGACCCAATAGGCTACACCTCCCAGCACAAGCAGCACAAACGCCAATACTGTAATACCCCAGCGTACCAGCCAGGCCGGTGGCTTACTGAGTACCTCATCCACATCCGGGCTACGGAGTTCAATAACATCCGGCTGCTGTTCCGGCTGCATAGCCGGACCCGACAACCAGTCAACGGCAACGGGCGGAAGTTCACCTTCGGCCCTGCCATTCCGCCCCCCCACATAATCACGTAAATCCATAGCTCACCCTTTACTCTTTCACTCTCTCACTCTTTACCCCTCCGCCAGTTCCAGCTGATTCCGCACCAGTTCGTAATACCGGCCGGCACGTTGCGTCAACTCCGCGTGCGTACCGACCTCCACAATTTCGCCGTGCTCCAGCACGACAATCTGATCCGCATGTTTGACCGTACTGAGCCGATGCGCCACAACCACTACCGTTTTACCGTTAAAAAACTGCTCCAGGTTGTGCAGAATCACACGCTCGTTGTTGGCATCCAGGGCATTGGTCGCCTCATCCAGAAACAGATAGTCCGGGTCTTTATACACGGCCCGTGCCATCAGCATCCGTTGCCGCTGACCCTGACTGATCCCACTCCCGTCAGACCCGATTTTTGTATTGTATTTCAGGGGCAGGCTCTCAATAAATCCGTGAATATTAGCTACCCGTGCCGCATTGGCCAGTTTTTGCCGGTCAGGCGTTGCGTCAGAAACAGCAATGTTATTAGCAATCGTATCCGAAAAAATAAAGCCGTCCTGCAAAACCGTCCCGCACCTTGCCCGCCAGGTGCGGTGCGAAATGTCGGGTAGTCTGACCGCAACCTCACCCCCCTGCCCCCTCCCGAATCGTCGGCCCGGCCTGAATTCAGGAGAGGGGGACTGAAATTGGTTTTCAGTGAGGTAAATTTCCCCTTTTGTGGGCTCGTAGAACTTGAGGAGTAGTTTCAGCAAGGTTGTTTTGCCGCTGCCGCTCGTGCCAACAATGGCAGTGACTTTGCCGGCAGGTATGTGCAGATTAATGCCTTTCAGCACAGGATCGTTACCGGCACCGGGATAGGTAAACCAAAGGTCATGCAACGCAACTGATTTGGGGGCCGAAGCAGCAAGTGTAACCGCTCCGGTCACTTCCTCATCCGCCTGCTCATGGATTTCGTTCAGCCGTTCGAGACTGATTTGTGCATCCTGATAGTGCTGAATAAACCCGATAAGCTGTTCAACCGGCCCGTTGAGCTGCCCAATGATGTACTGCATGGCCAGCATACCGCCCAGGGTCATCTGCCCGTTTACGACCGCCGTTGCCGCCAGAAACGTAATGATGATATTCCGGCCTTCGTTCAGAAACAACGCCCCGGCCTGCTGATACTGCCCGATTGCCAGGCCCTTCATACTCAGTTTAAACTGTTTCACCTGCAGGTTCTCCCACTCCCAGCGTTTCAGCTGCTCAGCATTGTTGAGCTTGATTTCGGGTAAACCCTGCACCAGTTGAATCAGGCTGCTCTGATTCTGCGAGGCGAGGGCAAACCGCTTATGGTCCAGTTGTTTACGATAGCGGAGAAAAAGCACAATCCAGGCGGTATAGAGGACGCTCGACAGCACAAACACGCCGAAAATGGCAAGATTATACATAGCGGCCACCACACTGTATACCAGTAGGTTGAACACCGAAAACAGGGTATTGAGCGACGTGCCGGTCAGAAACTGCTCAATACGGCCGTGGTCACCGATTCGCTGTAGAATATCGCCGGTGAGTTTGGTATCGAAAAAAGAGACGGGCAGTCGCAGGAGTTTGATCAGAAAATCAGACAGAATGCTGAGGTTGATACGGGTACTGACGTGGAGTAATATCCAGCTACGGATAAACTCAACGGCCATGCGGCCGATAAACAAGGCCAATTGCGCGGCAAGCACCAGGTAAATAAAATGCAGGTTGCGGGTCTGAATACCGGTATCGACGATGGACTGCGTCAGGAAGGGTAATATCAGTTGCAGCACCGAGCCTACAGCCAGTCCCAGCCCAAGCTGTATCAACAGGCGTTTATGCTGCCACAGATAGCCGAATAGTATACCCCACCCCCGGCCCCTCCCCTGAAAAGCACGGGAGGGGAGGTCTGACGTTTCGGTGTCGTCATCCTCAAAAAACAAGGGTGTTGTTTCGAGTAATAAGGCAATGCCGGTACGCTCGCCATCGGTGACGGTAGTCGCCCACCGGCTTTCAAATTCGTCACGGGTGTAGGTGAGTAGCCCTGCGCCGGGGTCGGCAACGTAGACCTTTCCCCGTTTGATTTTATAGACTACGACGAAATGATTCTGTCCCCAGTGTACGATGCAGGGCAGGGGCGCTTCGCCCTCAAGCCGTTCAAACGACACCCTCACGGCCAGCGTCCGGAAACCGATGCTTTCGGCGGCCTGCGCAATGCCCAGCAACGAAACCCCTTCCCGCCCGATTTCGGTTTTGTCCCGCAAAAACGGCATCGAAAAGCTACGCCCGTAGTGCTTCGACACCATACGCAGGCAGGTAGGGCCACAATCCATGGCATCAGGTTGGCGGTAGTGGGGGAAATCAGGCATGGGGTTAACTTACTAATTCTGACTTCTTTTGCGCTAAACGTGACGCATAGGTTTCAAAAGCCGTTGTCGTTTTCATCAGGCCCAGCATAACCAGTTGTTGCCAGTTTTCATAACGTACTGACTCCGCATTGGCCAAACACAGGTCAGGGTGCTGATGCAACTTTCGGTTAAAGTCCTTGTAGTAGGCCGCATTATTGACATGCTCTTCGCGCAGACTTTCTTCAGCGGCCTCCTGAACAAAATCATGCAGGAATTTGGTATGGAACACAACACCCTGCATCGCACTAACCCGTGCCCCATTGATGGCGTGCATCCCCTGCCCCAGATATGTTTCCGGTGTATAGTTAAATAACGGAAACTTATTAAGCGAGGTAACAGGTGTACTGATGCCAAACACCCGCTCGCGCATGCCGCCTGTGTAGTGGGTAGATGGAAATGATTGCCACCGTTTCCGGTCGAAATAGGGAAAGGTGACTTCATAGTGGAACGCATCGAAGAATGGAGTGGTCTGTAGCGGATCTGCTCCCGGCTCATAAACGGCTTCCTGTACCGGCTTATCGGAGTACATATCCAACAGTAATGCCCGTAGGGCTGTATCGCCCGTACTTTCCAGAAAAGCACACACATCGGGGAGCCGGAGTGTATCGGCATAGGGGAAGGTTAATAACTCATCAATATCTACCACCACACACCATTGGTTTTTACCATATTTTTCTAACAGATGCTCCATCCAGTACCAGTGATTTCTGTAACTATCCGTTGTTTGAAACACATGCACCTGTGGATGGCTTAAGGCCAACATTGCCGAATTATCGGTTGAATTATTATCAATAAAAAAGAACCGGTCTACCCCAAGTGTTTTATAGTACGACAAAAAATACGGCAATCGCAGCGACTCATTACGCATAATAGCAAAAAGCCGTATTTCTTTCCGGTTCGGAACGAGGGGTTGCTGCTGTAAGCTTTTAATAGTAGCCATACTTTTTCGTTTCAGCATGGCATACTGCCTTTTGTGCTTCCACTGCAAATAGCGCTTAGTTAGGCTATTTAACCTCGTGAGCCAGATATATTTTAGCTGTAGAAACATAGTAATTTTTATTTAGGACCCGCAAACAATGCAAAGGTGAAAGAAACTTACTATCTCTATGTGTTTTTTTAAATACCTTGATTAATATCAAACGAGTTAAAACGTCTTTATAATTTCATTGATATACACAACCGAAGCCAATGATATATACACTATTTCATTAAAAAATATACCTAATTTTATTGTATTAAATCTTTAGTATTGAATCAAATATACTATGTATTCTATTATCACTTGGTCGCGGGGCGTCAGAGTAAATTATTTTTCCATCTTTTAGTATTATATATCTCGGAATTGAATTAATATTATATTTCCTCAATAACTGAGATTTTTTTGTATTTAAAATTAAATAGTTTATTTCTTTAGGCAAATTAAGTTGTTTTACTGCTCGTCCCCAAGCAGCAGGATTATCATCTATAGAAATATACAGAAAATCAACCCCTTTTTTATTATATTCTTCATATAGCTTTTTAGAAGCAGGCATTTCAGCACGACATGGAGCGCACCAAGAAGCCCAAAAATCCACGTATATTATAGATTTTTTATCATACAGATTCGAAAAATTAACTACTTCTTGGTTCAAATTCATTAATTGTTCGTTTGTATTCAGATAATTATCTGGCAGTTTATTTTTTATTAAATATTCTTTATAATAGCTATTTTTGCTCTCATTAATAAATTTATCAAGAAGCGTCTTGTAAATATCTTTAGAAAATTTAATATTCCTTTTGCTATCTAAAGCAATTATTAATAAATAAAATTTCAAATAATCCTTGTCACTTCCTGAAAAATCAGAGCTAGCTATTTCAAAAATTGACTTTAGAAGTATTTCTTGATTTCCATATTTTAGGTAATATTTCAAATACAGTATATTCCAAAGTGTTTTTCTGTAACTAGGCAAGAATAAATCCTTTTCATTATCCAGATAAATACCTTTCAATAAAGATCTTAAATATTGTTCAGGAAATTTACCATAAAAGTTATCCAAATCTGTTCTAGTGGCAATCTCTTCATAATATATTTGAGATTTCCATTTTTCAAAAGATTCATCATTCAACTTAAATTTATCCACATATTTTCCTAGATAACTTCTTTTAATATTATAATAATCTACAATCGCTTTATCTCTACTATGTAAATTTGTAATATATTTAATATTATTAAAGATATTACCCCAAGATACCCTCTTGATAGGATCAATATTTTTTCTATAGCTTACATCAAAATTAACCTCATATAAATCTTTACCATTTTTATCTTTGCCAATCCAAAAGCCGTCCTTGTCTTTAGTAAAATAAATTGAAGAATTAATATTTGGCAACAAAAAAACTGTTTTATGCTGCCAATCAGCATCATAAATAGCTGAAGATTCAGGAATTATTGACAATCCTTTAGGCAAATTATAATCATCTCCACCCACTTCCAGTACACGAAGCTCGTTTCCTAATGGGTTGTCCAATACATTTATTTCTATTTCACTTGTCTTTATTTGAATATTTTTAGGCTGAAATAACAGCAATATAGTAACAACTAAGCAAAAGGAGATTTTCATTTGAAAAAAAATTACATTTAGGCTGGAAATATATTTACCATTCCCAGCCTAAAAATTAAACATTAGCAACTAGCACAACACCAGTAGCCTCTTCCACCATCCAGAGCACATTGAGTGGCAGCTTCTTTAGCTTTCGCCATTGTTAAGTTCCATTGTGAATCCATAGCGCCATTCTTCCAATAGCATTTTGAACCACAATTCCCACCTCCCTTTACATTCTTCATTTCGCTCCTAGTCAGAGCAGCATCAGCAAATCTTGATAACATGATTTTGTATCCTTTAAAAGTTAAACAATTAATTTATGTAAATCGGCCAATTTCTTAGTCAAAACAATTCCTATCAATTCGGGTCAGCGACGTTCCATGAGTTCTTTATATCTATAGTTTACTTTATATTCTTCAGGCATATCTTTTAATATCTTTTTATCCGATTCTGTTGGAATTATCTCCATAAAATGTAGCATATAAATACCAATAAATGATTTTGGATATTCTCTAAGATAATCTCTTGCGAATTGGCTATAATTATCACTCAATGCATTCATCATTTGAGTTCTCTGCTTTTGTAGTTTTTGGATTACGGCCAGCGAATCTATATTCTTGTGTTTTTGCTCATCATACATTATATCTATTTTTTTTTCAATAGTTCGCAAATGGCTAAAAACTTTTTTTTCTGCTAATATTTCATAGTTATTCAATTCTATAGTCAATGGAGACATTAATATCTCTGATTTATCAAGGCTATCAGCCTTGAGGTAAATTTTAATATCCTCATCCCAAATAAATACTAAAAATCTACTACTACCTTCTTGAGTCAGTATGTACGTATCAATGTCTTCTACATTTAAACTAAAACTTATTGGTTTACTTAATGTAAGTTTTCTGATTGACTCTCGGTGAAACGGATCACGGTGACGTAATATTTCTATACTGATTGGATAAGAGTCACTTGTTATATCTATTTTCTTAGCCTGTGCATTAACAATGATAGGAAGAACTATAATAAAGAATAATTTCATTAAATCTCGAAATAATCTTTTCATAATTCAAAAGACATTTACTTAAAACTAATTTAACAATAAAAATTTTATTTTTACAATCCGAATCATTATTAAATATTTATAAAATATAATTTATCCTTTACCTGTAAAGGATAAATTATATTTTATAAATTAAATTGGTTTCCCATCTGGCCCAAGATGCCAGCATTTAAACTGTACCCCTGAACCGCAGTTATAATAACTAAATATCTTAGCATCTTGGCTAGTATGTATTATACCAGACCAAGACTTACCGTTAGCGCAGTTACACTTTACTGTTGCCATTGCTCCTTTTATTGAGCGCATTTGTTCTTTCGTTAGAGCATTTACTGAAAAAGATGACAATTTTTGAAACATAAGAAGTTATTTTAGCTAATCGTTAAACAATTGATTTATGTGAATCGGCCAATTCCGTTGGTTGAGGTGCCGCCTGTAGTATGCGGCACAGGGTTTCTACATCGTTGAGGGTGTAGGCGAGCGGTAGTTGCCGCCCGTTCAGGTAAAGCGTTGGCGTTCCCGCTATCTGCGCCAGCTCGCACCAACGGACGTGTAGGCGTAGTTGCTCAACGACATCGGTATAGTTGGTAGTGTCGCTTAGTGCCTTGCTCCACTCTGCGGCATCGCGGTAACTACCCATATACCACAAGTGCATGGCTCGTTCGGCATCGTCAGGAGAAAGACTCAAGAGCTTTTGCGTAACGGGCACCGCAGCCGGCGAGCCGATAAACACAAACTGACAGTTTACAGCATCCGTACGACGCACTAAGGCCTCCAGATCAGGGTGCAGCCGTCGACAGGGGCCACAGAGCGGGTTAGTCACTATGGTTAGCGTATGCCCGGCATCAGGATTACCCATTGTCACGACCCGCATGTCGTCAAAAATCGGGGGCATCTGCGGTTGCCGCGCAAACAGGCTTTCGACGTATTCCGGGTTAAATTTGGCCCGTTGCAACTCACGCCGTAACGGAAACACTTGTGTTGCTTCCAGCAGGGGCTTCTTCAGCAAAACCCAAATCACCACCGGCAGCAGAAAGGAGAATCCCAGAGCAGCTATCGTGTACCCATCTACCAAAAGGGTAACGGCTTGCCAGTGTGGCAGTCCAAGCGCAAACTCCACCCACAACAGGGCCTGCACCAGCAAACAGAGCGTACACCACGATTTGGCAATGGCATACTGATAATAAACGGAATACACGGTATACGGCAAAGCCAGTGCATTGAGCACTAACAGCCACGACCCTATGGATAATTGCCCGGTGTCAGGCCCGATCAGTAACGCAATAAAGCTCCCGGCAAAGTAGGTAAACCCTATTTCGGACCAACCCAGCCAACCCCATAGTTTAGCCGCGTTGGAGGTCAGTACACTGTTGCAGTCGGTCCGGTTGTCGAGACTGCACAGGCTCCGGAGCAGGCTGTTGTTGGTGTCGATCATGTACCAGAGCAGCAAGGCCGTTACTCCGATACCTGCTAGTTTAGTCAGCAGTAAACCCATTAAGGCCCAATCGCCAGGCAGTATATTGGGCAGGAACAGTTTACTCAACGCGGCAACACAAAGCAGCAAGCCCACAATCACAACCGGCACACGCGCATTACGGAGGAGCTCCTCACGCTTTTTCAGGCGATAATCAGCTTCGCCGGAACGTTCGTTCGGCTCAAGCAGCAACACAATATGGTTCCACTTGCGCGAAAACTCATCCACGCTTTCGGTTTGCCAGCCCCGGTTGGTATCGAGCCACTCGACCTGTCCGGCGGCTACTTTCCGGATAGGCGCAAAATAGCCGCCATTGACCTCGAGATACGCCATAGCCGGTAGCGGTATGTCGGTAAGCTGTTCCCGAAAAATCCGGGTTGCCAGATTCGGCACCTTCCACTCTGTCAGCACATCGCTCATCGCCAGCAGCGACGGGAAATCGGGGTGCAGATACAGTTGTTCTTTCACGGATGTTGCCGTAACGGGCAAGTCAGTCGCCTGAATCAGGTACGCCAGGGCATCGTACGCATTTTTCTCAACGGAGGTTAGCTTCATGGCCGGTATGGGTTAACAGGTTTAGGCAGATTTGACATCCGCACTCATTGACTTTCGGATCCGGGAATCCGAAAGAGCAGATGTATCGGTTAACAGGGTAAGGATGGTTTCGCTTTTTTCAGTACACGTTGCTTTAAACCGCCGGATATTGGCTTTGAACGTGTCTTCTTCCAGCAGTTGCCGGAGTTTTCCGGCCAGGTCTGCGCGGCGTTCGTGTTGAAACATGCCCCGCAGCCCCAGCCCGTGATACGCTACTTTCAGGGCATTTCCGGGTTGGTCATAGTGCGGGTCGAGCGGATAGACCAGCATTGGTACTTCGTAATAGATGCTTTCTTTGATCGACCCGAAACCGCCGTGTGTAATAAACACATCGGCCTGCTGCAACACCGGCAACTGCGGTACACGGCTGAAAAAATACACATTGCCGGGTTGCCGGTGCCACGCCCTGACGGTTTCGATAACCAGCCGGTTGACCGAGCAAATCAGCTGCACATCGGCTAATTCACGGACTACATCCAGCAGGTTTTCGATAAACGTTAACAGCGTTCGGTCGGGGCCTTGATAATACGTGCCGAAACTGCAGTATATCAGCCGTTGCCCTTCGCGGACACGATTTTTGATCTGCGGCCATGCGGCCGCGAAGGCCGGGTCGAGTTCGGTATCCTGCCGGTGTTCGCGCATACACAGGCCCAGGTAGTGCTGATTGGGTTTGCGAATTGCCGGCGAAAACTCAAACGCCAGCGGAGCCAGTACAATTTCGGGCACATTGGCTATCAGTAATGTAACTGTAGCCTCGGGAGCGACGGGAAAATCGGGCAGGCTTTGGGCCACTACCTGTAATTGCTGCCGATGCCGCCGTACCGTCTCCTGCATTAGCGCTACGGCAGGGCGTCGTAGCCAGTGAATAAGCTGTTCCGTCCACGGCATTTTTGGTTGCGCTTCCGCTTGAGCTGCCGGCCAGAAACCCTCCGAAACCGTTGGAAAACCGGCAACCCGATACGTCGAAGGCATGGGGTTGAAAAACAGCAGCGAAAACTCAGCCCTACGCGGATTTAATACCCAAAAATCGGTACAGGCAAACAGGTCGATAATAACGGCTGCCGGACGTAGCTCATCGACCACTGCATATAACTCCCGTTGCCGAAACGCATAAAGTTCATTCGTGCGATAGGCTTTCAGCAGACGTCTATACGTCAGTTTTTGTTTTTGAGATACCAGAAAACCACTCTCCTGGTTATACCCCACCCGCCATTCTGAATTCCGCACCACACGGTAGCCATTTTGGGTGACAATTTCGGCAAGGGTGTCATTCGTCACCGCATACACAACCTCATAGGTCTCCGACAAAATATCGGCTAAATACAGGGAAGGCAACACATGGCTCCGAATCGACGCAGGTACTACCAATACGACTGGCTTTACACCCATACCTGTTCCGGCGGGCTGTAGAGACACAGGTTCCGGCGTGGGCCCTGTTGGTCTGCCTGAATAGAGTAGCGTCTGCGCCATAATTGACTGAATGTTAACCTTGACACAAAACTCATCCAAATCCGCCGGATAGCTCTAAAAAATTCCGAAAATCAGCACAGCGTTTTCCGAATTTTTTTATAGTGAATCATAAAATTATACTAAGCATAATTTTCTAAAGAAAAGAAATCATCAATTAATGCATTGATTATCAAGAAAATTAACTCAAAAAAAAAAAAAACAATACTTCTGTACTTACCTAAACACCCTTGTATTACATTTACATCATGTTCATCCATCCAAACCTTATCACCTCCATGACTTACGGAACACGCCTTTTACATTTCCGCCAGAAAAATGGCCTCACCCAAACACAGATTGCCGAAAAACTTAACATTGCCGTTAGTACCTACAACTGCTGGGAATCAGACCGTAGCCTGTACAAAATTGAAATGCTGCCTCGCTTAGCGGATATTTTTCATATTAGCCCGCTTGACTTAATACCTGAAAAAACGACAATTACTATTACCCACGATAATCCCCCCGGTTTGCCTCCACTCACTATTGAGGCTCATTTGCTTTACAATGAGCTTATTCAAAGCCTTAAGCAGGTGTCATCTCTTAAAGACGCCGAAATAGAACGCCTTCGGCAGCAAGTCACACAGAAAGACACGGAACTGGTGCAGCTCCGACAAAAAGCCGGTTATACCCTGCCACATGAACGTATCGCCGCCAGATAACCACCCCTGCTCACCATGCCCGTCGCTTCGCTAAATGCCTTGCCGTTCACTCAATATCCGGCCGCCCCGACGAGTACCATTATCAGCCGCTTAGCTAAATTGGACGACCGGAGCGTACTGGTGGTCGGCCACAGCAATACCATTCTGGAGATCGCAAAGGGGCTGGGCACCAAACCGTCCATGACTAAAATTGAGCATTTGGATTATGATAATTTACTGTTCATCCGGATCAGACATACGCTCTTCGGCAAGCGCGTGCATCTTTACGAAGAAACGTACGGTAAACCAACGCCCTGAGCGCCGGACAGGGCGATAGTAACGGAGGGAAACTGTTTCGGCGGTTTCCCTTTTTCTTTTTCAACATTTTACATGAATACGATGACTAAACAACTACTCGCTGCGCTTTTCTGCTTTGTAGCCATCACGGTTTCGGCGCAAACCACCAAAAAGGCTGCGACACCGGCTACGTATAAGGGACGCCAGATCATTGTGGGCAGCGGCGGCGGCTTCACAGGGCGGAGCATCAGCTATTACCTGCTCGACGACGGTAAGCTCTTTACCAAAGGCAGCACCGATTCGGTCTATACACTCCTTGGCGTGCAGACACGCGCCAACACCAGCCGTGTCTTTTCGGCGCTGGAAACAACCTGCCAGATCAAAACGACCTCATTTAACCATCCCGGTAATCTATACAAGTCTGTCCGGTGGAAAAAAGGCAAGCAGGAGTTCAGTGTCGTCTGGGGCGATGCACAACAGAAACCACCAGTCAGCTATCCGAAATTCTACGATTCGTTTATGGCCATGATGCGGAAGAAATAACAACAACAACTGATGAAAATACTGTCTACAAACCAGCACTCCTCCCTCCGGTTTACGGCTTCCTGGCTCCTGGCCGCGCTGCTGACGGCGGGCATACAACCCCTTTACGGACAAACGCCGGGCAAAGGCTTTGATTCGAAGCGGAAAGCTACGCCTGCCCAACCCGGGCTGGCCGAAATCCTGCATGCCGGTCAGGTTCCGGTACCACAGCAGCGCCCCGGCCGGCAAACGCTGGCGGCTACGGGCACCAGCCCAATGTCGGTGCAGCCGCTGCGCCTGCGGGTGGTACGCGACTCAGCGACGGGGCTACCTGTTTACATCGAAAACCGCAACGCGGTTAAAACCTCCGCGAACGGAGCCGGCCGGCGGGCGCTTACTCCCGCCGCTGCGCAAGCTACTACGTTCCAGTTCCTGAATCAGGTTAAGGGCTTGCTGCGGATCAACCGTGCAGAAGAAAGTTTTACCCTCAAACAAACGCTTACGGATGAACTGGGCCAAACCCACGTCCGGCTAACCCAGACCTTTCAGGGGATTCCGGTATACGGCGGTGAGCTGGTTGCGCACCTGTCCGACCAGACTGTTGAGCTGGTCAACGGCCGCTATCAGACCATTCCGGCTGGTACGGCTACTAAGCCGGAGCTTACGGCGGTACAGGCCGGTGATTTCGCCCTGCGGGATGTCCGGAAGCACTCGCTGGTACGGTCGTTCGGCGATAATTTCCTGAAACTGAAGCCATCGGAAGGAGAACTGATGCTGTATCCGCTGGATGGTGGCGCGGTACTGGCGTATTCCGTCACTGTACGGCCCAACCTGCTCGAACGCTGGCAGTACCTGATTGACGCTCAGACCGGTGCTGTAATCGAGAAGTATAACCACACGTGCGGCGTCGACGGGCCGGTCAAGGCAACGGCCAAAGATCTGAACGGCACCACCCGCACGTTGCAGACTTATTTGCAGGGTACGAAATACTACATGATCGATGCGACCCGGAGCATGTATAACGGACAGACCTCGAAACTGCCCGATAGCCCGGTGGGTGCGCTCTGGACCATTGACGCCCAGAATACTTTCGGCGATAATACCAAGATGTACCAGCTTACGTCCGCCAACAATACAAACTGGACCCCGACGGCTGTATCAGCGCATTACAACTCAGGCATTGCCTTTGATTACTATCAGAAAACGTTTAACCGCAACTCACTCAATGGCAAAGGCGGCACCATTATTTCGGTCATTAACCTGGCCGACGACGACGGTAAGGGCCTTGACAATGCATACTGGAACGGTGCATTCATGGGCTATGGCAACGGGCAGCTCGGGTTTAAACCGCTGGCGGGCGGACTGGATGTGGCCGGCCACGAAATGACCCACGGTGTGATCGAAAACACGGCCAATCTGGAATACAAAAGCCAGTCGGGGGCGTTGAACGAGTCATTTGCCGATATTTTCGGGGTAATGATCGACCGCGACGACTGGACGATTGGTGAGGATGTGGTGCAGACGGCCTACTTCAAATCGGGCGCGCTCCGGAGCATGTCGAACCCGAATCAGGGCGGAAAAGGTACGCGGGGCTATCAGCCGAAAACGATGGGCCAGTATGAATCACTGCCCGTCACGGAAGAAGGCGACAACGGGGGCGTACACGTCAACAGCGGTATTCCGAACTACGCGTTTTACCTCTTTGCGACCAACAACAGCGTCGGCCGCGACAAGGCGGAGAAGGTGTATTACCGCGCCCTGACAACGTACCTGACCCGGACCTCTAAGTTCCTTGATCTGCGGCTGGCGGTCATCAAAGCGACCGGCGATTTGTATGGCGCAACCGGTGCCGAGGTTACGGCCGCCAAAGCGGCGTTTGATGCCGTCGGGATTGTGGAAAGTACCACAACGACGCCAACGAACAAACCGGATGCGCCCGTGGCACAGGGTCAGGATCTGCTGCTGCTCTACGGCAGCGACAGCAAGCTATATTCCACGACGGTGGTCACAAGCGGCTCTAAGTTTGACCTCAAAACCGTGCAAGGCCTCCGGCACCGCCCGAGCGTTACCGACAACGGGCAGTTTGCCTACTTTGTGTCGGCCGATAAACGGATACGCGCCGTTAGCCTAACCGGTACACCGACCGAAAGCATGATCCAGAATGAACCCCGCTGGAGCAACGTGGCGATCTCCCGCGATGGCACCAAACTGGCCGCCCTCAGCGACGAACAGGATGCCTCGATCTGGGTTTACAGCTTTACTAAAAAGCAATGGAAACAGTTTAAGCTCTATAATCCGACCTACTCCGAAGGCGTGGCAACAGGCGCGGTGCGGTATGCCGATTCGTTTGAATGGGACCATGCCGGCGAGTATATCATCTATGACGGCTATAATGCCCTTAACAGCGCCGACGGCCAGCCGATTGATTACTGGGATGTAGGTTTCCTACGTGCCTGGGACGGTGCGAAAAACGATTTCGGTGATGGCGCCGTTGAGAAACTGTTCAATGACCTGGAAGAAGGCGAAAGCGTCGGGAATCCGTCGTATTCGAAAAACTCACCCGACATTGTGTCCTTTGACTACTTCTACTCAGATGGTTCTTCGGAGCAGTATTATGTGCTGGCCGCCGACCTGAACAAAGGCAATTTAAAACTGATTTACGAAAACAACACGCTGGGTTTCCCGAGCTATTCGCGGCTCGACAACCGCCTCGTATTTAACGTACTTGGCCCGAATGACCGGGGCGATGTGGGTGGCATCAACCTGGCGGCAGACAAAATCACCCCAAGCGGTTCGCTCCTGAACCTGTACAATAATGCCAAATGGCCGGTCTGGTACACGCAGGCTACGCGGACAATTCCTACGCGGACCAATCAGTCGATTACCTTTAATACCCTGTCCAACCGCTATGCCAGCGATCCGGCCTTTACGCTGGCAGCCACCGCCTCGTCGGGACTTCCCGTCAGCTTTGCCATTGTTTCAGGCCCCGCCGAGATCACAGGCAATAAGGTATCGGTTACCGGTCCGGGTACGGTTACTGTCCGCGCTTATCAGGAAGGCAACGGCGAATTCTATGCCGCCACACCGGTTGAGCGCTCGTTCACGGTCATGACCATTCTAGGGCTGGAGCCAACCTGGCAGGAGGCCGTAAAGCTTTATCCAAATCCGTCGAAATCCGATGTATGGGTGGAGTTGCCCGCCGGTCATACGATTGAGCAACTGACACTTACGAGCCTTTCCGGCAGCGTATTGCGCCATGAAAAGCCCGCTACCCGCAGCACCACAGCGCATTTATCTTTGGCCACGCTGCCGTCCGGAGTTTATATCCTGACGGTCGAAACGCCTAAGGGGAACGTCATACGAAAACTGATGAAAGACTAACAACAAAAACGGCACTCCGATGATGAGTGCCGTTTTTTTATGTTGTTTACTTCAGTGTAAACTGAATCGGAATGTTATATCTCACAGCAACTGATTTGCCATCCTGCCTGCCGGGCTTCCATGCAGGCATCTTAGAAACTAAGCGTATCGCCGCTTCATCACATCCAAAGCCGAGCCCTTTCAGTACGTTAACGTCATGAATGCCGCCCTCCTTATCAACCACAAAACTCAGGAAGACCTTACCCTCAACGCCTGCGCGTTTGGCTGCCTCGGGGTAGTTCAGGTTATCATTTACGTATGCAGACAATGCCTTCATACCACCAACAAACTCGGGCTGATGCTCTACAACTGTAAAGACATCTTTCCGTGTTTCAATAACAGTCAATGTACCTTTCTGCTCTGTCTTATCTGTAACCGGAAGGCTTTCTTCAACCACAGCCGCATCATTGCCCAGTGAGATAATGAACATACCCGATCGCTGAACCGTTATGCGCCGCGACGGAAAGCCCTGAAACGATACTTCCAGCTGCGATTTGACCTGACGCTTCGGTAACCGGAATACAAAGTTGCCATCCGCATCGGTTGATGTACCGCTTTGCAAGCCAACCAGTTCAATTATAGCACCCGGCAATGGTTTGCCATCCGGCCCCACTACCTTCCCTTTTATAATTGCCGGTTCATTGGCCGGTGTTTCCACGACCGCTTTACGGCCCGAGCCTACCAGATCTTTCTCCTTCCGGTCACAGGCCGCCAGATAGAGCATCGGCAGGGCAACAACCGGCACAATCAGTGCATACCGCCACATGGCTCGTTTCTGCGTTGGTGCTGTAGTCAGCATCCGGAGCCGCTCTTTCAGCTGCGACGGCGACAAAAACGCGTTCGTTAATTCGTAGCCCGGCACAATGTTCGGGTCAACCTGCGGATTGTTATTTTTCATGGTCAATGGATGATTTAAGGGTAAGGAATTAGTTTTATTTCTTTATTCCGAAGCCGGTGTTTTTAGTTTTTATGATGATTGCGCCATCAACAGCTCTTTCACCATAGACAGCTGTTGCTGACACGCCTTTCAATACACTGATGCTCTCAATCGTATTCGGATCCAGCTTCTTCATGTCAATGTCGTCAATCGCTACACCATCCACCAGATAAAGTGGCTGCTTCCCAAGCGGGCTAACTCCTCTTAACTGAATTGTTGGCTGTTGACTACCAGCGAAGTGACCTGTTCCTTCAAGGATCACTTTCCGTTCATTTCCCATCGGATTCCAGCCGGTTGTGTCTTTACCGGTAACCTTACGGCCTTCTCCCTCCAGCAAAAATTTGATCGGTATGACATACTCTACGTCAACCGGATTCCCATGCTGCTTACCCGGATTCCAGCGTGGCATGCCTAATACAACCCGCAGGGCCTCTTCATCGCAGCCGCTGCCGATGCCCCGTATGACTTGTGGCTGACGTACAGCGCCCGTTTCCGACACAATGAAGCGAATCTGTACCTCACCCTGAACACCTCTGTTGTGCGCTTCAGCGGGGTAACGTATGTTTTTAGCAAGGTACTGTCCCAGGGCACCGGTTCCGCCCGGGAAGGTCGGTGCTTCTTCGACAACCGTAAATACCTCGTTATTTTTTGTCGTTGTTGCCGGTGACGTAGCAGCAGTAGTCGTTGCAGCCGGTTTCATAGCATAGCCAACCACCACGACTTCGTCCAGCTTTTGCCGCGACGGGGCCAGTTGAATATTGATCAGCTTACGGCTTTTAACTTCCACCTCAGTTGTCCCCAGACCAACGTAGCTAAACACCAGCACGCCGTTATCCGGTACGTTTTTCAGTTCAAACATGCCTTCACCATCAGTCGTTGTTCCGGTCGTTGTTCCTTTCAGAATCACGCTCACGTTGGCCAGTGCGCGGCCCTGCTGGTTTTTTACCTGCCCCAACACGGGGCCTTGTTTTGTTGCCTGTTGTCCGACAAGGGCGTTCAGCTGATCCTTTGCCGTTGTCATAGCCAGTAAGCCAATAGCGAGCGGCAGAATTACCAGGTATTTACCCAATGCCCAGCGGCTTGTGGATCTTTTCCGTAGCATCGTAATTCTTGCTTTAAGTTGTGATTTATTGAAAAAGCTGTTGGTCAGTCCGTCGGGCTTAACACCAAAAGCATATTCGACCAGATAGGCGGCGTATTGCTCATTAGCAGCTTCCTTATCGGCCAGAAACTCATGTACCTGCCGGATCGACTGCTTGTAACACCAGACAATCGGGTTGAACCAGAATACAGCCTGTAGAACTTCAAAAAAGACGACATCAATACTATGCCACTGCCGGATATGCACCAGTTCGTGACGATGTACCGGTTCCGCCTGCGCATCGGACGGGTTCATAACCAGATAGCGGAAAAACGAAAACGTCGGCGTCTTGGGGTCACGGGGCCACACCAGCGTATAATCATCCATCGGCTGCTGATCGGAGCGGCGGATAAACTGCAGCAGGCTCATGGTGCGCGCCTCCAGACGCCCCAGCATCCATAAGGCCAGCATCCCGTATGCCACCCAGCCAATCAGTTCCCAGTCCGGCCCGGTCGATTCCGGCTGAATAATGATGGCCGGTAGTGTTGCGACTGCCATCGGTAAGGTTACGGTCTGCACCGTTTCCTGCGGCAGCTCAATCAGCGGCAGGGCAAACGACGCCAGCGCCGAACCGATCAGATACGCACGGTTCAGGCCGAAAAACGTATGCCGGCGCAGGAAAAGCCAGTAGCAGGCATAGAACAAAATCAGGAAGAGGTTAGCCCTCAGCATATATTCGAAGATGGTCATGGCTCTTTTGTCTGGTTCAGGAGTTTAATGATTTCATCAGCTTCGCCTAAACTGACATCTTTTTCTTTCACGAAAAACGATACCAGCTTCTTCAGCGAATTATCGAAGTAATTTGCCATCAGTTGTTCCGTCTGGAAACGACGGTATTGCTCTTCCGTGATTAGCGGAAAGTACTCATGCGTTTTACCATAGGCCGTATAGCCGACCAGCTCCTTCTTTTCCAGTATCCTGATAATCGTCGATACCGTATTATAAGCAGGCTTAGGATCAGGCAGTTCGTTCAGGACATCCTTTACGAAGCCCCGTTCTAACCGCCATAAAACGCGCATGATTTCTTCTTCAGCTTTTGTCAGTTCGCGTACTTGCATGATTCCTTGTTTGAATTCTGATGTAAAGTTAGACTAATAACTTAGTTTTAAAACTAAATGTTTAGTTATTTTTTATAAGAAAAAGCCTGACCTAATCAGTCAGGCTCATATTCAGCAGTTTACCGTAAATATTTCAGATTTAGTCCGTACAGAATGGTGAAAATAACGCTGAAAAATACGCCGCCCGAAGAACCAATTCCTATAATTCCGCCGACCCAGATAATGGGAATCAGAAACCCCAGTACAACTCCCGCTACGTAGACATAAAATCCTTGTTTCCGCAGACTAAACATCAGCCACGCGCCCAACAGGGTCAGTGCGGCATAAATCAGTTTTGAGATTCCCAGCTTGCGGATGTTTTCGGCCGTCATGCCGGCCGAAACACTGCTCATAATCTTTTCAATGAAGTTAGCGCCGCCATTGTCTTTAATCTTATCGGCCGCTTCTCCCATTACCTCCTGTGTTGTTGACGCGACAAAATCTGCGGACGCAATTGTCGTTATACCATTGTAGAGATCAATTGCGCAGGAGACGAACGTCAGGATGCACAATATGGTCAGAAACTGTGGCCGCAACGGAGCAGGCGGCAGTTGAGTCGGGTTGGTTAGAGGTTCCATAAACCGGTGATCGTTTTTATGCTAGTTAATTCGTTTTTTCATGCGTTCCGGCAAACCTACCCTTTTTTTTTCGCAGGGGCTTTTTTCATGCGGCATAAGTCATCATTACTTGTGAATTATTTTACTTTTTGGTAACTTCACCATAGTATTAAACCCTGCCTCCTTTTTTAAGCATACATTATTCCGTAACTCGTGAAGATGAATTTCGTGAAGTTGTTCCTCCTCTTTGGCTGGATTTGCGTAGTTAGTGTGTCTGCTCCCGCACAGGTTCTTTCACCACAGCAAGCCCGCGAAGACCTGGCCTTTCTGAAGCAAAAACTGGACACTTTTCATCCTGGTGTCGGCTATTATACGCCCCTGCCCCGTTATGAGTATCTGTACGACTCGCTGTATAATACCTTCACATCACCAACCGGGTACCTGACGTTTTTTCACCGGGTTACCCCTTTAGTCAACAGCCTTAAAGACGGGCATACAAACCTGAACCACCGCCGGCAATACATCAATAAACAAACCCTGTATATTCCGTTTTACCTGCGTTCGGTTGATAACCGGTACTATATTTCCCATACGATGGCGGCTGATACCACAATCCGGCGAGGTGCGGAGGTATTAACGATCAACGGCAAAAACATCAGAGACCTGCATCAGATCCTGATGGACTCAGACCATTCCGGCTCCGACGGCGATAACCTGACCGGCCGGCGGCAGTGGAGCCTATACCAGTTTGCAGACTATTACCTGGCCTGGTTTGGTTCGGCAGATTCACTGGTGATTACCTACCGGCAACCCGCCGATACGCTTATTCAGCAACAATCAGTAAAAGGCGTTACCCTAAGTCAGTTCCGGACAACATTCTTCAAACGCTATCGCGCGGAGGCAGACCGCCGTCCGAATCTGTCCGTCCGCATGGTTGATTCCCTTACCCGTACAGCGGTTCTTCGGGTCTCAACGTTTATGAGCCCTAAAAAGCACGATCCGTTTGAGCTGGCCTTTAAGCGTAAACTGAAAAAGGCATTTACGGATATCAAAGCGGCAGGCATTGAAAACCTCGTTGTCGATCTCCAAAACAACGGCGGCGGGCTGGTGCTCAATTCGGCGCGGCTGTTACAGTACTGGATGCCGGAATCGTACCGGATGATGGAAAAGGAACACATGAAGCGGGCAGCCCGTGCCGAGCTGGTTACCCGCTGGAACCCGTTTTCGATGCTGAATTTTCACCTTCAGTACAAATCTGATGGGAAGGGCGGCTTTGCGAGCCGAGCGCACAACCGGTTGTTTAGCCCGAAGAAAAAGCTGGCCTTCAAGGGCAATCTGTATTTCCTGATGAACGGAGCGTCTTTTTCCGCCACTACCTCTGTGCTGGCCAAAAGTCTTAATGCAGGTGTCGGCACGTTTATCGGCGAAGCATGTGGTGGTGCCTATTGGGGTGATTTTGCCGGGCAGTTCAAAACAATTACGTTGCCAAATTCCCGTTTACAGGTCCGTATTCCCCTCAAAAAGCTCACACACGCGGTTATCGCTGAACATGCGAACGGATTTACCGTTGAACCGGATTTTGCGGCTGAGCGCACATACGACGACATTTTATCCGGCAATGATTTTATGATCCGGAAAGCAATTGAACTGATCCGCAAAGGGGCCGTTGCCCGAAAACCAGGTACGTTCCGGTCTTTTCAGGCATCGCGATAAGTTTTTGGTTTGAAATAAATCCGTTGTTTCATAAGTTTGGCTTGATGAACTGATCGCTTTTTATCTTAACACATCAAATTTTAGTTAGTGTATTGCATCGTAGACGTTGAAACCACGGGAGGTGTCCCCGGCCCTTCGCGGCTTACCGAAATCGCCATGATTCGTCATGATGGCCATCAAGTGGTCGATACGTTTCACACCTTACTGAACCCTGGCTGCCCGATTCCCCCGTTTATCTGCCGGTTAACCGGCATTACTGATGCCATGGTTGAGCAGGCCCCGACTTTTGATCAGGTTGCGCGGCAGGTTCTTGATTTATCCGCCGATGCCATTTTTGTGGCACATAACGCCAGTTTTGATTTCGGTTTTTTACAGAAAGAACTCGGCTGGCTCGAACAGCCTTTTCTGCGCCGTACGCTTTGCACAGTCCGGCTGAGCCGGAAAATCTTTCCGGGCTACAATTCGTATAGTCTGGGAAATATCTGTGAAAGCCTCGCTATTCCTGTCTCAAACCGCCACCGTGCCATGGGAGATGCGCTGGCAACAACCCGGCTTTTTGAACTGTTACTGGCGAATGATCACTTCGGCATTATCCCGCGTCCCCAACTCTTAACTCCACCTCTTAGCTAGTTTTCTCCAACAGTTTTACGGATGTCCGGTTTTTTCAGAAACTGATTACCGACATCATGCAAGAGAATAAAAAAGAATTCGGAATTGGGGTGATTGGCATGGGAGGCTTTGGTCTGTTTGCCACACAACACTTTCTCCAGATTCCCGGCACCCGTCTTGTGGCCATTGCCGGCACCAACCGTGAGGGAGCGAAAGCTGCTGCCGAACGTTTCGGTGCAGTGCATCTGGACAACCTGGACGATTTAGTAGCGCATCCGGACGTTTCGATTGTATACATTGCCACGCCTCCGTTTCTACATCATCAGCAAGCGCTGCTGGCACTTCAGGCGGGTAAACATGTAATCTGCGAGAAACCGCTGGCCGTCACTGCCGAACAAGGGCATGAACTGATCAAACTGGCCGCTGAAAAAAATCTGTTGATGATTACGAATCTCATGCAGCGGTATAATCCGATGTTTGAGCGTGTGCGGCACCTGATCGATAAGCAATTACTGGGCTTACCCCTGCATGGCTATTTTGAAAATTATGCTGCTGATGAAGGTTTATTGGCCGAACACTGGTTTTGGGACCGGTCGAAAAGCGGCGGTATTTTCATTGAGCATGGTGTACACTTTTTCGACTTGTTCGAGGGTTGGCTCGGGCAGGGGAAGGTAGTCTCAGCACAAAGCGTTAAGCGTCCCGATACAGATATTGAAGAGCAGGTAAACTGTACGGTTGTTTACGGTGGTGTTACGGTTAATTTTTATCACGGCTTTACCCAACCCGGACGGATGGACCGGCAGGAAATGCGCATCCTCTTTGAACGAGGTGATATTACCCTGCATGAATGGGTACCTACCCGGATCAACATCCGCTGCCTTGCCGACGAAGCGACTACCCGCGCGCTGATGGACTTATTTCCCGGCGCGCGTCTTGACATCAGTGCCAGTTATGGCGGCAATGACCGCGAAACCCGGGGCCGTCACAAAGACATTGATGCCTGGCAGCAAATCAGCATCTCGTATGGACATGATCAGCAAAAAATGCACCTCTATGGTGAGTTGTTACGACACATGTTCACTGACCAGACCAATTATCTGCATGATCCGGCGGCACACCGGAAAATAACGGAACAAAACGGATTACAGTCATTGCTTACAGCCATTGACGCCGCACGGCTGGCAAAACAGCAATAAAAAAGCCGCTCCGGTCCGGAGCGGCTTTTGTTTATAGCCGAAAGCGCTTATTCAAAGTAATTCGGTACACGATGACCACTTTTCTCCAGAATCTGGTCTTTCTGGAACAGTTTAAGGTCAGCCGATACCATGTCTTCAACCAGTCCTTTCAAATCGTATTTAGGTTTCCAGTTGAGTTTCGTCATGGCCTTAGTCGGATCGCCCAGCAACAGGTCAACCTCTGTCGGACGGAAATACCGCTCATCGATGCAGACCACTTCTTTACCAGCTTCAATCTGGTAAGCCGGATTCGTTGATTTCACTACAATGCCTTTTTCATCAACGCCGGTTCCTGTAAACTCCAGTTCAATACCAACCTCAGCAAATGCCATCCGCACAAAATCACGGATATGGGTTGTTTGTCCTGTTGCAATAACGAAATCTTCAGGCGTGTCCTGCTGGAGGATCAGGTACATTGCCTCAACATAATCCTTAGCATGTCCCCAGTCACGCTGCGCATCAAGGTTACCCAGATACACCTTATCTTGTAAACCTAACGCAATACGGGCCACCGCACGAGTGATTTTGCGCGTTACGAATGTTTCCCCGCGTAATGGTGATTCGTGATTAAACAAAATCCCGTTACAGGCATACATGTTATACGCTTCCCGGTAGTTCACAGTAATCCAGTAACCATATAACTTGGCGACTGCATAAGGCGAACGAGGATAGAACGGAGTTGTTTCTGACTGAGCATGGCCCTGTACACCACCATAAAGTTCCGACGTCGATGCCTGATAAATCCGTGTTTTTTCAGTTAATCCCAGTAACCGTACTGCTTCCAGAATCCGTAACGTACCGATGCCGTCAACCTGAGCCGTATATTCAGGTTCATCAAAACTTACCCGTACATGCGACATGGCACCCAGATTATAGATTTCATCCGGCTGCACTTCCTGAATGATACGGATTATATTTGTTGAATCGGCCAGATCACCATAATGCAAATGAAAGCGTACATTCTGATCATGCGGATCCTCGTACAAATGATCGATCCGGTTTGTATTAAACAGCGAACTACGCCGTTTGATACCATGTACCTCATATCCTTTTTCGAGAAGTAACTCGGCTAAATAGGCCCCATCCTGGCCTGTGATTCCGGTGATTAGCGCTTTTTTCATTGACTTTAACTTAGGCTCAGCGATATAGATAAACCCGTCTGACAAATTTAATTAATTGACATACTATACCGTATATCAATTTTATCAGGCTGTAAAACAGCCGTTGGAAATAATGATTTGATCTGACTATAATACCGCTCAGCATCAAGTCTCCGCATAAAATCTCCCACCTTTAGTTTGTACGTAGGTTGTTTATAAGAGAGATAAGGATTCAATTCCGGAAAATTCTGATAAACAAGCAGTTTTGCGGCCTCGGCACTTTGTCTTTCATTACCGGTATATACCTGAATCCGGTATCCTGCTGCATACCGGATTGTTTTATTTTTGGCTGCAGAAGCTTCCATAACTTCATCCAGCCGCCGGTTTACATGTTGAGCTTCCGCACCCATAGACGGAATTACTTTTTTCGATTCCGGTGTACTAGAAGTACCTTTGGGTTCCGTTTTAACAATTACTGGTGTATAGGCAGGCCTTACATCACTCAAATCTTCCGTGTAATCATTATAATTGCCTGTCCTACCTGAATTTGGAACTGACTTAGCCGCGCATCCAAAAAAGCATGCACCTATAGCAACGACTAACAGCCTGTTTACGATACATTTCATATCTTTCAAACGAATTGCAAACATAGTAAATATCCAATTACTATTCCGTAATCCCCTCCTTGTTCTGAGGGAAGGGTCTAAATGATTTACTATTTTTGGCCAACTTTTATTGGTTTATGCTTACTATACAGAATAATTTCTCCCTCAGGAATTATAATACTTTCGGAATTGGCGCAACTGCCCGGTTTGCAGCTGAGGTACATTCTATTTCAGATCTTCAGGCATTACTGACCCGAGATGATTTCCTTAAACTGCCTAAGCTTATACTGGGCGGGGGTAGCAACATACTTTTCACCAAAGATTTTGACGGTCTGGTAATTCTGATGCGAATCGGCGGTATTTCCGTCTCTCAACTTTCAGAATCAGCATTCCTGGTAAAAGCCGGAGCGGGTGTAAACTGGCATAATTTTGTTATGTTTTGTGTTGAAAATAACTATGCCGGCCTTGAAAACCTATCGCTGATACCAGGTACTGTTGGCGCTGCTCCGATGCAGAATATCGGTGCCTATGGCGTTGAGATTGAGCAGGTCTTTGAATCCCTTACTGCTCTTCATATTGAAACAGGTGAAATCCGGACGTTTACCCACTCCGATTGCCAGTTCGGTTATCGTGAGAGTGTATTCAAGCATTCCGTAAAAGGGCAATATATTATTACTGATGTAACATTCAGACTATCCAGCCAGCCTGAATTTCATATTTCCTATGGCGCCATCCAAGACACTTTAGCTGATATGAGGGTTTCTGCTGAGTCCTTGACCATCAAAAATGTCAGTGACGCTGTCATCCGGATTCGTCGGAGCAAATTACCCGATCCGACTGATATTGGCAATGCCGGTAGTTTTTTTAAAAATCCCGAAATTCCTGTCAGCCAATTTGAGGCACTCAAAGATACGTATCCTTCCTTACCTGGTTACCCGACCAGCTCATCTACTATTAAAGTTCCTGCGGGTTGGCTGATTGAACAAGCGGGCTGGAAAGGATTCCGGTCCGGAGACACCGGTGTACACACTAAACAGGCACTTGTTTTAGTGAATTATGGCATGGCTAACGGGTCTGATATTATTAGTCTTTCAAAGGATATCCAGGCCTCGGTCCTTCAAAAATTCGGAATTGCCATTTCCCCTGAGGTAAACTTCATTTAATATCCCCCCCCCTTGTTTATTTAAAAAGGCATGGTGACTACCATGCCTTTTTATTGTGCCCTGTAAAACAGAAAACCCCGCCAGTTGGCGGGGTTTTCCTATTGATAAGGTTAATTATTGACGGATAACTTTAACCGTTTTAACCTTCGACGGCGTGATTACCTGCAGGAAGTACATACCAGCCGAGCGACCCAGACCTAAAGTCTGACGTTCTACTGAGTTTGCTTTTTCTACAGCGATTTCACTTACTGAAGCACCTTGACCGTCAGTCATGCGCAGTTGCAGACGCTGACCTTCAGCACCACGTACTTCAACTTCAACCTTGTCGCTCAGAGTTGGGTTACCCAGAACCGTTACGTCCAGAGCATCAGCAGTTGTAGCTTCGCGACCTGCGCCGTCTTTACGAACGCAAGGTGATGTTACTACAATCTGTGAAGTTGCCAGGATAGCACCTGTCTGTGTATTACGCTGACGAGCATTGATAGTAAACGTGTTATTATCAAAGTTATTCAAGTCAAGCGTTTCTGAGCAAGCCTGTGTCCATGGAGTAATACCAATACTCATGAATTCAATCACCGAGTTAGCATCAACTACACCACCTGTAGGAATGAAGTTAACAACGTGCGGTGTTGTACCAGGGTTACATGTGAATGTAGCCGATACGCTGAATGGAGCACCAGTTAATACATATGGCTGACCACAAACTGTGATTGTGTTGCCAGTAGCAGTTGTTGTGCTTGTTGGAGGAGGTGTTACTGTACCACCACCTGAGCACTGTGCACTGTAATCGAATGTGAATACCGGCGACATTACACCGCTCTGCATCACTTGCAATTGTACAGGCTTACGTTCTGCAAACACACCAGCGTCAAGGATCAGTGGCTGAGCCATTGACTGGAATTGCGTTACTAACAGGATACGACCCTGGATAGCTGTTCCGTCACCACCAACAGTGTTGATTGTGATCTGACGAGTTGTACAGTTGATCGATGCACCTGTGATTGCCAACGCCTGACCAGTACCACACACTGCTGAGAATGTGTTGATCTGAGCTACGTTAGAGCAACCTGCAGTTGTACCTGTTACACTGATTACACCTGGCGTAGTTACTGTGATCGATGGTGTTGTTGCACCATTGCTCCACAGGTAGCTAGATGCACCAGAAGCTGTCAATGTAGCGCCTGTTACAACGCCGCTTGTTACACAAATCTTACCATCACCTGCAATCGATACGTTTGGTGAAGCGTTGAACGCTACTGTTACCGGAGTAGCAGTACCTTCAACACCATTCACAACGCAGACTACGTTGATAGAAACTGTACCTGTTACAGGGCTTTCTACCGAGTATGTTGGCTGGTTGAACGAAGCGTTGCCACGGTTGAAACGTGGAGTACCTGTTGCACAAGCAGCAGTTAACAATACGTTCTGACCTAAGCAAGCCTGCAGGTTTGTACCTGGCGTTACTGAAGGAGCAGCCGGCAGAGGAGTTACCGTTACAGTTGTCTGACCTGAAGCTGAGCAACCTGCCAGAGACGTTACTGTTACGCTGTATACTCCACCTGTTTGTGTAGAGATGGTCGGTGTTGTTGCACCTGTGTTCCACAGATAAGTTACACCGCCTGTTGCAGTCAGTACTGCTGTCTGGCCTTGTACGATATTTGTGTTACCAGTGATACCAACAACTGGAGCAGAACCTGCTACTACCGTTGCGCTAGCCAGTGCTGTACAACCTGAAGCGTTTGTTACGATTACGTTATAAACGCCTGGAGCCTGAACAGTGATTGACTGAACATTACCAGCACCATTGCTCCATACATAGCTTGAACCGCCTGATGAAGTCAGTACTACGCTACCACCCGGGCAAAGTGTTGCCGAAGATGGCGTAACGTTCGCTACGAAGTTACAAGCCTGAACTGTAACTGGTGTACCACCTGTGCTAACGATACCACGGCATGAACCGTTGAAGCAAGCACCATAGTACGTAGTGTTTACAGTTGGGTTAACCACCAGTGAGCCAGTTGCGCTACGTCCTGCTTCAACTGTACCCGCAGCATCTGTATAGAAGATCACTTGCGAACCAGCCGGGCAACCGAATGCTGTCAGTGTTACTGAAGCACCTGCTGCTACAGGGTTTGGCAGAGCCTGGATTGACGGAACACCACTTGGCATTGGAGATACCGTTACGTTTGCTGCAGTCGTTTTTGCACTTGTACAGCCATTTAATGTACAGTTAGCCTGGTAAGCAGTTGATGTTGTTGGAGCAACAGTTAATGATGCACCAGTACCAATTACTGCATTTGAACCCTGTACATACCAGTTTACAATACCACCAATACATCCTGATACTGACAGAACAGTTGTTGTGCCGGCACAAAGTGTGTTTTGTGATACTTCGATATTCGTTGGTGCTGGTGTCGCAACACGGTTGTTAAATGCCGTTGTTGAGATTGGACCTGCACACTCCGGAGCAGTTGCACACTGAGCAGCAATTGTGTAAACACCTGCACCAGTAGTTGTGATAGATACCACGTTAGATGTTCCGGCAGTTATTGACGTACCACCTGTTACTGTGTATGAAACATAACCAGTAGCACATGACAGTGTACCTGACGTATTTGTAGCGTTAGGACCACAAGCGGCAGCAAATCCAGAAATTGTTACATTTCCGGCAGGAGCATCCGTGATATTCAGCGAGAAGCTTGATACCAGTGTGCTTGTACAACCTGCTGTTGTCTGGCAAGCCAGCGTTACCGTGTAAACACCTGTCGGGATACCTGCTGTTGGCAATGTACCTACTAATGTGTTAGACGATGTACCTGCTGTACCGCCACCGCTGATACCACCAACTGCACCTGTGTTCGTCACTGAGATACCACCTGAGATAGTACCTTGACCAGGGATAAACACACTTGTACAACCAGCAATTGTCAGTGAAACCGGTGAATTGCGGCAAATTGTCAGCATCTGACTTGAATTACCTACAACATTATTGATTGTGTTACCGCTAGCTGAAGCTGTAATTGTTGCGTTGTTTGGCGCAGCGTTTACAGTTACAGAGAACGTTTTCACTTCACTCACACAACCTGACGAGTTCTGGCAAGCGATAGTATAGCTACCTACACCTGTTGCGCTTGTAGCAATTGTATAAACGCCAGCAGTTGCTGTAGTATTACCTGCAGCCGTTGTTCCAGCGATACGACCACCGATCAGTGTTGTACCTGTTGCACAGTTAGCAGATACCGAGATCGGACCTGTACCCTGGCAAGCCACGTAAGTTGCAGCTGGTGTTGGAGCAGCTGGTGTCGGGTTAACCGTTACCGAGAAGCTTGTCACCGTTGTACTTGAACAACCTGAAGCATTTGTACACACTAATGTGTATACATACGTCTGTGTTGTAGCTGATGAGAAAGTAGCTGTGTAGAACGCATTGCTGTTTGTTGTTACACCACCACCTACTACGCCACCGCCAACAGAACCACCGATACCGTTAGAACCACTCTGGAATGGAGGGTTATTAGTGATCGTTGTAGCTGATGTCGATGAGCTAACGAAGCAGTCTGTCAATACAGTCAGAGACTGACCTGAACATACTGTTGCAGAAGAAGCATTCACTAATGAACCTGTACCAGCGTTAACCAGCGTGATAGACGCTACGTTTGGAGCAGGAACGATTGTCAGACTGTATACTTTCGAGTCGCTTGAGCAACCTGTAGCATTTGTACAAACGACAGTATAACCATATACACCCGTTGCGTTAGCAGGGATTGTAGATGTTGTCGTTGTACCGAATGTACCAGGGATAAAGCCGGCTCCGCTACCAGTTACCACTGCGCTTGCGCTTGTGCAAGTTGCTGTGATGTTGATTGGCGACGTAGACTGGCAAACGCTCATGTTGCTGATACCAGCTACAGAAGCTACTGCAGGCGTTGGGTTAACTGTCACAGCAAGGCTAGATACAGCTGTGCTTGAGCAACCTGCTGTATTAGTACATACGAATGTGTATGTATAAGTTGTTGTTACAGATTCGTTGAACACACCTGTGTACGAAGCAAACGTTGTTACAGTACCCGATGTGCTGCCTGTGCTGCCACCGTTTGTAACTGTACCAGCATTACCGGCGCCAATACCTGTCAAGGCAGGATTTGAGCTACCTGCTGTACCTGTTACAGATGTTACGATCGGACAGTTTGTGTTAATCACTAATGTCTTACCTGAACATACTGTTACAGCGTTTACATTTTGCGCAACTACACCATCGGCAACTGTTGTAAAGGTAGCTACCGGAGCAGCTTCAACAACAGTCAGGCTCTTAACAACCTTTGTGCTAGTGCATGAACCGTTAGTACAAACAGCCGTGTACGTAAATACGCCTGTTGAACCGGCAGCAATCGTTGCTGATGTTGTCCGGCCTGCTGTACCTGGTACGATACCTGTACCTGTCACAACTGCAGTTTGTCCAGTTGGGCAAGCCGCCGTAGCAATTAAGTTAGTTGCACTCTGACAAACAACTGCCGGAGCTGTCGCAGAAGCGAAGCCAGAAACAGTTGGTGCTTGTGGCTGAGTAACTACTGTTACCAACAAAGTACTTGCCGTCAGGCTTGAGCAGCCGGCTGTGTTTGTACAGTTGAAGGTATATGTGTATGGCGTAGAAGCCACTGCACTTTCTGTAAATGTAGCAGAGAACGAAGCAAACACAGGGCTTGTCGTTGAACCACCATTTGTACCACCGCCAGTAGTTGCAGTACCATTACCTCCTTGATCTACACCTGTAACACCAGTATTGATACCGTTGAAACCAGGGTTTGTCGTTGGGTTAGTAGTGCTTGTACTTGTACTGATCTGGCAGTCTGTCTTAACAGTCAGTGTGCTACCAGCACATACAGTTACTGCGTTTACAAAGCTGTTAGAAGCATTAACGCTTACAGATGCAGGAACACCACCTGTCACAGTCAGAGATGCGTTGTTAGGTGTCGGGTTAACCGTTACCGTTACAATCTTAACATCGCTGGCACATGAAGATGAGTTCACACATGCTACAGTATATGACAGAGTCGTTGCTGCAGTTGCAGACAGGAAACTTGTTGTTACAACTGTATATGCGTTGCCAGAGAAAGAACCAGCACCTAAATCACCACCTGTAAACAGTGCAGTTGAGCTTGTACATCCTGAAGTCAGAACAGCAGGTGTACCGGCGCAAACTGTTGCAGAAGCCAAAGCTGCCGTTGGTTGAGCAGGCGTTGGGTTAACCGTTACCGTCAGGCTAGTTACAGACAAGCTAGGACATCCTGATGCATTTGTACAGTTAAATGTATATACATAAGGAGATGTCGTAGCACTTGCGAATACAGCACTGAATGAAGCAAATGTAGTACTTGCAGGAGATGCAGTAGCTGAGCTACCACCTGTTGTACCACCTACACCAGCACCAGAATCGCTGTTGCTGCCACCAGTATTAATACCAGTGAAACCTGGCGCTACAACTTGACCGCTACCTGCATTTACAGAGCTGATACGGCAATCTGTATTTACAGTTAACACTTTACCTACGCAAACAGATACAGATGCACCCTGACCGGCAAGAACCGGAGATGCTGTAGGAGTACTACCTACAACCGTTAATGCAGGCGTATTTGGCGCTGCAACGATTGTAAAGCTGTATGTTGTTGCTGTGCTTGTGCATGAAGATGTTGCACAAATACCAGAGAAGTTATATACTCCTGATGCACCGGCTGCCAGTGTAACAGCACCAGCTGTTGTTGTAATGCCGGTACCTGATCCTGAACTTGTGATACTAGCTGTACCAACTGTCGGGCAAGAGAAAGCAAAACGACGAACTGTGTTCGTTTGGCATAATGTTGTCGATGAAGCAGACAATCCACCAGCAAAACCGTTTGAAACAAATGTTGGTTTTTCTGGCTGAGGATTAACTGTTACAGACAACGTAGTAGCAGTCGGGCTTGTACAACCTGCAGCGTTCGTACATATCAAAGTATATACGAATGTCTGTGTTGCAGTAGCAGTGAACGAACCAACGAAGCTGGCGTTTACCAAAGATGTAGTTGAGTTACCTGGCGTTGAGCCTGAACCTGAACCTACACCGGCAGTACCGCTGTCAACACCGTTAAGACCAGTGTTCTGACCAACCAGTGGCGGGTTAGAACCAACAGCCGTTACGTTTGTTGTTGTTCCGATTAAACAGTTTGTAGCGATTGTCAGTGATGAGCCTGAGCAAACAGACACACTACCTGATGTACCACCTGCAATGTTAGTTGTTGTTCCGGCGGTTACGGTCAGGGCAGCAGCGTTAGGAACAGGGTTAACTGTCAACGTTGTTGTGATCGCAGAGCTAGAGCAACCCGAAGCGTTAGTACAAACGACAGTATAAGTCAGTGTTGTTGCTGACGTAATACCACTTGTAGCAACCGTTAAGCTATTACCTGTGAATGACGTTGCACCGCTGAATACCGCTGTAGACGAAGCACAGCTTGTTGTCAGGCTAGCTACCGGACCCGCACAAACTACTTGAGGAGCAATTGGAGCAGGAGCAGCAGGCGTCGGGTTAACTGTCAACGTCAGTGTTGCAACATTCGTGCTCTGGCAACCATTCGCGCCGATACATGGGATTGTATAGACAAATGGAGAACCAGCGTTTGTTACAATATTCGTTGGAATGTTAAACACGTTGATACCAGGCGCACCGGCAACCACTGTGCTTGTTGATGCACCGATGATTGTTGTACCACCAGGACCTGTCACAAAAATAACCGGATCGTTATTTGTTGTTGACGTTGATGATGGCGCTTGAGCTACACAACCAGAAATACTCAGTACAAGCGAAGTGCCCTGGCAAACTGTGCCGGATGTACTTGCATTGGCAGCCGTTGCATCAACCAGTGTGTTGCTGAATGTACCGGCAGAAACGATAGAAACTGAAGGACCGGCAGCTGGAGCTACGCGGTCAGCTGTTACAGATGCAGACGCAGTTGCTGTACAACCACCTGCACTTGTTACCAGAACAGAGAAGGCTATCGGGCCAGTACCAGTACCTGTATATGTGTAAGATGATGCACTTGTTGTAGAACTAGTAGCACCAGACCATACATATGTATACGAACCGGCAGGCGTAACGTTAGCCGTTGCAACTGTAGCAGGGTTTGTACAGTTCAACAGCGTATTGCTAAACGTAATAGAAATCGCAGGAATCGGGTTTACGTTTAAGTCAGCCGTAGCTAACGCCGTACAACCAGATGTATTAGACACAACCAGTGAATACGTCTGGATACCTGAGGCAGCCGCAGACGTAGTAACATTCAGAACATTTGTCGGCGTTGGTGTTACCAACGACAGGAAACCAGGACCCGACGCACTTTGAATCGTCAGATCTGATGGCACAGTAATAGAGGAAGAACTACCGGCACAAATAGCGGCAGGCGAAACAGTTGTACTAACTGGCGTCTGAATTGATGGATATATACCAATCGTTAAAGACGCGGTACTTGACGTACCATTTGAGAAGTAACCTGTAGCCTGAACAACTAATGTTGACGATGTAGTCACACCAGGAAGGGTGTATGAGCCATTGAAACCTACACCTGCTCCATTGAACTGTGGTTGTACAATCCCGTTCAGCACAGGAGAGTAAACGACAGCCGTCACAGTTGTCGGGTTTGTTGTCTGGATAGATGGTACGATTGTAATCGTCGTGCCACCACAAGCCGCCGTCAAATTAGAGCCACCCGTAAGAGAGAGACTCGTGATTGAGTTCTGTGCCTGTACCACTCCATACCCACCCAGCATAAGCAATAGCCAAACGGTTATCTTAGCTAAGTATAATCGTGAAGACATAAACAGCAATTAAGTGTTTAAAATAGATTTTGTTTGTGAATTAGCGTGATCAGGCTTTGAGGCCTGATTTACCGGTTTCTTTCTGAACCGTAACGGGTTGGCGGGTGCCATAGCTTTTAAGCAGTTTCCTGCTTCATTTCAACAGAGAGCTTCAGTGAATGCGAATAGGTTTACAGACAGTGGTTAAATCATAGGCGCAACGGTGTTAGGGTTAATGTTTAACAATAAAAGATGTACAAAAGGCAAACAACCTACAATTCGAATAGACTTTTTTTTCTCCATGAACGTTATATGCACATTTAGCACAATCTCACATCGGGATGCAAATAAAAAAAAACTGTTTGAATTATAAGCGAATTTCTGGCTGGTATTGAAAATTTTTTAACAAAGTCGTCGTTAGGCATAAACTATATATATTAAGTATACCATTTGATATACCCTTTCTATATAACCGGTGGTTTCGATCTCTTTGTGATGTTATTATTTTTCAATTGCCGGAAATTTGAGGGATATGCTAATGTAAGCATAAATGTCTTTTTATAGGATCAAGTCTTAATGACGAATAAAAAAAATCCTATTTAAGCTTATCGACCTGTTCCGTGTATTTCTTTGTATTCAGCTTGGCGGCCTGTGCTACAGTTAATGAGCTGTTTGCTGCCTTTAAGGCTTCCTGCACTTTATTACCCCGCTTGTAGGCATCGGCTAGTTCGAAGTAAAGATCGGCTTTTTCGGCTGGTTCCAGTTTAGGCAACGCAAGCCCTTTTTCCAGCCATTTAACCGTTGATGGGACATCACTACCGTCTTTGCTGTTTGCATTAAAATAGTGGGCTACATAGATAAACTCCGGCGCAGACAACGGGAAGTCATTTACATGCTTATCCATGCGGGCAGCTGCCTGGCTCGTCTTGTTCTGATAGATGTAGGCGTTTATTTCCTGCATCAATGTCCGTGCATTGGCAATTTTAGGGTCGACACCGATTTTCACTAACTGCTCCCTTATCTGCTGAATCTTCTCCGGAGCAAAGCGGGCAGCCTGCGGACTGTATAATGAAGACAGCAGCAGGTTCTCAGCAACCTCTCGGGCAGTACCTTCGCCGTACTGTTTATACGCTCCCTGATTATTGATCAGATGCTGCGCAATCGGGTTAGTGTAATCCATGATCACTTTCTGCAACACCAGCCAGTTTGTACCGTTGGCATATTCGGTCACCGGTTGCTGTTTGGCATACTCTTCCATAACCCGCGAGTTGGCCGTTGTATCTTTAACAATCTTTGTGAACAGACCGTACTCAATCAGGAAGTCAGCACCACGCTCACCGGCAGCAAACCGATCCGGATATTGCTGGCTCCGGTAACGCGGATCCAGTGCCGCGGCAGCACGGCCATTGATCTCGTCAGGACCATTGTTAGTCATTGTCGCATGCAGCAGATTCCCGTCGGCATCAAAGAAGAGAAACATCGGAATGGACGGGATATACAGCTTTTTCTTCTCCAGCCATTCCTGCGTCGGCTTTTGCATCAGATCGAGCTTCTTGCTGACAAAATACTGGTTGTATACATCACCGACTTTTTTGCCGGCCAGTATCGGCATGAAGCTTTGACAGGTATGACAATCGGGTGAATATATTTCTACGAATACAGGTTTACCAACTTTCTTCGCCTGCGCAAAAACGGTGTCAATGGGCTCTTTCATGAACGCAATGCCACCAAGTTTTTTGTAGTCAGGTTCCGGCGGGTGAGTTGCCTGAGGAGCCGGTGCAGGAGCCGCTTTTTTGATTTGCGCGGGGGCCGCTTTTTTTACAGGCGTTTTCGTCTGGGCTATGAGTACATATGGTAATACAAGTAGCAAACTCAAAAACACCTTTGTCTGCATTGGTAACATGACTATTTCAGTTTTTCTACGATGGTTGTATATTGAAAGTGGCCCGCTATAATTATTAGCGGGCCATTGAAGACGGTTACTCCCCCTCCCCTACCCTCTTCAGGCAAGAGAAAGCGCTTATTTGCAGCTATCTTTCAGATTGAATTTGTAGGATACTATTTTGCCGCTCTGACGCGCAAACAGCGTCAGTGTTGTTGTTGCCGGATCTGCCGCTGCTGCTGCATCCACAGTGCTGGTAGCGTTCGTTGTCCAGCCAGTCACACCTGGTGCCATATACTCAATAGTACTGCCGTTACCACCGCTGGTCTGGAACGTTATCTGGCGGGTAGCGCAGTTGTATGAAGGGGCTACTAAAGTCAGGTTTGTTGTAGCAACATCGCCTGTCTTGTTTGGTGGGATAATACCTGTGCTGCCGCAAAGCTGACGGATGTTAAAATCACGGCTGACGATTTTGCCGCTTTGACGGGCAAACAGTTTGATAACGCTTACCGAGCCATCAGCTGCCGTACCGGCCTCAACAACATTAGCAGCGTTCGTTGTCCAGCCGGTTACGCCTGGTGCCATATATTCTACCGTACTGCCATTACCACCGCTAGTCCGGAAAGTAAGCTGGCGGGTAGTACAATCGTATGAAGGATCTACCAATGTAATATCAGTCGAGCCTATATCGCCGGTTTTGTTTGGCGGGATAATACCCGTGCTGCCGCAAAGCTGGCGGATGTTAAAATCACGGCTAACTATCTTACCGCCCTGGCGAGCAAACAGCTTAACCACCGTCACCGAACCATCAGCTGCTGTTGCAGCATCCAATACGTTGGCCGCTTTGGTTGTCCAGCCGGTTACGCCCGGCGCCATATATTCAACGGATGAACCATCCCCCCCGCTTGTGCGGAATGTCAGCTGACGGGTGTTACAATCGTAGGCAGGATCAAGTAATGCTAGTGTGCTCTGTGCATTAACGGTTGTGGCTATAGTCATGCAAAGCATGATTAACAAAAATCCCCACCGAACAAAAACCGAAGAGAGGGCTGGACGAGATTTCATACAGTTATATAAATGTATATCCAATAATGAAATATTAGCTTTTTCTATTGTAAAGTACGCGATAAATCGCCGTTCGGACAAGTGATATTGATTGAATAGCCGGCGATTAACATGTCATTAACGAATGAGCAGGTCTTATACTAATGTGTAATTAGTTGGTAACCAGAACTAATACTTAAAAAAGCGTGCATCCTTGTAACGATAGCCATCGTATAATCGTATAAAATAATAACCTAACGGTAGCGTACTTATATCAAGCTGATATTCAAAGGTATTATTTACCTGTTTCATAGCTACATTTTCGGCATACGCCCTGCCCGTTATATCATATACGGTGAGTACCATCCTGTTTGCTTTCGGGTAGCTGTACTTTATATATATATAGTCCCTTGCCGGATTCGGATATAACATCAGGGTACTGTCAGCTGATATCGTCATCAGGGTGTCATTAGCCGTATCATCACTCCATTTTACGACACGCCCTTGTGAGAGAATACTGCATACGGCCTGCTTAAGCTTGACCTTGTACGTACCCGGGTCCTTAACTGATAGTGTACCGGTAGTTGCGCTGTTAATCTCAGTATCATTCCGGAGCCATTGGTAGCTGCTAAATTCTCCGTCCGGGGCACTTAGCTGCACAGAAGCACCTCTCGGTAAAGCAATCACCTGATTTACCGGTATAATCTCCGGTAACTGAGAGGCAGCCTGCCCTACCCGCACTCCGTCTGTTATTCGCTGGCAACCCTGCTGTGTAATCCGTACCTGATACAATCCCGTTTGGGTCGCGCTGACAGACTGACTACGGCTACCGGAAATAACCTGACCGTTTCTCAGCCATTCATACTGTGTCCCTGCTTCAGCACTAGCTGCTATCTGTACACTGGACCGGCCTTCGCAAAGCCATTGATCAACCGATGGGGTCAGGGTTGCCGTTGGCGTAATTAGCTGAATAATAACCGGTGAAGATGTGCCGACACACCCTTTACTGTCGGTTACACGGACAACGTACGTCCCGGCTTGCGAAACCTGACAGGCAGCTCCTGCCGCATTGGCTATAGAAACGCCGTTTTTCAGCCACTCATAGGTAAGGGAAGATACCTGGCCGTTTGAAGAGGCTATTTTTGCCTGATCGGTTTGCAATGTAATGGCTGCTCCTGCGCAGAACGAGGTATCTTTATTGGGTGTGATGCCAACCGTAAGGACACAGGCTTTACGGGATAAACCACTCACCACCAGCGAGAACGGCTGAGCGTTGTACTTCAGCTGCGCTTTATGGGAAACGGTGAGTGTATACACCTGCCCGGCCACCGGATTTTTAATAATAATCTGCTCTACGTTATCGCGGATATTATCCCCCGCGGTAGCAGCCTGATCAGGATTAGCGGGATCAAGTACCCAGGGAGAGGCTGTTGTCTGCCCGTCTGATAGCCGGACATCGAGGTCGTTTACCAGTTTCGGGGTACGGCTGTCCAGATTGAGGCTGTTTACGGCCGTACCGGTGGCTTCGGGATCTGTCCAGCAGATGGTTACAATCAGCGGTTCACTTCCCTGTGCTTTAATCTGAGTTGTATATTTTCCTCCCTGCTGCAGAATCTGTTCCGTCAGCATGTGTGAACCGGTAGGATTCAGTAAGACAGAAGCGGCTTTTTCCACATTCAGAATGCCCCAGCCTTGCTTATAATCAGGCCCGATACCGGTCTGCACATTGCCTGCGGCATTTATCCGGTCGGCTGTATGGATAGCCAGCCCCCGTAGTGTTGCGGCCCGCATAAAACGGCCTTCTGTAGTACTGTTCTGCAACCGAGCATACAACTCCTGTAGCAGGTATAATGAGCCGGTTACGTTGGCGCAGGCCATTGATGTACCGGTATTTGTTCCGTAAGCGTTATTGGCTGATGATATTGTTGAGTAAAGTTTTGTCCCAGAACCTAGTAAGTCCGGTTTAATCCGGCCGTCGTCGGTCGGTCCCCAGCCGCTGTAGGGGGCAATACTGAATAAAACCGGCTGACCATTTTGTAAAGTAGCCTCGGCCGAACCGATGGTCAGGACATTCTTGGCGTTGGCTTCTCCCGCAATAACATCGTATCCATCATTGCGGCTACGGCTGACGGTACTTTTTTCACTGGTATTACGCAGATAATAGGCTACTCCTGCCGGCGGACCGGTCTCCGTATGCTTGTTATCAGCCGAGCGGACCATCAGATAATACGGGTTACTGTAGGCGATCCGGTCAATATCGGCGGCCCGTGAGGAGTAAAAGCCAAACTGATAGTCCTCTACCTGACTGACACCGGTGTTACCCCACCATTCCCATTTCTGATCAGGATCGGTACCGGGCCGGTCCGCGTTGTACACCCAGCCAGCTACCGGACCGTAGGAATGATTAGAAAGCAGCAGGTCCTTAGCCGCTGTACCGATTTCGCTGATATCATCGTTAAAGTCCCAGATCCGGAGATTCGCCCCGAAAGCCATTCCTTTTGCCTGGGCATTGACGCCTTTAGCGATTAATGTCCCTGCAAGGTGCGTTGTGTGCTCACTGACTACCGTTGCCTGATCAGCCTGAATGATTCGTGCAGTACCTGTTCCGGCAAATTCCTGATGCGTTGTAAGCGCCTGACCACCATCCCACATGCCCAGTTTTCCTGCCATAAACGCCGAATTCCCGCTCAACGACAAACCCAGCGACCCTCCGGCACGCAATGCGGTAGTCCGCGTTATTTGCGCGGCAATTGCGTTGTGGGTGATATAATAAATCGGGTGACCGGTCGGGTCAACCCCCTGCAACGCCATAATGCGGCCATTGGAACAATTTTTGCTGATAGCCCAATTATACTTTCCGGCCAGTTCAAAGGCCTGTTGCCGGTTTATCCGGTAAGGATCCGGCACTTCCTGACGCTGTTGAGACGCGGCCTGTTCTGATAACAGAACAATGGTGACCAGGCATAAAAAAACACCTCTTATCATGCTGTTTGCCACCTGACAAACAGCATGATAAGAGGTTGGCAACCGCCCTTCCGTATATGTAGAAAATCGTTTCAGAACGAAAAGTTTACTGTTTAAGGACTCGTTTTACTCCCAGTATTTGACCCTGGTTATCCTGAACAGTCACAAAAAATATACCGCCTGACAATGACGTTAAATCAAACATCCCTGAATAATTTTTTCCGTCGCGCTTCATAATCCCCGTTTTTACCCGTATTCCTTCCGTATTGGTCAGAATCAGCGTAGCGGGTGGTGTTTTGGCAATAGCAGCATCAACCGTAACGGTCAGGTAGTTAGTGGTTGGGTTAGGGTACACCTGCACACCGGCAGCCGCTTCTTCCAGTCCCAGAATGATTACCGACAACTCCGTTGAGATCAACTCCCCGCATCCGCTGGCATTGACACGTACGGAATACCGGCCTGACTGAACCGCTGTGTAACTCTGACCGATTGCTCCCGTAATGGGTACACCGTTCAGCAGCCATTGATTCCCTGTTACAGAGTTTGAGGTCAGGACAAACCCGTTCAGCGTAATCGCCGGCGCAACAGGATCGTTTACGCTGACCTGAACAGCAGATGAACTGGCAGGCTGGCAGTTATTGGATACCTGCACTAAATAAACGCCTTCATCGGTTGCCCGATAGATGCTGGCCACGGCTCCGGAAATTGCCTGGTTATTTCTGAACCACTGATAGAACAGATTATCACCGGTATTGGCCTGTAATACCACGGACGAACCACGGCAGATGGTCGTTGAGCCGTTAATCGTTACCAAAGCAGACGGGGCAGTACCTCCGCTTTTTGTCACGGCCACCCGCTGTGCAGACGGGCAATCCAGCGAACGAATTTTAAGGTTATAGAGATAATACCAGGCCGTTGTCAGTGTATCAACCCGCCCGCTCTGCGGAAACAGTGAGCCTTTTGAGCTGACTACCGTCATACCGTTAGGCGCTGTCAGGCGATACGGAAATCCGGTTACGCCGACATTACTCCGGAAAATTGACGCTCCACCCTCATACTCAATGGTAATTTTATAGTCCCCGGCAGCCGGAATACGCAGATTCAGCGGGTATTGGGCTCCGGCATCAGCAGGGTCATCCAATAGTTGACCGTTAGCATTTACGGTAGTCAGGCTGGTATTACGTGTTGGCGCTACATCCAGCGAAACACTCGAAATAGCAACGTCATCTAACCGGCGAACGGTAAAAGTCAACCGCCCGGCACTGGCAATGTACAGCCTCGCCGACTCCAGTACAACCGGTATCTTCGTCGAAATTAACGGTGAAGGGCCAAAATTGCCCGCATACGAACCGCCGCCGAACGCATTTTTACTAACCGGACCTAATACTCCGCTGAAGTCGTTCAGGGAAACAAAATAGGTATTGGTCACAGGCTTTATATTGGTCGTCGCCCGGTTACCGATTGCCAACAGATTACCACTTGCCGGTGCATCGTACCAGAATGCTGTTCCTTGCCCGTTATTCGTCAGCGCAACAACCGTATCCGTGCCGCATTGCAGTGCTGCTAAAGCCGACGGTACTGCGGCCACAGCTACGGTCCGTGAATCAACGAAGGTATTATTCGCCGGATTCTGGTCATTGGCGAGTTCGGTTGTTGCCTCAAAACGGTAACTCTGCCCTGCTGTGAAGCGGCTGGCAGCCACATTAAGGGTAAACAGGGCGTCATTAAACCCGTTAATGGCCGGTAATGTACCGGTTAAAACCGTCAGGGTTGTGTTAGCGGCATCGGCAATGCGGATACGTACCGGCACATTCTGCTGTGTATCGGTACCATAGTTTCTGATACGAACTGCTACCGGAATCTCATCTGTTACCCGGCAAAATGCATTATCAGGAGACACAAGTGCTGTTACCCCTACATCGGCGGCAGAACGGATGGTACGCAGCAGCCACTCCATTGTTTCGCCTTTACTGTACGTCCCGCAATCAGAGACAGCTTTTCCGTCTGTCGTTTCCACCAAAACCAAGCGTACGCGGATCACTTGTCCGCTATTTAATCCCGACGGGATCTGCACATTGCGGGAGAATGTAGCTATGCCATTCAGAACTCCTGAAGTGGCCAGCGTATCACCCGCGTCGGAAAAGCTCCCGTTTTGATTCCAGTCGGCAAAAACACGGAGCATGGTGTTTTGCGGCGTTCCGCATGTACCGACACTTACCGAAAACGGCAGTGTCTGTCCGGGCTGTACGTCAATAATTGTCCGGGTCAGATCCGTATAGGTAGTACAGTTATCGTTTCCTTTCTGCTGTGTCTGGCCTAGCTGAAAACCAAGCACTTTGCTATCAGCAGACGATACCGGCGTTGAGCTGCAGTAAGCGATTCCGCCAATTCCGCTGGCAAGTAAGGCATATTCCTGTCGGGTACCGCCCAGGTTTCCCTTGTGGGAAATGATAATGGTGTACGAACGGCCCGGCACTGCGCCCGGAATCAGTACTTGCTCAATGTTATCCCGGATATTATCACCCCGTTGTGCGGCCTGTGCCGGATTTTCCGGATCCAGCGTCCACGGCAAAACGGTTTGTTGGCCGTCACTGACCCGAATATCCAGGTCATTGATCAGTTTAGGCGTCCGGCTATTAATAACGCTTGCATTAACGGCCGAGGGCGTACCCTCCGGATCAGTCCAGCAAATCGTAACCCGTAACGGGCCTTTGCCCGATGCGGTTATCTGTCGTGTGTAGGTTTCTCCCTGCGCGAGTGTTCGCTCCTCAAGCAAGTGATTCTGTGCATCATTTTTAATCACTTTAGCCGCCTGTTCAATGTTGAGCAGACCCCAGCCAAAGCGATAATCGGGTCCGGGCGTATCGCCGGCTTCATCGGCCGTATGCAGCACCAGACCTTTCAGCGTTGATGAGCGCATAAACTTGCCGGTATTGAGCTGATTGTAGTATTCCTGTAACAGTAACAAGGAGCCTGTTACGTTGGGCGTAGCCATGGATGTCCCGTCTAAAACAGCATAACTACTGTCTGTCGTGTTGTAAGTCGACAACACACTCACCCCTACCCCGGTAATATCCGGCTTAATCCGGCCGTCATCCGTCGGGCCCCAGCTGCTGAAACTGGCCAGTTTTACGTCTCCGGGCTGATTATAGCCGTTGAGTGTATTTGAAATGGCACCGACCGTGAGGATATTTTTGGCGGTACCATAGGTACTGATCAGGTCATATGCATTCTGGTCGTACCGCGGACGCGTACTGATTCGGTTGTTGTGATTTACCAGATAATACGGCTGATTAGCGCCTGGTCCTGAATCGCCCCGTTCGTTGCCGGCCGCTTTTACGATCAGGTAATACGGAGCATTGTACGAAATACGGTCCCAGCTTTGCGCCTGTGCATTGTAAAAGCCGAATTTGTAATCCTCCGTGGCGCTGATGGTTGTGTCGCCGTACCATTCCCAAAAAATTGAACCACTGCGGCTTGCATTATAATTCCAGCCCGAAATAGTCCCGTAGGAGTGATTCGACACCAGCAGGTCAGCCGCAACCGCAGTCATTTCCGAAACATCGTTGGTCTGATCATAAGCCTGCAGGTTGGCACCGTATGCCATGCCGCGCACCAGCGGATTTCGGCCGGCCGCCATCAAAATCCCTGATACGTGCGTAGAATGCTGGTTTCCGGTAGCATCAGTACTGGCCGGCGTATCGCGCTGAATCAGGCGGGTACCAAACTCTACGTGAGATGCTCTTGGCTTGCCACGTACTTCCCACATACCCATCCGGTCACGGACTGCCGAGCCATTACCCGACAGGCTCACCCCGAGACTGCCACCTGTATACAGACTGTTGGTACGGGTAGTAACCCCGGCTTTTGTGGTGCTGTTACTGGCGACATAGAGCAGGTTTCCGGCTTCATCAACGCCATCGAGGGCAAATGTCCGGCCGTTGCCCAGATTCCCCGTCAGCGGGCGGCCCAGCGTAAGCGCCTGCGTTCTTGCCCGTTCGTAATTCTTTTGTTGATTGTCCTGAAGTTGTTTCTGAAGTGTCTTCAGCGTAGCCTTCTGGCTGGTGCTGTAATGAGGCAAAGGTTGTGCCCATAAAAACTGAATGCCAATGACTTGCAAAACAAGAAGAAGGCATACACGCAGGCGACTGTATTGGTTTTTCATGTTAGGATAAGAACGTACGATAAGGCAACAAGACAACAAATGCTATCAGAAAGACGCACTAAGTTTATTTTTTTGTATTAGCCACTGCTTAAAAAGCTGTTAAATTTACAGCAACGTTCTCAGCAGAAAAAATACTGTCGCCGTACAGAACTCCTTGATATGTCAAAGAGACCGATTACAATTTCAATAACGAACAACAAAGGCGGAACCGGCAAAACAACCACGGCCCTGAACCTGGGAGCTGCCTTGCAGAAAAAGGGCTTCCGTGTGCTGCTTATCGACCTTGATGCACAGGGCAACCTGACGCTTGCCACCGGCTGCCGGCAGCCCCGCCACCATGCGGGTGAACTGCTGATGGACGAAGCATCGTGGGAAGAAACCCTGATTACAGGCCCGACCGTACACCTGATACCAGCCAGCCGCATGCTGCTCAGCTATGAGCACCGCCTCAACGCCGAACCGGATAGCGGCTATCTGCTGCGTGAACAGCTGGAAAACCGGCCGTATGACTACGTAATCATCGACTGCCCGCCGAGCCTCGGTGCCCTGACGTTTGGTGCTCTCAGCGCTACCGACTGGTTTATTGTTCCGATGCAGGGAGAGAACTTCGCCTATATCGGGCTTGACGAGATTTTGCAGTGTGCCGCCAAAGTACGCCGCCGGATTAATCCGGAGATTAAGCTGGCCGGTATTCTGATGAATAAATTCGACCTGCGGACAAAGTTTGGCCAGAGTGTTTATCAGAAGCTGTCGGCTAATCCGGCAGTACGGGTTTTCAGCGCCTCAATCCGGCAGGATATCAGTCTGATGGAGTGTACGGCCTTCGGCCAAAGCATTTTCGACTACGCACCCAATTCACGGGGAGCGCATGACCTGATGAATTTTTGTGACGAATTTTTACAATACACCAACCAGCATGAAACGAGCCAAGTCATTTGATAATCTACTGACCGACCTGCACAGCGAACCGGTGGCGGATGTAAACATGTCGGTACTGGGTGCACTCGATTCCGATGATGTGACGGAGTTGTCTCCGCTTAGCGTCGACGAACAGGAGCGACTGAGCGTCTGCGAGCGTATTATCGACGAAGGGCTGGCAACATTCATGGCTGTTGGAAATGCCCTGATTGAAATCCGTCATTCCAAGCTGTACCGTGAAAAATACCGGACGTTTGAGGTCTATTGCCGCAATCGCTTCGGCATCAAGCGCCAGCGTGCCTACGAGCTGATGGGAGCTGCCGAAGTTGTTAACAGCCTGCAACAACCGGCTGTGTCGGAAATTTCCGACAACGATATTGCTTACCCGATGCCCGAACGGGAATCTCACGCGAATGCGTTGTCCTCAATCCCTAAGGACGAACGGTTAAAGGTGTGGCAACAGGTGAATGAGACCTCGCAGCAAACCGGTAAAACCATCACGGCGAACCTGATTCAGTCGGTAGCGCAGCAAAGCCTTTCACCTGAAACTTCTTCCTTAGAAGAGTTACCTCCACAGGAAAATACCCTGACATTGATTCAGAAAATCAGGAAAAATATCTCAAAAGCTGAGCCGGATGACATTCGGGTTGAAGTGCATGGCGTGTGGCTGAAACGATGTGGTCTGGAGGAAGCATGGCGTATACTCCGCGGCCGTCCGGAATGGGTAATTAATGACAACTTTAAAGACTGGCTGACACTCGATGAAGCAAAAGCCATCGGCCTGATCAAGTAATAAAAAAAGCAGGGGTGAATCGTCTCCCCTGCTTTCCATTAACTTCCTCCTTCAGCCGGCATAACCTGTCCGGTTTGTTCTGTCCGGGTGTCCGTCAGTGTGGTTATGTAGTAAAAAATGAAATGCGTAAGTTTGACACTGAAGCAGAAATACCCACTTGAATGGACATTAATTCGGACAGCATCAAAATTCTGTTTGGCCTTAAACTCCGGCAGCTACGTATCGATAAAGCCATGACGCAGTACGATGTGGCAGACCTTTCGGGGTTATCGGTTTCGTATATCAACGAGATTGAAAAGGGCAAGAAATACCCTAAAACAGAAAAGATCATTGCCCTCGCTCAAGCCATGAGCGTATCGTATGATGCCCTTGTCTCGCTTCAGCTCAGCAAACGGATGGAACCCATCTATGAGTTGTTGCGGTCGAACCTGCTCAAGGATCTGCCGCTAAGCATGTTTGGTATTGAACCCGCCGATCTGCTCGAACTGCTGTCAGATGCTCCGGTCAAGCTCAGTGCGTTCATCAGTACCATGATGGAAATAAGCCGTCACTATAACCTTGGTGTCGAAGAGCTGTATTTCTCCGTATTGCGGACCTATCAGGAAATCCATGAGAACTACTTTGAAGACATTGAAAACGCCGCAGAAGCGTTTTTAACCAACATTAAAGCCAAAAAGGTAGTGGGTGAAGAGTTCCTGCGGAAGCATCTGGAAGCTGTATACGGCTACACGATTCAGATTTTCGACGAACAGGACTTTCCAAACCTCGGCAGTCTGCGGTCGGTTCTGATTCCGGGCGAGAAAAAACTGCTGCTGAACCGGATCCTTACCCACGACCAGCGCGCCTTTACGCTGGGGCGGGAAATCGGTTTCCTGCGCCTACAGATTAAAGAAAGACCGCTGACATCGTCGTGGGTAGAGGTGACGTCTTTTGAACAGGTGCTGAATAACTTCCGGGCATCTTACTTTGCCGGCGCCATTTTGATGCCAAAAGACAAGGTCTTACCACTGCTCGAACAGTGGCTGGCGCTGCCCACCTGGGAAAAAGCCAGTCAGTTTCTGCATCGCATGCTCGATGAGCTACAGGCTACGCCCGAAACGCTGCTGCACCGTATGAGTAACTTTCTGCCAAAGTACTTCGGCGTTGACCAGCTCTTTTTCCTGCGGTTTGAGCACAAGCCCGGCAGTCAGACGTTTGACCTTACTAAGGAAATGCACCTGGCACGGCTGCACAACCCGCATGGCATTACCAATGAACATTACTGCCGGCGGTGGGTTTCGTTGTCTATGCTGTTTGAGCTGGCCGCTATGCAGCAGGCAAATGCGCCTAAAGCCCCTATCCTGCGGGCACAAATTTCCGATTACATCGACTCCCACAACGCCTATCTGGTCTTTGGCTTTGCCCGCCCGCTCACACCGATCAAAAACCTTAATCACAGTGTGTCAATGGGCATTCTGGTAAATGAGGCAACCAAAGCCCGGATCAGGTTCTTAGCTGACCCTGCTCTTATCCACCGTAAGGTAAACGAGTCCTGTGAACGCTGCCGTGCCGTTGATTGTCAGGAACGTCAGGCCGAACCGATTTTATTGCGGCGCCGTGAACGGGTTGAAACCATCAAGGAAACCTTACTGCAAATGGGCGTTAAGTAAATTTTATCCTTTCCGGATGAAGTAGTCATTAAAATTTCTGTCTTTACCATACTGTCAGTTAAACGTTTTTGCGTTATGCCTGTCTAACGGGCTTAGACCCAATTAACTAACCATGCATATGCGTAAAGAAAAGCAGGCTACCGCCCGAATGCGTCATTTATTCGACCGGGCGGGCTTTGGCGCTACTCCTGCCGGCATAGCAGAAGCAGCACAGTCTCCGGTCAGGAAAGTGGTGCGCACGCTCTTTAAACAGAGTGAAGAGTACACACCCTTTACCGTCATTGATCCCGAAGAATACAGTCCGAAGAAACAGTTGAAGAACATGGCGCAGAACGGCATGCTCGACCGCGATTCGCTTAAAGCACGCATTAAAGAGAACGCCGAGCTCGTGCGCGATCTCAACGTTACCTGGCTCGACCGGATGGCCTCCGGCAAGGGAGCCCTCCGCGAAAAGATGGCGCTGTTCTGGCACGGTCATTTTGCCTGCCGCGCCCAGGGCCGCAATGGTCTGGTGATGCAGCAATATGCCAATGTCGTAAGGCAGCATGCACTCGGCAAGTTCGGCGATCTGCTGACAGGTGTCTCGAAAACGCCGGCCATGCTTCAGTTTCTGAACGCTCAGCAAAACAAGAAAAACGCCCCTAACGAGAACTTTGCCCGTGAGGTGATGGAGCTCTTTACGCTCGGTCGCGGCAACTATACCGAACATGACATCAAGGAAGCCGCCCGCGCCTTTACCGGCTGGGGCTTCAATATCGACGGCGAATTTACGTTCCGGCGGCAGGCACATGATACCGGCGAAAAAGAGATTTTCGGTAAAAAAGGTGCGTTTACCGGCGATGATGTGCTCACTATGCTTCTGGAGCAGAAACAAACCGCCCGCTACATTACCGGAAAAATATACCGTTATTTCGTTAACGAACAGGAAGACAGGCAGCGGGTTGATAGCCTCGCCGATGGTTTTTACCGGTCCGGCTACGACATTACGCAGCTGATGGAAACCATCTTTACCGCCGACTGGTTCTACGATCCGGCCAATATCGGTGCGCACATCAAGTCGCCGGTTGAGTTACTGGCAGGGATGCGCCACACGCTTGGTGTGCAGTTTGATCAGCCGCAACCACAGGTGTTTGTCCAGCGGACGCTCGGGCAGGTGCTGTTTTACCCGCCAAACGTGGCAGGCTGGCCCGGCGGCAGGAACTGGATTGACTCGTCAAGTCTGCTCTTCCGCATGAAACTGCCGGACTATGTTCTCAAAGCGGCAGAAGTGAACATCCGGGCCAAAGACGAAGCCGATGTCAACGCCGAGCTATTGGCCAAACGGGGCAAAAATCAGTTCACAACAATCGTCAACTGGGACGAGTTTGAAAAGCCCTTCCAACGCGTAAAAGAGGAGGAACTCCTGGAATCTCTGGCGACCTACCTGCTGCCCTACCCCTTACAGCCGGTTCAGCAACAGCTGATTTTAAAAACGATAAAGCCCGGCCAGACGCACAGTGAGCAAATCCGGACGCTAACAGCCGCCCTGATGAGTTTACCCGAATACCAGCTTTCGTAAACCAAAGAGCGAAAGAGATAAAGAGTGAAAGAGCGGGTGTCGCGCAGTAAAAGAGCGGAAGTATTCGCCTGACTGCGGGTCTGCGAGCTACAGACTTTCACTCAATCACTCTTTCGCTCATTCACTCATTGACACATGAAACGTCGCGAATTTCTCAATAAATCGGCGCTGGCCACGGCGGGAACCATGATGATCCCGCATTTTCTGAAGGCCTATGAAACCAGCCACCTCGGCTCCGGAGCGCCTGCCCATAAAATACTGGTGGTTGTGCAACTGTCGGGCGGTAACGACGGTCTGAACACGGTTGTGCCCTACCGCAACGATATTTACTACCGCGAACGGCCGGGCATTGCCATTAAAGCGGACAAGGTACTCAAGCTGAACGATGATGTAGGGTTCAACCCCGCTCTGGAATCAATAAAGGGATTATACGACGACGGGCTGCTGACCATTATCAACAACGTGGGCTACCCCAACCCCGACCGCTCCCATTTCCGGTCGATGGACATCTGGCATACCGCCAGTGACTCCGATAAGTACGTACAAACCGGATGGGTCGGGCGGTATCTTGATGCAAACTGTAGCGGTAAAGCCTGCGAGCCGCATCGCGCCATTGAAGTTGACGATACGCTGAGTCTGGCCATGAAAGGCTCCGATATTAACGGTCTGGCAGTGCTTGACCCGAAGAAGCTGTACAATCAGACCCGCAGTGGTCTGGTGCACGGGTTGTCGGAAAGCAAGCTGGAGGCACAGCATGAAAACGTAGCCTACCTCTACAAAACGCTGGCCGAAACTGTGTCCTCGGCAGACTATGTGTATGATAAGGCGAAGCGGGTTAAGTCCAGCCAGATCGCCTATCCCGGCAGTGAGTTGGGTAACCGGCTGAAAACCGTCTCGGAACTCATTCAGTCCGATGTGTCAACGAGTGTGTATTACATCTCAATCGGTGGGTTCGACACACATATCAATCAGGTCAATCAGCAGGAGCGGTTGCTGAGTCAATATGCCGAAGCGGTCAACGCCTTTATGCGCGACATGAAGCAGGCGGGTCTGGTCAATGATGTGTTGCTGATGACGTTTTCGGAGTTTGGCCGGCGGGTAAAGCAGAATGCCAGCAACGGTACCGACCACGGCACCGCAAACAATGTGTTTCTGTTTGGCGGCAACCTGACGCCCGGCAAGGTCTTCAACGAAGCCCCTAACCTGACCAACCTCGACGAGGGCGATTTAAAGTATAGTGTGGATTTCCGCAGCATTTATGCAACACTGCTCCGGAACTGGCTGAAAACCGATGATGTCGCCATCCTCGGCAAAAAATTTGATACCTTACAGTTTGTGTAGCTCTTAAACAGTGGTGGCACGACTGGAGGACGGGGGCGTCCTCCAGTCGTGCCACCACTAAACACTACGCACGTTGCTCGCTACCCTACGCTCCCAGCGGCTTTTCCATAATGTAATCTTCCATCAGGAACCCGTTGCCGATATCAATATTCTCCTGACCGGCCACGGTAAAGCCGATTTTTTCGTAAAACGCCAGGGCTTTATTATACCGGTTTACGTTAAGCGACATGGTCGTATTTCCGTACGTCTCCGCAACCTCTGCAACCTTTTTCAGCAACACGCGCCCCACACCTTTGCCCTGCTGGTCAGGCAGGATGTAAAGCTTGTGTACTTTGATGGTCGGTTTATCCTTATAGTCGGGCTGGCACGAGACAAAGCCGACGGCTTCGTCATCGTCCATTGCCAGAAAAAACTGATGGCCACCCGTTGTCATCTGTGCTTCCAGCGCCGGTGCAGCATACATCCAGTCGAGCATGTATGCAATCTGTTCAGCAGACAGGATAGCGCCGAATGTTTCCGGCCAGGTCTGGTAAGCAATCCGCCGGATAACGGGAATATCGGTAGTTGATGCCGTTACGATGGTAATCATAGATCAGTCGGCTATTGGCTCATCTTTCCGTCGACCAGGCGCCAGATGCCAACCGGATTTCCGTCTTTCAGTTCAGCAGGTAAGAGTGCCTGCGGGAAGCCCTGATAGCAAACCGGCCGCGCAAACCGGCGGATAGCATTGGTGCCAACGGATGTACTGCGGCTGTCGGTAGTTGCCGGATACGGGCCACCGTGCTGCATGGCGTGGCTTACCTCAACCCCCGTCGGGAAGCTGTTGATGATAAGCCGGCCGACTTTCTGTTCCAGTATGGCCAGCAGGTCGGCATAGGCAACCAGCTCGTCGTCGGTCCCATGTACTGTTGCCGTCAGATGGCCTTCCAGCGAACGGGCGGCATCGAGTAACTGCTCCCGGGTATCGGCCTGGATAATGACGCTGCTTGGCCCGAATACCTCTTCGGCCAGATCCGCTGTTTTCAGGAAATTGTCAGCCGAAGCCGTCAGCAATGCCGGTGTACCTAACGCAAAACCGTCGGTTGCCGGCCCCTCCCCTACTACCGTTACACCGTCAATTGTTTTCAGGTGCGACAGCCCCCGTGTGTAGGCTTCCTGAATGCCTTTTGTCAGCATCGCAGCCGGAGCAGCCTGCTCCACAGCTGCCCGTGCCTGCTCTACAAAAACACCTGTCGTTTCTGCTGATTGCAGGAGCACCAATCCTGGATTAGTACAAAACTGCCCAACCCCTAACGTGACCGATGAAACATAGGCCTGTGCCAGTGCAGCTCCTTTTTGTGCCACAATTTCAGGCAGGAAGAAAACCGGGTTTGTACTGCCCATTTCGGCATAAACCGGGATTGGTTCCGGCCGTTGATTAGCCGCATCGAAGATTGCCTTACCACCACGCAGCGAACCGGTAAATCCGATGGCTTTGATCAGCGGATTTTGCACAATCGCCATCCCGACCGCTACTGTCCGGCCCTGAACCATCGAAAATGTACCCGCCGGCAGCCCGCACGCCTCAACCGCACGGCTGATGGCCAGGCCAACCAGCTCCGATGTACCCGGGTGGGCAGGGTGTGCTTTTACGACCACCGGACACCCTGCCGCGAGGGCAGAAGCCGTATCACCACCCGCTACCGAGAAGGCCAGCGGGAAGTTACTGGCGCCGAAAATACCGACCGGTCCCAGCGGACGAAGCATCTGCCGCAGGTCCGGACGAGGCAGGGGTTGACGGTCCGGCAAGGCGGTATCAATGCGTGCATCGACCCATGACCCTTCACGGACATACTGCGCAAACAACCGCAGCTGACCGGTTGTCCGGCCGCGTTCACCGGTCAGACGTGCCATTGGCAAGGCTGTCTCCGCGTGTGCCCGCTCCGGCAGGGCATCACCCAGATTTTCGATTTCGGTGGCAATCCGCTCCAGAAACAGGGCGCGCTGCTCACCGGTTGTCTGCCGGTAGACCTGAAAGGCTTCGGTCGCCCGGGCGCAGGCCTCAGCGACTTCGGCGGCCGTCGCTTCGTGAAAATCGCCCGGCAGCGACTCACCCGTCGCGGGGTTGATGCCCTGAAAAATTTCCGTATTTGCGGCGCTTCGGGTAGCAGCCAGGAATTGATGACCAGTTAAGGAAGAAGACATTGCTATGCGTTAAAATAATGGCTTTAGAAGGCAAGTTACTAAAAACGGAGCGTACGCAGACGGCTCTTTATACGGGAAGAAAGGACTCGACAAAATCGTATAAATTTCCGTCAAAAAGTGATCATAAAAACGAGCGACCGGTGTGGCTGCCCACAAGGGTTACTTTCTTTTTTGTAGATATCTTTCCACAAAAAAACGCCAACTATCTACAGTTGGCGCTTTTAAGATCAGGTGTATGTATCCTTAATTTTTGTCGTTATCCAGACGGTCACCTGCCCGTTTGAACCCTTTTTTAACTTCCTGCCAGGCATCCGCTGTGGCATCCTGGGCATTTTTCATATCTGCTTTCAGCTCGTCGCGTTCCTGCTTCAGCTTATCCAGCTCCTCGCGGGCATCCGCTTTCGCTTCACGGCCTTCGCGTTTGATTTTGGCCTGTAATTCGTCAATTTTGGTATCCAGCTTCTCCTGCTGCTCTTTCATGTTAGCAACGGCTTTATCGCGTTCTTCACGGAAATCAGCTGCTGCTTCATCGGCCTTGGCTTCAACTTTATCACCGGCCTCTTTCATATCTTCACGGGCATCTGCCGTAGCCTCTTTGGTGTCGGCTTCTATTGCATCGCCTGTATTTTCCAGCGCATCTTCAGTCCGCGACTCTTTTTTGTTGTCTGAGCTGCATGACGGGAGCATAGCTAATGAGGTAAAGACCAGACCGGCGGCCAGAAAATAACGAAGCTGTTTTGCGAAAACCTGGATAGATTTCATAACGTTTGTGTAGTTTGTTTTAGTTTGACTACTGTCTTAAAAACAAACGTCATGCCAAAGCTCTCTGCCTTATTTCCATTTGATGGCACACCCAATCGGCCGGGTTACCGGATTTACGATGGCTTTTCCGGCAATTAAGCTCGCCAGGGCATCTTCCAGGTAACGGACACGCACACTATTTGCATCCTGCGGGTTATCATCAATGGCACCGGTATACTGTAGGGTAAACTGACCACCTGTTTGCTTTAATACATAAACCTGTGGTGTTTTTGTCACACCAAACAGTCGGGCCACCTGCTGGGTTTCATCAAACAGATACGGGAACGGGTAGCTCCGCTCACGCGAACGGGCTTTCATGTTATCGAACGAATCATCTTCATAAGCTCCCGGATCGTTCGATTGAATGGCAATTACCGGATAGCCCTGACCGGCATACCGTTGATGCACCGATAACAAGCGATCTTCATAACTCTTGGCAAACGGACAGTGATTGGAGGTAAAGACAACGATTACCCCTTTCTGCCCGCGGTAGTCCTGTAAGGAAACCTGACGGTCATCTACGTTTTTGAGCCGGAAATCACTTACCGCATCGCCAATTCCGTACGTTTTGGGTGATTGCGCCCAGGCACCAGCCAAAGTCAGCACAGATAGCATTACTGCCCACATAACCGGCTGACTCCGTTTTGTTTTCATTTTAGTAGCGTATTTGTTTAATACTTAGATAACGTTGCTGCCCGAAAGATTAATGGCAATAATCAATAATACTACTCTTTGTCGCCAAAAAATAACCATTCATCCTTTTTTTATTCCATTCTATCGTACACTGTTTGTTTACTAAACACTGTTCAGTTACCTTTGTTCCGTTAACAATGTGCCCATGGGAATTACCGAACGCAAGGAACGGGAAAAGGAAGAAATGCGGAAACGGATTCTGGATGCAGCCCAAACGCTGTTTCTGGAAAACGGTTACGAAAAGGTGAGTATCCGCAACATCGCGGATGCTATTGAATACAGTCCGGCCACGATCTACCTCTATTTTAAAGACAAAAATGAACTGCTTTACGCGGTTCATAAAAAGGGCTTTGGATTGATGTTACAGGATTTTGCGCCGATTGCCACAATTGATGATCCGTTTGAACGGCTTGTTGAAATGGGGCGGCGTTATATCAGTTTTGCCGTGAATAACCCAGAGTTATTTGACCTGATGTTTATCATGGTAGGACCGATGGAAGCATGCCTTGACGATGAATGGGATGAAGGAAAAAACGCCTTTAATACCCTGGTGCAGGTTGTCCGGGATTGTATTAACGCCGGTGTGTTCAAACCACAGGACCCTGAGGTAGCAGCAATGATGATCTGGAGTGCCATTCATGGCTATACTGCCCTGTTTCTGCGTAAACGCATGATGATGTTTAGCGAAGAACGCCGGCAGGAACTGATGACTGAAGCTTTCAACCTTTTTTGTGATACTATAAAAAGAGGGCTCTAAAATTTTTTACCATTTTACTAAACACTGTTCACTAAATGACCTACGATTATGAATCTCTTAATCAGGCATTCGCGTAAATTAGTATACTTAGTGTCGATATGCTCAGGGCTGGCTACTGCTGTAGCGCAACCTAATCCCGGCAGATCTTCTGCCGTACTGGAAGCGTACATTCAGGAAGGCTTACAGAATAACCTGACACTCCGCCAGGAACATCTGGAAATCAAACGTGTTACCGAATCACTGAATCAGGCAAAAGCGCTGTTCTACCCGAGGTTTACCTTTAACCCGACCTATTCACTTGCTGCGGGTGGCCGTCGCCTCGAATTTCCGGTGGGTGACATGCTGAATCCGGTGTATAAAACACTGAATCAGCTGACGGGTGCTGAACGCTTTCCGACCAATCTGGAAAATGTTAATCAGTTGCTGGCCCCTACTAACTTCCACGACACACGTATTAATGTCCAGTATGCGATCTACAATACTGACATTCAATATAATTACCTTATCCAAAAAGACTTGCTGAGTGCACAGGAGGCCCGTAAACGGGTGGTAGCCAACGAGCTCAGGTACAACATTACTACTGCTTACTACCAATACCTGCAAACCCTCGACGCAATCCGGATTTTTACAAACTCCCGCAACCTGCTCCGTGAGCTGACCCGCCTGAACCAGAAGCTCGTCAGCAACAATGTCGCTACGAAAGATGCTGTTACTTCGGCCGAGTATGAAGTCAGTAAAATCGGGCAGCAACTGGCCAATGCAGAAAAAAACCGCACAACGGCTCAGGCCTATTTCAATTTTCTGCTGAATAAAGAGCTGCAATCGGCCATTACCATCGACAGCACATTGCTGGAGCAACAACCGGCTCAGGTTACTGAAACCATTACCGGATTACAGGAAACAGCCATTACCCGCCGGCAGGAACTGACGCAGCTGCAAAGCTCGATCCGCGCCGCCCAGAATGCGGTAAAACTAAATGAAGCCAATGCTAAAATTCCGTCGGTATACCTGGGAGGCTATACCGGCTTTCAGGGCTACGGCTACACCTTCCGCAATCAGGCCTATGGCATCGCCCAACTTGGTCTGAGCTGGGATCTGTTTAAAGGCTACGAGAAGCGGTCAAAAATCCAGCAGGCCAGAATTCAGGTGGATGCCCTCCAGACAAAACTCAGCGAAGTACAGCAGCAGATCCGGCTTCAGGTAGTCCAGGCAGATGCGGGGATTGATGCCGCACAGGAAAGTCTGCAGGCAACACGGCAGGGAGTCACGGCCACGAACCAGACACTTAAAGTTATCGATAGCCGGTACCGTAACGGACAGGCGCTGCTCATCGAACTCCTGAAGGCCCAAAATGATTACCTGACGGCACAGATCCAGCAATCCCTGGCTATGTATGACCTGCTGGTAAAACGGGCAGACCTGAGCCGCATTCTGGCGGAATAAGTTCCCTGTACAGAACAGTATCACTAATGAACCCACGCGCTGGCCATCAGCCGGCGTATATGTCTCACTCTCATTTCCATAAATTATGAAAACCACGCATTATCTAGTAGCCATACTACCGGCGGTTTTCCTGTGGGCATGCGGCACCAAAGCCGACGAAAAGCCCGCCTCATCACCGGCCGAAGAAACGGTAATTCCGGTACGGCTGACCAAAACAGACGTTGTTGTCCGGGCAGAACCGGTTGTTGCGTCGGGACTGGTGTCGTCGGCCGAAGAAGCCCGCCTCTCCTTCAAAATCGGCGGCATTGTCAATAAACTTTACGTGGACGAAGGACAGTTTGTCCGCAAAGGTCAGTTGCTGGCCACGCTCGATCTGACCGAGATTAACGCACAGGTAGCCCAGGCACAGCTCGGTGTCGAGAAATCGGAGCGTGATCTGAACCGGGTAAAGGCCATGTATGCCGATACAGCCGCCACCCTGGAGCAGATGCAGAACGCAACGACCGGCAGTAATGTCGCCCGGCAGAGCCTGACCATTGCACAGTTTAACCGCAACTTTGCGCAGATCAGGGCAACAATCGACGGCACCGTTACCCGCAAACTCATGAACGAAGGCGAACTGGCAGGTCCGGGCTCACCGGTTTTCATGATTTCCGGCAACCGGCAAAACGACTGGATTGTGCGGGTTGGGGTGTCGGATAAAGACTGGGCACGGCTTAAAATCGGTAACCGGGCGACAATTGCGCTGGATGCCTACCCCAACCAGACGTTTAGCGGCACCGTTCAGGAGCTGGCTCAGGCCGCCGATCCGATGAACAAGCTGTATGAGGTGGAAGTACGCCTTCAGCCGGCCGGTGTTAAACTGGCGCCAGGTCTGTTTGCCAAGGTTACGCTCCAGCCCGGCCAAAGCCGCAGCTACAGCATCGTACCGGTCGAAGCCATTGTGGAAGGCAACGGCAAGGACGGATTTGTGTATACACTGGCTGCTGACCGGAAACATGTACAGAAGATACCGGTTCAGATCGGCTTCATCGACGGCGCTAACGTACTGCTGACAAACGGTTTATCTGCTAACAGCGAAGTGGTCACGGCAGGCTCTGCCTACCTCACAGAAAACTCAACGGTCCAGGTTAAATAATCTCCGTGATACTCCGTGCCAAACGCAGAGAACCTCCGTGGTTAGTTCTTCTTTTTAACCACAGAGGACACAAAGTATGGCACAGAGTTTCACAGAGTCAAAACGATATACGATGAACTTGTCTGAATTTTCCGTCAAAAACTGGCAGTTTATGCTGGTGCTGTTTGTGGCTGTGCTGGCCCTGGGCATCAACTCCCTGCTGAATATGCCACGGGGCGAAGACCCTGAGTTTGTGGCCCCGAGCTTTGCCGTCGCCGTGATCTATCCGGGCACGGATGCTACAGATATGGAAAAGCTGGTGGTCGATCCCGGCGAAGCCCGCTTCAATGCGCTCGATGACATGAACCATGTTATCACCAACGTGGACGACGGGCTGGCTGTGTTCCGGATTGAATACGATTACGGCGTTAATCCGGATGAAAAATATCAGGAAATCGTCCGCGAAGTGAATGCATTGAAAGGTGAGCTTCCGGCGGATATCTTCCGCATTGACATCAAAAAATTCTCGCCGACCGATGTGAACATTGTGCAGGTGGCCCTGCTCTCCGAAGTGGCATCATCAAAAGAGCTGGGCGAGTACGGCGATGAACTGAAAAAGCGCTTTGAGAAGATCAAAAGCCTTAAAAACGCCGAAGACTGGGGCTATCCGGCCAGCGTAGTCAGGGTATCGCTTAATATCGAGAAAATGGCTCAGAACGGCGTGGCCGTTAACCGCGTACTGGGCGCTTTACAGGCCGAAAACCTGAATATTCCGGGCGGCAGTCTCCAGGCAGGCACCCGCAAATTCAACGTAAAAACGTCGGGCGATTACCAGTCACTCAATGAAATCCGGAATACGATTGTCGCCACCAACGGGCAGAAAATTATCTACCTGCGCGATGTCGCCGATGTTGATTTTAACTACGAAGAAGAAACCCATATCACGCGGCTGAACAGCCATCGGGCGGTACTGGTAACGGCCGGTCAGAAAATGGGCGAGAACATTGCCAAAGTCGGCGAAATGGTTAATCCGGTTATCGACGACTTTGCGAAAACACTGCCGGCGCACATTACACTGGTCAAAAACTTCGATCAGTCGGCCAGTGTCAACAAACGGCTCAGCCGCTTTGCCAAAGACTTCGGCATTGCGATCCTGCTTGTGTCGCTGACGTTGTTACCCCTCGGATTCCGGGCGGCGGTTGTGGTGATGATCTCAATTCCGCTTTCGCTGGCAATCGGTCTGGCCGGACTCGATTTTCTGGGTTTCAGTATCAACCAGCTGAGTATTGTCGGCCTGATTGTGGCACTCGGCATTCTGGTCGATGACTCGATTGTGGTGGTCGAAAACATCGAGCGATACCTGCGCGAAGGTTTTTCGAGACGCGAGGCCGCCATCCGTGCCACTAAACAAATTACGCTGGCAGTTATTGGCTGTACCGTAACGCTGATACTGGCCTTCTTACCGCTGATGTTTCTTCCCGAAGCATCGGGAGATTTTATCCGGTCGCTGCCCACGGCGGTAGTAACCACTATTCTGGCGTCCTTACTGGTCTCGCTGACGATTGTACCGTTCCTGTCGAGCCGTATCCTGAAAGAATCGCACAACCCGGACGGCAATATCTTCCTGCGGGCCCTGAAAAAACTGATCAGCGGTTCATACAGCCGCCTGTTACACTGGGGCTTACGGCATCCGGCCATTACGTTGATTATTGCCGGCGCCATTTTTGCCGGTGCCTTATCGATGTTCAAAACGGTTGGGTTTGCCCTGTTTCCGGCTTCCGAAAAGCCCCAGTTTCTGATTAATATCGAAACACCGGAAGGCACCAGCCTGACCGAAACAGACCGCGTTGCCCGCTATGTTGAGGGAAAACTGAAACAGAACACAAGCGTTAAGTATGTGACCACCAACGTTGGGAAAGGTCAGCCACGGATTTACTACAACGTCATTCAGCGGAACGAATCAACGAATTACGCTCAGTTTTTTGTCCAGCTTCATGATATGGAGCCAGCCGAAAAGCGCGCACTGATCGACGAACTGCGGGAAGCCTTTTCGGCCTATCCAAATGCCAAAATCGAAGTAAAGGACTTTGAACAGGGACCGGATCAGGAAGCGCCTGTCGCCGTCCGGATATTCGGCGAAAACCTCGACTCGCTCAAGGTAATGGCTGCCCGTGTCGAAACCGAATTCAAAAAAACACCGGGCCTGATTTACGTAAAAAATCCGCTGGCTAATCAGAAAACCGACCTGCGGGTACGGATCAACAAGGAAAAAGCGGGGCTGCTGGGCATTTCGATTGCTGATGTTAACCGAACCATCCGCCTGGCAGTTGCAGGCCTCAACGTCGGCACGTTTAAGGAGCCAAACGGCGATGATTATACCATCAACGTGACGATGCCTAAGGGTAAAATTACCGACCAGAGCGTACTCAATAATCTCTACGTGAACACGATGGCGGGGAGTGCGGTGCCGCTGCGCCAGATTGCTGATCTCGAGTTTGAAAGCGGCACCAACCAGATCCGTCACTACGACAAGGACCGCTACGTGACCATTACGGGCTTTGTTAAAACAGGGTATCTGGTAGATGACGTCTTTAATGATGTATTGCGGAAACTGAATACCCTGAAGTTTCCGAAAGGCTTCAGCTACAAGGCTGCTGGCGAACTGGAAAGCCGCGAGAAATCTTTTGGTGGTCTGGGCACCATCATCCTGATTACCGTTTTCGGGTTTATCGCCGTGCTGGTTCTGGAATTCGGCACCTTCAAAAGTACACTGATCGTGCTTTCTGTGATTCCGCTGGGCATTATCGGCGCGGTACTGGCGCTGTATATCACCGGCAATCCGTTTTCGTTTGTGGCGGTTATCGGCCTGATTGCGCTGATCGGTATTGAGGTAAAAAACTCCATTTTGCTCGTTGATTTCACCAATCAGCTGCGGGAAGAAGGCAGGTCGTTGCTGGATGCCATTCAGGAAGCAGGGGAAATCCGTTTCGTACCTATTGTACTGACATCACTGACGGCGATCGGCGGCCTTATTCCGCTCGCAATCGAAGGCAATCCACTCTATTCGCCACTGGCCTGGGTATTGATCGGAGGGCTGATTTCCTCAACCTTACTATCGCGGATCGTGACGCCAGTATTGTATAAGATTTTACCGCCTGGCATAACTGTCAGGAAACAATCTTCAGTCGTTGCCGAAGAAGCGGAAATGGCCTGATTCACCAATAAAAAATGCCGCTGACTTCCCGTCAGCGGCATTTTTGTATGCAGGTACTGGTGATTACCGGCTCACAATCTTCACCAGCATACCCCGCTGCACCTGATCGTCGGCTTTCATGCTGTTCAGCGTTCCCAGTTCTTCCAGGCGGGCCGCCGGCATGCCTAATGCCGTCATAACCTCCCTGAATGTACCAGCCCGTGGTGCCGCTTTTATACGCACCCGTTCGGGCTGACGGTTAATTTTTTCCGGATCAGTTAACGCCTTAAAGCCACCGGCAACCTGCCGGAAGGTATCATAGCGGTTACCGAAGTTTGCGGCCTGTGCCAGCCCATGAAGTGCATAAACGGCGTTGTTATACTGAATCAGCCACGTACCGATCTGAAGGCGCGTTTTCGGGTCCTGCTGCTGCTGTTGGCCGGCTTGTTGCTGCTGGGCCTGTTGCTGCGAAATCAGTACCACCGCCGGATTGCCGTTGATGGTTGTTCTCGTATTTTCCTGCACCGTCAGCCCAAGCTCCTTAACCAGATTCTGTGCGGCTTCTTCCAGCGTTTTCCCATTGGCCATCATCAGGATCATGGCAGACTGCCCGTCTTTCGGACCCATCTGGAACTGAGCCGGCGAGTTCTGATGGGCCCAGCCAGCCGGTACCGGAAACTGAAAACGCAGCTCAGGATGATAGAACTGATTATTCTCGACAAAGCCCTGTTTCGGATCTTCGCCAAAGACAATGCCGTCAATCATGCGGAGATAGGTATCGCGGTTTGCCTGATAATTACCCGGATTTTTGCGCTGATAGTCCGTTGCCAGTTCATTGACACGCGTCAGCCGGTTGCCCGGATCGGGGTGCGTCGACTGGAATTGCGGAATGGCCTGACCTGAGTTGTCCTGAATCCGTTTGATGGTGCCGAAAAAGTTGGCCATCTGGTGCGCATCATAACCAATTTTACTTGAGTACTCCACGCCGATGCCGTCAGACTCTGTTTCGTGCGAACGACTGTAGCCCAGCAACGCCAGCTGAAGCCCCTGAGCAGCGGCTTCGGTCAACTGCCCTGTTTTATCCAGCAACACCGAACCCAGAATCAGCCCGGCCGTACCGAATAACTGGGTACTTTGCTGCCGTGCCGAATGCCGCGCCGTAATATGCCCGATTTCGTGGCCCAACACCCCTGCAAACTCGGCTTCATTATTGAAATGTGCCATGATCCCCCGTGTAAAATACACGTAGCCACCCGGCACCGCAAAGGCATTCACCACCGGTGAATCCACGATGTAAAACTGGTAAGGCAAATCGGGACGGTGCGAAATCTGCGCCATCGCCTTGCCTTTCTGGTTGATAAATTCCTGTAACTTTTTATCGTCGTACAACCCCATTGTTGACACGACAGATGGATGCGACTGCTGACCGAGGGCAATTTCCTGCTCTTTAGACATTAAAATGACCTCCCGCTTTCCGGTTACCGGATTCCGCGAGCAGGCCGTTAAGCCAATTAGTGTGATGAATAGAAGCGAACGTATTGATGTCATTTTTCAGTAATGTGATGGTTTGTAGTGGGGTATAACTACTCAAAGGTAAGACCGGTTTTAATCTATGATCCTGTTGACAACATTCCGGACGAAAACTCCTGTAAGGACTCCTCCATTCCGGTTACCTTATTAAAACCGTAATAACCTGTTTAGTAGCTCCTTCAGTCAGCACCAGCCAATACAGCCCCGGACTCAGCGGCTGAACCGGTACCCACTGGCCTTCCTGCACCCCCGTTTGCTGCCATTGGCCGGTAACCGGCTGTCCGGCGGGCGTCAACACGACTACCTCCGGCCGCACAGCCTGTTGTAATACCACGAAAATACCGGCCGGACTGGCTGGATTCGGTGCAACTGCCGCTAACGGACGATCTGTTTTGACCATGACCAGAACCGGCTTAGCGGCATACCGCCGGCCATCGCTGTCAACATGCAGTAACTGGTAATAGCTTGTTCCTTCGGGCGGCTGATGATCCAGAAACGTATACCGCTGCCGGCCTTGCGAATTCCCTGTAGCCGGTTGTTCATGGATACGTTCGTAGGAGACCCCATCGCGGCTACGCTGTACAACAAAGAGGCCCGCATTAACTTCCTGCGTCGTTTCCCATGTGGCCTGTACCCCGTTTCCGGCTGGTCGGGCATCGAAATAAAGCAAGGATACCGGTGTTGGCGTCTGCGTCACGGTACCACTCACTACGATGTTATCCAGCCGCAGCGTCCCGCCCTGTGAGATCAGTTTGCAGGCATAAATCCGGAAGCTGACAGAGCCGGACACATCCGCGTAGGCCAGCCCGATATTGGCATGCTGGTAACCATCCGTTACGGCAAAGGCACCAATATTGCCGGAAAAGCCATCCACGCTTGACCGTACATACACCTCCTGCGGACCTGCATTCGAACGATTGAAGAAGAAAGAAAGACCTGTAATGGTCATTTTCTCGCCGTTGAGCGGCTGAAGCGTTATCTGGACAAACTCGCTGTAGTTACAGGTAGATACCGACCAGTTCTGGATATTGCCGGCCTGGCCCGACTGTCCCGGCGCATAAGGCGAAATGCCCGATAAATTAACGCCGGTTAACGCCGCGCCGCTGCCCTGAACATTCGGGCTGGACGATGATGCGCCGGTGTTTCCGTCGAACCCCCACGTAACCGTGAAGGGCGTCTGTGCCAACACCAGCGAGCCAAAAACAGACACTAATAAACTGACTATTAAACTAATAACCTGTTTCATAAACCACATAAACCGGAACTTTGCCAAGGTGTTAAAACTCCGGCAAAGTTCCAATTCATGTTAGTAAACGAACGTCCCGGCTTCGCTTTGGATCGTTACCTGCTTGCCTTCAAATGCCTCAACATGGCCGATAATCTGCGCATCGATACCGAACGATTTCGCAATGTCGATCACCTGCTGTGCTTTTGCTTCGGAGAGATATATTTCGAGGCGATGGCCCATATTGAAGACCTTATACATTTCCTGCCAGCTCGTCCCGCTTTCCTCCTGAATCAGGCGGAACAGCGGCGGTACCGGGAAGAGGTTATTTTTAACGACATGGACACCGTCCACAAAATGCAGGACTTTAGTCTGTGCACCGCCGGAGCAGTGCACCATCCCGTGGATGTCCGTGTGTAATTCGCTTAGGAGTGCCTTCACAACCGGCGCATAAGTCCGCGTCGGGGATAAAATCAGCTGACCAACGTTGAGCCCTGTGTCAGCAATAGGGTCTGTCAGTCGTTTTGAACCGCTGTAAATCAGGCTGCGGTCAACCGCCGGATCAAAGCTTTCGGGATATTGACCGGCCAGGTAATGGGCCAGTACATCGTGCCGCGCCGAGGTAAGGCCGTTGCTGCCCATGCCACCATTGTAGGTGTTTTCGTAGGTTGCCTGCCCAAACGAAGCCAGCCCGACAATCACGTCGCCGGCCTGAATGCGGTCATTGCTGATCACGTCGCTGCGCTTCATGCGGGCAATGACCGTACTGTCGACAATCACCGTCCGGACCAGATCACCGACATCGGCCGTTTCGCCGCCGGTGCTGTAAATGTCAATACCGTGGCTCCGCAGCATCTCCAGCACCTCTTCGGTACCGTTGATAATTTCGGCAATCACCTCGCCCGGAATCAGATTTTTGTTCCGTCCGATAGTCGATGAGAGCAGCATCGGACCGGTGGCGCCGACACAGATCAAGTCATCGGTATTCATCACGACCGCATCCTGCGCAATGCCCCGCCAAACCGACAGATCGCCGGTTTCGCGCCAGTACAGGTAAGCAAGCGATGATTTGGTACCTGCCCCGTCGGCGTGCATGATGGTACAGTAATCGGGATCACCGGCCAGGGTATCCGGCACGATTTTGCAGAAAGCTTTCGGGAAAAGGCCCTTATCAAGCTTGGCTATGGCGTTATGAACGTCTTCTTTCTGAGAGGAAACACCCCGTTGGGCGTAGCGGTCAGTCATGATGAATTTGCAGTATTGACGGCACAAAGATACCGTTTCTCCCGCTTACTTCACGCTAAATTCTACAGTCTTATGTTTGACAAGATGGCTGAGCTATACGTTTGGGCATGATCAAAATCCCCTGATCCTGTCAAAAAAACAGCCCTGTACCGCGTTGATACAGGGCTGTTTTATGCATTTATTCTTACCGGAAAAGCTCAGGCTTTCTTCAGAAATTCGGTCCGCAGCACCATCATTGTCCGCTCTACTCTGCCTTCGATTTCGGCTTCATCATCGGTCAGACGTATGTTTTTAACCATTGTACCGCGCTTCAGCACCGACGAGGAGCCACGCACCTTCAGATCTTTGATGAGGGTTACCGAATCCCCATCCTTCAACAAGTTACCGTTACTGTCTTTAACGTCCATAAAAAGAGGAATTATCCGCCCGTAAAGATACAGCTTTATATTTTCATTAATGGATTAAAACTACTTCAGTACCTCAACCGTATCCAGTTCGGGGCCGCCACCGTGATTGGCCGAACCGGCAACGATGTAAATTTTCTTCTTATACACCACCGCCTGTGTACCATGCCGCCCCTGTTTCATGCGCGGGCCGGCGGTCCAGGTATTGGTTTTGGGGTCCAGTATTTCGGCTTCGTTGTGCGCGGCCAGCTGCGGACTTTCACCGCCAAGAATCCAGATCTTACCCTTATTCGTCACTGCTGTACTACCGGCCCGCTGCGTCGGAATGTTGGATTCGGCCGGCAGGGTCGTCCACTGACCGGTTTTAAAGTCGTACATGTCCACTTCGCCGATCGTTGTCTCAAGCACCTGATTGGTCTTTGCCGACGATTTGCGGCCACCTGCCAGATACAACTTATCGCCAACTATAGCAGCACTGATATGATCCCGCACCCGCGGCGCATCCGGCAGCTGTTTCCAGGTGTTGGTTTTCGGATCGTATTCATCAAACCAGGCCACATGACCATCGTAATGCCCGTCTATAATGCCGCAGACGACGTAAATCTTATCTTTATACACCACAACACCCGCTGAGCCCCGGAGGCGTTCTTTCGGGATTTCAGGGCCTTTACGCCAGTTACCGGTTTTCGGGCTGTAGATATGCATGTTCGGAATCGGCGTTTCGTGCGGGTACTTGCCCTCGAAGGCCGCAATCACATAAACCTCATCATGGTAATTAATAGCCTGAAAATGGTTCATTTCCACCGGTGGCGTTGGCAGCTTCTTCCACATCAGCGTTTTCAGATTCAGCGCTTCTAACGGCTTCATGCCACGGCCGCCAATCGCATACAGGCTGTCACCGACCAGGGCAGCGGCATTTTCGTGGCGTTTTTCACAGCTGTTTTGGGTCGTTACCGGCTCCCACGCCTGACCAAAAGCCAGAACGGGTGCCAGCAGCAGCGGCAGTATTAGTTTTTGCATACTATAGAGAGATTGGTTGTTAAGGGTTCAGTTATCAGCTCAGTCAGCATCGTACACAATACCGGTTTCCTGCCGGATGGCGTCCAGCAGGCTCATCAGGTTTACACTGTCATCCAGCGACCACGTCGGGCTTTCGGTAAGGCCCTGCGCCAGACACTCGCCAACGTGCTGAATTTCGTATTCGTAACCGTGCGTTTCGCGGCTGAAATCAAATCCCTCCGGCTCCTGTCCGTCCAGTTCCAGCGACACGGCCATGCTTTCGTGGAACCGGCCATGTATCCGGATCATACCTTTCTCACCGTAAATCAGCCCGACACAGTCCGTTTTGGCCATGATCGTACTATCCAGCAGTGCCATTTTATCACCGGCATAAGTCAGCACCATGCCGCACTGTTCATCAACACCCGTTGACCCTATGTTAGCCGCAGCTTTAATGGTTTCAGGTTTACCCAACAGCAAATACGACAGAAAGAGCGGATAAATACCAATGTCGAGCAACGATCCGCCGCCAAGCGCCTTATTGAACAAGCGGCCTTCCGGATCGAACGTGGCGCGGAAGCCGAAATCGGCTTTCAGCAGCTGCACCTCACCGATGGCGCCTTCGTCAATCAGCGCCTTCGCCTTCAGGATCGTGGGCATAAACCGGCTCCAGAGTGCTTCCATCAGAAAAACCTGACGACTACGGGCTAAGGCCACCATTTCACCTACCTGCCGGCCATTCATCGCAAATGGTTTCTCACACAAAACCGCCTTGTTGCCACCCAGCAGCATCATGGTATTGGCATAATGCTGCACGTGTGGCGTGGCAATATAGACCACATCTACCGCCTCGCAGGCAAGCAGGGACTCGTAGTCTCCGAAAGCATATTTGGCCCCGTACTGCGCCGCAAATGCTTCGGCCCGCGCCAGGTCAGAAGAGGCAACGGCACACAGTTCAGCATCCGGTACAGTCAGTAAATCCTGTGCAAATTTGTGGGCGATCCGGCCCGGTCCAAGTATTCCCCAGCGTGTCATAAGCGGCAAATCAGGTATTAGTAATTAAGTAGTAATAAGGGTAAGTGCGTAAATTGGCTGCGGCAAAACTAACGCTTTTACGTTACTATAAAGGAGATTACTACATTAGCTTACCTCGTTTTCGTTATGAAAAAAACACTTTTCAGCCTGCTAACCACCGCCTTAACCCTGCTTTTGTTTCCGCTTCGGGCACAGATTGCTGATACGGCCGATCCGCTGCGCCCTTCCGCACCTGACACCACCAAACGGGTAAAAGCCGACTCCTCTGTTGCCCGGGTCGCCCTAAAACCGGCTCGTGACTCGGTTACGTACCGGATTAAACTCACTGCCGACGGAACCGCTAACAGCGGAAATGTAAACCGGATATTATTGCAGTTAACCAGTGCCATCGACTATGAATTAAGTCGTCAGTTCAAGCTCTCTACCAATCCTTCCTTTATCTACGGCCGTCAGAATGGTTTGTTAAACGAACGGGAGTGGGCCGGTGATCTCCGGTCTACCTTTAAGTACGAAGACCGGCTTTACTACCTTGCCTTCGGCTCACTGGAGAAAAGTAATCTGCGGAAAATTGACCTGCGTTTTTCCGCCGCCGGAGGTGTTGGGTATAAACTGATCACTAAACCCTCTGCCTACCTGTCAGTTACCAATGTACTGCTGTACGAATACACCAATTTTAGTGAACTCAACGACATTAAGGTGTTACGGAACTCGGCCAGGGTATACGGAGAATACTTTATGGGCAAAGATAAACGCTGGTCAATTTCCCACACGGCATTTTACCAGCCTGCCCTTAATCAGCAAGGCAACGTCCGCTGGAACGCCAGCCTCAGCATGCAGGTACGGGTGACGGCAGCAGTGAGCCTGCGGACCACGGCATTTAACTCCTACGAAAGTATTGTGTCGCCCGGTCGTCAAAACAACGATTTCCGGTGGACCATGGGCCTGGTCTATGAGAAAAAATAAAGGCTGACGGATTCGTCAGCCTCGTGTTGCTATTGGCGGTCGGCGTAAGGGATAATCAGTTTTTCCCCCCGCTGCGCAAAGTCTTTTGTTTTTCCGTTGGCCCGCATCAGTGCTTCCTTACTGATCCCGTACTTCTCGGCTACCACCCGAAGTACGTCTCCGGGGCCGACGGTGTGTACCGCTCTGGCTTTCACATTGAGCTTGGTTACACCGGCCTTTACCGATTCCTCTGATACGTTCGGGTTCATAGCCTTAAGCGTACCGACCTTCATATTCAGCCGGTTAGCAATACCATAGAAGGTTTCGCCGTCACCGACCGTATAGGTAGTCGTCAGACCGCCTTTCGGAATGTCCGGTTTCTTTTCTTCCGGTTTTGGTTTTTCCTCAACCGGTGGTTTTGTCTCGCTGGCGGCTGTTTTTGTCTCCTCCCCTTCGGCGGCCGGTTTGGTTTCTTCCGGTGCTGCCTCGGCAGGCGGCGTTTCCTGCGACAAATCAACCGGAGCCGGTGTGGCCGTGGTGTCAACCAGCGTATCCACCGGTGCAATCAGTTCGGGTTCGCCCTCCAGCGACAGGTTGCGCTGCACGGAATCAATCGGAATATTCGTTAATTCGTCGGTATTGCCGGTTGTGTCAGCCAGTTTTTCGTAGCCAATGTACAACAGGGCAATAATCATGGCCACCAACACCGCGAGTGTAATGGCAGGAAGTTGTGAACTACCGCTTTGTTGTTGATGTGCACTCATATGGGTTTTACTTGCAGATTAGGTTAGCGAGTGAAGCTCCCGGCTCATCTCATCGACTTTGGCTTTCAGGCTTTCCTTGTAGGTATCCAGCCGGGCAGCAACGGCATCATCAAATGTACCGATGATCTGGGCAGCAAGGATACCGGCATTACGGGCACCATTCAGTGCTACCGTGGCCACAGGAACCCCCGATGGCATCTGCAGAATCGACAGTACCGAGTCCCAGCCATCAATGGAATTACTTGATTTAACCGGTACGCCGATCACGGGCAACATCGTCAGTGAAGCCACCATCCCCGGCAGGTGGGCAGCTCCGCCCGCACCGGCAATGATCACTTTCAGGCCACGTTGGCGTGCTGTCTTTCCATACTCAACCATCTTTTCGGGTGTGCGGTGTGCCGATACAATATCGATCTCGAAAGCGATACCGAATTCAGTCAGAATGTCTGCGGCTTCCTGCATTACCTTCCGGTCCGAAAGGCTTCCCATGATAATCCCTACCATATTCAACAATGTTCAATCCGTAAACCGATTCACTATAAACCGATTACTTCATATCAATTAATCAACTTTTCTTGCGAAATAACGCAGTTTAACGCAGACTTGGGTAGCAGGAAGGCATTTTTTATTTAACAAACAGACGTATTACTTAATACTGGCGTTGATGCCGAAATCGTTGCGTTCAAAAAAGCGGAGCTGCTGGTACCCGTCAATGGTATACTGCTGCACCCGCCATTCGTTGCCCGCCGATGGTGCACACGTCATCAGCACATGCCGGTCAGATTCGTACAACAGGTTTTTGGTCCGGAGCAGGGCTTCAATCCGGCGGGGCTGGCGCGTGGCAGAATCCAGTTGAATACTCAGCGAGCGTACCGTAAGCTTGTCTTCCTCCGGCTTCAGCGTATAGGTATACGACAACGGATCAGACTGACTGATGGCATAGCTGCTCCGGAAAGCCGGTTTGTTCAGATCAGCCTGTACGAACAGCTCAAGTTCATGGGCCCAGTCAATATCGCGGGTCTGTTGTTTCTGCGTCTGCTGTTTGATCGTAGCGGCCTTGTCAACCAGCGGCTTTTCCTTCGCGAGTAAGGCAATCTGCTTCTTCACAAAACCTTCCAGGTCGTAGTATACTTTAGTCTGGTTTTGCTCACCGGTTGGTGTACAGGCCGAAAAAACGGCCATGCCAAGGCATAGGGCTACTTGTAAGACGTATCTCATCATGACAAAAAAGGCGCCCTCCGCAGGGTTGCAGAGGGCGCAAATACTGCTTGCTGAATGGCCAACAAGATTTTTTTAAAATCAGTTTGCAATCAGGCTGACTCCCGTCATTTCGGCAGGCTGCGGAATTCCCATCAGTTGTAATATGGTTGGTGCAATGTCGGCCAGTTTACCGTCATTCAGCGTCGGATGGTAGTCTTCGGCCACCAGAATACACGGCACCAGGTTAGTGGTGTGGGCTGTATTCGGCGAGCCGTCGTCGTTGATTACATAGTCTGCATTACCGTGGTCGGCAATGATGATGGCCGCATAACCGTGGGCAAGTGCAGCCGTCACGACGGCTTCCGTACACTGATCAACGGTTTCAACGGCCTTCACAACGGCATCGAATACGCCGGTATGGCCTACCATGTCAGGGTTCGCAAAGTTCAGACAGATAAAATCAGCGCTTTCTTTTTCCAGTTCCGGCACAATAACATTCCGGATGTCAAACGCGCTCATTTCCGGTTTCTGATCGTACGTCTTTACCGGTATCGTTACCGACTCTCCATGCTCATTGATCACAACCATCTCTTTCGGCGACGGGCACAGCAGGCGGCGTTCTCCGGTAAACGGCTCCTCGCGACCACCTGAGAAAAAGAACGTAACGTGCGGATACTTCTCCGTTTCGGCAATACGGATCTGTGTCCGGCCGGCTTCCGAGACGACCTCACCCAGCGTTTTATTCAGGTTGTCCTTGTCGTAAATGACGTGTACACCCGCAAATTCGCTGTCGTAGTTGGTCATCGTCACATAATACAGGTTCAGCTTATGCATGTCCTGCTCAGGGAAGTCGCGCTGTGTCAGGGCCTGCGTAATTTCACGGCCACGGTCGGTCCGGAAATTAAAGCACATCACCACATCGCCTTCCTCAATAACCGCTACCGGCGAACCGTCAGGCTTAACGGCCACAATCGGCTTGATAAATTCATCGGTAATATCGGCATCATAGCAGGCTTCAACCGCGTGTAACAGCTCGTTGGTGCGTACTTTCTGGCCAATCCCCTTTACCATCACATCATACGCCTGTTTCACCCGCTCCCAGCGATTATCGCGGTCCATCGCGTAGAAACGGCCGGTAATGCTGGCGATGGTACCTGTGGTTTTGTTGAGGTGATCCTGGAGGTCACCGAGGAAACCCAGACCGCTTTTCGGGTCGGTATCGCGGCCATCGGTAAAGGCGTGGATAAACACGTCGCGCAGCCCTTCGGCATGAGCAATAGAGGTCAGGCCTTTGAGGTGCTCAATGTGCGAGTGTACGCCCCCATCCGACACCAGCCCGATGAAGTGTACTTTTTTGCCGTTTGCCTTCGCATACGCCAGGGCATCAGCCAGCACCGGCTCTTTTGCCAGGGTATGTTCGTCAACAGCCTTGTTGATTTTAACCAGATCCTGATACACAATCCGGCCGGCTCCAAGGTTCATGTGCCCGACCTCGGAGTTACCCATCTGGCCCGCAGGCAGGCCTACCGCCAGCCCGGAGGCTTCCAGGCGGCTGTGTGCATAGGTATTCCAGATTTTATCGTAGAAAGGCGTATTGGCAGCAGCAATGGCCGAACGGTCGGCCTGAACGGTCATGCCCCAACCGTCCATAATGATCAGAATAACCTTCTTGTTCATAGAGTAACTGATTGATTGAAAGGCTGAATGACGTAGTACTGATTGGATTGGCTGAAACGCGTCAATCAGTCAGTTTATCATTCAACAGCTTTAGTTTATGGTGATGAGCCAGGTAAATCAGGAGTTGCCGGCAGCAGCGCAGTACGATCTGATACACCTGCTCAAAGACTTCGGGACCTTCGTAGTAAGGGTCCGGTACGCTGGCTTCGTCACTGACAACCGGATCAAATTCACGCAGCAGGAAGATATTGTCTTCACTGATTAAACCGACACTGCGGTGGCTGAGTTTCAGAATGGCGTCGAAATTCGCCTCGTCCATAGCCACCACATACTGAAAGTTTGCGAGGTCTTCGCCAATCATGCGCCGTGCACGGTGGGTCAGCTTCAGACCGTGGCCCAGGGCGTTCTCACGGGTCCGCCGGTCGGGTAGTTCGCCGGTATGATACGCCGCCGTTCCGGCCGAATCGCACTGAATCTCAGCGGTCAGCCCCTGCTCGGCAACGAGCTGACGAAAAACGCCCTCCGCCACCGGCGAACGGCAGATATTTCCCAGACAGACGAATAAAACGTTAATCATGGTAAAAAAAGAAAGAGTGGAAGTACCGGACCGGCGCTCCCACTCTTTTATTTTTCAATCGGTTCGTTTTGTTCATCGACAATGACATATACGGTCTCCGTCGGCTTTTTCATCAGGTACTTTTCGCGGGCAAATTTCTCCCGGAGCTGATCGGTTCCCAGCACCTCACGCCGGGCGTTCTGTACCTCCTTGATTTTACCCTGATAGTATGCCTCTTCGTTCTGTAGTTTATGGAGCGTCCACCAGTTCCGTAACTGCGAGCGCAGATCGTTGGGATCTACTGATATCATCCATAAAAACAGACCGACGCCCGTAGCGACGTAAAAATTGCGAAGCGAGCGAAGCATCCGTTTAAACATACGTCTGTTGTCTTTGATACCTACTAAAACCGGAACATCGTCCGGGCAACACAGGAACCTGTCATTGACAGGCAAGAAATAAGCGGCTAAGCCTATCGTGAATTAGACAACTACCCACTCATCAGGAGATACATTGTTCTTAACTCTGAATGTATGTTTAAACCACATAGACACATGAGAACATAAAATTTCTTTGTTTATCTATGTGACTATGTGGTAAACAATTAATCTGAGTCTGTAAACCCGCCTTAAAGCATGGCTACTCTGCTATACCGGACTGCTTAGAATTTCAGGCCAGGGAAGTAGGCTACTTCGCCCAGTTCCTCTTCGATACGAAGCAGCTGGTTGTATTTCGCCATCCGGTCTGAACGTGAAGCCGAACCGGTTTTGATCTGGCCGGTGTTCAATGCCACGGCAAGGTCAGCGATGGTTGCGTCTTCTGTTTCACCCGAACGGTGCGACATGATGTTTTTGTATGAGTTGCGTTTCGCCAGGTTAACCGTGTCGATTGTTTCTGACAGTGAACCAATCTGGTTTACCTTTACCAGTACCGCGTTGGCAATACCGGCGTCGATGCCTTGCTGCAGGCGGGTTACGTTCGTTACGAACAGGTCATCGCCAACCAGCTGAACACCTTTGCCTTTCAGGGCATCCGTGTGTGCTTTCCAGCCTGCCCAATCGTCTTCGGCCATACCGTCTTCAATCGACAGGATCGGGTATTTCGCACACCAGTCTGCCCAGTAACCGGCCATTTCAGATGACGTCAGCTTATCGCCGGTCGACTTTTTGAAGTGGTAGATACCGTCTTCAGCATTGTAGAACTCCGACGTAGCGGCATCCATAGCGATCCAGATATCTTCGCCCGGACGGTAGCCGGCTTTCTCGATAGCTTCCAGAATCGTTTTAATCGCTTCTTCGTTTGACGTGATGTTCGGAGCGAAACCGCCTTCGTCACCAACGTTTGTCGATAAGCCTTTGTTTTTCAATACTTTTTTCAGTGTATGGAACACTTCCGTTCCCATCCGCAGGGCTTCTGAGAAGCTCGGTGCGTTGGCCGGCATAACCATAAACTCCTGGAAGTCGATTGAGTTATCGGCGTGTGAACCACCGTTCAGGATGTTCATCATCGGAACCGGCAGTGTGTTGGCGTTTACACCGCCGATGTAGCGGTACAGGGGCAGACCAGCTTCCTGAGCAGCCGCCTTTGCCAGGGCAAGCGATACACCAAGAATCGCGTTAGCACCTAACCGTGCTTTGTTTGGTGTACCATCCAGTTCCAGCATGATCTTGTCGATCATACCTTGCTCAAATACCGAGATGCCAACCAGTTCAGGGGCGATCAATTCGTTCACGTTTGATACGGCCTTCAATACGCCTTTACCAACGTATACTTTCGAGTCATCATCGCGAAGTTCAACAGCTTCGTGCGTTCCGGTTGACGCTCCTGACGGTACGGCAGCACGGCCTAAAAAGCCATGTTCAGTACGGATGTCAACTTCTACGGTTGGGTTACCTCGCGAGTCCAGAATTTGTCTGGCATGAATGCTCTGAATGGTACTCATTGCGTCTGCTTGTAATTGGTTAAATTTCGATAACAGGGTTACGTAGCCATCCCCGACAATCAGGTATTCAGGAATTTATCCGGTTTTTTCACGGATTATTCTTAAATCATAGGTAGTTAACCGGTTATGGCCGTACAAAGTAAAGGATTTTTTTCGGGATGCACGGCGGCAGTTTACGATTCAGGGGCCGCAGACAGCCCGAACGGTCAAATCCGGCGGTATTCCGCCTGTATTCGGCTTATCTGCTACCGGCTGCCGGGTAAATTCCGGCGAAACTGTTGTTTTGTCTCTACCAACCCTTTCTCATTCAATGACGCTGCTAAACCGCCTTCGCTGCCTGACGCTGGCAGGGGCTTTTCTACCGGTCTTTTTCTCTGCCGCGCAGACACAACCGGCCACCACAAAACCGGTCAGCATCCGCGTTGACCTCAACAAACCGGCCGGAACGCTCCAGCCTATCTGGGCATGGTTTGGCTACGACGAGCCGAACTATACTTACATGAAGGACGGCAAAAAGCTCCTGTCCGAAATTGCGAACCTGAGCAAGGTACCGGTCAACGTGCGGGCCCACAGCCTGCTCGTCACCGGCGATGGCGAAGCCGCCCTGAAATGGGGATCGACGAACGCCTATACCGAAGATGCCAACGGCAAGCCGGTCTATAACTGGACAATTGTCGACCGGATTTTTGATACATACATCGAGCGGGGCATGAAACCAATCGCCCAGATCGGGTTTATGCCCGAAGCCATGTCCACCAAACCTCAGCCCTACCGCCATCACTGGAAGCCGGGCGATAACTACAACGACATTTACACCGGCTGGGCCTACCCGCCTAAAGACTATCAGAAGTGGGCCGAACTGGTGTATCAATGGGTAAAACACTCCATCGACCGCTACGGACGCAAAGAGGTAGAATCATGGTACTGGGAGCTCTGGAACGAGCCTAACATCGGCTACTGGAAAGGCACAACCGAGGAGTATATCAAACTCTACGACTACACCGCCGATGCCGTTAAACGCGCCCTGCCGACAGCCAAAGTAGGCGGACCGGAAGTGACGGGACCCGGCTGGACAGAATCCGCTAAGTTCCTGAAAGCCTTTCTGGATCACGTGGTCGGCGGGAAAAATTACGTAACCGGCAAAACCGGCTCCCCCCTTGATTTTATTACATTTCACGCCAAGGGTGCCCCGAAGGTGGTTAACGGCGTTGTGCAGATGAACATGGGCACACAGCTCCGCGACATCGACAAGGGCTTTGAAATTGTCGCCTCCTATCCGACCCTCAAAAAACTGCCGATCATCATCGGCGAATCGGATCCGGAAGGCTGCGCGGCGTGCTCAGAAGACCTTCACCCGCAAAATGCCTACCGCAACGGCACCATGTATTCGAGCTACACGGCGGCTTCGTTTGCCCGCAAATACGATCTGGCCAATGCCCGTGGCGTCAATCTGCTCGGCGCCGTGACCTGGGCCTTTGAATTTGAAGATCAGGCCTGGTTCAGAGGCTTCCGTGACCTGGCAACCAACGGGGTGGATAAGCCGGTCCTGAATGTATTCCGGATGTTCGGCATGATGCCGGCAAACCGTGTGCAGGTTAATAACGATCTGGCTTACAATTACCTGCGGATACGCGACCAGAGTGTACGGGCCGAAGCCGACATTAATGCCCTGGCCAGTAAAGACGCTCACAAGGCTGCGGTAATGGTCTGGCATTATCACGATGACAACCTGCCGACCCCTGCGGCTCAGGTCGATCTTTCCGTAAACGGATTACCGGAGGGCCGTGTGCTGGTGCATCACTACCGTATTGATCAGGAACACAGCAACGCCTATGAACGCTGGAAAACAATGGGCTCGCCGAAAAATCCGTCGCCCGAACAGGTTGCTGAACTGGAAAAAGCCGGCGAACTGACCCTGTTGCAGGCACCCGTCTGGCATACAACCCGCAACAGTGTCTTGCCGCTGTCATTCAGCCTGCCCCGTCAGGGTGTATCGCTCATAACGGTCACCTGGCCGTAATCAAAAGCAGATCAGGCTGCCAGCCGGTCAGCAGCCTGTATCTGAGACCAGTGCAATTTTCAGGAAAAGTCATGGATTTTTCGTAACTTTACAGCTTACCAAAAAGCTAAAAGAGAGGCTTTCGGCTCTGCATGATTGCTTATTTAGACGGAAAACTCGCGTACAAGGAAGCTACGTACGCGATCATTGATGTACAGGGGGTCGGCTATGAGATTCATATATCTCTGCAAACCTATTCGACCTTGCCAGGCGGAGGAGATCGGGTGAAGTTGTTTATCCATCATTTGTTTCGGGAAGATTCACAGTCACTGTACGGCTTTGCTACAGCCGACGAGAAATCGTTGTTTCTGGATCTGATCAGCGTATCAGGCGTCGGACCGAATACGGCTCTGACGGCATTGTCAGCCTTTTCGCCCTCCGATCTGCGGCTGGCCATTCTTGCCGAAAACGTGGGTATGGTGCAGTCGATCAAAGGCATTGGTGCCAAAACAGCCCAGCGGATTATTCTTGAACTGAAGGATAAGATGAAAAAGCTGGGGGTCGTCCCCGATGTGCCGACTTACCGGCAGGGGCAGGCCGGCAACCCGGTACGGGAAGAAGCGCTTGCCGCCCTTATGGCACTCGGACTGGCCCGGCCAATGGCCGAACGCAACGTAGATGCCGTATTAAAAGCCGCTAACGGCCAACCGGTTACGGTTGAAGACCTGATCCGGCAGGCGTTACGCTAGTTTGTATGCAGTGTACAGGCCATGCAGACAGTGTCAGCAACGTGTATATACTGCGGTTTCAGCCGGGCAGTGTATACCACCAAAAATTTTCCCCCGGACAGACGATTGGCACGCTATTCGCCGTTTGACATAAAGACAACTTGGGAAACTCTATATCGTTCGTAGTACTACCAGATTCAGCAGATTCAAAATGGTGAACCTATCCACCGTTCACAGGTTACCCTTCCCGACAAATTCTGCCCTTTACCGGGCATTGTCGGGGCGATATTGGCCGCGTTTTACGACGTTGGCGCTGTTAAGCACCGTCGTCTTTACAGTTTCAATATCCGTTAGCCTGGCGCAACAAACACCTTCCCGTCGGGGCGGAAGCAGTCGCCGGCCAACAGCGCCTGACACCACAAAGCGTCAGACGCCGCCTAAGAGTACGTCATCCGTCAACGCACAACGTGTGGAAGCGGCCCGGCTCGCACAGGAGCGGGCCGACAGTATCCGTGCTCTCCGCAATGCTAACCGGCGTCCAACCGTAAACTGGCCGGACCGGTACGCTACCCGTTTTTCGGAGCGGCCGCCGCGGTCGCCGTATATCCTGCGTGACCCAAAGGGGGTATCTACCGAATTCCGGCTCGATCCGAACGGCCAGATGGGCGTTTACGAACGGGTCCGCCCCGGCGTTTCGCTTTCCTCGCCTTCTACCCCGGCACCGGCTACACCGATCACTACGCCGCCGAACAATAACCGCGTGGCAACGGCCCCGCCGACACCAGGCGTTAACACAGAGCAGAACGGACTGTATCTGCGTCCGGCCGAAACCATTCCGTATGCTACCTACAACCGCCTGCAAAACGAGCGGGCGCAGGAGTCATTGCTACGGGAATACAGTGCCCGTCAGGATGGCAAGAGCGCGCTCAGCGGCCGTGGTCTTATACCTAAACTCGAATTACCGCCAATTGTTGACCGTATTTTCGGCGGTAACCAGGTCGATTTTAAACCGAACGGCTTTGTAACCCTTGATTTCGGGTATCTGCACCAGTTTATCGACAACCCTGTCCTGCCTGTTCAGTTCCGGCGGACGGGTAACTTTATTTTCAACGAACAGATCAATATCAACTTCAACGGCAAAATCGGGGAGCGGCTCGGGGTTATGGCAAACTATGACACCAAGTCAAGTTTTAACTTCGAAAATGCCCTGAAGGTCAATTACAAACCGCAGGGGCTTCTGCCGAACATGCCTAATATGCCCAATGGGCTGAACGGACTGAATAAACCCAGCCTGCCGGGTATGCCGGGCATGAACTCCACAGGTTTAAGTCAGCCGGGTATGCCGGGTATTCCTGACTTTACGCCGACGAACGAAAGCATTATTCAGGGACTGGAAGCCGGTAACATCAACTGGAACATCAACAGCCAGCTGATTCCGGGTGTACAAAACCTGTTCGGGGCCAAGGCACAACTCCGGTTCGGCCGGTTGATGGCAACGCTCGTTGCTTCGCAGCAGCGGTCAAAGAAACAGGAAATTACTCTGCGTAACGGCTCCATCGGGAAACAATACGAGATCCGTGCTGATCAGTATGACGAAAACCGGCACTTCTTCCTGTCTCAGTATTTCCGCGATCAGTACGAGCGTTCATTGCGGTACATCCCTCAGATTACGTCAGGGGTAACCATTACCCGTGTGGAGGTATATGTAACAAACCGTACCAACACAACCGAAAGCCTGCGGAACATTGCCGGTTTCTCCGATCTGGGTGAGGGCAGCAAATTCAATAACCCGGGCAACAGCAGCCTGCAACCGCTGCGGACCGGTGCGCCGGTTAACAACGGCACCAATGGTCTGTATGAACGACTGCGGACCAATGATCCGCTGCGTCAGGTTGATCAGACATCCAACGTGGTAGAATCATCGTTCGGCATGCAGAAAGGCCGCGACTATGACCTGTTGCGGGGTGCCAAACGCCTTACCGACCGTGAATTTAAATTCCATCCGCAACTGGGGTATATCTCACTCTTAACGCCGCTGCGTAATGACGAGATTCTGGCCGTTTCCTACGAATATACCTACCAGGGACAACGCTATCAGGTGGGTGAACTCACTGAAAACTACCAGAACCGGAAAGACGATGAGGTACTGGTATTAAAGCTCCTGAAATCGGCTACGATCCGGAATAACCTGCAGCTGCCGATGTGGGATCTGATGATGAAAAACATCTACTCCCTCAACACAACGCAGATTACCAAACAGAACTTCCAGCTCCGGCTGATCTATAAGGATGACCTTACGGGTATGGACGTACCTAACCTGCAGGAGGGCGAAAACCTGCGGAACCGTCCGCTGGTACAGGTCTTTAACATGGACGTGCTGAACCAGATGCAGGACCGGCAGCCTGACGGAAACTTTGACTATGTTGAAGATGTGACTGTCGACAGCCGCTTTGGTCGGGTGATTTTCCCGGTACTGGAACCGTTCGGGTCGTATCTGTCCGGCAAATTCCTGCCGTCTGAAGAGGATCTGAAAGCAAAATATGTGTTCAACGAGCTCTACCGGAAAACACTGGCCGATGCGCAGCAATTACCGGATAAAAACAAGTTCTTTATCCGGGGCAGCTTCCAGTCATCGACCGGGCAGGTGGTTCAGCTCCCATTCGGCGTCAAGTCGGCTTCTATCCAGGTAGTAGCCGGCAACGTACCGCTCTCACCGGGTCAGGATTACCAGTTCGACGAGTCGTCGGGGACGCTGCGGCTCATGAATGATGGTGTACTGAACTCAGGGCGTGATGTCAAAATCTCATACGAGTTGCCGGATATGTTCCAGAACCAGATCCGGACCCTGGTGGGTACGCACCTCGATTATGCCCTCAGCCCGGATGTTACGTTTGGTCTGACGGCCATGAAGATGAAGGAAACCCCGGCGGGCTTCCTGACGCGGGTGGCCATCGGTAATGAGCCGGTAAACAACACCATGCTGGGCGTGAGTGCCAATATCCGGAAAAACTCAGCGGCACTAACCCGCTTTATGGACTGGCTTCCCTTCATTCAGACCAAGGAAATGTCGAATATCCAGTTCCAGGGTGAGGTGGCACAACTGATTCCGGGGGTGGCGCCTCGTGTCAACAATAACTCGTTTATCGACGATTTCGAAGCAACACGGACCATTTTTGACCTGACGCGTCAGCCGACCCGCTGGCGCCTGGGCTCAACCCCGCAGCAATTCCCGCAGGGTACGCCGAATGATCCGCTGCCTTACGCCTACAACCGGGCCCGTATTTCGGTGTATACCGTTGACCAGACAATTTATAACGAAAACGCTAACATCCGGGACGCCAGCGTTAACCTGACGGATGTTGAGAAACGTAACTTCTACGAACGGTATTACCTGCCGACGACACTCTTTCCGGGACGCTCAGTGCCGACTGTACAGCAGCCTGCCAACGTACTGGATGTGGCGTATATTCCGGAAGAACGCGGGATGTACAACTACAACCGGGACCTGACGTTTGACGGTAAGCTGAAGAATCCGCGCCAGAACTTCGGCGCCATCATGCGGGCCGTCACGTCGGATAACGACTTTGACAACATCAACGTTGAAAACCTGACGTTCTGGATGCTGGATCCGTTCATCGAGGGACCCGACGGTGTGGTCAGGGCGTATCCGGACAATACAAAAAACAAGAACAACACCACCGGCGGTAAACTGATCTTTAACCTTGGTGATGTTTCGGAAGATGTGGTTAAAGACAGCCGCTATAACTTCGAAAACGGTCTGCCGATCAGTGATGACCCGAACGACCGGAACAACATCTCCGGTGTCGATTCAACGGCATGGGGTAAAGTAACCCGCCAGCAGTTTGTTACCAATGCCTTTACCAATCAGGCAGGCGCACGCGAACGGCAGGACGTTGGTCTCGACGGGTTAGGCAACGCCGCTGAGCGGGAATATTTCAGAGATTTCATCGCTGCTGTCCGGCAACGGGTGACCGATCCGGCAGCGCTGAGTGCGATCCTGAATGACCCCTCAAATGACGACTTCCAGTTCTATCTGGGGGAAGAAGCTAACCAGGCTAAATACATCGTCAGCCGGTATAAGAAGTACATGGGGATGGAGAATAACTCTCCTGAAAACAGCGCTACCGACCAGCTCCTGACCCCTGCCAATAACAACCTGCCGGACATTGAGGATCTCAACACCGATAATACGATCAACGATAATGAGGCGTATTACGAATACGAAATTGATCTCCGGAAAGGTGGCCTGGATGTAGGAAAAGGATACATCACTGATAAAGTTGTCACTGACGGAGCAACCTGGTACCAGTTCCGGATTCCGGTTCGGGAGTTTATGCGGAAAATAGGTAGCATCAACGGCTTTAAGTCAATCCGGTTTATGCGGATGTACCTGACCGATTTTGCGGAACCGGTGGTGCTGCGGTTTGCCCAGTTACAGCTGGAAGCCAACCAATACCGGAAATACACCGGCGATCTGAACCAGCGCGGCTTACAGGAAGTACCGGAGCCGTACGATGCTCAGTTTAAGGTTACGACCGTTAACATTGAAGAAAACAGCCAGACGGTCGTGGATCCGGCTAACCCGAATCCGAAGTTTACGTACGTCGTACCGCCAGGCTTTCAGCGTGACCGTGACTATACCAACATTGCGAACGTTGAACTGAACGAACAGTCAATGGCGCTATCGGTGAAAAACCTGCGGGATGGTGATGCCCGGGGGGCATTTAAAATCACTAACCTGAACATGTTGTTCCGCCAGCGCCTGAAGATGTTTATCCACATGCACGGCGAAGATGCATACGGTACAGCAGCCGACGGACAGGTATCAGCGTTCATCCGCATCGGTACGGATTACCTGCAGAACTATTACGAAATTGAAATTCCGAAGCTGAAAGCAACACCCTCTAATGCGCAGGCAGATACAGAAATCTGGCCATCGGTCAACGAACTGGATGTCGACCTGAAAGCGCTGGTGAACGCCAAGGCTGATCGAGACAGGGATTATGGAAGGACCTCCGGCCTACCTTTTACAACGATTTATAGGAATGAGGAGAAGGATAAAGATTACCCGATTACGGTTGTCGGTAATCCTGATCTGAGTTCGGTCCAGTCGATAATGATCGGGGTAAGGAACCCTAAATCGCCGGATGAACTCCCGAAAACGTTTACGATCTGGGTGAATGAACTACGTACCAACGGCTATGATCAGACGGGCGGTACGGCAGCTGTCGGTACGCTCAATGCCAAGCTGGCCGATTTCGCTACGGTTCAGGCTTCCGGTAAACTATCGACATTCGGCTTTGGCGGGGTTCAGACCAAGATCGGCGACCGCTCACAGGAGACTTCCATGGAATTTGGTATTTCTTCTTCGATTTCCGTGGATAAGCTGTTCCCGCAAAACTGGGGGCTACGGATTCCGATGTACGTCAACTATGACATGCGTCGTGTGATTCCGCACTTTAACCCGCTCGATCCGGACATGCCGCTTGATCAGGCGTTATCGACCCTGCCGGAGTCAGAGCGCGATGCCTACCGCCGCATGGTTGAAGACAATAACTACCGGAAAGGCATCAACCTGTCGAACGTACGGAAAGTAAAAACCAACACCAACGCGAAGGCTCATTTCTACGATATTGAAAACTTCTCGTTCAATTACGCCTTTAACGAAGGCCGCCGTCAGAATATCCTGATGCAGGAGTATTTCCAGCGCCAGTACCGGGGTGGCTTTGCCTACAACTATACACCGCGTCCTGTGTCGTGGGAGCCGTTCAAAAATGTCCCGAGTCTGGAGCGTAAATACCTGTTCTGGCTGAAAGACCTGAACCTGTCACTGCTGCCGACGGTTGTTTCGTTCCGTACGGATCTGGACCGTAGCTTTATCAAAACCCAGTACCGCAGCTCCGATCTGACGACCAACGGGGTATCCCCGCAGTTTGAGAAATACTTCCTCTTTAACCGGTATTACGACCTGAGCTGGGCGCTGACCAAGAGCATTAATATTACCTACAAGGCACAGGCCAATGCCATTATCGATGAGCCTTACGGTGCTATCAATACTGAGGTCAAACGCGACTCTATGCTGCGCAGCCTGAAACAGCTGGGTCGTCTGAAGAACTACCAGCAGGAGCTTCGCGCTACCTACCGTCTGCCGCTTGACAAGATTCCGCTGACAGACTGGATGTCGGCCGATGTTACGTATAATGTCGGTTATCAGTTCCAGGGCAACTCCTATGCACTGGCCGATTCGGCGGGTAATCTATTCGGGAACATTGTCCGTAATAACCGCGAACGGGGTATTTCGGGCCGTGTCGATCTGGTACGTCTGTATAACAAACTCCGGTATCTGCGTTTTGCCAATACGCCTTCGCCAATCCGGAAGAACTTCTCCCGCAGCCCGGGTGATGATGAGGAAATCCAGCGTTCGGAGAGCAAAATCCTGAAGAGTGCGACCCGCTTGCTGATGACGATCCGCGGCATTAATTACTCCTATACCATTCAGGAGTCAACCTTACTGCCGGGCTTCCTGCCAACACCGCGTTTCTTCGGCATGGCGGAAGGGAGTCTGGCACCTAGTCTGCCGTTTGTGCTGGGATCGCAGGACCGGAATATTCAGTATAAGGCTGCCGACCGTGGCTGGATCTCGAAAAGTGTAGAACAGAACACAGCCTTCCAGCAGACGATTGGCAAGCGCTTTACGGCCAGCACTAACCTTGAGCCATTCAAGGATTTCCGGATGACGATCAACATGAACCTGACCCGGACGGACAGCTACGAAGAGCGGTTCCGGCCGGGCGCCAATGGTCAGTACGAAAGCCAGAGTCCGGTGCGTAACGGTCAGTTCAGCATGTCGTTCTGGTCGTTCCGTACGGCCTTTGATCCAATCCGGAAAGACAACTCATCACCGATTTTCGAGCGGTTTGAAGGCTTCCGGGAAATCATTCTGAACCGGTTGAAACAGATTAATACCAGTGCCGGTGAGTACAACAAAAACTCGCAGGACGTCCTGATTCCGGCATTCTTTGCCGCCTATAGCGGCCAGAGTCCGATGAAGACCAGCACGTCGCCGTTCTATAACTTCCCGCTGCCTAACTGGCGGGTCGATTACAACGGGCTGTCGAATCTGAAACCGTTCAAGAAGCTGTTCAGCTCGTTTGTGCTCGCACACAGCTATACATCAACGTATAGCGTGGGTAACTACATCTCGTCACTGGACTACGGCGCACAGTATGTAAACCTGGCGGTAATGGGCTATAACCTGGCGAATCAGGTCAATCTTGACGGCCAGTATGTTCCGATCTTTATTATGAGTACCATCACGATGTCGGAGAAGTTTGCACCGTTAATCGGTATTCAGTTCCAGACAAAGAACAAAATTACCGGTGGTCTGGAATACAACAAAAGCCGCGACGTAGCGCTGAACCTGTCTAACTCGCAGGTGGCCGACCTGAACAATCAGGACATCACGGCAAGGATCGGCTTTACACGCAGCAACTTCCGGGTTCCGTTCAAAATCAACGGCGGCTACAAACGGCTGAAAAATGACCTGACATTCTCGTGTAACCTGACCTTCAGGGATACCCGCGCTATTCAGCGGAAACTGGACGCCGAGCACATTATCACGTCGGGTAACATCAACTTCCAGCTGCGCCCGCAGGTGAGTTATGTAGTGAACAAGCGCCTGAATCTGAACTTCTATTTCGACCGGACGTTTAACAACCCGCTCGTGTCGAACTCGTTTATCCGGGCCACAACGGCCGGCGGGGTTCAGGTACGCTTTAACCTGGCAGAATAACAGCCCATACACCATGAAAAAGCCCGGACAACCATCCGGGCTTTTTTTATGAACAGAATTAGACGACTACATCATGAGGTTCAGCAGGCACCGTCTGCGGATTGCTGTGAATAACGACAAAATCGTCGGGGTTGATGCGTCTTGTCCGTGCTCTGTAATCCATTGTAGATCCGGGCCACAGAGCGGTATTATTGCCGCGTTTATCCAGATACCAGCTGCGGCAACCGGATGCCCAGACCGTCGATGAAAAGCGCTGTTGGAGCGATGTCTGGTAGTGCTGCTGTACCGCCGGACGCACATCGAGCGATGCTTCCGGCCCCGCCTTCTCCAGAAAGCGCAGGTAGTCGGTTAGATAGTTCATCTGGGACTCAATTACATGAATGACTGAATTGTGCCCCAGCCCCGTATTCGGGCCTACCAGTAACAGCAGATTCGGATAGCCGGAGAAGGCCATACCATGCAGGGAAGACACCCCTTCGGCAACCCATTCCTGAACCAGCATCCGGCCGTTAAGACCCACAACAGGCATCGAAAACAGCCCGCCGGCCGGCTGAAATCCGGTACTGTAAATGATCACATCAACAGGGTACTCTGCACCATCCTTTGTTTTTATGGAATCAGCCGTTATTTCGGCAATGCCTTCGGTCACCAGTGAAACGGTTGGCCGGGTGAAGGCCGGATAGTAGTCGTTTGAGAACAATACCCGCTTACAGCCGAGCATATAATCCGGTGTCAGCTTCCGGCGAAGTAGCGGATCAGCAATCTGGCGGCGCAGATGACGGAGCGCCCGCCAGGTTCCGATGCGGTTCAGCAGGTTATGGCCCCGGAAACTTAGCCCCTGCCCTTCGTTTATCCAGTAAATGCTTTCGCGCAACAGCCGCTGAACAACCGGAAATCTACGCAGCACCGACTGTATGAAATCAGGCACTACGGGATTGGCGCGTGGCATTACATACGGAGCTGTCCGCTGAAAAACCCGCAGTTCACCGGCTATTGCCGCCACTTCGGGGATCAACTGAATGGCGCTGGCCCCCGTACCGATCACAGCTACCCGCTTACCCCTCAAATCACACGTATGGTCCCAGCGGGCGGAGTGGAAGGCCGCTCCCCGAAACGCATCCATACCGCTGATTTTAGGGAACGCAGGCTTATCAAGCGCGCCAATGGCACTGATAACAACACGGGCCTTAATCTCCTCCCCACGCTGTGTTGTCAGCGTCCAGTGCCCGTGCGCCTCCGAAAATACCGCCTTTGCAACCGTTGTCTGAAAACGGATATGCGGCAATAAGGCATAGTTCGTCACACAGTCATTCAGGTACTTCAGAATCTCGGTTTGACCGGCGTATACCCGCGACCAGGCCGCGCCCGGTGCAAACGAAAAAGAGTATAAATAAGAAGGAATATCACAACCGCAGCCCGGATAGGTATTTTCGCGCCAGGTGCCGCCGATAGCAGATGCCCGTTCCAGCACCACAAATGACTTGTACCCCTCCTTTTTCAGGCGAATAGCAGCTCCCAGCCCTGCAAAACCCGCGCCAATCACCGCCACATCAACAGTAGTCTTCATACGTTGTACTCAAAAACGCCCCAAAAATACAACGGATGGCGTAAAGAGTGCAAGAGCGGGCGAGCGGCCGCCGCGCGGCGAAAGAGCTTACCAGCCATAGTGGTAGCACCATCAACCACCAGAACAAAAGATATTACTCTTCCAGAAAAGCCAGGTCCTTGGCGTAGGTTTCCTCGATGTGCCGCAGCGACCAGAACGTAAAGAAATAGACAACAGCACCAAGAATGCCGGCGCCCATCAACGCGCCGGTCGATGGCTTCAGCAGGTTAAATAACAGCGTCATCGGAATGACCATGCCACGCACCAGGCTGGGCACAGACGTTGTGGCCGTGGCACGCAGGTTTGTGCCATACTGCTCAGCAACCATGGTCAGGTACATGGCAATGTAGCCGGTGCAGAAACCCGCCAACAGGCAAACCGTGTAGACAGCACCGGGTGTTTTCAGCCCGCCAAACAGAAAAACACCGCAGAAGAACATATTACCGGTCAGCATGTAGATGACCGTACGCCGCCGTGAACGCAGCCACTGACTGGCCGGCCCCGACAAAAGATCACCGATGGCCATGCCCAGGTAAATCATCGTTACACATTGTCCGGGTGCAACGGTCTCGGTAATGCCCATCGCCTGCCCGAACTCATTGGCAAAGGTCGCCAGAATCCCGACCAGAAACCAGGTTGGTACGCCCACAGCCACACAGCGGAGGTATTTGACGGCTTTGGGCCAGCTGGTAAAAAAAGCCATAAAATTTCCGCGCCCCACATGGCGCTGCTCCTTCTTCAGGTGATCAAACAAGCCTGATTCAAACATACTGACCCGCAGCAGCAGTAACAGAAGCCCCATTCCGCCGCCAACAAAAAAAGCAGTCTGCCAGTCAAACAGGGCTTGCGTCAGAAAGGCGACGCCCGCTCCCAGATAACCGATTCCGGCAACAATGGCCGAGCCGTACCCACGGATTTCTTTCGGCAGGATTTCGGAAACCAGCACCATGGCCGCGCCGATCTCACCGGAAAGCCCCACCCCGGCAATGAACCGCATCAGGGCATAGTAATCAACAATGGGCATGAACGTCACGTACGGTATAAATCCGCAGGCGATATTCGCCAGTGAATAGGTAACGATACTCCCGAACAGTACCGACATACGGCCTTTTTTATCCCCCAGAACACCCCATAGAATGCCCCCCAGAACAAGGCCGGCCTGCTGCCAGTTCAGGATAAATGTGCCGGCTTTTGAAATACCCTCTTCATCAAAACCCAGCCCTTTCAGACTCGGCACACGGACAATACTAAAAATAAGCATGTCGTATACGTCCACGAAAAAACCAAGGGCTGAGACAATAACCGCCAGTGAGAAAAGCGGCCGGAAAGATACCGGTTTCGGGTCGGCAACTGCAGATTGCATAAGAAATCAGGAAGGGTTTAGTCCCCGAAATTGCTCAGGATTTCTGGTTAATAAAAGTGATCTGTCTGTCAATACTTATCCATATACAAAGCACACACACATATGTTTACAATTATGCATATAAGTAAACTTCCATACGTGATAGCATCTTAATTTTTTTATGCACAATTACTTGGTAGCGCAATCCAATAGAATTACTTTTACCGTATAGTAACTAATTTAACCCGTAATTTACTGTAAACCTTTATGATAAAACCACTACTTCGTATCCTTGTACTCGCAGGATTTCTATTGCCGGGTTTAGTGTACAGTCAATCCGCACAAACCGCCGCAGACTATTTTAATGAAGGCGTACAGAAGATCAACGCCAAAGATTACGCGGGCGCGCTGCAGGCATTCACTACAGCCATTATCCTGAATCCCGAAAATGCGCCAAGTTATTATAACCGCGCACTCGCCAAAATCAGCCTGAATGACGTTCAGGGAGCGATCAAAGATCTTGATCAAACCATTGAACTCAACCCGCAGGATGCCAATGCTTATCTGTACCGCGGTATTAACCGGACCAAGCTGGATGACTTCCGGGGAGCGATGCAGGACTTTAACCGGGCTATCGATCTGAATCCGAACGACGCCATGCTTTACTATCATCGGGGTATTTGCCGGGCACAGATCAACTACTATGCAAGTGCCTTAAACGATTTTAACAAAGCGATTTCATTAAATCCGAATGACGTAAATATTCTGACGGCCCGCGGTAACGTAAAAAGTCAGACCAACGACTTTAAAGGTGCATTGGCCGACTATACACTGGCACTTGAGAAATCACCGAACAAATCGGCCGCTCTGGCCGGTCGCGGTTATTCCCGTTACAAACTGGAAGACCCGAAAGGTGCACTCGCCGACTTTGGCCGTGCCATCGAAATCAGCCCGAACGATCCTGAATTATTCTATCGCCGCGGTCTGGCCAAGACCCGTCTGACGGATTTTGAAGGCGCGCTGGCCGACTTTGACAAAACGATCCAGCTAGATCCGACGCACTTCCGGGCATTCTTCAGCCGTGGTTTCTGCCGCAGCCGTCTGGGCAGTAACAAACAGGCTATCGGCGATATCGACAAGTCAATCGAAATGGGCAATACCCAGATCCAGACTAAAGCCTATTACAGCGACTTTATCACCAGCAATCTGCTGCCTATCCTGAATAACCTGATGCAGGACCGTTACCGGTTAATCAACGAATTACAGGACGACCGTTCGGATGCGTTCATGATGCGTGGCTTGCTGAAAAACGCTCAGGGTGAAGGGAAAGCCGCACTAGCCGATATGAACCGTGCCATCGAACTGAACCCGTCGAACGCCGAATCGTATTTCATCCGCAGCGTTATCCGTTCTTCGTTGGGCGATCAGAAAGGCGCCATTATCGACTGTAACAGCGCTACCCGCCTGAATGTACGTCATGCAGAAGCCTATTACCTGCGGGGTATCATCCGTTTCGATACCGGCGATGAGCAGGCTGGTTGCGCAGACCTGAGCCGTGCCGGAGAGCTTGGCTTTGTTCAGGCCTATAAAGTAATCGGTGAGAAATGTAACCGTGTAACCGCACAGCGTTAATACGGTTAAGGCAATAAAAAAGGGGTAAACCGGATAATCACCGGTTTACCCCTTTTTTTATATACTATGCTTATTTGTCAGCTGCCTTAAATACAGGAATTTGCGCCACAAGGATGCCAAGGATTGTGCCAACGGCGTCGGCCACGCCATCGTACAGATCAAACGAGCGCTTCAAGACCGGAAATGCGCCCTGAAACACTTCAATGCCCATGCCATAAACCACACCGGCAATCAGCACCCACGTAACGCTCCGGCCGGCCCGAAGCCATAGCCAGGCAAAAAGGGCGAAGATGGCGAGATGCTCGAACTTGTCGAAATTATCGACACTTGGCAGCCCGTTTCCCGGCCACGCACATCCAATAAACATAATGACCGTCCAGATAATGGCCAGACGCCAGAAGTTTTTACGGGTAATAAGCTGATTAAGAACATCCATAACGTGAGATCAGGCCGATAACCGGCGAACCGTAAGCCACAGGAAAAAACCCGTCAGGCTCAGTAAATAGACCACATTGCGTGAATCGATCAGGCCGCGGCCCAGCGCACGGAACTGCTCATCCAGCGCAAAATAGGAGACATAATAGGCCAAACTACCCAGCAAGTCAAGACCCGCTACGGCACCAAGGCCAATGTAGAGTAAAAAACAGACAAACACGCCGAGAACAAAGGCCACGACCTGATTATCGTTCAGTGATGAGGCCCACAGCCCGATGGAGACAAATACCCCGCTTAACAGCAGCAGACCGATATACGACCCGCTTACGGCCGCCGAATCAATGTTACCGACAGGATTGCCCAGCTGATACAGCGAATAGTAGTACAGCAACGTTGGCAGCAGGATGACCGCTACCAGCAACCAGCTCGCCAGAAACTTACCGCCGACAACGCCCCAGCGGCTTACAGGCTTGGTCAGCAACCATTCGAGCGTACCGGCCCGTACTTCTTCGGCAATAGACCGCATGGTAATGGCAGGTACCAGAAACAGCATGACATAGGGTGTCAGGTTGAAAAACGTACCCATATCGGCATAGCCATACTCCGGCAGACTGGTGTCCGGAAACACCCAGAGCAGCAGCCCCAGCGCCGTCAGGAAAACCGCCATGATGATATAGGCGATGGGCGAGCTGAAAAATTGATTGACTTCTTTACGGAAAACAGCAAACATGCAGCATTAACGAATTTAAAGCACCGGTTATGCGAATCGCCCCACCTTTTTGCCCAATCAATAACCTGTACGGGCGACCCCACGTGGTCGCCCAATTAATATACACATGGGCGATCAATCAAAAACCCGTACGGGCGACCCCATGTGGTCGCCCAATCAATATACGCGTGGGCTATCAATTAAAAAACCGTACGGGCGACCCCATGTGGTCGCCCAATCAATTTACACGTGGGCGATCAATTAAAAACCCGTACGGGCGACCCCATGTGGTCGCCCAATCAATATACGCGTGGTCGCCCAATTAATTTACACGTGGGGACTATCAACAGGGCGACCACGTGGGGTCGCCCCTACTCGAATACCGGTTTGTTTTTGCGCAGAATGGCGGCGATCACCAGCGAAAAAATAAAGCTCATGGCGATCATGCCGACGATCCCGAAAATAAACAGAAAGCCCGGCGACTGAAACTTCTGCATCATCTCAATCTGACTGTCAATCACATTGTCGGGGATATTTTTGTTTTCCAGATCTTCACGTACACGGTCGGCCAGCCGCGCCATTACTTCTGTATCAATAACAGTGGTGTAAAATACCGAAAAGGCACTTGACAGCAGCCCCGATACCGCACCGATTAGGGCACTCAGGCCAAGGCCCTCACCGTAGCTCATGTAGCCGTTATTGGCCGCACGGAAATCGCGCATGGCCATGACCAGAACGGCGATAATGAGGATGTACGATAATGACGAAAGCCCGGCATTACCCATCTGATCCGTTACGTAGAGCGCTGTCGAAAACAAAATCTGACCAACGGCCAGAATAAGACCCCATTTCAGGGCAAAGCGCGCAGATGATGCTTTTTCTTCCATACCTGTAATTGCGTTTATCCCTTAAATATACAAATAGTATACACCATTCATACTGTTGCCGGTTATTCCAGTACGCTATAATCCTGCTTTCGGAAGATCATCGAGATAACCAGAACCGGCAAAACGGCCAGTGCTGTTTTTTTGAACAGTTCATCGTAGATCAGATCACCCTCCTGAATCCGGTCAACGTTGGCCAGCATCGTTTTAAACTGATCGGCTCCCAGCTGCCGGACAATGTCTTTCTGCCCTTCCAGCAGGAGCGCCCGCGAGTTGTCCAGAAATTGCTGAAAGACCGACGGATCAATCTGTGTGACAAAGAAGTAGATTCCCCAGCCGGTTACCAGTGCGGCGATGGTGTTAATCAGGTAGCAGATTGAAATGCCCTCCCACAGGTGCAGCCGGCCCTTGCCGATATGCTTCCGGTAATACCATACGGTTGCCGTCATCGTAATGATATGGATACCAAAATCCAGCGATTTATGGTTTCCCAGCGGCGGGATACCGAGGCTATACAATGCCAGAAAGTACACAAACCCCAGTACACCGGTCAGCACACCAACCAGCAGCGGAATTCTGAGCAGCGGGTGGCTGAAATAGTCTATCACTTTTTTCATATAATTGTCTCAGGCAAAACCATTAAATGCCCGTATTCTGCACAAACTGTCCTTTGTTGATAATACCCGATACCGCACCTGTCAGTGATTTGCCGAGGAACGGTGAGTTTTTCGATTTTGACTGGGTCTGCCTGAACGTCCACGGGCGTTCGGGATTAAAGAGCGTCAGCGTGGCTGCCTGTCCCTGGTCAATTATAACCGGCAGTAAGCGTAGAATCTGCCGTGGCCGGACGGCCAGCTTATGAACAATCTGCCCCAATGAAAGCCCCTGATTATGGCTTACCAGCGCTCCAAACAGCGTTTCGAGCCCGATAATGCCGAAATCAGCCAGATCGAACTCGATGTTTTTACTTTCGTCGTCCTGCGGGTTATGATCAGATACAATGGCGTCAATCGTACCGTCGGCCAGACCGTACCAGAGTGCCTGTACATCGGCTTTCGACCGGAACGGCGGGTCTACTTTCAGGTTGGTATCGAAGGTGGCCAGCGCCGAATCGTCAAAAATCAGCTGGTGCACGGCCACATCGCAGCTCACCGGCATTCCCTGAGCCTTCGCGCGGCGGATCAGTTCAACCGATCGTGCCGACGAAATAGTGGAGAAATGCAGCACCGGTGCCGATACCGGCTCTTTACCAAGGGCATAATCCAGGAGCCGCAGGTCGCGGTCAACAATCAGCTCCTCGGCCAGGGCCGGAATCCCTTTGAGCCCCAGCAGTGTACTTTGTACGCCCTCGTGCATCTGCCCGAAACGGGTCAGCATTTTTTCCTCCGGCCGGTTCATCAGCAGCCCGTTAAACGGCTTCAGGTATTGCAGGGTTTTCACCAGCAGATCGGCATTCTGAAGCGGGTGGTCACCGTCGGAGAACGCCACGGCGCCGGCATGATGCAGGTCAATCATGTCCGTAAAATCCTCGCCTTTCGCCCCTTTGGTGATGGCTGCCACGGGATGTACCGACACGGGCTGTCCTTCGGTCATGCGCCGGATATACCCCAGCGTACTCTTGTTATCTACCGCAGGCTGTGTATTCGGCAGCAGGGCAATGTCAGTGAACCCGCCGGCAGCGGCAACAGTGCATAGGCTGCTAAGGTCTTCTTTATGCTCAAAGCCCGGATCTTTGCCGGCAACCCGCAGATCCACCCAGCCGGGCGACACATGCAGGTTTTCGTGTTCAATGACACGCGTATTTTCACTGGCCGTCAGGTTGTCGCCGATTTGCCGGATCAGGCCATTGTCAAGTAAGAGGTCGGTCACCTGCCCATCGAAAGGCGATTGCGGATCAACGATACGGGCAGAACGAAGAAGAATTTGCATATATCGGGGTTGTCATTCCTTGCAAAACGGAATGTCAATTCTAAAAAAAAGGCCCCTACCGGAGCCCTTTGACACTTTCTTTATAACTCGTTATTTACCAATCAGCTCCTGATAAGCTTCTGCCGTTAACAGATCGTCTTTCTGAATATCGTCAGCCACTTTAACACGAATGATCCAGCCACCTTCGTAAGGTTCTGTGTTAACCAGTTCAGGAGCGCCGTCGAGGTCAGGATTTACCTCAAGGACTTCACCTTCAACCGGCAGGAACAGGTCAGATACTGTTTTTACGGCTTCAACCGTACCAAAAACATCACCTTTGCCCAATGCCTCTCCAATGGTATTGATATCAACATACACGATATCACCCAGCTCATGCTGTGCAAAATCAGTAATACCAATTACCGCTGTGCCATCGGCATCAAACCGAATCCACTCGTGGTCCGGTGTGTAAAAAAGTTCTGCGGGGAAGTTCATTCGTTTATTGATTAGGTATGCAAAATACGGAAGGCTCTGTGGGATTTGCAACCTTTTTTGCTGTCAGCAGGAATTTGATGAAGATGTTTTTTGGCAGGATTGCCGGAGAGGCCGCATCAGGCAGATCAAGGTAATCCTGAAAATCATGCCTGTGCTCTCAAAAAATACCGATCCTGTCAAAAAATAAGCTAAACTAGTGGCCTCTAAGTTAGCGACTCTATGCAAACCCAACTCTCTACCGACACAAACCGTTCGTTGCGCCCGCTGTTCAGCCTGCCCGTTATTGTGGCTGCTCTGGGCTATTTTGTGGATGTTTATGACCTGTTGCTGTTCAATATCGTCCGCGTCCCCAGTCTGAAAGATCTGGCTCTCGACGAAAAATCAATTTCGATCATCGGCGGAAAAATTTACAATTACCAGCAGGCCGGTCTGTTGCTCGGAGGTATCCTGTGGGGGATTCTGGGCGATAAGCGCGGACGGTTGTCAGTCCTGTTCGGCTCTATTATTACGTATTCGCTGGCCAACATTGCCTGTGGCTTCGTCAGCAGCCCTGATATGTATGCGTGGCTCCGGTTTGTGGCCGGTCTGGGTCTGGCCGGTGAGCTGGGGGCGGGTATTACGCTTGTGAGCGAAGTACTGCCCAGACACCTGCGCGGCTACGGTACCTCACTGGTCGCCGGCATCGGGCTACTCGGGGCGGTGGTTGCCTTTTTTACCGTCCAGGGCTCCGACTGGCGGACTGCTTACTTTATCGGTGGCGGCCTGGGCCTCGGTCTGCTGCTGCTCCGGTTAGGCGTCCTGGAATCGGGGATGTTTGTTAAAATCCGGCAGGACCAGATCAGACGGGGGAGTTTTGCTGCCTTTTTCAACAACCGCGACCGCTTCGTCAGGTATCTGCTCTGCATGGGCATTGCCGTACCGACTTATTATGTCATCGGCATCCTGGCCACCTTCGGCAACGAGTTCGGAGCTGCTATGGGCATTACCGATATTCAGGCTGGCCGCTGCATTCTGTTTACCTACATTGGCGTGGTGGTCGGTGATCTCATCAGCGGACCGTTCAGCCATTACCTGCATTCGCGCCGGAAAGCAATTGGTATCATGACCGGCCTGACGATGGTTTTTGTGGGTGTCTACCTGTTTGGCGGTATTTCATCGGCCAATGCATTTTATGCCGTCTGCTCCGGTATGGGCTTTGCCATAGGCTACATTGCCCTTTTCCTGACCGTCACAGCTGAGAACTTTGGTACCAACCTCCGTGCTACGGCGACCACCTCCGTAGCCAACAACGTACGGGCGACTACGCTGCTGAGTATTCCGGCCTTTCAGGCTCTAAAAGCGTCGGTTGGCGTGATCAGTGCCGGTGCCATCGTCGGCCTGGTTTGTTTTGCCATTGGCCTCTGGTCGGTTTATAAGATAGACGAAACCTTCGGAAAAGAACTGGAATATACCGAGTAGTGCTGTTCATACAGCACAGGTGCCGTTTGTCCTTTATTCCGGCCGCTCATCACCGGATGCAACGTTCGGGGCAGTTGTTGTCATCTTTAGCATGTAAACAACATAAACTGAACTCTCAATGAAAACGTTACGTCAATCTTTCGGCAAGGCCCTGCTGGTGGCCACATGTGTAGTTGTATCGTCATGGGCTAATGCACAGGCAAAAGCCTCCACTGAAACCTATTACGAAGCGAAGCCTGAACAGAATCTGGCTTTAGCCATGTATCCGGCATCCGACCCGTCCAAACTCTGGATGGTTGTCGAAAAGGGAATCCCTGCCAAACGGTTGACCATGCGTATCATGGACAGCAAGCAGAAAGTCGTTTATGAAAGCGATATTTACTCAAAGAAAACGACTTTCCGCCAGCGTTTCGACCTGAGCGAACTTGCCGACGGGTTATACACCTTCCAGATTTCTGACGGCAAACAAATTCAGGAACGCAGTTTTAAGTTAGCGACGCCGGGTATCACCGAAACGCTGCCGCAACGAAATATCACAATGAATTAGATTTAGTTAACGGTGATAAGGCCGGCGCACTTGCGCCGGTTTTATTATTTCAGTCAATTCCCCACCATTTACGCCGGTTCAGGGTACCGATCAGATCGTCGGGCACCACCTCCAGCAGCACGCCGCCGTTCTCATCATGGGTAATCTGCAAGCCGACAAAACCAAGATACTGATTCAGCGTGGACAGCAACGAGGTATTTCCCTCAATGCAAAGCGTATAGTACCACGCCAGCGGCTGTCCGGCAACCTCCTCCGTAACAGCCTGATAATCCGCATAGCTATAGCCGATAAATGGTTTACCATACCGCTCCCACATCAGCCGCATGACATCATCCAGGCTCCGGCGATGATTGGTCAGCTGCCGGATATGCAGATCCAGAATCAAAGCCGCAATCGCCCCTTTATGGTATACGGACACCTTTCGGTCGGGAACGCCTTTGTCGTAGCCATCCAGCCACAAATCCCACGACGATTCGGTCAGCGACTGGAAGGCGCGGTCACTCACATCGAAGTGCCGCTTAAACGTCACCTGCAATTCTTTCAGGTACGCCGCATCGGAGAACACGCCCGCCCGGCGCAGCATGAGGTCGCCGTAGTAGGTCGTAACGCCTTCGGCCACAAAGCAGGTCTGAAAGTAATTTTCGCGGGTCAGATCATAGGGCAGAAGCTCCTGCGGCCGTATCCGGATGATGTTCCAGGCGTGGAACAACTCATGGGAAGACACACCCAGCAGGTCGATGTACAGCCCTTCGCCTTCATCATCAGGACCCAGCACCAGCATGGTGCTGTTGCGGTGTTCAACGCCGTGGTAGTAAGCCGTTGGCAGCACAATGGTCAGGAAATGGTAATCGTCTTCCGGAAACTCCCCGAATAACGCGAGCTGGGCCGCTGAGAACCGGCTGAAATCGTCGGCAATCCGCTCATGGTCCGGCACAATATTTCCCTGAAACCATACTGTAAACGGAGTATTGCCAACCGTATAATCAATCCGTTGCAGGTCAGGCGCTGCAATCAGCGGCGAGTCAATGAGTTCGTAAAAATCACTGGCCCACAGTTGCTGTTCACCGGCTTGTTTCAACCCACAGGCAACCGGCCACGCAGCCGGAATAGTCAGTGTCAGCAGACAAGGCTCGTCTATGCGCCCTTCTGCATATACACAGAGATTGACCGGATTAACGTATAGCAGCGTATCACTGATAAAACTCGTTCCGGCGTTGATGACACCGGTAAAATAGTTGTAGCGGACGAACAGTTCCGTCAGCCCCTTCGTCTCAGCCAGCCAGCGGTCTTTGGTAACTTTCCGGAACGGAACCGGATTTCCCGCCTGATCATAAATACCGAAGCGCTGAATATTTTTGGCAAAATGCTGCAGTTCGTACCGGCCGGGACGCCAGGCAGGTAACTGGAACACAACGGTATCAGTCGTAATATCAGCCAGATGAGCATCAACGGCAATATAATGCGGTAATTGCGGATCAGCAGACAGAATATAGTGCATAAATGACAGGCTCTGGTGAACGGCGTTCGGACAACATTCACATGACAATGAAAACGCCTGTAAAGTTATAACCTGACACGCTTTTTAACTTTGTGCCGGTCGTCTAATTAACCGGAAAACCAACATAATATGTACCACAACCACACCCAAAGGCACTACCTTAAACTTTAGCAAATATAAATTTGGTTTATCCGGCCTGATCAGCTATTTTTGCGGACTCATTTGGGAAACAGCGCTCCTGAGCAGATAATACAATGAAAAGAACTTATCAACCATCAAACCGCAAGCGGAAAAACAAACACGGATTCCGCGAGCGTATGAGCAGCCACAATGGTCGTAAAGTATTAGCACGTCGTCGTGCTAAAGGTCGTTGGAAACTGACTGTATCAGACGAGAAAAAAGGCGACCGCGTTAAACTGTAAGGTTTTTCATCAGGTGCCTGACCCTCTGCCGGGTTTGTCGACCAAACGGAACACAAATCACTGTAGATCTCGAACTGACAGCATTATGAAACAGACGTTCCAGAAAGCCGAACGGCTGACCAACAAAACGATCATTGATCGCTTATTCAAAAGAGGTAGCACGGAAATCCAAACGTTCTACCTCTTTCCTTTTAGGGTGGTTTACCTCGATGAACAGCCGCTGGCCGACACACCCGTTCCCTCACTCCCATCCATCCTGATTTCTGTCTCCAAACGTAGTTTTAAACATGCGGTCGACCGGAATACAGTGCGCCGGCGGGTACGCGAAAGCTACCGGCTCAACAAATCTTTATTATTTGGCACCCAAACATCGGCCCCTCCTGCTTATATTGCTTTTTTGTATACCGCCAAACAAATAATTTCGTTTGAAGAGATAGAAAAAGGCATGAAATTAGCCTTACGAAAACTGGGCGGTGACCAATCCGTGAAATTTCGTGCCTGATCTTGCTGTTGATTTCTTATACTCCATGATAGCAGTGCCCCCGGGCCACAAGCAAATACATGTTTATGAAAAAGTCTGTAAAAGCCTTAGCGCTGGCCGGCCTCCTGGCCGGAGGTGCGTCGCTGGCCGCCTTCAAAACCGATGACCGGTTCTTTGAAATTGCCCGCAACCTCGACATTTATGCGACCCTTTTCCGTGAATTAAACATGTACTATGTCGATGAGGTAAATCCTAACCGGATGGTGAAAACCAGTATCGACGCCATGCTGAAAGCCCTTGATCCGTACACCAACTTCTACGCCGAGGAGGAAATTGAGGATTACCGCACGATGACCACCGGCCGCTACAACGGCATCGGGGCGCTGGTGGGTGCGCGGCAGGGAAAAAGCGTGGTCATGATGATTTACGAAGGCACGCCTGCCGAAAAATCAGGTCTTCGCATCGGTGACGAAATCCTGAAAATCGACGGGATTGAAGTCCGCAACCGCCCCGACGACGACAATACCGACAAGCTCCTGCGCGGACAGAACGGAACAGCCGTGAAGCTGAGTGTCCGCCGCTACGGCGAAAAAGACCTGCTGACCATTCCCGTAACACGCGACGTGGTGAAGATGACCAACGTGCCGTATTCCGGTATGATCAACGACGAGGTCGGGTATATCGATCTGAAAGACTTTACCGCTACGGCCGCCCGTGAAGTGCGCCAGGCCGTTATTGATCTGAAGGCGAAAGGCATGAAAAAGCTGATCCTCGACGTTCGTGAGAACCCGGGCGGTTTACTTAACATGGCCATCGACATCTCGAACCTGTTTATTCCGAAAGATTCGGAAGTAGTTACCACGAAAGGAAAAGTGCAGGAATGGAATAAAACCTACACGGCTATGGCCCCGCCGCTTGACCTCGATCTGCCGATTGTGGTGCTCTGCAACAGCCGCAGCGCCTCGGCAGCCGAAATCGTATCGGGTGTTATTCAGGACTATGACCGCGGCGTACTGATCGGGCAACGGACGTATGGTAAAGGGCTGGTTCAGACAACCCGCGACCTGTCGTTTAATACCAAAATGAAGATTACCACCGCGAAGTACTATATTCCGAGCGGACGGTGTATTCAGGCTATTGATTACAGCCACCGCAACCCGGACGGCAGCGTTGGTAAGATTGCCGATTCGCTGAAAACGGCATTTAAAACGAAAAACGGCCGCGTCGTGTATGACGGTGGCGGTGTACTGCCGGATGTGATTACCGAAGCCAATAATCCGACGCCGATTGCGCTGAGCCTGGGCAATAAAGGGCTGATTTTCGACTATGCCGTCAAATACCGGCACGATCACCCGCAGATTAAACCGGCCCGCGAATTCCGCCTGACTGACGCTGAATATCAGGAGTTTGTCAGCTGGCTGAAAGATAAAGAATACGATTATACGACGCAGGTAGAGAAGGATTTGTCGAACCTGGAAGCCTCGGCGAAAAAGGAAAAATATTTTGACCTGATCAAAGACCAGCTGAAAGCCTTGCAAACCAAGGTATCCCATAGCAAGGAGGCCGACCTGATGACCTTTAAGCCGGAACTGAAGCCAATGCTTGAGCAGGAAATTACAGGCCATTACTACCTCCAGAAAGGCATTAAAGAGTCGTCGTTCAACAACGATCCGGAGATGAAAGCGGCCCTTGATCTGTTCAAAGACATGAACCGCTATCAGTCTATTCTGAAGAAATAATAAAGCTGCTGCTTACCGGAAAGGGAGACATGCCTGGCATGCTCCCTTTCTGCCTTTTATCTTAGTGCTCTATGCTTATTTTATCCATTGATACCTCAACAACCATCTGTTCGGTTGCACTGCACAGGGACGGCACATTGCTGGGGAGTTATGAGTTGTTTACCGAACGCACATCATCGGCAATGCTGACCACCCTGATTGATCAGGTCGTACAGCACACCGGCTTTTCGCTGCCGCAGCTGGATGCCATTGCCGTTGCGAAAGGTCCGGGCTCCTATACCGGTCTCCGCATCGGCGTGTCAACGGCAAAGGGGCTTTGTTTTTCGCTCGATAAACCGCTGATTGCCGTTAATACCCTACAGGGCATGGCCGAACAGATCCGGCCGTTCTATGCAGCACAGACGCCCCGCAAACCCATTCTCATCTGCCCGATGATCGACGCGCGCCGGATGGAAGTATACTGCGCCCTGTATGATACCGCCGGTAACGAAACCGCACCTACATCGGCAATGATTATTGATGAAACCTCATTTGCCGGCGAACTGGCCGCTCACACCCTCGTCTTTGTTGGTGACGGTGCTGCTAAATGCCGGCCGGTACTGGGGAATCACCCCGACGCCCTCTTTCCCGAAACGGTTATATCTCCTTCTGCGCGTCAGATCGGGGTACTGGCCGCTGCTGCCTGGCAACAAGGCCGGTTTGAGCATGTCGTCACATTCGAGCCTTTTTACCTCAAAGACTTTATGGCTACCACGCCACGCAAGCTAGTATAATGTACTAATTATCAACCTAAAACGACCGGAACGCGTTTTTTTGTGATTTTTTTTCGGCAAAACGCTTGCCAAAACCAGACATAACCTGTTATATTTGCAATCCAAAATGGTAGTTGTAGCTCAGTCGGTTAGAGCGTCGGATTGTGGTTCCGAAGGTCGTGGGTTCGAACCCCATCTTCTACCCTACCTAAAGCCTCACAAATGTGAGGCTTTTTTGTTTTGTTCCTCTCCCTTTTAATGGCCTGACCTGCCGGTTTATTTGCCAACTTTTTTTTGTCAATTCTGTTTTAAGGGTATGTTCACCGCCGTACCAAATACCAACCGTCAACACACGCTCATCGTTTTTTTACTGCTGTTAAGCCACCTTGTAGGTTCTGTCGGTCTGCATGTACCGATGCTGGCTCCGGTATTTAAGCTGCTCGTTCCGGTCAATCTGACGGTATCGCTGGCATTGCTGCTCTGGTATCACACCGACTGGGCACCCTCCTTTAAAACCTACATCGTAATTGCCATACTGACCGGCTTTTTCATTGAAGTGACCGGCGTAAAGACCGGCCTTATTTTCGGACATTATGCCTACGGACCCGTACTGGGGCCTCACCTCTGGGAAGTACCGCCAATGATTGGCTTTAACTGGCTGATGTTGTCGTATTGCTGCGGGTCTGTGTGTGCGCAGACCACACATTCCTATCCGGCAAAGGCTGCCCTGGCGGCTTCGCTGATGGTCTTACTGGATGTATTTATTGAACCGGTCGCCATCAGGCTTGATTTCTGGCACTGGTACGGACAGCCTGTACCGCTTCAAAACTACGTAGCCTGGTGGATTGTCTCCTTCTGCCTGTTTCTCTGCTGGTTCCGTTTTCCGTTTATAAAAGCTAACCGGCTGGCTGGCTGGCTACTCCTTGCACAATTTCTTTTCTTCATTTCACATCTTTTACTGATTCTTGTTTAATCTTTGTAAAACAAAACTGGCAAACACCGGGTTGTATACTAAATAAGTTGTCACCAAACAAGTCTGTTTAGTGATTGACTTGTTTACTATGATTCACTAGCTTGTACCACTTTTTTCCGAATTGTAAGATGCCTCTTCAGTTTGGTAGCAATGCGACACCTGTGTCTTTATTTATTAATCGTTATTATCTTGTCCCATGAGCAACTATTCCATCAAGGATTTAGAGCAACTTTCCGGCATTAAAGCCCATACGTTGCGTATCTGGGAACAGCGCTACAACATCATTACGCCTAAGCGCACGGATACAAACATCCGCACGTACGACGATCAGGATCTTAAGCTTGTCCTGAATATTTCGCTGTTAAAAGACCACGGATACAAAATCTCTGACATCTCAAGATTGTCAGTAGAGGAAATGTATCGGGAAGTGGTTAAAATTTCGGACCGGCAGCTCAACTATCCCGATCAGATTCATGCGCTTACCATCTCCATGATTGATCTGGACGAGGAGCGTTTTGAAAAAATCATCAGTACCAATATTCTTCAGTTCGGCTTTGAAAATACGATGATCAACATCATCTATCCGTTTCTGAGCCGTATCGGTACGCTGTGGGTAACAGGTTCTATAGGACCGGCGCAGGAGCATTTTATTACCAACCTGATCCGGCAAAAGCTCATTGTTGCCATTGACGGACAGGTCAGTAAACAACGCCCCGACGGCAAAAAATACCTCCTGTTTCTACCGGAAGGCGAACTGCACGAAATCAGCCTGCTGTTTGCTAATTACATTGTCCGGGCACGCTATAACAAAGTCATTTATCTGGGGCAGAGCCTGCCGTTCACCGAGCTGGAATTTGCCTATAACGTACACAAGCCGGACTATATCTTCACAGCCATTACCTCCGTACCGTCTAACCACGAGGTACAGCCATTTGTGAACCGGCTTGCCGCTGCCTTTCCGGACAGTCATCTGCTCATGACAGGATACCAGGTGGTAGGGCAGGATATTGAACTGCCCGAAAATGCGACGATTGTTAATCACATTGACGATCTGATCCGGATCGCAGGTTCATAAAGATAAGGTTATGGGAAACAAAAAAGCCCGGTTTCTAGTGAACCAGGCTTTCCCATACAGGCACTTTCGATTGGCATCGAAAAGTATCGGTAAGCAACGTCTCGAAAGACTATATATGTTTGGACGAGCTAAATCTTCTTAATTACAAATCTTTCATCAAAACCTGTGCCAGATATTATCTGAATACATCAAATGTTATTATTTTTTTTCGAACGTATACTTAGAACTTAAATCCGACCTCAAGGGCCAGTATCCGTTGCTTCGAAACAAGATCACGGCCGCGTGCAACATCCAGTAAACCACGCTGATAACTAATACCCAGGTTAACAGCGTTGGTCTGGTTCAGTTTGTACTGCACACCCGCTCCCAGTAACCATGTAAAGTCGGCGAAGCCATACTGCCGCCGTGTGCCGCTTTGCTCAGCAGCCAGGTAAAGCCCGTTCCGCTGCGGGTCCAGCGCCTTTTCAGACAGCTTAATATCAATCAGGCCGCCGGTCTGCAGGTACAGCCGCGCATTCGGGAAGGCATTGTTGGCAAACATTTTCACCGTTGCCGGAATCTGCGCGTATTGCAGATTATAGACCGAGCGTTTGGCCGGTGCCGCCGGATCCCAGCGGGTCTGGCCGAAGGATCCCGGCATCACGTAACCCGACCGCTTAATCGTATACCAGATGCCTGAACTGAACGCATAGCGGTCTTTGAAAAAGAAATAATCCAGCGATACCCCAATGCTCGGGCGAACACCCAGACCATTGGGTGCAAAATTCTGATAGGCTCCCTGCCCTTCGGCTGTATTTGCGTTGAAAACCGGCGAAAACCGCAGGCTCATCTCAATCAGATGGCTCGGACGCTCATAGTCCGGATAAATATCCTGACCGGCCTGTTGCCGGCGGCGCAGTTCGCTCTGGTACTGGCGGTCAGCGGTGTTATTTTTTCCCTTTTTCTTTTTCCCTTTCCGGTCATCGCGGTCGTCGACATACGACTGCGGTCCGGTTTGACGTTGATCGTAGGACGTGCCCAGAATCTTTTTCAACCGGCGTTTGGTTACCGGCGACAGATCATCCGTACCGGACGTACTATAGTTACCCGATTGCCAGGCCGGCTTTTGTGCCGTAACCAGACCCGGTAACAGGAAATAGCCAAAGATTAAGGTCAGGGCTGCAACTTTTTTCATAATTTTGTACGTTTTCAAGAAAGAAAACCTGCTTACACGCATGCATTTACGGGTTGCCCTGTGGGGCTTTTTTTGTATTCTCCTGATCAACTCATGTACCAAACGTGAGGAAGTTACCCTCCATCGGCTCGATCAGGCCCTGTTTTCCGCCAAATCGCGCGACAGCATCCAGGCTTTTCTAAATGCCAACGCGGATGTGGCCCGATTGTATTTTAACACGACTGCTCCGCAGCAGCCTGGCAATGATACAGCCCTTGTCAACGAGTTATACAACCGGATTAACGACAGTACACTCAACGTATTGTACCGGCAGGTTCAAAACGAGTTCGGCCCGGCAAAGGAGCTGCGCGAACAGCTGGCAACCGCATTTACCAACATTCACAGGGAGTTTCCGGATTTCCGGCCTCCGCGTATCGCTACCATGGTAACCGGCTTTATGGGCCCCGACCTGGTCATTACCGATAGCCTGATCGTCATTGGCCTCGATTTCTTTGCCGGTCCGAACGCCACCTACCGGCCGCGCGGTCCTGAATTTCCGCAGTACATCCTCAAACGCTACCAGAAAGAGTACATTGCTCCGGCCGTAGTGTTCGGGATTTCCGACAAATACAATGCAACGGACCGTCAGGATCAGACGTTGCTGGCCGATATGGTGTATTATGGCAAAGGCTATGTCTTTACCAAATCCGTTTTACCCGGCTCAGATGGTCAGCCACTGGCCGACAGCCTGCTGATCGGATACAGCGACCTGCAGCTCACCGAGACCTACAATGCGCAGGACCTTGTGTGGGCGCACTTTATTGACAATCAATTGTTATACCAAATTAGCCCATCCGTTAAAATGCGCTACATGAATGAACGTCCGTTTACGGCCGAAATCGGTGCCCGTTGCCCCGGTGCCATCGGCCGCTGGGTGGGCTGGCGCATTGTAGGACGCTATTTTGACGAAAAACAACCTTCCTTAAAGGACTTAATGACCCAGACCAACGCCCGCCGGCTTTTTGAGCAATCGGGCTATAAAGGTCAGGCCGACGAAAAGGAATAAACACATAAAATGGTCAGGCGACAAGCCTGCCGTCTCTTAGTACAATGGCAAAGCATGGCAGAGGGTTTGGGAGTGAAGCAAGCCCCGAGGATAAGAAGAAAATCAGCCGCGAAGGTTTAACCAAGGCCTTCAGAATTTTTCGGTTTATCAAACCTTACCGGTTACAGTACATCCTGGGCTTCGGTTTTCTGGTATTATCGACCGGCACAACCCTGAGCTTCGGGTTGATTATTAAAGAAGTAACCAAGGTACTCGAACGCAAATCGACCTACACAATCAACGAGATCATTCTCTTTTTTGTGGGTATTCTGGTGATTCAGGCCGTTTTTTCGTTCAGCCGGATCTACTTTTTTGCGCAGGTCAGCGAACGGTCAATGGCCGATGTCCGCCGCGCAGTCTACAGTAAAATCATTACGCTGCCGGTTTCGTTTTTCGAAAAGCGCCGCGTGGGTGAGCTCACGAGCCGGATTTCGGCCGACGTATCGCAGTTGCAGGATGTATTATCACTGACGCTGGCCGAGTTTTTCCGCCAGATTGCAACCTTGCTGGTCGGTACGGCCATCATCCTGTATGTATCGTGGAAGCTGACCCTGTTTATGCTGGCGACCTTCCCGGTACTGATTATTTCGGCCATTGTTTTTGGCCGGTATATCCGGAAAATGTCGAAGCAGGCGCAGGACGAACTGGCCACGGCCAACGTAATCGTTGAAGAAACCCTGCAATCGGTCAATGTTGTCAAGGCATTTACAAACGAACGCTTTGAGATTAACCGCTATGGCAATGCCTTGCAACGGGTCGTTACGGTGGCCCTGCGGTCGTCGCGGTTCCGTGGCGGCTTTGTGTCATTTGTCATTTTTGCCCTCTTCGGAGGCATTATTGGTGTGCTCTGGTACGGTGGCGGCCTTGTGCTCTCCGGCGAAATGGCCCTCTCGGATCTGATTACGTTTATTTTCTATACCGGCTTCATTGGCGGTTCGGTCGGCGGAATGGGCGATATGTATGCCCAGATTCAGAAAACGATCGGTTCGTCGGAGCGTGTACTGGAAATTCTGGAAGAAACGCCGGAGGTAGATGTCGACACCCCACGCCCTGCCCTGCCGCTTGAGGTACAAGGCACCGTGGCATTTGAAGGCGTCCGGTTCTCTTACCCTGCGCGCCCGGATATTGAGGTGTTGAAAGGGGTTTCGCTCCGTGTGGAAGCCGGCCGCAAGATCGCGCTGGTTGGCCAGAGTGGTGCCGGTAAATCGACCATCGTGCAGCTGCTGATGCGGTATTATCCGGTTCAGGGCGGCCGCATTACTGTCGATGACAAACCGGTTCAGGATTTTAACATCACGGATTTACGCCAGAATATCGCCATTGTACCGCAGGAAGTGATGCTCTTCGGCGGGACGATCCGCGAGAATATCGCGTACGGTAAACCCGACGCCACGGACGCCGATATTATTGAAGCTGCCCGCAAAGCCAATGCGCTCGAGTTTATTGAGTCGTTTCCCGAGAAGTTCGGAACACTGGTCGGTGAGCGGGGCGTTAAGCTCTCGGGTGGTCAGCGGCAGCGGATTGCCATTGCCCGCGCCATTCTGAAAGATCCGGCCATTCTGATTCTTGACGAAGCAACCAGCTCGCTCGATGCCGAATCGGAACGGCTGGTACAGGAAGCGCTCGATGAGCTGATGCAGAACCGCACAACGATCATCATTGCCCACCGGCTGGCCACGATCCGCAAGGTCGATACGATTTATGTTCTCCGCGAAGGACAGATTGCCGAAACCGGTACACACGACGAATTAGCAGCTCTCGAAGATGGTCTGTATGCTAATTTAGTGAAGCTACAGTTCGAAACCATTGATTAAATTTGTTACAGGGTAAGCGGCTAACCGATCACTTACCCTGTAACCAAAACCAATACAGCCATGACTACAGCACAAATGCTCAAAAGCTTTGACCTCCGGCACACCAGCAGCCGCGAGGAGGTGCTTGATCTGTTTCTGAAGGCTGGCCACGCCCTTTCGCACGGTGATATTGAACAGGGGTTAGGTCCTGATCATGACCGCGTGACCATTTACCGTACCCTGCGGACATTCCTCGACAAGGGTCTGCTCCACAAGGTACTTGACGATGAAGGAAACCCGAAATATGCCCTTTGCCGGGAGACTTGTGCCCACGGCCATCATCACCATGAGCATGTTCATTTCAAATGCCAGGCGTGCGGGCAGACAACCTGCCTCGACCAGGTATTGATCCCGCAGGTTCCGCTGCCAACAGGCTACGAGTCTAAGGAAATGAACCTGCTGATTCAGGGTGTTTGCTCTGACTGCACTAAATAAACCGTTATTTCACAAAGTTAGCCACGGCCTGATTACGGGTAGTAACGTGTTGTTTCAGCGTAGCTAAAGCCCCCGTAAAGTTCGTCAGGCTGGTCAGGTGCGAGTAGGGCGCCTGTTCTTTCTCCGTCCCGTTAACGTAGGGCGTAATGAGTGTTGTGTATTGCTCAAACAAGGCATTCATTTTTGCCGGTGTGAATACCGTATCGTTAAACTCCTTTACATATTGCTTATACTTCGCATAATAGACCGGATCATCGGCCACATAGCGGATTAACGGCCACGTCTTGGCAACTTCCGTCATTTCCAGTGACACCGCCTTTCCGGCTCCGCTGCTGCTCGTCATTGACTCGTTTAAGTCCCACGGAATCCACGTCAGACCCTTCGACGGCATGTTGTAGAAATAATGATTATGGGCCATTGCACCGTAGGCATCCCAGTTAACAATCGTATTATTGACGGCCAGATACCGGAGGTAATGATCGACGTTTACTGTCTTTTCCAGATTTGCCCGCCACCCGGCAGCATTCGTCGTGCGGTTTGCCGCGTTCAGGGCAGTGATAAACGACTGGGCATCGCTGTAGTCGGCTTCGGTTTTATTGTTTTTCTTCTCAAACTGGCTCTGGACAAATGTTGCAAACGTTGATTCAGGCTTGTAAATATTGCCTTTATCCTCCCCGAACTGCTTTTTAACCATGGTGTCGTCAACTACCTCCACCATGGTATAGACGCCGCAGTATTTTTTACCGGCACCGAAATCGATGTACACCTTATAGAAGGCCGTTTGGGCAGCCGGGATGCCGGCCATGCGGAAAATATCGGCCCCTGCCTTTTCACGGATCAGTGAGTTATCCTTGAAACCCGGCGACATCGACAACTCCTGAAAGCCGTAAAACCGCTGGTCTTTAATTTCCGTGTACGTATCCTCAAACTCGTCCATGTTCAGCCGGAACGGCAATTTGTAAATTCCCGACCGCCATGTTGAGGACAGGCTGGAATTTCCTTTGAGCCGGAAGCCTGCCTTATTCCATGTTTTACCGTTGAATTTCAGCGTAACCGCCACATAAGCCGGCTCGGTTGTCGAAAAGGCACCGCCCCCACCGCCCGGCGTACCGCTGGCTGCACCGAAATCGCTGCCGGTGATTTTCTTCATATCGGTCCGGATGGCCGTCCAGTCGTCAGCGGTCATGGTGATTTCGAGCGTATTCACCTGCGTCTGTGGAAACACAACGGTATAATCCGGATCGGCATCTTTGCCGTGAGAAGCCGTCGTCCAGTCGGGATTGGCATCGGTAGCACTGGTATTACCGGAGCCGTTTGCCGGATCAACCGTTTTACTACAGGCCATAAATACCCACACGGCGGCGCATAGGGTGATAAGAGAAGCAGGTTTCATATTGGTTTTACTGATTACAAGGGAGTTACTGGCATTACGCCGGATAAAGGGCCTTCCGTTGCAAAGCAATCATGAAAAAAACATCCCCTTACTTCGCCGCCTTCGGCACACCGGTCAGTACGGCGACTTTGCCCTTACTGCCGACCGCCCAGCAAACACCGCCGGCACAGCTGATGGCATGAAACCCTGATTCGTCGATGGGTGTCCAGGTCTTCCCGAAATCGTCGGTGTAACACGTCCCCGAGGGCCCGACAGCCACCAGCCGGTTGGCAGTCAGCATGCCGATCGCTTCTTTCAGGCCGGCCGGATTGGTAGCGCCGCCCGGTTGCCAGGTTTTGCCGCCGTCCTGCGTAATGGCCACGTTGTCAGAAACCAGCTTTTCCTGCTTGTAATCGCCGCCGATGGCAATGCCTTTGCGGCCATCTTTGCTGAACCACAGGCCAAAAACCCCGGCACTCGGTCCGGCGGCCAGTCCTGTTTCGACCACCGACCAGGTCGCACCGGCATCGGCCGACCGGAAAACCCGTCCGGTGGTGGCGCCGCCCGAGCCAATCCAGACCTGTTTCTGCTTGCCGGATCGTGCCAGCAAGCTCGTGCCGCTGGCGGCAAACGCGGCTTCGCCGGTAGCCATTGCCGGTAAGTTGTCCGGTGAGACCTGCTGCCAGCTTTTGCCGCCGTCCTGCGTCCGTAACACAAACCACTTACCACCAATCGGGTCACTAAACACAATGCCCTCATCCGCATTCCAGAAGTCGATGCCATCGAAAAACACCCCGGCTTGCTTAGTCTCGTACAGCAACTGCCACGAATTGCCGCCGTCAGTGGTTTTGTAGATACGGGCCTGCCCCTGTTCGGCGGGGCCTGCCGCCATCAGGTAGGCTGTCTGCGCATCCACGGCATGTACGTCGCGGAAATCACAGGCTTCAGCTCCTTTTACCGTACCGGCCTGCCAGGTCGTACCGCCGTTGGTGGTGCGGACAAATGTTCCTTTAGTCCCGCCAATCCAGGCAACAGTCTTATTAACCGCTGATACTGCCCGGAAACTGGCGTCGGTATTGCTTTGCTGCGGTTGCCACTGCGCAAAACCTGCCAGCGGAAACAACAGGCACAGAATGAGTTTTTTCATGCGTTTTACGGGTTAATCAGCGTGAAAGCGGCAACGGCATCGCCACCACGTCGGTCACGCTGGTACGGGCATCAATCGGCCGGATCCGGAATGAGTACGTATAGGTTTTATTGGCCGGTAGCTGATATTCCGGATGCGTCCGTGGCGACCAGCTGTCATCTCCGCCCAGCCCCATCTGCTGCATATCAATGTTGACCAGGGTAATGTTGCCGCGCTCCGGTGTCTGCTGCGCCGGATTTTTGGCTGCCAGCAAGGCCTCATCGGTGTAGTCCCGGACGTTGATGTTCAGCAGATTCCGGTCGGCCGACGACATACTGGCCGGACTGCTGATAATGAGTACGCCCAGCCCTGCGTCTTCCGTAATCTGCGCCCAGCGCACATCGGTTTTATTCCCGTTTTCCTGCGCCATGATATACGGGAAATACTGGTCGGCTACTTTGCCGCTGTACAGGCCGACCCGCGCCGACTCCTTGCGGTCCCGGTAGCTTTCGAACGGTCCGCGGCCATACCACTTCAGGTTGGTAAACGACGGGGCCAGTTCCAGCTGCGTACCCACCCGGGCCAGCGGCGGCACAGTACCTTCGGCCGTTACCGTTGTCGAGACCTGAATATCGCCGGTGCCGAACACCGTATAATCGGTCTGCTGAATCAGCTTGCCTTCCGTCAGCCGCACTTCGTTCGTACTGCGGATCGTCACCATTTGGCGTTGATTAACCAACACCTGCATATCGACAGGGGTGGCCAACGCAGTATCTAAACCAGCCTTCCGCCAGCGGGCCGCAAACGAAGCTGTTCCGCCTCCTTCGTCGTTATCGGTCGGTACCCGCCAGAAGCTCGGTTGCAGACCATGCTCAATGACCTTTTTCCCGAAATAAAACAGCTCAGACAAACCACCCGCCTTTTTATCGAAAATCGTAACAAGGTCTTTCGTACGGATAACAACCTTATCCGGCGAAACCGTGGTTTTAACCGCCGGCAGGCTGCTGATGCCCATCGGCACCATGCCCGACAACCGGGTCCGGATCGGAATCTGCTCAGACGCTACGGTATGGCCTGCCGGTGCCCACGGTGCCGCCTGTTTGGTAACAACCGCTACATTCAGGAAATATTCACTACCGTTGTCCATACCCGCCGGTAAACGCAGTGGCAGGGCAACCAGCTGGGTTTGTCCCGGCTGGGCATTCAGGTTGTCAACCGTGCCTTTCTGTACGGCCTCTCCGTTGCGGATCAGTGTCCATTCCAGTTTAAACTGATCGAGGCCCAGAAAGTCGTAGGAATTTTTGAGCGTAATCCGTGCCGAAATATCGGTCTGCTGCTCGGCCGAAACCGCTCCCTGCGTCCCGATTTTAATATACTGGTAGATGTATTTTACCTCGTTGATTTCCGGCTGTGGTATACGGTCGGGGTTCACCAGACCATCCCCTGCATTCGCTCCGTCGATGTAATTGATATGGGCAGTATACTCCTGCCCTGCCTTGTTTTTCAGCCGCAGCCCCTGATCCACCCAATCCCAGATAAAACCACCCTGAAGACGCGGATACTTATCAATAGCGACCCAGTAATCTTTCAGGTTACCAATACTGTTACCCATGCCGTGTGCATATTCGCAGACGATCACCGGCCGGTTCGGGTCTTTCTCCATCAGCGTCAGCATGTCATTGACCGACGGGTACATGGTCGAAATAATGTCAAAATTCGACAGTGAAGTTGGTGTATAGGGCGCGCGGCCTTCGTAGTGAATCGGGCGCGACGGGTCAACTACGCGGATCAGCTCGGCCATATCCAGAAAATTCTGGCCCATACCCGACTCGTTCCCCAGTGACCAGATCACGATTGAGGGGTGATTTTTGTCCCGTTCAACCATCGCCCGGCCGCGTGCGATAAACGCATCCCGCCACTCCGGCATATTGGCCAGAATTACCCCTTTACCCCACAAGTCGTGGCTTTCGATATTGGCTTCGTCAATTACATAAAGTCCGTATTCGTCGCAGAGGTCATACCATTCCGTCACGTTCGGGTAATGCGATGTCCGGACGGCGTTGATGTTGTGCTGCTTCATCAGCATAATGTCGCGGATCATGCTTTCGCGGCTGATGACGCGGCCGGTCAACGGATCAAATTCGTGGCGGTTTACGCCTTTGAAGGTTACGGGCTTACCGTTAACCAGCAGTTGCCCGCGGGCCATGGTCACTTCGCGGAAACCAACACGCTGCGTTACGGTCTCAATCGTCTGCCCGTCGGCATTCAACAGTTGCAGGCTTAAGGTATACAGATTCGGGGTTTCAGCCGTCCAGAGGGCCGGAGCCGTAACCGGCTTCGTAATCCGGAACATTTTATCCATCTCGGTACCCACGGCATCGGCAGCCAGCAGCTTTTCACTGAATACCGGTTTGCGGGCCGGATCGTAGAGGGTAATCCGGAACTGGTTAGTCAGGTCTGCACGGCCGGTCAGGTTGCGCAGGTAGGCCGAAACTTTAAGGGTAGCATCTTTATACTGCTCATCGAGATCCGTGACGATCTGCACATCGCGGATGTGCAGGCGGGGTTTAGCCACCAGAAACACATCCCGGTAAATGCCCGACAGCCGCCAGAAATCCTGATCTTCGAGGTAACTGCCGTCTGACCAGTTAATGACTTCAACAGCCAGCACGTTTTCGCCGCCGCCCGGCCGTATCTGGTCGGTAATCCGGAACTCGGCCGGCGTCATTCCATCCTCGTGATAGCCGATTTGCTGGCCATTCAGGTATACATAACAGGCCGACTGCACACCGGCAAAATGCAGGTATACTTCCTGATCCTGCCAGTTGGCCGGGGTCGTAAAGCGTGTCCGGTACAAGCCCACGCTGTTGGTATCCGCCTGAATACGGGGCGGCGTGGCCGGAAACGGATGTTTGATATTGGTGAAGATCGGGCGGTCGTACGGACGGCCTTCCCGCGCACCGACTACCTGCCAGTTCGACGGTACGGGAAGGTTATCCCAGTTCTGGTCCGGCGTGGCAGGATCATAGAAATTCTGCGGGACAGCCGCCGGATTTTTAAGCCAGCGAAACTTCCAGGTGCCATTCAGGCTTTTAACAAAAGGCGAATTTTTACCGTCAAAAGCCTGCGCATCGGTTTGGTAAGGCACAAAGCTGGCATGTGGTTTCTCTACATTCCGGCTGATAACCTGCGGATTTTCCCAGTCCGGCACCTGGGCAAAACTATACGCCGACAGTAATAAGGGACAGAGAGCGAGTATATGTCTTTTTCTCATGTGATAAGTTACAGTAGCCTGAACACGTACGGAAATAGCTATACGTAAGTTTTATTATATATGCGTTTAAAGGCAAATTTCGTTAAAACAAGCAGTTATACCCGCTAATAAACCGTTCATGGTTTATGAATTAACAATAAAACAACCTAAAATTAACCACATAGCCGGCAATAGTCTACATTCAGTATGAAACATATTTTTCTGACCGTATCCTTACTTATTTTGACCGTTGCGGTTACCAGCGGTCAGTCACGGCGGCGGAATTCGCTGCCGGAGCCTGCCAGCGGCCCGATTCCGGTCGTTACCGCTCCTCAGACACGCCTGCTCGAAAGCATGTTAATGGGTAGTTCGCTGCTCAATGCGCAGGTCAGGTATTCGGTCTATTTACCGCCTGATTATTACACCTCAAACCGGCGCTATCCGGTGGTATACCTGCTCCACGGCCTCGGCGACGACGAAACCAGCTGGATTCAGTTCGGCGAGGTAGACCGGATGATGGACGAGCACATCCGGACGGGGCATCTGCCGCCGATGATCATTGTGATGCCCGACGCCGCTAAAACGTGGTACATGAATGATTACCAGAATAAATACCGGTACGAAGACATGTTTGTGCAGGAGCTGATTCCCCATATCGACAAGACGTACCGGACCCGCGCCAGCCGTGAGTTCCGGGCAGTTTCGGGGTTGTCGATGGGCGGTCACGGTTCCCTGTTGCTGGCCATGCATCATCCTGACCTGTTCAGTGCCTCAGCGGCCATGAGCGCGGCGGTCCGGAGCGACGAAACCCTGAAAGCGATGGATGATGAAGGTTATAACCGCCGGTATAGCGTACTGCTGGGGCCGGACCTGAAAGGCGAAGACCGGGTTACGGTACACTGGAAGCGGAACAGCCCGCTGACGCTATCGAAATCGGCCCCGGAAGGGGATTTAAAACAAGTACAGTGGTATCTCGACTGCGGCGATGATGATGCGCTTTCACAAGGCAACGCCGAACTGCACCTCGCCTTGCTCCAGCGGAAAATCCCGCACGAATACCGCGCCCGCGACGGTGCCCATACGTGGAGCTACTGGCGCACCGGCCTCCCCCTGGCGCTGGCCTTTATCGCGAAGGGATTTGAGAGATAACCAAGAGTGATTGAGCGATTTGTGATTGAGTGACTCGCTCAATCACAAATCGCTCAATCACACAATTATTACAGTCCCTGCGCAATGGTGCTGCTCAGGCGGAGGAGTTCGATTTCAGCGGCTTTGGCCGTAAATTCGGCGTTGATCAAACGCGCCTGCGCGGCCACGGCATTCCGCTGCACATCACGGAATTCAACGGCGGTTGAGTTACCGACGCGGTAACGTTCATAGGCAATATCGATGTTCTGGATTGCAATCTGGTAGTTCTGAACCTCCAGGTTCAGCAGGGTCAGGCTGTTGCGGTATTGGGTATACGTCTGATCGAACGCCTGTTGCAGCAACACTTTCTGGTCAGCCTCCTGATATTCGGCAATCAGCTCACTGGCTTTGGCATTCGCAATTACCCGTTTGATGTTGCCACCGTTAAAAATCGGGATGGCCGCCTGGATGTTATAGGTCAGACCGGTGTTGCGGGCATTTCCGATACCGAAACCGCCCTGGTTATCAATCCTTGTGTAGTTATAAGCCGTTTGTAAGTTAACCGTCGGCAGCCGCGACGCCCGGGCAATCTGCGTATTCCGGTCGGCAACACGGCGGTTAAGTTTGGCATTTACCAGCAGCGGGTTGTTTTCGAAGAGCGACTGCCGGAGTTGATCGGCCGCCAGATCAGTTTTCACCAGAATGGTGTCCCGTACGGCAAACTCGGTGGACGGGTCCCGCACGATCAGGCTGTTGAGCAGAATTTTTGCATTCCGGAGTGTCTGCTCCTGCGACACCAGGGCCGAGCTATCGGCGTTATAATCGACCTGCGCACTCAGAAAATCCACTTTCGACCGCGTTCCTACTTCATAGTTGGCTTTAGCCAGTTCCAGCCGTTCCCGCGAAATATTCAGCGCCTGACGAAGCGCCAGAATCTGCTGAAGCTGCCGGACCACATCGTAATACGCCGTGGCTACGCCGGCAATGGTTGTTTCGATGTTTAACCGCGTAGTTACCTCACTGATTTTTACCAGATCACCCAATTGTTCGTAGGTGATAAAGTTCGAAAACCCATTGAAGAGCGTATACGTGCCGGTTATGCCGAACACACCGGTACGGTTAAAAACGCCGTTTGCGGTTTGCCGTGGCCGGATATTATCCAGAAAGCCCTGATTCAGGTTTTGCAGCGATCCGTTACTGTTGACGTTACCGGTCAGCGTGGGCAAGAGACCGGCGTTGCCCGGAATCCGGTTATTGCGCGCAATCTGTTCCTGGGTTTTGGCAACTTTGATCTGATAATCCTTTTCCAGCGCCATCGCAATGGCATCTTTCAGGTTCAGTTGTTCTCCCAACTGGGGAACAGAAGCTACCGTTTCGGTTCGGTGAAGGGCACGCTGAACGGGGGTAGGCTGTTGTTGACTATACGCTATAGCAGGAAGCAAAAACAAAAGCGACCAGGCTGTGTATTTCATTGATGAACACTTTTTGGGTAAATCCGTCAAAAATACAATAAAAGTGGTACAAGCCTTAAGGTTTGTGTTTACCATCCTCTTAATCATAGTAATAAATCGACAGGCGGCTATTTTTTATCGACTATCCTTTGTAGAGCAATCGGGATTGGTATTACTTTTAGTTCAGTTAATGCTTTACAAACCTCGATGCAGTAACATGTCCCCGACTATCCGACAGGCCGGCCCCGCCGATCTGGAGCCCGTACAAATCATTATCAAGGAGTTTTATGACCTGTTCGGCTATCCCTACGAACAGGAACGGCACCGGCGCATGCTGACCGAATTTCTGGCCACCCCTGCCCTGGGTGCTATCTGGATGGTCTACCACGAAACGACGCTTGCGGGTTATCTGGCACTTACCAACGGCTATAGTTTTGAGTTCGGCGGCCACTACGCCCTTGTCGATGAGTTTTTTATCCGCGAAGCCTACCGCAGCCTCGGGCTCGGCCGTGCCGTCCTGACAGAAATTCAGCAGAAAGCCCGGCAGTCGGGGCTGCAAGCCCTCCACCTCCAGACCGAGTCTTACAACCCCCGGGCCAAACAACTCTACGAATCGCTGGGCTTCCGTGATCTGAACCGGAGTATTTTGTCGTGGGAAGTAACGGAATAGCTTAGTGTTGTTTCGGCGCTGCTACCAGCCCCCACACCCCCAGCACCGGTCCGGGCAGGAGTAGATAAAAGGCCCAGACCGATTGATGTGTCTGGTCTAAGAGCCACGCCAGGCCCTGAATCGACACGATGGTAATTGAGAAGCCAAGGCAGGTGACCAGCGTCAGCACACTCCCGCGAATATCGTTCGGGACATACACCGATACCAGCGTGGTCAGCTGCGGCGAATCGCCGGCAAGTGACATGCCATACACAACCAGAAACAGCAGCAACACGGCCGGTGGCATCGACAACGTAACCGGCACCAGTAGCAGACAGCAGCCCGATACGATCAGGTTACCGACCGCCACCCGCTGACTGCCAATCCGTAAGGCCAGCAAGCCGCCTGCCGCACACCCGACAAAACCGGCCGCAATACCGGTAAAGGCCCAGACCGGCCGGTTGATAGCGACCTCAGGGTTTGCCGTCGTGTACAGCGTCAGCAAGACCGGCAGAAAGGCCCAGAGTGCGTACAACTCCCACATGTGTCCGAAATACCCGAAGACCGCCGAACGCAGACCGCCCGGCTTCATCAGTACCCCAAATGCCTGCATACTGAACCGCGTGGCGGCACCGGATACCGGTTTTGACGGGATAAATACCAGCAGCAGCACGCCCCCGGCAACGGCCAGCAGACTGACCGACAGTAACACCTGCTGATACGGCAAGGCTGTTCCCAGCCCACGAATCAGGTGCGGGAAGGCCGTGCCCAGTACCAGAGCTCCGACCAGAAAGCCCATTGCCCGCCCCAGCACCGGCCTGAACCAGTCGGCGGCGATTTTCATACCGACGGGATACACCCCAGCCAGAAAAAAGCCCGTTCCGAAGCGGCTCAGCAGCACCACACCGGCATGCAGCGGCAACAGCAGCGGGAGGCTGTTGAACAGCGCCGCAATCAGCACGGAACTGAAAAATACGCGGGTTGTCGGAAAGCGGTCGGCGATGGACCGTAAGGCAAAGGTCAGCGTACCGGCAATAAATCCAAGCTGGACGGCCGACGTAATCCAGCCGTTCAGGCCGGGCGAATGCAACAACGGCTGGAGGTCGGGCAACACGGCATTGCCGGCAAACCAAAGCGAGGTGCCGGCAAACTGCGCCACGACAATAACCAGCAACTGCCCGTTACTGAGGGTAGCGGGGGCTGCCATACTAATACGTCTTCGTCATATCGGCCGGAATCGTCACCACGGCATCAGCGCGGTTGCGGCATTCATCCGTCAGCTTGCTCATGTCTTCGAGCTCAACCGATGAAATGGTAAAGATCTTAAGGTCAGGCCGTTGCTTACGCATATACCAGGCAATGCCTTCGAAATTCTTAGAGTGGTAATCGCCGTTGAAGTGCAGCAGGGTGTTGCCGGAGCCGGGTGTCAGCTGCTGTAGGGAAAAGTAAGCCATGGCGGCATCCTTAACGGCCTGGGCACGGGCAAAATTGGCGGCAGGGTGCTGAGCCGGATCAACCGGCGTTGCTGATTTGCTGTCGCCGTGGGTGCCCATCATGTCGAGCATAGCCTTGTAGCCCGGCAGGTTCAGGTCCACCTCAAGCGGCAGCGGCGCTATTAGTTTTTTCTCGTCGGCCGGCAGCGCGTCCAGGGCCGGAAGGCCTTGTTTAGCGACGAGGCTGGCATATTTACGCGGCACATTGGCCGCCACAAAAACCAGGTTATTCTTTTTGGCAAAATCGACCAGCGGCCGGTAGTCGGTCTGGTAGTTTTTCCAGAGGCGGGCTTTTTCGGCCAGCTCTTTATCGGTAATTTTTCCCTGTACGTAGTCCGTCAGTGCCTGCTGGTTATCGGTTTCAAACATTTCGGCTGCCAGGACCAGTTTCCCGTTTTTGGCTTTGTAGATGTCCTGCGTTACCTGTAGCTGCAGCCAGTGACAGATCGGGTTGTTGTGCAGTTCGCCAAACAACACTACGTCGGCCTCCGCGGCCTGCCGTATCAGTTTGGCATACGAAAGGGTTTTAAGCTTTTTGTCGTAAAGCTGATAGGCCGGTTTATCCGTCATGGCCGTCAGGCAGATGCCCGTTAATAAAATCAGTAGGTAACGCATAGTTTGCCGATGATGTATACTGAAAAATGAATAATGGACAATGGATAACGGTTACAAGAAGCTCTCTTCGAGATGCATCATCCATTATTCATTGTCCATTATCCATTACGGGATCTGACTACAGTTCGCGGATCCAGATATTGCGGAAACCAACCGGGTTACCGTGATCCTGGAGGATCAACGGGCCTTTGTCGTGTGCTTTCACTTTCGGGTAGCCGATATACTCGGTTGTACCACGGATGGCTACGTGGTTCTGCACCAGAATACCGTTCAGCAGTACCGTTACAAACGCAGGCTCCATCATCATGCCGGCCTTGTTGAATTTAGGCTGGTTGTAGATGATATCGTACGTCTGCCACTCGCCTGGTTTACGGCTTGGGTTTACCAGCGGAATCGCCTGTTTGTAGATCGAGCCAACCATACCGTTTACGTAGGTTGCGTTGTTGTAATTGTCCAGTACCTGCAGCTCGTAGCGGCCTTGCAGGAAGATACCGCTGTTACCACGGCCCTGTCCGTTGCCTTCTACTTTCTCCGGTGTTTTAAATTCGATATGCAACTGAAAATCACCGAACTCCTGCTTAGTGCGGGCCGATGAGCCTTTGGTCGAATACAGGATACCATCCGTGATCGGCCACTCCAGACGGCCGATGCTCGGGCTGTCCGGCGAATACCCTCTGGCAGCTACCCATGCGTCTGAGTTTTTACCGTCGAACAGGACAATTGCATCCGATGGTGCCGAAATACCGGAAGCATTCGGGCCGGTGGTCCCCGGGGTGATTACCGGTGGTACCGGTTCCCAGATTTCGCTTGATTCAGGGGTTTGTTTGGCCGGCTGCGTTTGCGCCATTGCTAAACTCATGGCACACAGGCTCAGGAAAAGGGTTGTCGTTACTTTTTTCATTACGCTCTTGACTGGATTTTGCTCCAAAATAAGCGAATCGTAACCAAATTCTAATCGGTATGTAGCCGCTCTTTCGCCGAAAAGCGATAATTTCAACCCTGTTTTTTTCTTTTCTTACTCATTACTACCTATAACAATGTTGCTACGTTTTGCAAGCGTCAGTTGCTGGTTGCTGGGTTTAGGCCTGGCAAGCGCCCAGCCGACCGGACCGAAGCCAACACGTTTACCACTCAACGATCTCAGCGCCTTCCGTCCCGCCCAGGCAAACTGGTCGGTTGTGGGCGATGTGATTGCCAACCCCTACCAGGAAAGCGCCCTGATCGCACAGCCCGGCACTACTGTACTGGCCAATCAGATGCCGAAGCCGACCTACGGCGACCAGTATAACCTCCTGACTAAAATGGAGCATGGTGATCTGGACATCGAACTGGATTACATGATTGCCAAAGGGTCGAACTCGGGCGTTTACCTCCAGGGACGTTACGAAGTACAGCTTTACGACAGCTGGGGCGTTAAAAATCCGACGGTTACGGACAACGGCTCCATCTACGAACGCTGGGACGAATCGCGGCCGAAAGGCACCAAGGGCTTTGAAGGCTATCCGGCCCACCAGAATGCGGGTCGGGCACCGGGCCTCTGGCAACACCTGAAAATTTCGTTTCAGGCGCCCCGCTTTGATGGCAACGGTAAGAAAATTGCCAATGCCCGCATGCTGCGCGTGGAACTGAACGGCGTACTGCTGCACGAAAACGTTGAACTCTACGGCCCGACACGCGCCGCAGCCTTCACCGACGAAAAAGCCGTTGGCCCGCTGATGCTCCAGGGCGATCACGGTTCGGTAGCGTTCCGGAATATTCAGTACACGTCGTACGACAAAGTGCGCCCGGCCGTGTCGGATATTTCGTTTTCGGTTTACAAAGGCCGGTTCGACAAGTTTGACCAGGAACCGGTACTCAGTAAGCTGGCCTTTGACGAAAAAGGCACGGCACCTGAGCTCACCCCGTCGGTCAGCCACCTCGGCAACGACTTTGTGGTGCAGTATAAAGGTATACTGACCGTTAGCGAACCGGGCGAATACGCCTTCGACCTGGCCCTGCACAGCGGTGGCGGTAACCTGAAGATCAATAACCAGACGGTCGTAAAGCCATTCCAGTGGGAAGGCAAAGGCACGGCGACCCTGCCTGCCGGTAAACTGCCGTTTGAGCTGACCTACACCAAAACCGTTGACTGGCTGCCGCCATCGATGCGGCTGGCGGTATCGGGGCCGGGCTTCCGTCAGTTTGTGATGAGCAGCGCCATCGGCGAAGAGCCGGAAACCGATCCGATTCTGGTCGATGCCAACCAAACCCCGATTCTGCGCAGTTTCATGGATCTGCCGGGCATTCAGGGGCCGAAAGGCGGGCCGTACCGTGTCGTACATGCCGTTTCGGTCAGCGGTCCGGAGCAGGTGTACTATACCTATGATCTCGACAACGGTGCGCTCGTACAGGTCTGGCGGGGTCAGTTTCTGGATTCTACGCCGATGTGGCACGACCGCGGCGACGGCTCATCACGGCCGATGGGTATGGTCCAGCAGATGGGCAGACCGGCGTTATTCCTGAGCAAACTGGCCAATAATCAGGCCGAATGGCCGAAAGACACCACCGGCAGCAGCTTCCGTCCGAAAGGCTATGTGCTCGACGCAAACGATAAGCCGACCTTCCGGTATTACACCAACGGCTCACTGGTGAGCGACGCTGTCCGCCCGCTGGAAAACGGTCAGGGTGTTCAGCGCGTCGTGACCATCGAAAACGGAGGCAGCGGCCTGACCGCCCGCCTTGCGGAAGCCGGTGTGATCAAACAGCTCGACAACGGGCTGTACCTGATCGACGGACTGTGGTATATCCGTCCCGACAACGGCACATCGCCGGTTATCCGGACCGTCAACGGCCGGCAGGAGCTGATTGCGCCTGTGGCCAACGGTAAGGTTAGTTACTCACTCTTGTTCTAAACGTCCATGAAAAAACTACATAAATTCCTGTTATCCGCTTGCCTGGCGTCGGCGCTTGTCCTTCCGGCTGTTGCGCAGGAATCTCCGAAAGAGGAAGACTTCTTTAAAATTCTGAAAGTAACGGCTCCTGAAGGCACCCTGCTCGAAGTAGGCGGTCTGACGGTACTGCCCAACGGCGATCTGGGCATAGCCACCCGCCGGGGCGACATCTGGATTGTCGAAAATCCGACGAGCCGCAAGCCCTATTTCCGCAAGTTTGCCAGTGGTCTGCACGAGATTCTGGGCCTCGTCTACAAAGACGGAGCGCTTTACTGCGCCCAGCGCGGCGAGCTCACCAAACTCGTTGATTCCAATAAGGATGGCAAAGCCGATGTGTTTGAAACGGTATATGCCTGGCCGATTTCAGGGCACTACCACGAATACAGCTTCGGGCCTAAAATCGCGCCGGACGGTACGTTTTTCGTGACCGGCAACGTGGCTTTCGGCGACGAAGAATGGTGGCGGGGCGAAAGTCGTGTCCCGTGGCGCGGCTGGACCATGAAAATCAGCGAAGACGGTAAAATGGAGCCGTGGGCGACCGGTATGCGGTCTCCGTGCGGCCTGGGTATCGTTGACGGGGAGCTTTTCTACGCCGACAACCAAGGCGACTGGCAGGGATCGGGCGGGATCATCCATGTGAAGAAAGGCGCCTTCACCGGTCACCCGGGCGGTCTGCGCTGGACCAACATGCCAGGCTCACCGCTGAACCTGACGACAGAGCAGCTGTATGCAAAAGTCAGCCCGCGGCAGAACAAGGACGCCAACGGGCGGTATATCAAGCCGGAAAACGTAGTCAACGAAACGCCGGATCTGCTGTTTGAGGTAAAAAAATCAATTCCGCAGGTGCAATTGCCGGCGGTTTGGCTCCCTCACGGTATCCTGGGCATTTCAAACTCGGAAATCCTGACCATTCCGGAAGGTAACTTCGGGCCGTTTGGCGGGCAGTTGCTGGTCGGCGATCAGGGCATGAGCAAGATTTCGCGGGTAGTTCTGGAAAAGGTAAAAGGCGAGTACCAGGGTGCCGCCATCGAGTTCCGGAATGGTTTCCAGTCGGGTGTACTGCGGATGGCATGGGCCAAAGACGGCTCGCTGTTTGTCGGCGAAACCAACCGTGGCTGGGGCTCAGCCGGTGAAGCGAACGAGGGCCTTCAGCGCCTGGTCTGGAACGGGCAAACACCGTTTGAGATGCGCGCGGTACGGGCCATGCCGGATGGATTTGAAGTAGAATTCACCAAACCGGTTGACCGCAAATCGGCCGAAGATCCGGCTTCCTACAACGTCGAAAGCTTTATTTACAAGTACCATCCGGTATATGGCAGCCCGACGATAAACAAGGAAAAGCATGCGGTTAAAGGGATAAAAGTATCGGAAGACGGCATGAAAGCCCGTCTGGTAGTCGATAACCTGCGCCAGTACTACATCCACCAGCTGACGGTTGACGGTGTGCGTGCGGTTGAAGGTTCGCATTCACTGGTTCACCCGATTGCCTACTACACGCTGAACAACATTCCCGACGGCGCCAAACTGCCCGTCAGCGAATTAGCCCCCGTCCGGCCGGCCAACAAACCAGCCGTTAAACCAGGCAAAACAGCCCCCGTAGGGGCGACCCCAAGTGGTCGCCCAAACACAGCCACAACCAAAGCCCCGACCTACGAAGAAGTCAAAGGCTTATTAACCCGCCACACCTGTCTGGCCTGCCATCAGGCCGACAAGCGTCAGGTGGGTCCGGCTTACCGCGACGTTGCCAAACGGGGATACACCAACGAGCAGATTGTGGACCTGATTCACAATCCGAAGCCGGCGAACTGGCCTGACTACGCGACCGAGATGCCGCCGATGCCACAGGTTCCCCGCGCCGATGCACTGAAAATTGCCGCCTGGATTAACTCACTGGCCGCTCCGGCCAAAGCGTCAAAACCGGCGGAACCAAAGCCGTAAGGCAGATGGTTTAACCGATACAGTCGATAGCCTGGTTTTCTACCGGGCTATTTTTTTTGTTCATTTGTGCCATGATTACCGAATCGTCTGCCGCTTTACCCAACCGGCTTTTTTACAGCCTTGTCGCGTTGGGCGTCATCCTGAATGCACTTGGTCTGGGCTCGTATATCCTCGAACCCGACGGTGCCCTGTACGCTACCATTGCCAAAACCATGGCACAATCCGGCGACTTTGTCAACCTCTACGTTGAAGGGTACGACTGGCTGGACAAACCGCATTTCCCGTTCTGGATCACGGCGATAAGCTATAACCTATTCGGCATCAACTCGTTTGCCTATAAGCTGCCCGGCATTCTGTTCTTCGGCATCGGTGTCTGGTATACCTACCGGTTTGCGCAGCTGGCGTACAGCCGCCTTGTCGCGCAGGTCGCCACCCTGATCCTGCTGACGACCATGCACCTGATCATGTCGAACAACGACGTACGGGCCGAGCCCTTCCTGCTCGGACAGATCATCGGCAGCGTTTTTCATTTTTACCGCATGTTCCTGCGGACGAAAACCAGCCTGACTGACCTGCTGGCGGGCTCATTCTGGGCGGGTTGCGCGCTGATGACCAAAGGGCCGTTTGTGCTTGTGCCGATCGGTGCCGGGCTGGTGATCCACTTTTTCCTGACGGGCAACTGGAAAGAACTTCTGAAATGGCGGTGGTATGCGGCCATTGTCCTGACCATTGCCTTTACACTACCGGAGTTATACACTCTTTATCAACAGTTTGACCTGCATCCGGAGAAAATCGTCTTTGGTAAAACCGGTGTATCGGGCATCCGTTTTTTCTTCTGGGACAGCCAGTTCGGGCGATTTTTTAACACCGGTCCGATCAAAGGCCAGGGCGATAAACTGTTTTTTGTCCATACCCTGCTCTGGGCCTTTCTGCCGTGGTCGCTGCTGCTGTACGCCAGCGTCGGGAAGGTCATTACGGGCCTGGTCCGCCGGCAAAACCCGCTGCCGGAATACGTTTCGTTCGGGTCGGGGCTGATGACGTTTCTGCTGTTCTCGCTGTCGGGCTTCCAGCTCCCGCACTACATGAACATCGTCTTTCCGTTCTTTGCCGTCCTGACGGCGCATTACCTGACGGGCCTGCGTTCGGAGCTGGTGCTGCGCCGCTGGCTGTGGGTGCAGACGGGCATTGCCGTCTTGCTGGCTGTAGTGGCTGTGGCGCTGCTGTTCGTTTTCCGGCCCTCGCAGCTGACCGGTGCGGCCATCTGGATCGGCGTGTTTCTGCTGTTTATCTTCGTTGTGTTCCGGACCAGTGCCATTAGCCCGGTCTGGGGGCATACGAGCCTGTTATCGACCCTGGTTGGCCGGACCGTCGGTGCATCGCTGCTGACATTCGGGTTTTATAATCTGTTTTTCCTGCCCGACCTGCTGCCTTATCAGGCGGGGGGCGAAGCTGCTTTTTACCTCAACCAGACCGGCCCGAAAAACCAGCCTGTCGGCATGTACCGCGACAACTCGTATTCGTTTGAGTTTTACCTCGACCAGCCGGTGCATTACTGGCGCAATCCGGATACGTTACAGACCGCCGCTTCCAGGCAGCCGGTCATTGTGTTCACCCGCCCCGAACGGCTGGACTCGCTTCAGCAACAGGGCTGGACGGTAAAACAACTAAAGTCCTTTTCGTACTTTCATGTCAGTCAGTTAAAGGGCAGTTTTCTCGACCACGAGACGCGGGCGTCTGCTGTGGAGCCGTTTGTTGTAGCCGAAGTCCGGAAATAAGTAGAACCGCTTATCCTTCTGTTTTAAAGTATATGGAAACACCGAATAATATTGAGTTTGTACAGGTTTATGCCGGCAGCATCATGCAGGCCGAAGTCGTGAAAAGCCTGCTGGAAAACGAAGAAATCAACGCGTTCCTGAAAGACGAATTTCTGGGAACGCTGGCTCCCTGGTGGGCGTCGCCGGGCGGCATGGGGGCCGTCAAGGTAATTGTGTCAAAAACAGACGTAGACAAAGCTAAAGCCATTATTGACGCCTATCAGCAAAACGAGCCTGAAGACACGGAATCATGAAAACAATCGTATCGCTTCTCTGGGGCCTGTTCATCATTGGTTTTGCCTGCGCCAAACCGGTCCGCGTAGGTGTCGCCGGTATGACCCACGACCACATCAACCTGGTGTTCGATTACATGAAACACCCCGACGATGTGGAGATCACCGGCTTTGCCGAGCCCAATAAAGAACTGGCCATGCGCCTGCTGAAACAGCACAACCTGCCCGAATCGCTCTGGTTTGCCAGCCTTGATGAGCTGATCCGGAAGACGAAACCCGAAGCGGTGTGCGCGTTCAACTCGATTTACCAGCACCTCGACGTGGTTAAAGCCTGTGCGCCGAAAGGGGTGCATGTAATTGTCGAAAAACCGCTGGCGGTCAGTGTTGATCACCTGAACCAGATGCGCGCGCTCCAGAAAAAGCATGGGATTCACCTGCTGACCAATTTCGAAACCACCTGGTATCCATCACACGCGAAGGTGTGGGATATGGTTAAAACGGAACAAAGCCTCGGTACCCTGCGGAAAGTGGTGATTATGGACGGGCACCGTGGTCCGGTTGAGATCGGGTGTAGCCGCGATTTCACCGGCTGGCTTACCGATCCGGTTCAGAACGGCGGCGGAGCCCTGATCGATTTTGGCTGTTACGGCGCCAACATCATGACGTGGCTCATGGACGGGCAGCGCCCGACTTCAGTCATGGCCGTCACCCAGCAACTGAAACCGGCGATATACCCTAAGGTAGACGACGAAGCGACCATTGTTCTGACCTATCCGACCTGCCAGGCTATTATTCAGGCGTCGTGGAACTGGCCGTTCGACCGCAAGGACACCGAAGTGTATGGCACGAAAGGTATTCTGGTTGCTAACAGGGAAAAAAAGATGAAGTACGTCTCCGGCGAACGCTTCGGCAAAGAGACCTGGCTTGATTTGCAGCCACTGCCACACGCGCGGGCCAATGTGTTTGCGTATCTGGCAGCCGTTGTGCGGGGAGAGATAAAGCCGGAAAAGGACCTGTCGTCGCTTCCGGTGAATGAAGTGGTGGTGGAGATTTTGTCGGCCGCCCGTGAATCGGCGAAGACCGGTAAGGTGGTGCAGTTATGATACTTTAACTTATATTGCTTTCCTCCCCCTAACCCCCTCCAGCGGGGGAAATCGGGCTCAATTTCCCCCGCTGGAGGGGGTTAGGGGGAGGAAAAATTAAACTATTTCCAGAACACTACTTACTTACCGTGCTCCATCACCGGCACGGAAATGCTTACGTTATCCCACGCAATGGCCACACTGTTGTTGGCAGGGGTAATCATCAGTTTTTCTACGACTGCCTTGTTGGCCGTTACCGGTACCTTCACCTGTGCCACATCGCTGCCTTTGATTTTATCGTAGTCATAAGCACCCCACTGACCCAGTTCTTTATTCAGAATAACGGTCCACTCTTTCGGGTTCGGGATCGTAAAGAGTGTGTAGGTACCTGCCTTCACGTGCTTACCGCCAAACATCACATCATTTTTGAAGGTAATCTCCGTGGCTTCATTGGCGCCGGTACGCCATACTTTACCAAATTTCTCAAGGCTGTTCGAGCTTTCTTCCCCAAAAATTACCCGTCCGCGTTTCGACGGCTGACCATAAACAACTTTAATATTTTTGTTGGGGCTCTCGGCCGTAATCTTAGGGCTTGATGGGTTTTGCGCCATCACAAATGAAAAGGCTGATAAGAATACAAGGATAAAAGCGGTTAGCTTTCTCATGATAGAAATTAGTTTGTTTAACGCTGCTTTAACGCCATAAAGTAAGCTATAATTCCTGACCCAATGGTATAATCCGGGCAAATACCTGTATTTTTACTAAGCGACCCGACTAACTAACCTTACTTCATGGCTACTTTTTTTAGCAAACGAAATCTGCAATTCCTGCTGCATGAGGTTTTTGAGGCCGAAAAACTGGCCCAATATCCTTACTTCAGCGCCCACGACCGGGAGACCTTTACCATGGCACTCGACTCGGCCACCTACATTGCCGAAAACCTGATGTACCCGCACCTTAAAGGGGTTGACAAGAATCAGCCCGAGTTGAAAGACGGGCAGGTGAAGGCGCATCCGGCGATCAAACCCTATCTGAAAGCCATGGGCGAATCGGGCCTGATCGGTGCCGGTTTTTCGTTTGAGCACGGGGGGCAGCAACTGCCTGAGCTGATCAGCTCCAGTGTCGGGTTTATTCTGATGGCGGCCAATAACGGCATGATGTACACCGGCCTGACCTCCGGAGCGGCTCACCTGATTACGTCGTTCGGATCGGCAGAATTGCAGGAGCAATATGTACCAAACATGCTCTCGGGTGTCTGGCAAGGTACGATGGCGCTCACTGAGCCACAGGCTGGCAGCTCCCTGTCGGATGTAACAACCTCGGCCACGCCGGTCGATGCTGAGGCGGGAGTCTACAGAATCCGTGGCCAGAAGGTGTTTATCTCTGCCGGTGACCACGATGCCGCCGACAACATCATCCACCTGATGCTGGCCCGGATCGACGGGGCGCCAAAAGGCACCAAAGGCATTTCGCTGTTCGTAGTTCCTAAATACCGGCTGACTGAATCGGGTAAATTTGCCGATAACGACGTTACCTCAACGGGCATTTACCACAAAATGGGTCAGCACGGCGTACCGGCCATGCACCTGACCATGGGCGAGCGCGACGACTGCACCGGCTACTTGGTCGGGCAACCGCACCACGGCCTGTCGTATATGTTCCAGATGATGAACGAAGCCCGGATCGGGGTGGGTATGACCGCAGCGGCGATTGCAACGGCTGCCTATCACGCCGCCCTGCAATACGCCAAAGAACGGCCACAAAGCCGCCGCCTGAACGAGAAAAACCTGCTGGATGCCCCGCAAACGCCGATTATCAACCATCCCGATGTGCGCCGGATGCTCTTGTTCCAGAAAGCGGTTACGGAAGGCTCCCTCTCGATTCTGCTCGAAACGGCCCGCCTGTTCGACCTGTCGTCGGTAGCCGAAGGAGATGACAAGGAAACGTACACCCTGCTGATGGAAATTCTGACACCGGTAGCCAAAACGTTCCCGTCCGAAATGGGGGTGCAGTCGGTGAGTCAGAGCATGCAGACGTTCGGCGGCTATGGCTACACCGAAGACTTTCCGGTCGAGCAGTTGTACCGTGACATCCGGATTACGCCGATTTACGAAGGCACCACCGGTATTCAGGCGCAGGACTTACTGGGGCGGAAAATGACGCTGAAAGGTGGCAAGGCGGCCAAACTGCTCTTTGCCGAGATTGGTAAAACCATCGCCGAAGCCGGCACGCATGATGATCTGAAGCCATATGCCGGTCAAATGGCGGCTGAACTGACGCAGATTCAGGAGATTATGGCGGTATTAATGCCGCACGCAATGGCCGGTAACACCGAGCGGTATCTGGCCGATGCTACGCTTTTTCTGGAATTATTCGGTACGGTGTGCGTGGCCTGGCAATGGCTGAAACAGGCAACCGTTGCCAAACAGGCCCTGCTGACCCACAACCCCGAAGGCGACGAGCTGGCATTCTACGAAGGCAAACTGCACACAATGAAGTTCTATTTCCACTACGAAGTGCCCAAAACCCTCGGCCTGGCCCGACGCCTGAAAGACCCCGAGGTACTGACAATCGTAACCCCGTAGGGGCGACCCCACGTGGTCGCCCGATTGTACGTACCTATTTAAAATAAGAATAACATCCGTAAAGCGGGCGACCACGTGGGGTCGCCCCTACATGTATCAACTCATGAAAGCCTATCTCTGTGCCCTCCTGCTGTGGCCATGCCTGACACTGGCCCAATCGAAAACCCCGAATTTCCGGATTCAGGTGGTTGATAACAAGATCGACATCGGCTACGGCCTGGCCATTGGCGATGTCGACGGAGATAAGCTGCCTGATATTTTGCTGGCGGATCAGAAGGACTTTGTCTGGTACAAGAACCCGGGCAACAAAAACGGCAACTGGGCCCGCTACATCATGGCGCGCAACCTGACACCGCAGGACAATGTCTGCATTGCTGCCCGCGACCTCGACGGCGACGGCAAGGTGGAAGTGGCCGTCGGTGCGGGCTGGAATCCGGCCGAGACGTCGGATACGACCAAATCGGGGGCCGTGTTTTACCTCAACCGCCCCGCCGACCCGACCCAGCAGTGGGAGGCCATCCGGCTGCCGCACGAGGTGACTACTCACCGCATGCGCTGGGCCAGGCTCGGGAAAAATAACCATCAGCTCATTGTAGTTCCACTCCACGGTCGCCACAATAAAAACGGCGAAGGAGCCGGTGTGCGCATCTGGGGCTATGAATTCCCGAAAGACCCGCGCGGACCGTGGCCACGCCACCTCATCGACTCCACCATGCACATGACCCATAATCTTGAGGTCTGGGAAAAAGACTACCTCCCGCACCCGGCCATCATCGCCGGTGGAAAAGAAGGAACAGCCGTCTATGCGTGGCGGAATAAACAATGGAACCGCACCGAGAGCAACGACGACTATTTCAAAGGCGAGGGCGTCGGCGAGGTCAAAATCTATGACGAGGGCATTGCCGCCATCATGCCCATGCACGGCAACCAGCTCAAATTTATTCCGACCCTGCACGACGACGATGCCGACGCGCCGCTGATTGAAATGGACGACGATTCCACCTTTCAGGCGCCGACGCAGATTACCGACAAACTCAGTCAGGGCCACGCGCTCGTTTGCGGCGATTTCCTGAAAATGGAGCGCGACCAGATTATCGTGGGCTGGCGAAACCCGAACGCCGCGCAGCAGGTCGGTGTCCGGATCTTTGTGCCGCAGCCCGATGGCCGCTGGATTGAACAGGTGCTGAACGACAGTGTCCGGATGGCGTGCGAAGACCTGCAGGCCGCTGATCTGGACGGCGACGGTGACCTGGACCTGATTGCGTCCGGCCGCGCCACCCTCAATGTACTTATCTACTGGAACGAAAATTAGCCGCGGCTACTCCCTGTATTCTTTAGTTTTTTGGCCGTAAAGTCCAAAAAATACCCGCATGGCTTTACTTAAGTATGCAAGCATACTACCTTTATGGTTTATGCTTTCCCGGTATGGCTACATTTTATTCGAAGCGGGATCTCCGTTTCCATTTATACGAAGTACAACAAGCGGAAACCCTGCTGCGCTACCCTTACTTTAGGGATCACAGCCGCGAGTCGTTCGATATGGTACTCGACGCGGCCGATCAGATTGCCGCGAAGCTCCTGCATCCCCTGCTGACCGACATGGACCGCGCCGAGCCGCAACTGACCGACGGCAAAATCAGGGTGCATCCGGGCATGAAAGCCATTGTACAGCAGTTCGGGGCTGATGGCTGGATCAATGCTACGTTCAGCTATGACGAGGGCGGGCAGCAACTGCCGGTAACCATCCAGAACAGCGCCGGTTTTATCTTCCAGGCCGCGAATTATTCGGCCAGTGTCTATCCGTTTCTGACTACCGGAGCCGCCAACCTCATCCGTACCTTCGGGTCGCGGGCGCTCATCGACGCCTATACCCCCCGCATGTATACCGGCGAGTGGCAGGGCACCATGGCGCTGACCGAACCAGGTGCGGGCAGTTCGCTTTCCGACATTACCACCTCCGCGACACCAACCGGTCAGGAAGGCGTGTATCACATCCGGGGCGAAAAAATCTTTATCTCCTGCGGCGACCATGATGCCTGCGACAATGTGGTACACCTTATGCTGGCGCGCATCAGCGGTGCACCGGCCGGCGTCAAGGGTATTTCGCTGTTTGTGGTGCCGCAGCAGCGCATCGATGCCAATCAGCAACTGGAGCCGAACGATGTGCTGACGGCCGGTGTCTATCACAAAATGGGCTACAAGGGCGCGCCGATTGCCCATCTTAGCATGGGCAGTAACGGCAACTGCGAAGGCTATCTGGTCGGTGAGCCAAATAAAGGGCTTTCCTACATGTTTCAGATGATGAACGAAGCCCGCGTAGGCGTCGGCATGAACGCAACGGCCATCGGTACGGCCGCGTATTATGCATCGCTCGCCTATGCCGGTCAGCGGCCGCAGGGACGCCGGATTACGGAAAAGGACCCTGCCCTGCCGCAAACGCTCATCATCAACCATGCCGATGTCAAACGGCTGCTGTTGTTCCAGAAATCAGTTGTTGAGGGCTCCCTGTCGTTGCTGTTGTATTGCAGCTACCTCGCTGACCTTGCCCATGTCGAAACGGGCGAAGCCAGGGACAATGCCCTGCTCCTGCTCGACCTGCTGACCCCGGTTGCCAAGTCGTATCCGTCCGAAATGTGCTGCCTGACGACCTCGGCGGCGGTTCAGATTCTGGGCGGGGCAGGCTATACGACCGACTTCCCTGTTGAACAATTTTACCGCGAGGCACGGATTCACCCGATTCACGAGGGGACCACGGCCATTCACGGGCTGGACCTGCTGGGGCGGAAAATCAGTCTGCAACACGGAAAAGCGGCACAGCTTTATTTTGAGGCCGTGATGACAACCATCGCGGAAGCGCAGCAAATACCGGCCCTGCAATCCCTCGCCGATACGCTGAACGCGGTATGCGAGCGCGTCCGGCAGCTGACCGGTCAGTTGCTCGGTCAGGCAAGGGAAAATCCGGAAGCGTTTCTGGCCGATGCCACCCTATATCTGGAGCTGTTCGGCCTCGTAACCATCAGCTGGCGATGGCTGCAACAGGCCATCACGGCCAGTCAGGCGCTGGCCAACGCCCATGCTGCCGATCAGCCGTTTTATCAGGGCAAGATCATGACGGCCCGTTATTTTTTCGACTATGAACTGATTAAAACCGATGCATTGCTACAGCGTCTCAGCGCGCCGGCCCGCGTTACGCTGGAGATGCAACCCGACTGGTTCTGATTTTATATACGTTATCCTTACAATATGGAAACCCTGTTCCTTACTGACCGTCTGCAAACGCTGCTGCCCAGGATAAAGGCATTCGTTGAGCAGGAGCTTTACCCCCTCGAAACACCCGACAACCTGACGCATAACTTTTCGGCGGTTGAGCCGGTCCTGCAACAAAAACGGCAGCTGGTAAAACAGGCCGGTTTGTGGGGGCTTCACCTGCCGGAAGAAGACGGTGGCCTCGGCCTGACCCTGTGTGAGTTCGGGCAGATTAGTGAGATTCTGGCGAAAAGCCCGTTCGGGCATTTTGTGTTTAACACGCAGGCTCCCGACATCGGCAACACCGAACTCATGCACAAATACGCTCCCGCCCACCTGAAGGAAGCCTACCTGCATCCGCTCATGGACGGACAGATCCGGAGTTGTTTCAGCATGACCGAACCCGAGTTTGCCGGCTCAAACCCAACCATGATGGGCACAACCGCCGTAAAAGACGGCGATGCGTACATCATCAACGGCCACAAGTGGTTTACCAGCTCTGCCGACGGTGCGGCGTTTGCCATCGTGATGGCCGTGACCAATCCGGAGGCGGCCCCCCACAAACGCGCCAGCCAGATTCTGGTGCCGATGGATACGCCGGGCGTGCAGTTTATCCGCAATATCTCGGTGATGGGTCATGCCGGCGACAGCTGGGCCAGCCATGCCGAACTGCGCTATGAAAACGTGCGGGTGCCGCAAGCCAACCTGATCGGGCCGGAAGGGGCCGGTTTTCTGCTGGCGCAGGAGCGCCTTGGCCCCGGCCGCATTCACCACTGCATGCGGTTTATCGGCATCGCTGAGCGGAGTTTTGAGCTGATGTGTCAGTATGCCGTGAGCCGCCGGTTGTCGGAAGACAAACTACTGGGCGACATGCAGTTTATTCAGGGATTCATTGCCGAAAGCCGCGCCGAGATTGATGCTGCCCGACTGCTGGTACTCCGCACGGCCAAACACATCGACGAACTGGGCGCCGCTGCTGTCAGGGGCGAAATTTCGATGATCAAGTTCTTCACGGCCAACATGATGCTGCGCGTTGTCGACCGTGCCATCCAGACCCACGGCGCGCTTGGCATGACCAGCGATATTCTGCTGGCATTCTGGTATTCGCACGAGCGGGCCGCCCGTATCTACGACGGTGCCGATGAGGTGCACAAAATGGCGCTGGCCAAAACCATCCTGAAACAGTTTAAAGCACCAAACCCGTAAATCAACACTATGCTTTCTGTGGATCAACCCGTGTCGGTCCGGACGGGCGAAGAACTCGATACCGACCGGCTGAATCAGTACCTGGCTCAGGTAAACCCGGCGATCGGGCCGGTCGCGTCGGTAGCGCAGTTTCCGGGTGGCTACTCCAACCTGACGTATTTTCTGCGCGCTGATGCGACGGAATACGTGCTGCGGAGACCACCGGCCGGCGCTAAAGCCATCAAGGGCGGGCACGACATGGGCCGCGAGTTCCGGATTCTGTCGGCCCTGCAACAGACGGGCTACCATAAAATACCGGCGCCCTTACTCTATTGCGACGATGAGGCCGTACTGGGTTATCCGTTTTACATCATGGAGCGGGTCGAAGGGGTTATTCTGCGGGCGCATCAGGCACGGCAGCTGGCCCAAACGCTGACGGCCGATACCATGCGCCACTTGTCGGAGGCACTCTGCGACAACCTCGCCGAACTGCACGCGATTGACATTGAGGCGACGGGACTGATTCAGATCGGGAAACCGGACGGCTATGTACAGCGACAGATCGAGGGCTGGTACAAACGCTATCAGGCCGCCCAAACAGACGAAATCGCCGTTATGGACGAACTGGCGCACTGGCTACAGCAGCACGTACCGGCCGGGCAAGCACCCACGTTGATTCACAACGATTACAAATACGACAACGTGGTACTGGATGCGCAGAACCTGACCCACATTAAGGCCGTGCTGGACTGGGAGATGACGACGGTCGGCGATCCGCTGATGGATCTGGGCACCACTCTCTCCTACTGGGCCGAAGCCACCGATCAGGATTTTGAAAAGGGCTTTAACCTGTCATGGCTCCCCGGCAATCTGACCCGTCAGGCGTTTGCCGACCGGTATGCGGCGAAGAGCGGACGCGATGTGTCGGAGATTTTGTATTACTATGTATTCGGGTTATTCAAAAACAGTGTGGTACTCCAGCAGATTTACAGCCGCTACAAGAAAGGACTGACCAGCGACCCGCGCTTTGCCGGGCTGCTGATGGGTGTCCGGGCCTTGTCCGACAAAGCCCGGCGCTCCCTCGATGCGCAGCAGATGCGGTAATTACCGGCCCCGGTTAATCCAGGCCAGCAACCGTTCCGCATCCTCTTTTTTAAATAATTCGGTGCCGGGGTTCATCGTAGCGGCGGATCCGCAGGCAACACCCTGACGCACCATGTCGGCATAGGTTTTGCCCTGCGACAGCGCATAGACCATGCCCCCAACCATACTATCACCAGCCCCGACGGTACTCAGTTTCTTGACCGGCGGGGCTGGTATGTGTTCATAACCATCTTTCGTCACCAGCATGGCCCCCTGTGGTCCGAGCGATACCACGACTACTTCACAATTGCCCCGATGAATAATGTCGAGCGCGGCATCGTCAACGTCGCTCAGCTCCAGCTTGTCAGTACCCACCATTTTCGCCAGCTCACCGACGTTTGGTTTAAGTAAAAAAACGCCTTCGTTCGCGGCCGCCCGCAACGGTTCGCCGGACGTATCCAGTATAAACCGGGCGCCGAGCTTTTTCACTTCACGGGCAATCACCGCATAAAAATCAACCGGCAATCCTTCCGGCATGCTGCCGCTGGCCACTACATAGGTTGCCCCGTTCAGCGTGCGCAGGGCCGCGAGGCACACATCGGCTTCGGCACTCGTCAACGCCGGACCGGGCATCCCAAACCGGTATTGGTTGTTGGTGGATGTTTCGGTAACAATAAAGTTTTCCCGCGTACTGCCTTCAATACCAATAATTTGATGGGTAATCCCTTCTTTTTCTACCAGTTCCTGCAACAGCAGTCCCTGCGTACGACCCGACGTAAACAAGGCCAGTGACTCACCGCCCAGCCGCCGGATGGCTTTCGAGACGTTGATACCGCCCCCGCCCGCATCGTGGCGCGGAGCCGCACAGCGTAGTTTCTGCTCCGGCACAAACTGCTCAACGGTTGTGCTGGTATCAACGGCAGGATTTAAGGTTAATGTGACAATCATGTGTTCGGGAGGTTGAATGAAGCCCCAAATTACAGGCTATTCCCGAATTGCCGTATGATTTGTGCCATGCTTTGTAATCCACCGGTCCATTGCCCCTGCGAATAAGGTCCCTGCGCTACATCCTCAATCTGATTAGCCAGCTGCCCCATGAGCGTCCGGACTTTACCCGGATCAGGGTGACCGGCATTAAGTTGATTGCGCAGCTCCGTCAGATCGTCTTTGATATGGCCAAGGTGCGGGTCCTTATCCAGCGCCTGCAACCAGCCGTCAATCATCATAACACCCTGCGCAGGTGAAACTGTCGATGATTCGTTTTGCCGGAACAGGGTCAGCGTATCATCAAGCATGCTTTGTTCCAGATTGTTAGAGCCCATTGCCGTTTCGTTTATTCGTTACCATGCAATTCAGTATTTTCCTGCTGACGACTGGTGTTGTCGTCCATATCGCCAGCCGTGCCACGGCCGGTGCCTGAGGTTTCGTCGTCTTCCACCGCTGATGAGCCTGTACCGTATCCGGAGCCATATGCCCCGCCACCCTGCGTGTTTTCAGCCATGGCCTCATCATCGCCGGGAGTTGCCTGCGTATTGCCCGCATCCGACTGCGTCCGGTACTGTCCGCTAAGCGTACTGGTTGGTGTTGCATCATCTGCCGTTATATTAGCCACACCGGCAATGCTGGTCTGACCAACGGTGCTGGTCATGGGCGCACGACCTGCAGTATTAGCATCACCGCGTTCGCCGCCCAGTTGCCGGCTAAACTCCCGCAGCGCGGCGCTAAGCTCTTTCAGCTGGTTCTGTGCCAGTTCTTCCTGTCCTTTGGCTGCGTCATAGGCGCGGTCCGAGAGCTGTAACAATACATCCTGAATATGATTGCTGTCGGGATTACCCCGCTGTAGTTCAAGTTTGAGTTCGCTGAGCAGGCTTGCAATCGGGTTCGTCGATGCGTCACCACTATGTAGGAAGCTGATCCAGTTATCGATCAGAGAGATGCCATCCTGTGCCGAAACGGCAATTGCCTCTCCGTTAAAGGCCTCAACCGTACGGTCTACCAACTGGCCTGTATGTGCATTCGGGGTCATAACGTTGTTTTGTTGTTTATGCAGTCAGAACCCGCTCCGGCGGTGATTGTTTTCCTTTCCGAGCAAATGACTACATGAATAGTAGAGTAAAACAAAACAGCCCGTCGATAAGCGTCGACGGGCTGTAGAAACTCCCTAACCTATGAAAATAAAAGTCGTTTATCGTACTCTTTCCAGATCTGTCAGCCAGGCCTGTGCAAAGGCTTTGGCCTCCATTACCGGTTCTTTACCCAGGCGGTAGAGGAATTTCCACTCCGCCGGTTTGCGCTGGTGTACCGGATTAACAAACTCCAGCCGGTAACCTTTCTGCACAGTCTGTGCCCCGAAATCCACATCGTTACACAGCGCAATAAATTCGTTTAAGCGTTTTTTCAGCAGCGGACGGGCATCCGAATGCGCATCAAACGCAGCTTTTTGGCTGTGATATTCGGCATTCTGTACTTTGGCATCTGCTATTTTTTCCTTTTCGCCGGCGATGTTGCCCGCCGCCTGTTTCTGTAGTTTACGGTTCTGGTAGGCCAGATACTGCGTTTTAAACGCGGCCGGTTTGCCGGCGGTGGCGCTCAGCATCTTTTTCACATCGCTGATCTCCGTGGCCAGCGCCGTCCGGTCATCCCCCTCCAGACCGGCCAGTTCCTGCTCCTGTTGCTGAAGCTGTGCCCGGACAACCTGCTGAAGCATGGCCGGATCAATCTGTGCATATGCCTGCTGCATCATACCCAGCTGCTGGTTCACCATGCCATCCATCTGCCCGACCGCCTGCTCCTGCGAGGCAATGTTTTCATCGCTGTACCGGTCGTCGTAAGGGTATTTCTGCTTTACCCAACCCAGAAATTCCTTTTTAAACTCAGCGGATTCGCAGTAAGACCGGACCACCTTACCGAGGGCCCGTACTGCCGTTGCCCGGGAGCTTTCCGGAATCCGTCGGGCCATCTGCCGCATGGCATTGGTACTTCTGAACTGAAACCAGCGTTCTTCGGTCAGGTTTTGCAGCGTACCCTGACGCACGTTGTCCATCGTTACCCCCGTATCGGACAACACATCGGCGACACGGGCCGCCATAAGCCACGTGGCTGCCAGTGCCACGCCCAGACCGATCAATTTATTCATGGTAAAAAGAGGAAAGTATTTGTTGTTTGATGGGTCAAAGTTGGGGTATGGGCCGCACACTACCAGCGGCCTCACGGCTGAACCGTCAATCCGGTAACCTGAACTGAAAAAAGTAAAGGCTCAGGTGCTTTCTGAAACATATTGCAGGGTTACTGGTGTTGTCCTCCCGTAACAGACTGTTTATGGACACACAAAAATTACTACCCGAAATCACTTACCAGTTTGCCCGCAGTGGCGGCAAGGGAGGTCAGAACGTCAATAAGGTTTCGACCAAAGCCGAACTGCGCTTCAGCGTCTCCGGCTCAACCGCGCTGACCGACGACGAACGGGCTGTTCTGCTGGAGAAACTCGCCAACAAACTGACCACCGAAGGCGAGCTGGTACTGACGCACCAGACCGAACGGACGCAGCTGGCCAACAAAGAGAAGGTAACGCAGAAATTTCTCCGGCTGATCGCAAAGGCGTTTGAGGTGCCGAAGCCCCGCAAGGCAACCCGGCCAAGCCGGGCGTCGCAGGAAGAGCGCAAGGCCGACAAGAAGAAGCGCGGTGATCTGAAGGCCAGCCGCCGCAAAGTAGCCATCGACTAACCGGCAACACCCATGAAAAGAAGGCAAAATCAGTACGCAGACAAGCTCCTCAAGGCCGTGGTTCCGCTCAGGATACCGCGGCTTTTTTTATGAGTCTCCCCCTAACTCTTGTTTACTTATCTTATCTACAATTACACAAAGGATAAACTTGCGTTGCCATCTCCCACTGGCAAACCTACCCTCAGAAGTAACCTATCACCAAAATAAACCACTTTTGGCAGGATTCGGGTATTGATTGGCAGGATTCGGGTATTGATTTCCCCCCATCCTAGGTACACATGTTGTTACTTTGTAACCCTAAGCATCCTGGTATTATTTACAGCTGGAGGCGTTCTAATTTCTCCTTACCCAGAACGCTTTCAGCGAAATCAGCGACAACACATGACCTTCATGATCACGGGCAAAACCTGTAAGTAATCAATATAATGTCAAACTAAGTTTAACCTTTTGCAAAATGACAACTAATTATTTACCAACCAGGCTACTACTGAAGAAAGTAGCAACTGCATTTTTTCTTACCCTCATCGCGTTCGCTGCGGTGAACGCTCAATCTCCGTGTGCGTTTGTGCCCAAGAACGTCGTGTTGTCCAGTACTGAAGTACCCGCAAATGCAACGGGTACGTACACGCCTGCGGGTACGTACAATGGTGCCCCCCAATGGACCAGCCCCGGAACGCCCGGAGAGGGAGAACTGTTTACCATCCGCTGGACGGGATCCCAATGGGAAATTATTTACAACAAGTACGGGCAATTTGCGACCAGCAATTCAGGGTCAAAAACCAACCTGCCTTGTACGGGTTGGGGTGGATTTGGTGCACTTACGCTCAGCGGGGGGTGTGGGTCTTTGGTAAATCCTGATGCGCCGGTTGTCGATATAGCTCCTTCTTCACAAACCATTATAAGTGGTCAGTCGGCAACGCTGACAGCTTCCGGAGCTGACACATACCTTTGGGATATCTCCCCCGCCAACTCCAACACAACGGTAAGTGTATCACCAACCCAGACAACCGTTTACTCAGTTACCGGCACCTCAAATGGCTGTACCGGCACGGCCTCGGCCACCGTCACCGTTCTATGCGCCCCGCCTACGCAGTACACCGTTACAGGTGGCGGCAGCTATTGTACTGGCGGCAGTGGTGTAGCTATTGGCTTATCAAACTCCGAGTCGGGTGTCACATACCAATTAAAGCTGGGCAACACCAATTCAGGTACAGCGATTCAGGGAACCAATTCGGCTATCTCATTTGGAAGCCAGACCAATACCGGTACCTATACTGTAGAGGCTGCCCGAACAAGTGACGGTTGCAGTTCAACCATGACCGGAAACGCAACCATCACGGTGAACACATCACCAACCGTTACAATAAATCCTTCTGCCACGACCATTACGGGTGGGGATACGTTTTCGCTTACGGCTTCCGGAGCCGGTTCGTATACATGGAACACCGGAGCGAACACGACTGTATTAACAGGCTCTCCCTCAAAACCAACCACTTATACTGTTTTAGGCATGGACCAAAACGGCTGTATTGGCGAGGCATCAGCAACGGTGTCTGTCACCTGTAATCCCGCAATAACGGCCAAGGTTACATCGGTAACCCAAACGGCCGTACTCGGGCCGAACAACTGTTCCGTAGCCCTGAAAGGTGCAGGTTTTGGGACAGGTTTCGTCTTTACCGGCCCAGGCGGCTACGTCTACAGTGCGATCTACCGGCGGGTGGGCAGCTACACCATCAACGGCTTAAACGTGACTCAGCCAGGAACCTATACACTCAAGACGAGCTATAAAAATGCCTGCGACGAAACCAGCGACGCCACCATGACTTATGTCGTCACAGGCGAGGCCTGTAAATAAACCTTTTGTCTCCGATAGTTACTGAGTTGCTGAAGTTCTGCTTCAATACAGACCATCAGCAACTCAGCAACACCAACATGGCCGGACAGGCCAAAACATCTTCACGAATCAACCAAGGTATCAGACTTTATGTCCGGAATTAACAGTAGTTATCATCTTATCCAGTATTGTACCCTCAGTAAGCCATCACCGTTTAACATAATCAGACTAATGGTTTTAATCCTGATTCTCATATCAGGGCCGGCTGGCCGGATTGCTTTGGCACAGCGGCAAATCATAGTCCCGAATTCACCTCTAACTCCCCGTGTGGCAGATAACACGGCCAACCTACAGACCTCATCATGTTCGGTGCCGCTTACACGCATCGATACATATAGCTTTAGTAATGATAACTACAACGGCTCCTATCTTGTCAATGGTACGATTAACGGTGCTCCTTCCTGGAAAATGGATAGCCAGATCATCCAGTGGACGGGTACCGAATGGCAGATTTATCATACCGTTTACAAAACAGTGCTGGCCACCAATAAAGGAGGGTCGCCGTCGTATATCCCCTGCGATGGCTGGTCGTCCGGCAGCGGTTATCCTTATCTGACAGTAGGCTGTGGTGCCTTGTCGAGCCCGTCAGTACGGATTACACCCAACACTCCGACCATCAACGCCGGACAAAACCTCACCCTGACGGCAACCGGTACGGGCACAACCTACCGCTGGAGCAACGGACAGACCGATGCAGAAGTGGTCGTTGCCCCAGCCAGCACAACCACGCTCTCCGTAACGGCAACAACCGGCGACTGTTCGGCAACAGCAAGTACTACCGTTACTGTGCGGGCCAAAGGCGCCGCGCTAAACTTCGCGACGGGCAACTACGTCGCAACCGGCCTCAACGGGGTTGCCGGCAATTCGGCGCGCACCGTTGAAGCCTGGATTAAAACCTCTGCAACCACCGACTCCTACATCATGGACTGGGGCAATACCAGCGCAGGCGGTCGCTGGGGATTTGTTATGCGGAACACAGGGTATCTGGCGGTCTATCTGGGCGGGGCAAACGTAACAGGCAGCTATGCGGTAAATGATGGTAAATGGCACCATGTAGCTGTTAGTACGGATCCAGCCGCCAGTACAGCGGTCTCGTTTTACATTGATGGTGTGCTGAAAGAAACCAAATCCCTGCCTGCCAGCCTGACAACCCTGAATACGGTTGGTGATGAAATCTACGTGGGAGCAACCAAATCGATGAGCAGTTATTTTGTCGGTACGCTGGACGAAGTACGCATCTGGGATCGTGCGCTTCCTGAATATGAGATTGCCCTGAATTATGCCTGTCAGCTTAATCCGGCTACGCAAACGGGTTTACGGGCTTATTATACGTTCAATCAGGGGGATGATGGAGGAACCAATACCAGCGTCACCAGCCTGAGCAATCTGGCCAATGCCCAGAATAGCGGCACGCTGAAAAACTTTAGCCTTACTGGCAGTACGTCCAACTGGGTCGCGCCGGGGGGTGTATCCTCGTCAAATACCTGTACGGGCACCCTGTCGCTGACGGCTACACCACCGGCATCGGTGGTACTTGGCGGGGCCAATTGTCCCGGCCGGACTACCTTTACCGGTACAGGACGATGGTTTGCCGTTACTGGCCCGGGAAACTATCTCGGCATTAAGGGATTCCGTGCCCCCGTCATTAACCGGCTTCTTGGGGTTACTGACTTACGTACGGCCGGTACGTATTACATTGTAGTGTATGATACGCCTGGCACCCCACCGTTTATCACTTCATTCCAGGTTACCGGTAGCTGCCCATAACGTTTACAGCCTACCCGATATATGTTTCAATCATCACGTTTGTTAATCGCTTCACCCTCCATGAAGTCAGTTATATTTTCTCTTTTGCTGTTAGTGTTCACGGTCAAGGCAAGTCTGGCAGGTATTCCATCCCACCTGCACGCCGGTCCGGAACATCTCTCCCTCTCAGCACCAAATACGCTGTCAGTTTCGGTATCCCCCCTTTCTGCTACGTATACTATCGGACAAAGCGTTACCGTAACCTTGACAGGCGGCACCAGCGGCCGGAGCTATGCACTGTCGCTGTATGACGGCGATCCGACAGATATGGGTACGCCCGTCTCCGAACTTTCATTCATCGAAAACAGCGAAGGAAACTCCAACAACACGCTTACCTGGCAAAGCGGGCAAACATCCGCCTGGTTTGTGGTACGCTTTACGGGAGCCGGCAGTAATCGTGTTTTCGATGTGGGAAATGCCGCCAACAACGAATTTGCCGATACCGACCTGGGTGGGTTTACGGTATTGCCCAAACCTGCACTGACCGTTACGCTCTCCCCTAACTCAACCAGCTACACGGTCGGGCAAAGTGTGACAGCGACCATGACTGGGGGCATTGTGGGCGAAACCTACTATCCCTCGCTGTACAATGGCACAGTCTCCGATGCCAATGATATTTCACTGCACTTACAGGTACAGGGGGTCAATAGCCCGGGCAATACCGTTGTCTGGAGTTCGACGACGACCCAGGGGCAGTGGGTAGTACAATTTACGTCAGATGCGGTTGGGGCAAACCGGAAACTGGGGATTTCGAACCACGACTTTTCGCATGAGCAGGTAACCGACGCCTTTGCAGTTGTCTGCGCTCCGGTCAGTATCTCGGCCATCCCCAGCCTGACCATTGCGTCGGGAGGCAGTGTTACACTGATAGCCTCGGGCGCAAGCAGTTACACATGGAGTAACGGTGTACAGAGTACAAGTATAGCGCTGTCTAATGTCACTTCGGTGACCACCTTGTCCGTAACGGGTACGAGCGGAACCTGTTCGGCAACTGCTAACGGTACTGTTAGCTTTACCCCGCCGGTTGACCCCTGTGCGCCTTATGTTCCCCGTACTATCATTGTAACGGATAATACCAACGGGCTGGGCGGCATCTATACGCCGGGCGAAACCTACCAGGGCGCTCCTTCGTGGGTACTGAATGGCAATCAGTTACGGTGGAACGGTAGCAGCTGGGAGTTTTATCTGTCGTCTATCAATGAGGCCGGCATTACACAGGCAGGCTCTGCCTCTGCCCTGCCTTGCGGCGAATTCGGGAATTATGGTGTTACAATCGTCGTGGGTTGCGGGCCACTGGGTGGTGGCGGCATTTCGGTGTCCATCACGGCAACCCCTGCCCCGGCCGTTGCCATCGGGCAAAGCGTTACGCTCACTGCCACTGGCGCCGACAGCTATACCTGGAGTAATGGCATGAGCGGATCGGCCATCACCGTCAGCAACGTTATCTCAGCAACCACCCTCTCTGTCACCGGCACCACCGGCCAATGCTCGGCTACGGCCTTATCGGAGATTTCACTAGCCTGCGACCGGACTATCATCGCCGATGCCGTTTCAATCACCCAAACCGCCGTGCTCAGCCCCGACAACTGTTCGGTGCAACTCACCGGCACGGGCTACGGAACCGGCTATACCATCACCGGGCCGGAGGACTATGTCTTCAGTGCGGTCTACCGTAAGGTGGGGACATACACGGTCAACGGGTTAAATGTGAAGCAGCCAGGCACCTATACCTTCAGGGTAAGCTATCAGAACGCATGCGGCGAAATCAGTGACGATTCTATGACCTATGTAGTCTCCGGAACGGCTTGTAAATAAGTTACCTACTATTTCAGCTACCGGTGAGTCCTACCCTAGCCAGTAATCACCGGTAGCTAATCCACTAACTGCCTTATTCTTGTAAAGAAACCTATAACGTGAAAAACTTACCATACATACCTCCACTGCCTGTCAGCAGGCCAGTATATCCGGACAGTTCCTTTCGGATCCTTATTTTTCTGATAATGCTGGCCAGTACCGTAACCGCATTCGCCAAACCAGCACTACCTGCTGCTCACAATATCCGTAAAAATCTCCCCCCGGCAGGATTGCCCGGCACCGGAAAGGTGTCCCAGGCACCGCCTTTATCCATCTGTATAAGCAATACCTGCGAACTCGCCGGTGGAGTTACCTTAGAACTATACGTTGAAAGCCTGAATCTTTACTCCGCTGCCAAAGGTAATGAAATCTATTTTTTCGGGTATGTTACGGGTAACCCGGGCATTCCGTCCTTTGCGGAACCTCAATGGTATGTTTACAAAGAAACAGAAGCCGGTAGTGTAGTCGCGTATTATCGCAACCCGGCACCCAATGGCACCATCCCGACCAGTGGCTGGGAAGCCATAGATACCAACTGCCCTGAATTTACGATTACTACCGGCGCCTGCCCGCCTGCTCCCTTTTGTAAGACAACCGTGCATGTAACTCCAGCCGGAAACGGCGCCAAAGACGGCAGCAACTGGGCCAATGCACTGGCCGGTGACCGGCTTCCGGCGGCGCTTGCTACGGCCTGTTCAGGCACTACCTTCCTTGTCGGGGCAGGGCTTTACAAACCGACTACCAGTACGACCGACAGAACGGCCAGTTTTTCGATTGCTTCAGGCGTAGAAGTCTATGGTGGCTATACGATTAGCGGAGACGCTGCCATCGGCCGGGTGATCAGCACCAGTACCGGCACGCCCGGTAGCACAACCCTTAGCGGTGATATTGACGGAAACAATATACTGGACGACGCCAACAGCCTCCATGTCGTTTCATTCAGTAATGTCAGCGACGCAACAAGGCTCGACGGCGTTGTCATTACGGGCGGGTATGCCAAAACCAGGCCTGCTGATAACCGGGGCGGCGGGATTAATAACAAGGCCTCCGGCTCAGGCAACAGCAGTAATCCAACCATCATAAACTGTATGGTCGACGGGAACAGTTCAGAAGGGGGCGGTGGTCTTCGCAGCGTGGCGGCCGAAGGAGCAACGGCCAGCCCGGTAATCCTGAATTGTTATTTTACCAGCAACACGGGTTCCGGCGATAAGGGAGGAGCCATTCAGTTTAGTGCATCTGGTTCAGCCGCAAACCCCGGTCACGCCAACCCGATAATCGCTAATACTACCTTTATCCGCAATACCGCGTTCAGGGGTGGGGCCTTTGGCGCCAGCACCTATTTTGGTGAAGTAAAGCCAGTGATCACAAACTGCCGTTTTTTGAACAATACAGGCACCAACAGCAGTGGAGCATTCAGCTGGTTTCCCTACGCAGGGGTTATCAGCCTGACGGCCGTTAACTGCGAATTTGCCGGAAATACAGCGCCGGCCGGCGGGGTTGCCTATTTAGATGGCTGCTGTGGTTTTAACTACGGGGAAGGGCCCGACATTGCCAACATCTCCCTGTCTGCGTTCCGGAGCTGTACATTTACCGGTAATACAGCAACCACTGACGGCGGGGTTTTATACCTTGATACAGTACTGGAAGGGATCAACCAGACAACCATTACAGATTGTGTTTTCAGCAATAATACAGCCGTTAACGGCGGGGTTATTTACGCCGATGCCAGCGACAGCGGAACGGCGGTGGCAGGTATAACCGGCAGTGTATTCACCGGTAACAGCGCATCAACAAACGGTGGTGTTATCTATGGTAATTACCTGACAGCTACCCTTGAGAGCAGTACCCTCATCAACAACCATTCAGCCAACCGGGGCGGTGCCATCTATGGTGATTATATGACGACTACGCTTCTGAGCAGTACCCTCATCAATAACCGTTCAGAAAACCGGGGCGGTGCCATCTACAGCACCAACGGATCCCTGACCCTGACCAGCTCGCTGGTAAGTCAGAACACGGCGGTCGCAGATGGAGGCGGTGTATATGCCATCCGTGGAAAAGCATTCGTACTGAACCAGACAGATATTCTCCAGAATGTATCGCTTCAGGGTTTGGGCGGAGGTATTCATTCGTCCAATTCGCTAACCATAACCGGCGGCAATATTATTGGCAACCGGAGCAGTCTGGGCGGTGGCGGGCTCAATGCCAACGGACTGAATACATTGCTGACCGGAGTTACCATCAGCCAGAATACAATTGGTGAAAATGCCAGACGCGGCGGCGGGGTTGCCGCCAGTGAAGTAGCCAGTATACAGTTCCAAAACTGTATTATTTCCCGGAATACAAGCTACCAGGAAGGAGCAGGGGTTGGCGTTGACTTTGCAGAGAATGTGTCATTTGACAATACGCTCTTTGACCAGAACACAGGCAACAGCCAGGACAATACCATTGGTGGCGGCGGTTTTTCAGCGCGCTATCCAACTACTGCCCGATTTACCAGCTGCACGTTCACGGGCAATACAAACACATTGGGGGGAAGTATTTCCGTACCGGCACGCAGCACGCTAACTGTCAACAACAGTACTTTCTCCGGCAACACGGCCACCGGTACGGCTAACCTGATGGGTGGCGGGGCCATCTTTGCCGCAACTCCTTTTGTAAACATTTCGGGCAGCCGGTTCTACCGGAATACGGCCAACGGCGCAGAAACGGATTTCACCAATACCGCTGGCGGGGGCGCTATTCTGGTCAGTACAACGGCAGTCGGTGTCAGTACGATCCGAAGCAGCACCTTTACCGAAAATGTCGCCACTGCCGGCAGTGGCGGCGCTATTCTGGTAAAGGGCGCTGACGGTGCCGGACTTCTGTTAGATAATGTCATCCTGAACCAGAACACAGCGACGGCCAAAGGCGGGGCTCTTTTTGATAAAGCTGTGAGCCTGACGGCGGTCAACAGCGCGTTTACCGGTAACACTGCATCCGGCGGTGGCGGTGGTGCCCACATCACAGCGCCTTACATGTTCAGCCTTGTACAATGGCAAACCAATACGCTCGGATCAGGAAAAAACGGCGGTGCTTTATTCATTGACCAGTACAACAGTGGCAACATCGTCGGTAATCTGTTTCAGCAGAACGGATCAGACAATAGCGGGCCGGGCGGAGCAGTTTATGCAAACGGCGGTAATCATATCCTGATAAACACTAACCTAAACCGTAATAGGGCAGAAGTCGGCGGCGCCATTAGTGCGGGTGCCAGTTTCACCCTGATCAACTGCACCATTAACCGTAATACAGCGCGGAGTGGCGGCACTGTTTTCTCGGGAGGCGAAGGGGCGAATTTTGCCGTCTTTAACAGCATCATCCGCAACAATGCAGACGCGGCTGCCAATTTCAACTACCTGAGCGAACAGGATGTGATGCTACAAAACAGCCTGATTGATCCGGCCAGTACAACCTACACAGATGCCGGTAATAACCGCACGGCCGATCCGCTGTTTACCAACGAAGCCAACAACGACCTGACGCTTCTGGCTTGTTCGCCGGCCATCAATAGTGGCAGCAATGACGTTTATACCGCCGCCAACGGACCAGCCACCGATCTGGCCAATGCCACCCGACCGTTTAATACAACGATTGATATGGGTGCCTACGAGTTTCAGGGAACGCCAAGTACACTGACGGCCACCATTAGCGGCAATCAGACCATCTGCCAGGGCGTTGCTACCACGCTGACAGCGCAGGGAGGCTCTTCCTTTACGTGGTCGACAGGTGAGACAACCGCAGCCATAACCGTTTCGCCAACCAGCACAACGGCTTATTCTGTCACGGTCAGCAGTGGTGGCTGTTCAGCAACCACAACGGCAACCATTACCGTCAACAGCAGTCCGACGGTTACCATCAGCCCGTCAGCCACTACGCTTACAGGCGGACAATCGGTAACGCTTACCGCCTCCGGTGCGGCCAGCTACACCTGGAGCACAGGTGCAAGTACAACCGCCATTACCGTTTCACCTGCCACTACCACTGATTATGCCGTCACAGCAAGCAATGGCGGCAGTTGTGTAGCTACAGCAACGGCAGCCGTTTCGGTAAGCTGTAATCCGGCCCAGGTGGCGCAGGTCAGCTCGTTTACGCAGACAGCCGTACTCGGACCTGATAACTGTTCTGTTAAGCTGACCGGAAGCGGGTATGGCAACAGCTTTATCTTCGAAGGACCGGCATTCGTCTATAGTCAGGTTTACCGGCGGACCGGTACGTATACCGTCAGCGCCGTAAATGTGAAGACGCCGGGAACGTACAGCTTAAAGGCGAGTTATACCAATGCCTGCGGAGAAACGTTTAGCGACACGATGACCTACGTAGTCACGGGAGAGGCTTGTAAATAATAGTATGTTGCCGGTAGCACTAAGGTTAACTTAGCACTACCGGCAACAACAATAGTTAAAGAAGCGTAAGGGTCTGCCCCGGCGGAACGCCGAACCGTTCGCGGTAAAGCTGGATGAAATACGACGATTTACTATAACCAACTTCCAGAGCAATGCTTTTTACCAGCGCTTCCGGATTTTTCTGGAGCAACTCATGGGCAACCTGCAACCGGACCTCATGAATCAGTTGGTTAGGCGACATACCGGTCAGGGCTTTACACTGCCGGTAAAACTGGCGTTCACTCATACCAACCGCATCGGCCAGATATCTGACATTCAGCAACGAACTGTTCAGTTCCTGTTTAATGATCAACTGCACAGTATTTATCCACTCAGCTTCCGGTCGCTGGTTAGACTCAGCCACGTCAACGGATAGGTCGGGGCCGGGGTCAGCACCATACGTATGCCAGTTGGCCTGCTCCTCGCCACGCACCAGTAAGTTACGGACCCGGGCAATGAGTTCGTCTTCCTGAAAAGGCTTGGTCAGGTAATCGGCAACCCCCAGCTGAAGGGCCTGCAAGCGGCTGTCGAGGTCGGCACGGGCCGTAAGCAGCACAATCGGAATAAACCGCAGCACAGGATCTTCCCGCAACAGTTTGCTCATGGTCAGTCCGTCTAGTTCGGGCATCATCACATCGGATACAATAAGTTTCGGCAACTCGTTTTCAGGCTGTGCTTTCAACCAGTCAAGTGCCTCCTTACCGTTCCGGGCAGTTTGAATATCATAGAATGGCGCAAGAACGGTCTGAATATAAAACCGCAGGTCGGCATGATCGTCAACTACCAGCACCGTTATCTGTCCGCTAGTGGTAGCAGCCGGTCCGGTACTTTCCGGCATGGGTAAAACACTGGCTACTGCAACGGAGCCAGTCATAACCTGAGCAACAGGAGCTGACACCGGACGGACAGGATATGTGATCGTAAACGTACTCCCCTCGCCTAATTCACTATGTACAGTCAGGTTACCACCCCAGAGGTTGCAATATTCGCGGCACAGGGCAAGGCCGATACCCGTACCACCCCGAAGTGGCTTATCAACCTGTCTGGTCTGAAAATAGCGGTCAAAGATAAAGGGCAAATCATCCGGATGAATACCGGCTCCCGTATCCGTCACCGTTACCGTTACTACGCCTTCTCCGCGCACAAGCCGGACAGTGACCGAACCGCCTGCCTGCGTATAACGCACAGCGTTACTCAGGAGATTGCGTAAAACGGTTTCAAACCGCGGTAAATCCAGCAGCATCCAGGCAGGCTCATCGGCTCCGGTCACCCGCAAGTCAATGCCTTCATAAGTAGCGGCCGGCATGAAATTGGCCACGACCTGCGTAATTCCCAATGACAAATCTCCCGGCTTTTCGTTCAGCATCAGCTCGCCGGCGTCCAGACGGCTTAAGTCGAGCAAATCGTTCACCAGCGTCAGCAGTTGCTGCGTATTCCGTTCCATCGTCTGCAACAGTTGGCGGGCACCCGTTTCACTAACCTGACGCGACAAATGCTGAATCGGACCCAGCAAGAGCGTTAGGGGCGTCCGGAACTCATGGGATACGTTGGCAAAAAACCGGGATTTAAGTGTATCGTTCGCCCGCAGATCGGTTGCCTGTTTTTCGATAATTGTCTTATCCTGTTCAATAATAGCCTTATCGTGTTCAATCTGCGCTGTCCGGCGGGCTACCTCCTGTTCGAGCCGGATTTTATCGGCTACCAGCTGCCGGTTCCGCCACCGGAAAAGCAGTTGCCCGCCACCAATCAATAACAATAAACTTAGTACCAAAAACCACGTCCGCAGGTAAACCGGTTTATCAACCACAACAGGGAAGCTTACAATATCCGAAACCCAGGTACCATTACCGGCCTGTGCCCGCACCTCAAGCGTATATTCACCGGCCGGTAATCCATTGATCCGCAAATCGAGCTGCTCCTGCATCACCCAGTTTTCCTGCCAGTCCTTAATCCGGTACCAAAGGCGGTTGGTCCCTAATTGCCGGAAATCAAGCAATGAAAACGACAAACTGAACAACCGGTCAGACGGAGCCAGATGAATGGAGTGGTCTGCCTCAAAGTCAGCAAAATGACTGACCATCGCCCCGGTTTCGGTATTCAGTTTCTGATACTGAGTCACTAAAAGCGGAACAAACACCGGCTTTTGCGGCTGGATACGGTCCGGATAAAAAGCAGTGACCCCGTTTAAACCGCCAAAAAATAACTGACCATCGTTACTGCGCAAGTGCGCCAGCAGATTAAATTCCTCATCGGCAATCCCATCGGCAGTGTGGTAAATCTGTACCTGAAAGGTTTTGCGGTGAAAGCTCATCAACCCGCGGTTACTGGGTAGCCACAGACGCTGGTACTTGTCTTCGTAAATCGCGTAAAGTGTATTATCCGACAAACCCTGCTTGTCTGTAAACACGACCGTTTTGCCAGTGCGCTTGTGCCAGCGGATCAGCCCTCCCCCACGGGTTGCCAGCCAGTATGTATCGGCCTGATCGGAGTCGGGATAGACAAAGGTTATATTGTCAAAAGGCAACCGGAATTTCCCGTTTCCGGCGGAGCTGTACCGCGCTTCAACACCTTTCAGCGTATCCAGCACATACAGTCCGGAGTTTGTCGCCAGCAGGACCTTTCCGGAGCGTTTATCCGGAAAAAAGCCGTTTACCTGGCTTTCGGCGAGCGTTTTAAACTGATTATAGCCGGTAAAAAGCTGATCCTGTCTTGTTTCGGTATCGAAAACGGATAAACCACGCATATGGCCAACCCATATCCGTTTTCGCCCGTCATGCCACAAGGCGATGCTACTGTTATCCAACTGTAGCTTTCCTGTTTCGAACCTGTAGTCAGACGGATTTACGTTGATAATATCCCCTGCGGAAGCCCAGATCGCTCCTTCCGGACCACGGATGGCCGGATACAGATTCAGCGTGTAAATCAGTTTATGACTTGACGCAGCAAAAGCCGGACGGCCAACACCGGTTTCCAGATTCACCAGGTAAGGTTTACTTGCATTTACCCACAACTCCCGGCCATTCTGTACCATGCCCCTGATCGCTAGTTTTTCGCCTGTTTTGTTCTGTTCTGTCAGATGCAGCAGGCGCCTGAAATGATTATCTTCCAGCGTTAATAACACAACTCCGTTCAGGGTTGAGATCCAGACGGCACCGGTGCGGTCAACAAACACATTCCGGTATTCGCCAATGTTTGCCGAGGGGAAACTTGTTTGCCGGATGTCAAAGACTACACCATGCTGCGGGTGCCAGGCCATGAGCTTATTCGGGCCGCAAAGCCAGAAAAGCCCGTGTAATGCATCATAGCTTGAATTTACTTTGGCCAGCGTATTCAGTACAGGGTCTTTATTGTCACGGGTAAAAGGAATAAAGACCTTTTCAAGGGAGCCGGATGGCATCAACCGGTACAGCACCACATCAGCCTCACCCTTTGGCAGCATGGCCGCCCTGGCATAATCGATGTAGGTATTGCAGTAAATGGTGCCGTCAAGCTCCTGATAAATCGGATTCATAAGCTTCGGCATAAACCGCTGCCGAAGAACACGGCCATTACTATCAACTTCCGTTAATGTGCCCGATTGATCCGTACCGGAAGGCACTGCAATCAGCAGCGTTTTACGGGCTGTCTCACAAAAGCCGTCTTTAAAATTATTACGGAGAAAGGGATGCCTGAAAACCGGCTTAAATGTTCCCGATTTTACCTGTCGCCAGATTGTACCATCCTTCGTGCGGATATACCGGAGCACGTTATTAGGCGAAGAGACGAAAATATTAACCCTGTTATTAGTAAACGGAGCATTCTTAAACGCCTCCTGAATAGGGGCCAGTTTTTTTTGTCCTTTCAACAAAACATACTGATTGCGCTCATTACCTGAGCCCCCGCCATTCAGCCACAGATTGCCAAACTGATCTGATATGAGTAGGTTAATCGTCCTGACATGTCTGGCTGAGGAGTCCAGCGCAGGCAATGGAACAATCTGCCGGCCATCGAACCGATATACGTCGTCGATCGTACCAATCCAGATAAACCCGTCTCCATCCTGACCAACGTGCAAGACGGTCCGGTTCGGAAGGCCCTGATCAACCCCGATATGCCGGACAGTAACGCGATAAGGACTATTGGTATTTATCGACTGAGCCTGGCTCAGCCATGTATACAATATTCCCAGTAGTATAAGAGAGGCACGCATCCGGCAGGTCAATAGTTATTCAGTACAAATCAGCATCTAAATAAACTACTGCTGCTTAAAAAAACTACTTAAATGTATATCCATTAGCATCTCTTCACGTCAGGAGATGCCCACCATAATGTAGCAAACACAAACCCGGGGTTAGTACGGCCAAATAAACAGCACCTAATTCGTTACCAACCTTATATTTTTGTTAACTCCCTGGCCACAAATCCAAAAAAAACGGACTGAAGGTCCGTTTTGGCAGAATTAGGGTATTGATTGGCAGAATAATGGCATACCTTCTGTCGTTATTTGCACATCAGTTAATGCTTAAATTCATGTTACCGATATGATTCCTGTTCCATACGCCATTACAAAGGCTGCCCGCTGGATCGACAGCCAACTGATTAAGTTAACGCAGCCTAAAACACAGCAGGCCCGTTAACCGCCACGAGGCGCCGGCGCTCAGAACGCGCGGCGCCACAATACATTCAACAGCGCAAGGGTGAACGGTTTTTTGGGCATCGAATTAATGATCCTGAGCTCTTCACCCAACGACGTATCCTCGTCCAGAAATTTAAAAATCCGGGACGTCGGATTATCCTGATACAGGAGCGTGAACATATCATCGGCCGGATAGCGGCCCTGTTCCAGCACGTTCAGCATGATGCTGTCATACAGCTTAAACCGTTTGCGCACCCATGACGGCCGCCGGCGGGGTTTGCCCCGGCTGACCAGACTCCGGACCATGGCCTGCATGGCGCGCTGCGTACGCTGAAAGGTGTAGCCGGTCGAGGGCTTGGTGTGCCCCCCCGCCGTTCCGATCCGGACAATGTGCTTCGAGGGCCGCTCTTTTGCCGGCACGTCCGACATCGGGATCACCCCATACTCGGTTTCGCTGATCTGATAGCCGCCGGTATCCAGAAAATTGGCGATGTACTGCTTAAGTGCCTGCTCATAATCGGCCTGGGGCAGCAGGCGTTCGTTGAAGATCGTGTATTCGACCAGAGCCGTGGTTTCGTTGAAGGGCAGCACATACACAAACCGGCAGTCCCCCTGCTGATCGGCGCGGAAATCCATCATCCGCGGGCGGTTCACATCGAAACAGGGTTTATTGGTCGTAATGACCCAGCCTTTGAAGTGTTGCAGCAGATTGTGCCGGTCGGGGTCCTTCAGATTGAGCGGAAAGGTGCTGTCGAACACGTAGTTCGCCATATACGGTTCGTCATCGGCAATGACAAAGCCCCCCTGCGGAGTCTCCTTTACGCGGTTAATCGTAGCCTGACGAAATTCAATATTAGGAAACCGGGCGAGGTGGCTGCGGACATGATCATAGAAGTCGATCCCGCGCAGCATTTTATACTGATAACTGCCCAGATCAAGCGGGCCGGCAAAACCGGTTCCGTGGAATTCGACCGTTTGCCATTTCCGGAACAGTATGGATTCGAACGGTCCCTCACCTTCCTCCCAAAAGCACCAGGTGCGGTCGTTCTGCTTTTTTTCTTCTTTATCCAGTATCAGAATTGACCGGTCGCGAAGCGGGGATTGACTCAGGTGATAGGCCAGACTCAGACCCGCCATCCCGCCACCGGCAATGATGAAGTCGTATTTTTTCATGAATGAGTAGTCTGCGGTTGGTGGCTCTTGATTACATCACTAACCACAAACCACTCATTACTGTTTACACATGAACGTGGCGTTCGGCGTGGTAGCTCGACCGCACCAGCGGGCCGGACTCCACATATTTCAGGCCGCGTTTCAGGCCTTCTTCCTGATACATGGCAAACGTATCGGGATGAATCCACTCAATTACTTCGTGGTGCATCTTTGTCGGCTGCAGGTACTGGCCCAGTGTCAGGATATCCAACCCGTTGACAACCAGATCATCCATTGCCTTGAATACTTCTTCACTGGTTTCGCCGAGGCCCAGCATAATGCCCGACTTCGTGCGTTGTCCGTATTCTTTGGTCCGGCGGATCTGCTCCAGACTGCGGTCGTATTTTGCCTGCGGCCGTACACGGCGGTATAACCGCTCAACAGTTTCCATGTTGTGCGACACCACTTCCTGGCCACCTTCAATCATCCGGATAAGCGCGTCCCAGTTGTTTTTCACATCCGGAATCAACGTTTCGATGGTTGTTTCGGGCGAGGCTTCCTTAACGGCACGCACCGTCTGGTACCAGATTTCGGCACCGCGGTCTTTCAGTTCATCGCGGTTTACCGAGGTAATCACCGCGTGTTTCACCTTCATCAGAACGATGGCTTCGGCCACACGGCGCGGCTCGTCGGTATCATATTCGTTCGGTCGTCCGGTCGCTACCGCACAGAACGTGCAGCTGCGGGTACAGACATTTCCCAGAATCATAAACGTGGCCGTACCGGCGCCCCAGCATTCGCCCATGTTCGGGCAATTGCCGCTTTCGCAGATAGTATGCAGTTTATACGTATCGACCAGCTTACGTACTTTGGCATATTCGGGCCCGATCGGCAGCTTAACGCGCAGCCAGTCAGGGCGTTTTTTCCGTTGTTCGGTGGAGGGGATGACAGGTAGTTCGATCATAGCAACCTCAGTCTTTCACTCAAAAGGAATTTTATGCCCGTAAAGTTCGGAAACGATTGCCAGTTAACCGCCAAAACCGGTCAGTTTTCACTGGATACCGGCCTCAATCCTGTTCTTCAATAACCAGATAATTCCGGAAGAGCATAAATAGCACCATTTCGAGGGCAAAGAAGTTCAGCACACCCATTGCCTCTCCTTTATTACCGATCAACAGAGCAATACATAACCCGGCCGTAAGGGCCATGATGTAAAAGATATACTGCAACCGGTTACGGATACGATACGTTTCGGCCTCAATCCATGCACTCAGCGGCAAAACCAGCCCCAGCATACAGATACCGGTAATAAACGCAATCGTCAGCCACTTCAGGGTCGTCAGCCAGAGTAAAACCCAGGTAGCGCTCTGTGTAATAATGGCAGTTCCGATATACCCGCCCAGCGCCAGCAGCGCCCCGGGGATCATCAGCCCTGCTACATAGCGATACCGGTCGCGTTGTCGGTCCGATAACAGGTGGCGGCCTTCTGTATCGGTGAGCATGACCACATTGAAGATCGGATCAACAAACCACGTGAGGTAGACAAACGTGACCGCTGCCATTTGTAACAGTTTAATGACCAGTACAGAGCTATCCAGCGAGTGCAGCGCATTAATACCGACAAACGTCCCGATAATAAACATCCACTGCTGCTTACCTTTCAGGTTACTACTCCAGAAGTAATAGCGCAGAAAAAACCGGAACAGGAAATTTTTAGCTTTGAGTGCCTGCAACATCCCGGCCGCTGCCCAGGACATGCCCGGTGCCAGCCGCAAGGCCCCGGCAAAATGCTGCCGCGCCAGGATATGATCGCCTTTTTCCAGATAGGCCCATCCGGCCGCCGCATGGCTGAACGCATTGTCGGGATCTTCGGCCAGCGTATCTTCAATGGACACCGGCAATTCATCCGAACGGCCGAGTTTGGCCAGGCAAAGATTCCGGATATTGAGGCACACCGTGTTGCCGGCATCAAGCCGCAGCCCTTCTTCGGCATGATGCAACGCATCCGGAAACTCTTTTTGCTCAAACAGGATAACACTGGCCGTTCCCCAATAATCAGCGTCAGTCGGATCAAGACGGATAGCTTCCTGTATTTGCTGGAGCGCCTCCTGCGGCTTTTTCAGTTTGAGCAGCAGTTTGGCCTTCAGATCGAGTACCACCGGCTCATCCGGCCACTGGCTCAGCAGTTCATCCACAATGACAACCCCTTCGTCTGCCCGTTCGAGGGCCAGCAGCGCATAACCTTGCAGGAGAAGTACATCAAAATGGCCGGGATAGCTGGTTAACAACTGCTGGCTCTCGCGCAGCGACAGTTCATATCGGCCCTGTTCATATAAGAGCCGGCAACGGTCAAGGTCTGGATTTGAAATCATATGTAGTTAAAAAAGAGATTAGCGATGGCTAACAACCACAACATTATCAGCACGATCGTCCATCTCTGACAAGCTAACTTTTCTTCTTTTGTCAGAAAGTTTTTTAACGGAAGCTGACGATTACAATAGAGCAGATATAGCCGCGGTAATCCGGCATGAATTAGTAATGTAGTAGTAACTATACCTAAAAAGGCCTGTCTGCCATCCAGACCTGTACTTTCTGCAATAATTACACTTAAAAAACCTAGTCCATATATGCCTCCCAACTCAGCAAAAGCCCGGTATTTCTTCCTTTTTATTCTATTGACAAGCCAATACGTAACTATATGCATTTTCAAGGCTTTAATTAACCCCAGACGTGGCCATTCATAGTTAGGACTTAATCGTAATGCAGATAAGAAATATGCTTTTGCAACCTTTGGCTTACCATCGTCAAGACTTAGCCAGCCCGATGCTGCATAGAAACCAGCACTTTCGGGGTTAACAGTCAGGGTGGCAGACACAACATCTTTCCATCCTTCATAAAGGCCGTTCGCACGCGGCAGTAGTACTAATTCAGCAAAAAGGCATTTTTCGTTTACAGGATCAATACTTAACCCTTGTCTCACTAACCGCCATCCTTCCCGATAGAATCCAATACTTTCATAGACAACAGCAAGGTGTCCATAATAGTCAGCACACACAGGATTAAGCTGAACAGCCTTTTTCCCGGTTCTTATCGATCTAATAAACCGACCTTGTCTAGTAGCAGTAACTGATAATAAATAGTAGGCCCTGGCCTGTGTATCCGTCTCTTGCCATACACGACTGATCAAATACTGATTTGCATCGCTTAATCTGTTCGTATTAATCAAACATTCACAAATCATTAAATGAACGTAGTCCTCACCAGGATAATGTCCAAGCACACTTTCCCATTCTTTCAGGGCAGCATCATATCTTTCCTGAACCATGAGTACTTTTGCTCTGGCTATTTTACTACTTATGTCTGCCATTTCCCGCCAACCGTTAAAGCCATTTCTGCGTTTTCATAAAACTCAGTACCGGCTCATACTGACCTGCTTCGTTAGCATAAAGTGCATAGTTTTTGGCCGAGGCAAACCATTCTCTGACCGTCGGGCGGTGCGCTTTAACAGCATTCAGTAAGTCGTTGTTGCTGACCGGAACGGGCTGGCCGGTTTTCATAGCCTCCAACAGCTTACTTTCCACAGCCCGGTCAATCACGGCCTGTAGATCGGCACCCGAAAAGGTTTCTGTTTTGCGGGCAATCGCCCCCAGATCGGGTTGCTGAACCGGAATATCGCGGAGGTGCAGCCGCAGGATTTCCTCACGGGCGCGGGCATCAGGCGGGGCTACAAAAATCATCCGGTCGAACCGGCCCGGACGCCGGAATGCGCTGTCCAGATACCAGGGCGTGTTGGTCGCCGCCAGCACAAGTACCCCGTCATTAGCATATTTTACGCCATCCAGCTCATCCAGAAACTGGTTGATGATTGTCCGTCCTGCGGTCCGGCGCATATCGTTCCGGCTGGCACCCAGGGCATCCACTTCATCAAAAAACAATACACATGGTGCCGCTTTACGGGCTTGCTGAAACAAATCGTGCAGGTTACGTTCGCTGGAGCCAACCCACATATCCAGAATGTCGTTCAGGCCGACAGAGATAAATGAAGCCTGTATTTCGCCGGCAGTTGCGCGGGCCAGATACGTTTTCCCGCAGCCAGGAGGGCCATACAGCAAAATACCGCCTCCTGGACGCTTTCCGTAGGTTTTATATAATTCAGGATGCTTGAGAGGGAAAATAATCTTGAGGGCAATTTCTTCCTTTACGGCCTCCATCCCGCCTACATCGACAAAAGAGATAGACGGTCGCGCAGCCTCCAGCTGAAAATCGCCGCCGGGGGTATCCAGATCCCCCATTGGCATTCGCTGAGGTTCATCAGCCCCCAGGCTGTTTTCAAAAGCTTCGTCGCGCAAACGGTCATCGAGCAAAATCGCCCGCTGATAATAGTCACGAGCCTGGTATAACTGCCCTTGTGTCTGCAATATTCTGGCTGATAACAAATAGGCGTCTGCATTATTCTGGTTGGTGAGCTCTTCCAGCACAACCATAGCAGCATCGGTTTTACCGTTTTGCCGGAAGGCTACAGCCAGGCCTAATTTTAAAGCAGCATCATCCGGAGCAACTTGCAGAGCATACCGGAATTCCTGTTCGGCTTCGCCATAACGGCCGGCATTCAATAAGGCGTTGGCCAGTAGTTTTCGGAGTGGAATATTATCAGGCGAGACCTGAAGAGCAGCCCGCAGGCCGCTTAAATCATCAGAGGTGTACATGTAACAAAGCTAAACATAAAGCCCCGCGATGCCATAAATCACCGGCTTAATTTTTAGCGCTGTCACAAACCGGACAATGGTATGCATACACCTCTATAAGCCGGTCTCTTACGGGCAGTTCGGGTTACCTGTCAGCTGCACCCGCCCGCCGCTGCCGGGCGAAAACCGCGTGCCGGGCTTCACCACAATCCGCTTTGAGTAGATAGTGAAGACCGCTGTCTGCTGTACCCGCAGCGGATACGATTCGCCGAGGGTGAATACATCGCGGGAAACACCGGCAAAAGAGCCGCCTGCCAGTATTTGAGGGCCTAAAACCGGTAAAAACAGGGCTTCCGGCGCCAGGATACGGGCAAAATCAGCCTCTTCCGACAGGTAGTAGCGCATCCGCGCGCCCTGCCCGTTGGTGAACAGGGTAATGCAGTCGGGCCGGCCGTAGCTCATGATGTTATAGGTCTGAGGGACATAAGGGACATCACATTCGTCCCGGCGGTTACCCAGGTAGCGGCATCCGTCGGCCGGATCGGTGGTATTCATTCTCAGATAGAGCACATCGTCTTCGTCCTGATCCGGATCGGCGGGGGTATCGCAGACATAATCACCGTCAACATCACAATCCCAGCAATCGGCATCGGGATTGCGTTCGACACTTTCGGTATCGTGCAGCGGGTCCCAGGCATGTCGCTCAAACGTATGCAGCAACCCGAAGGCATGGCCTACTTCATGGGCCATTGTAACGTTATCGCTGGCATTCGAAACATTTCCCTGATCAAGACTCACATACGCTCCCGTATTCGGAATGTCATAGGCGGTCCCGCCAATCCGCTTACCATCGGTATAGACTTCCTTGTGGGTAAAGATGTTAAAGACATTGGCCAGCAAAAACGGCGTTAACTCATCTTCTTCCGAACGGTCCTGAATGTTCAGGTCACTGTTGTTGATCTGCCGGATGCCCATCAGCACAAAGCAGATGTTATGTGGCCGGTAAAAATTAACCATCGCATTAAACTGCCGCAGCTGATCGGCATCGGTCGATGCGCGGTTTGAACCGTCGTTATCGGCAAAAACGGTCAGTACCACTTTGACGCAATACGGGAGCGCACCGCTTTTTTGGGCAATCCGCGCCTGCCGGGCCGCCGGAATCGGAGCCAGCGGCTTTTTCGGGCGCGTACCACACCCCGGAACCGGCTTATTCAGTTGCCCGAACCGCAGCACTGGCTCCGTTATATTCGGCGGAGTAACAACCTGTGCAGACGCCGTTAGTGAGCCAAACAACCACAAAATCAGGTATATATATCGCATATCACCGGCGTTTTGACGTAACTAAACGACGCTGCAACGCCCGGATTTGTTTATCCTGCCGAATGACATACAGCGTCAGTTCTTCGATTTTCTGCATCATGTTCGTAGTTACCTCTGCCAGTGCCACCCCATTTCCGGAAATCGTGGCGGCCGCCGGAATATCGGGCAAATGGCGATGGGTCCGGATAAACTGCTCTACCTCAGGCAATGGCCGGAGCCTGTAGCCGCGGGCAAACACAAAATCAGCCCAGTCGGTCTCGACAATTACCTCTTTGGCACGGATTGTCCCGTTGACGGCCAGTTTTGTGGTTGGAATATTGGTACCGATACCGACGTTGCCATTGTCCAGAATCACCATCCGCAGGTTATAGGCCGTTGAGAACATCAGGTGTTTGGCCGGTTGGGCCGAGGCGGCGGGCGGCACCCCGATTTCGAACCCATAATACCCGGCGGGGTTAAACGGGTTGGTGGTCCAGGTCCGGATAAAACCCAGCTCATGGCCGTTATCCGTGCGGGCGGCGTCGTTTACGTTCCGGAACATGATGTACGGGTTAATCCCATCGACGCGCATAGCGTTTTCGCCGGTAGTCGAGATGTGTAGTTTAGCAATCGGGGAAGCCGTTCCGAGGCCGACCAGCCCGGTGGCCCCGACATCCTGAATAATTACCTTGCCGTCATTGGCCGCCGACCGGATAAACCAGTCGCCCTTGAGGCCGTAATGGATATAACTCAGGTTCGGCCCCAGCCCCGGATGCCAGAAATCGGCGGTATTGCTCTCGGAGCCCGTTTGCCGGCCCCGCACGCTCAGCGTTGAGCCGGGGAAACCATTGCCGATCCCCGTCCGGGCACCATTCATATCCTGAATGGCAACCGTACCGGCACTCGCCGCCGACCGGATATACCAGTCGCCGTAGCGGCCGTAATGAATGAAACTCACGTTGGGGCCAACGGCCGTATTGGAAATATCGACGGTGTTAGTCGCATCACTTGTCGCCTGACGCCCTACAATCGACAGCGTGGAGTTGGGGAAGGCCGTACCAATACCGACACGTCCGCGATTGATGTCCTGCATCACCACGTTGCCCGAGTCGGCCGCCGACCGGATGAGCCAGTGGCCTTTGCTGCCCAGATGAACAAAGCTCACATTGGGGCCAAGGTTTGTATTGGCAAAATCGGCGGTGTTGGTCCCCGTTGCGTTTACCGAGCTCCCGACCACACTAAGCTTAGCCAGCGGGTTGGTGGTTCCAATCCCCACGTTACCGCTGTTGGTATTACTGATGTTGGCGCCTGTCTGCTGCCAGCCCACACCAGCCCCCGAACTGCCTCCGCCCGCCAGGTTGACCCACGCCCCGTTCTGGCGGAACCAGAAACTTTGGGTGTCGGTATCGAACACCAGCAGCCCGTTGGCCGCATTGCTGATGGCCGTCCGCTGGGCGGTGCTCAGCCGGGGCAGCAACACACCCTGAGACGTACTTTTGACCTCCAGCGCGGCCGATGCGTTGGCCGCGCTGCCATCGGAGCCGATCACCACGCTGCCGCCGGTGCGGTTGAGTTGCAGGGTCTGGGCGGTGGCAGATCCGACCACCAGCCCAAACCCGAAAAGAAAGAGGTAACGAGTAATCATAAACCTGATTGTCAAAGCTGTACCGGATGTAATGCAGTCTATTTTTTTGTAAAATGATATTCACCCCAGGATTTTCGGCCCTGCGCATCGGTTTTAACCGGTGTTTCACCAATCAGGACGGTCACTTTAGTGCTGCCTGAAGTAGCGGTGCCGGCGTAGAGTTTTTCGAGGATAAACGGTTCGGATAAAGTCGGAGCAGTCAGCGTCAGTTTACCGTCGTCGATGTCTGTGCCCTGCGTTTTGGTTACGTTTAGCTGCCAGCGTCCGGGCTTGTTGGTTGTACAGTTCCAGCTGCCCGACTGCCCGCTCTGGCCGGCATTGTCCCAGTCTGAACCCGGCAGAATACAGCCGTCATACGACCCATCCGGGTAGAAAATATAAGCCAGACCAGCCCCGAACTGACCGAGCAACCGGGGCTGCGACTGGCCGGCATCCTGTGCATAAACCTCCGCCGAGGTAATCTCCCAGCGTCCGGTTAACGAGGTGAAGTTGTCCGGCTGCGGATCGCCGGATTTACCGCATCCGGCCCCGCCGCCGGCAAACAATACGGTACTTAGTGAGAGATAAAGAAGCAGTTTTTTCATAGTTTTTATTTCGTGTAAATCTTTGAAGCAGAGTTTATATACCAATGGCACAACGACCATTACGCCGTCGCTAATAGACGGCATAGATTACTCCGCCTGCCCGTAGACCGGCGTAGTCATTGCCGTCGAAATAGGCATACACGCGAACAAGCCTATCGCCCGCAATCTCAATGGAACTTGAGCCTTCAAAATCCGTTTGAATACCTCCTACCAGATACAGTTCTCTGACTCCGGTTAACAGCGCCGGGTTAATCGTTAAGTCAACCGGCACCGCAAAAGAGGCATTTCCGACCAGCTGGCCGGTAAACAGATTGGCCGGCACCTGCCGGATTACCGGTTCATGCGGACCATCATCATACCCGAAAACCGAGATTTCAAAGAGGCCGATCGGGCGCAGATTAAGCCCCGGCAAGGCAGAACTGGTCAGCGCATTGGTAAACGATATATCACTCCGCACCGCCAGCGGCCCGCTCATGATGGTGTTGCCGTTGATGTCGAGCTTTGCCTGCGGATTACTTGTACCAATACCGACACGGCCATTCGTACTGACATCCTGCAGAATGACCCGGCCAGCATTATCAGCCGACCGGATATACCAATCCCCGTAACTCCCGTAATGGATATGGCTGATATTAGGGCCAAGCAACGGGTTCGAAAATTCAGCCGTATTCGACGCCGCGAGGTTGTTCTGTCGCCCCTGCACACTAAGTGTAGAGCCGGGAAATGCGGTGCCGATACCAACCCGTCCGCCAGGAAAATCCTGCATAATCACATTACCGGAGTAAGCCGCCGACCGGATCAGCCAATCGCCCGTTGCCCCGTAATGAATAAAACTCACGTTTGGGCCGACGGCCGTATTGGAAATATCGACGGTATTGCTGGCATTGGTTGTTGCCTGCCGCCCTACAATCGACAGTGTGGAGTTGGGGAAGGCCGTACCGATACCGACCCGGCCGCGATTGATGTCCTGCATCACCACATTGCCCGAATCAGCCGCCGACCGGATCAGCCAGTGGCCTTTGCTGCCCAGATGAACAAAGCTCACATTGGGGCCAAGATTTGTATTGGCAAAATCGGCGGTGTTGGTGCCCGTTGCACTTCTTGAACTACCCACGACACTGAGTTTGGCCAGCGGGTTGGTGGTACCGATGCCCACATTGCCGCTGTTGGTAGTGCTGATGTTAGCACCTGTCTGCTGCCAGCCCACACCGGCCCCCGAACTGCCTCCGCCCACCAGATTAACCCACGCCCCGTTCTGGCGGAACCAGAAACTCTGTGTGTCGGTATCAAACACCAGCAGCCCGTTGGCCGCATTGCTGATGGCCGTCCGCTGCGCCGTGGTCAGCCGGGGCAGCAACACACCCTGAGTCGTACTTTTGACCTCCAGCGCGGCCGATGCGTTGGCCGCGCTACCATCGGAGCCGACGACCACGCTGCCGCCGGTGCGGTTGAGTTGCAGGGTCTGGGCGGTAGCCGGGCCGGCCATCAGCCCTAACCCGAAAAGAAAGAGATAACGAGTAACCATTGGGTTGAATGACAATGAGATCAACGCTGTAATCAGGCTTATTTCAGCCCGTATTTATCCACGATTGCCTGCCGCTTTTCGGGGAAACCCACCATGCCGAAGCGGGCCTGAAGGTCGTTATACATCTTTCTGATTTCGGGAGAATCCATGGCCAGCCCACGCTTACGGGCCTCCGCCGGAATGGTCTGGAACGAGGCTTCGAGGTACTCTTCAAACGGTTGCTGAAAGTAGCAGTCGATGGCCAGCACCGGTTTGTCGGTCGCATTCCAGAACGTATGGATGATGCCGCGCGGCCGCAGGTGCCAGCCACCGGCCTCAACCTGATACACCGTATCACCCACCAATACACTGGCCGTGCCTTCGATAACATACATCAGCTCATCCAGGTCTTTGTGCAGGTGCGGCGCCGGACCCATTTTTTTCGGGGCTACGGCAAACTCAACGCACGAAAACTGCCCGTTGGTCTGGGCCGAGCGGACCCGCGTCCGGATGTTGAGCCCCGTCGGACCGGGCGTTAGGGGTTCGGCTTCCGGCCCGATGTAAAACGGAGCCAGCGGCTTCTTGTCGTCGGTGACAGTCACAGCCGGTAGCTGACCGGCAAACAGGCCCAATGGCAGGGCCGACATAAAATCACGGCGTTGCATACGCTTTTATGTTTTCAGGTTAATGCTTTACTGTTTCGTTACACGGTGTAGCTGAACCGGCACTTTCCGGCTGAATCGCGGGTCGGCACTGCTCGACCAGGTGCGGCCGGGCAGGTGATAGGCAAACTCCAGCTGTGTTACCAGCTGATCGCCCGTCCAGCGGTTACCGGTTTTGTCGGTGTCGTTGATGTAGAAATTGGGCGTGATGGCAAAACGGCCGTCAACGGTGTCAAAGTTGAGGCTGAACACATGGCCGTCCTCCCGGTCCACAACGCCATACACCTCATAGTCTTCACGGCCGAGCCGGCTGGTTACCGTCGCGGAGCCGTCGAACCCGCCACGGTTCCTGCGGTTTCGCAGACGCCGTTTGCGGCTTGCCCGCTCCAGGCGTTCTTCGTCGGTTTCGGGCAGGTCAATGGTCAGGCGGAGGGTTTTCGCTACCCCGTCGGGATCGTTAAATTGTCCCTCCCATTGCCCGACAAGGAGTGGTTCGGTGGTGCTGTAGGCCCACGGCCGTTCGTATTGATCCAGCCATTTACCGCCGTAAAACCGGACGGCGGTGAACAGGATTGCCAGGACGGCTAAACCCGCCAGTGCTACCAGACATCCTTTAGCCGGTGAGCTATTCATTGCCATTACGATATACCTGTTCGTTCAGTCATTGTTTTCATGGTCCGCTGTATCCCGGGCAGATCGGCGTAAGCGATAAGTGCCGGCATAGTCGTCTTTATTTTCCGGCCCGATAAATACTCATCAGCAGTGCCTTGCCAATCCGCTGACCGGCTTTTTTGCCGATATGCCCCTGCCCGTCGGAAGTATCGACCCCGTTGACATCGGACGGATCACCGGCCGTATTCCGGTTTTCGGTGCAGATCCGCCACACGTTATTCTGCTGGCACTGCCCGTTGTTCGACTCAATCTCCTGAAGGTCAAAAATCACATCGGAGCCCTTGAAGGTGTCTTTCATCCATTGCCCGACCTTCTGTTTGGCCGCATTGCCTTCGTAGGCGGCCGTACTGTAGACCAGCGGCGGCGTCACGTGTACAAACCGGAGCCCCGGCGACTGTCCCCGTAAGGCATCAACAAATGCCTTGTATTCGGTCTTTACCCGCTCCGCGTTATCATCGGTAATGTCGGCGTACCCGAATTTGAAAACCGCAATCTGCAGCAGGTCTTTGTTCCGGGTAGCCTGCTCGCGGAACACCCTAATTTTTTCGGAAGGATTTCCGTTGGCAATCCCCCCCACATCCACGAAAATGCCGCCTTTCAGGCCCTTCCCGCTGGCAGCACCGTTGGTTTTGTCATTCGCCCCGTAATAGTCGAAGGCAAACCCGTTGGCCTTGCAGCCTTCTTCCAGATCCTGCCCGACAGACTGGTGCAGGAACAAGGTATTCCAGCCCTTAATGCGCTCTTTTTCGGCGGCCGGCACATTGTCCCAGGCCGTAACACCTGCCAGGCCAACCACACCCGGCTCACCCTTTCCCATCGCTGCACTACCGCTTCCGGTCGGGTCCGGATCGGGCGTTGTGGTCGTTCCGTCGCCCTGTTTCTGACACGCCAGCCCGATAACCATCAGCCAGCAACACACGATCAGTTTTTTCATACGCACAGTAGTTGAATCATCTTTTCCCGCCCGGCGGCGCCGCTATCACGTTTGTGTCTTTCGTTTTCTGACACACAAAATTGGATTGCCGGGTTGGTTTCTCAGATGTAAAAAACAGACATTTTGTAAAGGTTAGCCTCGTAGCCGCCACGGGCCGAATCCGTTGATTGAACGGCTTCCGGCGATTAGTAAACGGCAGGCATACCTATTGATCAGGTAGTATTACGGCCGTACCTTGCGGAGGTCAATCAATACCCCCTCATGCGCGGTCGCCTGCTGTTCTTCCTGACGTTTAACCTGCTGCTGATCAACGTCCTGTCTGGTCAGTCACCGGTTATCCATGCGTCCGGTTTTACGGTGGAGCAGATCGGACTTAAAGAGGGATTACCGGCGGCGGATATTCACGCGCTCCTGCGCGATAAGGCAGGTTTTCTGTGGCTGGGCACCACAACGGGACTGGTCCGGTACGATGGCTTTACGTTCCGGAGCATCGGTCTTACCGAAAACGGGCAGTCCATCGGACAGGTGAATACGCTGCTGGAAGACGCCGGCGGTGACCTCTGGATCGGCACCGAAGAAGGGCTGTTTCTGTATCACAACGGCAAGGCAACCGCTCTGCCCGCCATCCGGCATCAGACGTTTGTGCGGCTCAATGCCTTACTCTTCGACAAGCAACATACGCTCTGGATCGGCTGTAGCAGCGGGGTGTATCAGCTATCTCCGGCACAGCAGCAACAGCTGAAACAACAACCCGGTCAGCCGGTAACGCCCCGGCCGCTGACCGGATTTGACCGGCTCGTGCCCAAAGCCCGCGACCGGCGGGTGTTTTCGCTGGCGCTCGATGAAGAAGGGAGCTTGTATGTGGGCGGCAAACTGGACTTATTCCGCTACCATAAGGGGAACCTTGACCGGATATGGCAAAGTCCTGACGGCCGTAAAACAGAAATTCAGCATCTGGCCATCCGGTCAAAAAACGACCTGATTTTTTCGGCGCATGACCGCTTCTGCTATATCCGGCTGCGCAACGGAATTCCGGAAACCTTGCTGAACGATATTGTCCCGTCGGATGTACTTTGGACCGGGAAGACGTACTGGTTCCTGTCGTACGGCCTCAAACAGCTGCTTCCGGAGCAGCAGACACCCCTGAAACGGCTCGATCTGTATGAGCGCACGACCAGTCAGCTGAACCGGTTTCTGCTGGATAAAGAAGGTATTTTCTGGATAGCGACCAACGAAGGATTATTGAAAATCAGGCCCTCAGCCTTTGACCGGATTCCGCTGCCGGCCACCGTCCCGGGCAACGAAATCAATGGATTCGGTCTCTATAACCACACACTGGTTTTCGGAGGACACCACGGGAATTTGTTCGGCTTATCGTCGGGGCAGGTATCGCCGCTGCTGACGGGGCAGGTGCCGATTGCCGGTATTGCCGGTATACAGCAGGACCGGCAGGGGATGCTGTGGATGGCCACCACCTATCAGGGTCTGCTGGCATATGACGGCAGGCAAGCCCGCCATGTTACGCTGAAAGACGGGCTGGGCGACGAAGGGTTCAACGCGCTGATTCCGGCCGCTTCGGGGGATCTGTGGGCGGCGGGCGACGTCGGGCTGACCCGCATCCGGTACGACAGCCTGAAACATTCGTACACGTTTGCCTTTTTTGAGCACCCGACCAACCGGTACCGCTTTACTATTTTTTACAATGGGTTTGAAGCCGCTGACCGTACCCTTTGGCTGGCAAGCGATGCCGGACTTATTTCGTTCCGCGACGGACGGTTCACCACCCACCGGATCACACGGCAGGGGCAGCTGGTGCGGTCGGTGCTGCGCATTGCCCGTGACCGGCAGGGCAACGTCTGGCTGGCCACCGACGGGCAGGGGCTCATCAAAGGCCGGCTGAACGGGCAGCAGTTTACCGTAATCCGGCAATACACCACCGCCGACGGGCTGTCGGCCAACAACCTGCTCGATGTCTTTCCCGACAGCGACGGCAACATCTGGACCGGCAGTGCCATTGCCCTGCACTGTCTGACGGCCACCGGACTACGGACCTTCAGCTTCAGCGATGGTTTTTTGGGCGAGTCCTACCAATCGATGCACCTGTTTGAGTATCCGGACGGGACGCTGTATATCGGTACTACGGCGGGACTGCTCCGTTTTTCGCTCAGCCAGCTCCGGCAGCAACCGCCACCCGCTCCCCTGTCGGTCACTGATCTCCGGCTGCTCGGGACCCATACTGATCTCCGGCAGTTCTCAGCCGGCAACGATCCGTCGGGGCTGCCCCGGCAATTGCGCCTGCCACCGGAGCAGAATGCCCTGTCGTTTGGGTTTACGCTGATGAGTCTGGCCAATCCGGTCTGGCACCGCTACCGGTTCCGGTTACTGGGTGCCGAGCAGGGCTGGCGGCTGGCACAGGGCGCAGACCGGACCGTTACGTATGCCGGACTGGCATCCGGAAACTATACCTTTCAGGCTGAGGGCATTACGGCAGCCGGTACCCGAAGCGGACTTACCAGCTTTTCGTTTGTCATCCTGCCGCCGGTCTGGCAACGCTGGTGGTTCCTGACCGGTATGGTGGTGGTACTCCTCGGCACGGTAGCCGGTTATTTTGCGTGGCGGGAACGATCCCTGCGGCAGCGTGCTGCGGAAAAAACGCGGGTTGCCCGGCTCATTGCCGAACTGGAGACACGGGCAATCCGGTCGCAGATGAACCCGCATTTTATCTTTAACTGCCTGAATGCCATTCAGGAATGTATTCTGGCCGACGACACCGACACCGCCTATCGCTACCTCTCGAAGTTTTCGCGGCTGCTGCGGCTGGTGCTGGAAGAATCGACCAAAAGTATGCACTCGCTCCAGCAGGAGATCGATATTCTGCGGCTGTACCTTGACCTTGAAGCGCTCCGGTTCGGAAGCTCGTTTGCCTACCGGCTCCAGGTGGAGGCAGGCATTGAACCACCCTTGTATCAGGTACCGGCCCTGCTGCTGCAACCCTTGACCGAAAACGCAATCCGGCACGGATTACTGCACAAAAGCGGCCTCCGGCAACTCACGGTTGACCTGAGCATCGCAGACGGCGGCGGCCTGCAATGTATCCTGGAAGACAACGGCATCGGCCGCGAACAGGCTGGTGTGCTGAATCAACGGTCTGCGGCTTACCGGCAACGAACCTCCAAAGGCCTAGCCCTTACCCACGAACGGCTTATGTTACTTGATCAATCAGGGTTGGGTAAGGCAACCATGCAGATTGATGATCTGGTCAGCCCCGACGGTATGCCCACCGGTACCCGCATTACCATCACCCTGCCACTCATTACGGCCTTCGATGCCGGTTTAACTACCCAAACACCGTTACGCTAAACTTACACAAATCTGAACATGGTTGTCCAGACTGCCCTTAGCTTCCTGCTTCATAACGACCCCGCCCGAATAACCGGTTGGGTTGTTTGCCGCTCCACAGGCACTACCCGTGTAACTCACGGTGTATTGACTCAAATTGATAGCCGCATTCAAATCGCGGTCTATCTGCAAGCCACACTCTTCGCAGTGGTAAGTACGCTCCGAGAGTTTCAGCCCTGCTTTCTTCCCACCACAGCCCGAACAGGTCTTGCTGCTGGCAAAGAAGCGGTCGGCAACTGCCACTTCCGAGCCGTACCATTCGGCCTTGTAAGTCAACTGTCTGCGAAACTCAAAGAATCCGCCATCCAGAATGGCCGAGGCCAGCTTATGGTTTTTACTCATGCCCCGCACATTAAGGTCTTCAATGACAATCCGGCTGTGGTTCTTGACCAGATGGGTTGTGAGTTTGTGCAGAGCATCCCCGCGTATGTTGGCAATCCGGGCATGAAGCCGGGCCACTTTAGCTTGTGCTTTTTGGTAGTTTTTACTCTGTTGCTTTGCGCCTTTGATAAACTTTTTACTCACCCGGCGTTGGGCCAGTTTCAGCTTGCGTTTATTCCGTTTGTAGGGCTTAACCGCTTGAAATGTACGGGGCCGCCCGGCGGTGCCGTTAGAGAGTGTCGCCAACGTCTTAATGCCCAAGTCAACGCCAATGCTTTCCGATGTTTTGGTAGTTTGTTTTGGCGTGTGCGGGACTTTAAACGAGACATACCAATGGTCGGCGGTACGGGTAACGCTAACGTTCTTAATAACTGTCCCATCAGGAACCGCTTCTTCCAAACGCACCCATCCCAAATGAGGAAGTTTGATACGCTTCCAGTCGGCTTTTATACTACCTTCCAGATAAAATCCGTCGTGAGAACCTTTCTTTTTGAACTGTGGCAAGCCTTCCAACACAGTCACTACTTTTCCGGCCCTACGAATGGTTTTCTTCTTTTTGTATCCCGATGGTTTCTGAATCCGATGGAACGCTTGGTAGGCCGATTGCAGGTTGCGCAGGGCTTGTTGAGGGGCGCACTTGGAGACTTCGTAGTACCAGCTATGTTCTGTTTTGACTTCGGCCACCAGTCGCTTGTGGAGGTCAATAGCCGATGGAATCTTCTGTCCTGCTTCAAAGGCTTTCTGACATTCGGCTACACCCCAATTATAAGCATGACGGGCTACACCCGCGTGTTTGCGGCACAGCGTCGTCTGCTTCTTGTTGAGGTCAAGGCGAATTTTGAGCGACTTCATCTGAGTAAAGATAGGCAAAATAAGCCTGATTACCAAACGATTGCGCCCGGTTTAGTACTATAATATCTGAACAAACATCCTGAAAAATGGCCTGATTGTTCAGATTTATATAAGTATGTTCAGACTTTTTAACTCAGATGCAAACCCTGACAGCCTATGTACCGTGCCCTTGTGATTGACGACGAACCCCGTGCCTGCCACATTCTGGAAATTCTGGTCAGTAAGTACATCCCCGAAATCACCCGGTTCCGGCGGGCCACCACCCCCGCCGAGGGCATTGCGCTTATTCAGTCGGTGCGGCCACACCTTGTCTTTCTGGATATTGAAATGCCGATGCAGAACGGTTTCGATGTCCTGAATGCTATCGACGATATTGATTTTGACATCATTTTTACGACCGCTTACTCGCAGTTTGCCCTACAGGCCATCAAGGTCAGCGCCCTGGATTACCTCCTGAAACCCATTGATGTGGATGAACTGCGGCTGGCCTTCGACAAGTTTTTGCGGAAACAAACCGAAGCGCACCGCCCCGGCGCACTGCTCCGGAATCTGGCCGACAACCTGGCCGTCAGCCATTCCGGTCAGCAGCGGCTGCCGATTTCGACCACCGAGGGCCTGCATTTTCTGCCAATCGCCGAGATTGTCCGCTGCGAAGCCTCAAGCAACTACACCTTTTTTCACCTGACCGGCAACCGGCGTTTCTGCGCCTCGAAGACCCTGAAGGAATTTGAAGGCATGCTGAAAGACCACGATTTTGTACGGGTTCATAAATCGCACTTGGTCAACATGCAGTTTGTGCGGCTGATTGATCCGGCGGGCGTTATCCACCTGACCGATAATACGCAGCTGACCATGTCGCGCCGGCAACGGAAACGGCTGAATTAACGCCGGTGCTATCTTCCTACTTTAATGCCTGCCAGCACTGGAATAACGCGCGCGGCACGTGGTAGCACCCTTTCCATTTCCCGCCCTTGAGCGGCAGTAGTACCTCGCCCCGGCGATTCAGGTACCCGTACCATTCGCCGTGTTCCGGGTCCGGGAAATGCGACCACGTATAGGCATGAACCCGTTCAAACCACGCCCAACAGGCCGGATTACCCGTCAGCTGGTAGCCTTTCAGCAAACTAATCAGCGTTTCGGCATGTACCCACCACAGTTTCTGGTCCCATTCGAGCTGTTGGGGTGGATGCCCGTTGGCATCCATAAAGTACAGAATACCGCCAAACTGCTCATCCCAGGCGTATTGCAGGGTATCGAGCGTGATCGTAACGGCGCGGTCGAGCAGGGCACGGTCGTTGCGCCGTACCGCCAGATCCATGATAAACCACATGGCTTCGATAGCGTGTCCCGGATTCAGCAGACGGCCCTCGAACGAGTCGGACACCTTGCCCTCGGGCGTTACATTTTCGCGGATCAGCCCCAGCGCCGGATCATAAAACACGTCCATCACTTCGTGGATGCACGCATCAATGGTTTCTTCGACCAGCGGTTTATCGAGCAGGTGCTCTATTTCCAGCGCGAGGTTGCACAGAATCATCGGCAAGGCAAAGTTCTTCAGCGGCCGTGTGCCGGGTACTGCCTTGTTCCAGCTCCCCTTCGTATTATCGCGGCGGGCCAGAATCTGCCGGAAGGTAGTTTCGGCGAGCTGTGCCTGCTCATCACTGCCTGTCGCCAGCGACAGCTGCCCGAAGGCCATCGTCGCAAAACAATCCGAGAAAATATTGTAGGGCTGAACCAGCGGCCGGCCTTCACGGGTCAGTGAAAAATACCAGCTCCCGTCAGCGGCCCGCGCGTGTTTTTTGAGAAAATCAGCACCGTGGCCGGCCATATCGAGCCAGTCGGGGCGTTTCTCCAGCCGGTTATACAGCATGGCAAAGGTCCAGACCTGCCGCGCCTGCAACCAGACAAACTTATCGGTATCAAACACCTGCCCCTGCCGGTCAAGACAAGTCAGGAAACCGCCGTACTGCGTATCAACCGAGTGCCGCTGCCAGAACGGAATAACATCCGTCAGCAACGCATCGCGGTATTGTTGGGAAAGAGACATGGGTAAAGAGCGGCCCGCCGCCGCGGCGAAAGACAGAAAGAGCGAAAGACAGAAAGAGCGGGTGGGACACACAGTCCGGCCACCGCGCGGTGAAAGGCAGAAAGCGCTACCACGGCGTTAAGCTGTTTAGAAACTGAAGCTTGCGTAGGTGATTGTCTGGTAGTTGTCGCGTTCGTAGAGGACACCGACCTGACCGTTTTGCTGGATAACCAGATCGGAGTAAGCCGACGAACCACCGTAAATTTCCTTCCCCTGCGACCAGCTTTTGCCATCGTCCTGACTCATCCGGATCGTTAGCTTTTCGCGTTTGGTCTGGCTGTTGGGGTTCACAAACAACAGCGCCGGTTGTCCGGAGGGCGTTTTGTAATTAATCATTGATCCCTGGCAAACCGGATCGGGTAAATCCGTAGATACAATTACGTCGTTCCAGCGTTCACCGGCGGTCGGCGAGTAGGCCAGCAACCGGCTTTTTACGTCTCCCGACTGATTGCGCATGTTCATCAGTATACCGCCGTCGCGGGTTTCGGCGGCGATGCTCTCGTTGCTGCCCGGATAAGCTACGGTCGGGCTCAGTTTCCAGCTGCTGCCGTGGTCGTCGGAGTAAAATCCGTGGGCGCTGTAGTCGCGGAACTGCGCCTGCGGGGGACCGGCCGAGTGATTCGCTGCCACAAACAACCGGCCGCGATACCGGCCCTGGCTCAACTGCAAGGCATGGCCGGGCGTGTTGGCATAGGACCGCCAGTCTTCCTTAAACGTGTAGGCAGGGTTTGCTTCCGGTTTATTGGGCCGGTTTACCTGCGTCGTAATGTTGACCGGTGCCGACCACGTTTTACCCAGATCGGTACTGGTCACATACCATACCTCACGGATCGCTTTGCCGTTCCGGACATCGCCTTCCGACGCCACGCCTGTGTTATACACCAGAAACAACCGGCCGTCGGGATAGCGCGGATCAGTCAGGTCGAAAACCGGTGCCGCGTTACCCGCCTGATTGGTGCCATAATCAACGGCCACCGACAGCGGCGACCACGTTTTACCCTGATCACGGCTGGTCCGAAGCACAATATCGACGTTGCCGAAATCGCCGCAGTCGGTTTTGCGTCCTTCGGCAAACGCCAGCAAAGTACCGTCCGGTGCGTTGACAATGGCCGGAATCCGGTAGCACAGATAGCCATCAGTGCCGTTACTGAACACGGTTACCTCATCAGGTAAGACCGTTCCGGCCGCTGCCGGAGCAACATAAGGGGGCGCGGCGGCTACAGGCTGCGCCTGACGGCAACCCAGTAACAGGCCCGCCGCAAGGATAATATGCGGAAACATGCGTTAAAACAAACGTTGAAAGTGATTCTCAAAATGATTGCGCATCGCGTTGCGGAACGTCTCCGCAGTACCGTGCTGCAGAATATCCACCAGCCCCCGGTGCGATACAAACTTTTTATGCTGCACCTGCTTTTTCAGCAAGCCGCTTTTGTGGACATACTCAAATGTCGGCAGGAGCATCTGCTGGAACCGCATGAGCGTGTGGTTGCCCGTAATTTCGTAGAGCTTGCCGTGGAAACGCACCTCCTGATCGGCGTTAAAAATCATTTCCTCGGTATTGACCGGCTCATCGGCCACGATGGCATACAGCTCGTCGATGTCGCGCTGGGTGATGCGTTCGAACAGCAGATCGCCCATGCCGATTTCCAGTACCAGCCGGAGTTCAAAAATATCGCGCAGGGTTTCGTCGGCCAGAATCCCGGGATACATCGTTTTTTCGAGCAGCGACAGCAGGTCGGGGTTCGTAATGACCGTCCCCCGCTTTTTTTTCGTCTCCACCATCCCGCGCATCCGCAGCCGTTGCAGGGCTTCGCGGATCACCGTACGGCTTACGCCCAGCTGAACCGCGAGTTCGACCTCTTTCGGAATCACATCACCGGTTTTGTATTGCTGCTCCTGAAAGAAATCCAGTAACTCGGTCTCGGCCTTATCAACCAATGATGTCTGCTCATGTAAGCGCAGGTCATCATGCATGTTCGCGTAATCCATATTATGTATAACTTAATAGTGCGACAAATTTAGATTCATATCCGAAAAACAAAAAATATACGCGAAAAAATAATTTTAACAGGCCTGTTGCGAATATTAAATAATACATAATACCTTTGTCAAGTCATACATAATGCAAAAATTATTATTCGTATGTGGCATCTTTATACTAACAAGCTCCTCAGCAGCTATTATGTCATACTTATCGTCGGTCTGTTCTTATCGACGATAGGCATGGCACAGCCTAAACCTTTTACTGGTGTGGTACGGGATGGCCGTACTGCCGAAGCATTGCCAGGCGTCAACGTAACGATCAAAGGCACAACCCGCGGAACCGTCACGAACGCCGACGGCCGTTTTTCAATCAGCGCAGATAAGGGCGATGTACTCGTTTTCTCGCTGATCGGCATGACCACGCAGGAAATCACCCTGAACGATCAGTCAGCCGTGACTATGCAGCTGACCGAAAGCGCCAAGAGCCTCGACGAGGTAGTGGTGGTCGGCTACGGGCAGCAAAGCCGCCGTACCCTGACCGGCTCCGTCGCTACAGTTGACCCGACGGTTTTTAAATCGGTACCGCGTACTAACGTGGCCACCGCCCTGCAAGGCACCGTGCCGGGGCTGCGGATTCAGCAGACGACTGGTCAGCCGGGCTCAACACCCGCCATTTCGTTCCGGGGAGGCACCGACTTCAGCGGCTCCGGTTCGCCGCTGGTCATTATCGACGGCGTGATTGTGCCGTCGCTCTACGGCATCAACATGGAAGATGTGGAAACGATTGACCTCCTGAAAGATGCCGCCTCAACAGCGATTTATGGCGCACGGGCCTCCAACGGGGTTATTCTGGTAACGACGAAAAAAGGTAAAAAAGGACGTACGCAGGTGACGTACAGCTACAAGCGGGCCACCAACTACATCCGGCGCAACCCGCTTGACTACATGAGTGCCGAAGATTATATTCTCTGGAACCGGCGCGGACTGGCGGCGCGTTTCGAAGCCGCACGGGCCGACAACAACACCGCTGAAATGAACAACGCCCGCAACCAGCTGGCAGGGGCGTGGGGCTGGGGCACCAACTCCGGCTGGACAGCTCCCGACGGCAAGTACTCAACGCAGCTGCTCTCGAACAGCAACCGTACCCTACTGGGCGATCCGCAATACCGGATGCTGATCCACAAGAACCCGTTTAATGCCGCTCAGATGGATACCCTCCTGTTCCGGTCGATAACGCAGCGGCAGCTCGAAGACCTGATTCTTCAGCAAAGCAACCTAAATGAGCACTACCTGAACGTATCGGGCGGGAACGACCAGGGCAATTTCGCGCTGGGCGTCGGCAATCTGAGTGATGTCGGGATGCTTATCGGCTCGGCCTTCAAGCGGATGAATATGAACTTCAACGGCGGACTGAATGTGGGTAAAAACCTGACGGTATCGCTCAATCTGGCCGGTTACAGCACCAAAAACAGCCCGTCTTACCTGACTGCCGACGGCGGTGGCGGGGTCGGCGGCGGGATTATTCAGCGGTTCACGGGCATTGCCCCGACGGTCCGCCTGACCCACGATCAGACGGGAGCTATTCTGCCGGGCGTCGATGGCAGCACCCTGGGTAATCCGGCTTATTTTCAGGACAAATTCCTGAACCAGACACTGGAACAGCGATATAGCGGTGGCCTCAACATCGAGTACCGGATCCTGCCGGAGCTGAAGTTACTGGGCTCGGCATCAGGCTTCTACCGGTATACCAACAGCGACAGTTTCACCAAAGCCTACATCAACGGCACGGGCGGCGCGCTGGTCAGTACACGCAATGCGTCGTTCAGCAACCAGCGGGTTGGCCAGTATCAGTACAACGGCTTTTTGCAATATGATAAAACGTTTGGGAAACACACCGTTTCGGCCCTGGCCGGCGGCGAGTTCTTTGAGTTCCGGCAGTACGACTATGGCGCCTCGGCCAACCTCGCAGCTACCGACTTCATTCCGTGGCTATCGGCCTCAACGGCGGCAGTCGGTATTCCGTCATCAGCCTTTTCAAGCTGGCAGCGGCTGGTTTCGGGCATCGGCCGGATCAATTATACCTACGATAACCGCTTCCTGCTAACCCTGAACGCCCGCTACGACGGTACGTCAAAGCTGACCACCAACCAGTATGGCTTCTTCCCCGGCATGTCGCTCGGCTGGAACATGCACTACGAAGACTTTTTTACCAAATCAGCGCTGAGCCGGTACATTACGACCCTGAAACCCCGCATCAGCTGGGGCGAAAACGGCAGCATCACCCCCCTGGGCGATTTTGCCACAATCCCGCAATACGGCAACGTGGGTATCTACAACGGGCAGCCGGGCTTTGCGGCAGGCAGCATTGTTAATACCAACCTGAAATGGGAACGCGCCAACACGCTGAACTTCGGTCTTGACCTTGGCTTGCTGAACAACCGCGTAACGATTCTGGCCGATTATTTTATCCGGAATGTATACGACAAAATCAGTTCGCTGACCATTCCGGCGTGGACGGGCTACAGCAGCTACCAGACCAATCTGGGACAGTTGCAGAACCGGGGTATTGAGCTGGAAGTACGGGGCAATATTCTGAAAGCCAGCCATCCGCGCGGCCTGTCGTGGAGCGTAGGTGCGAACCTCTTCCATGTTAAGAACTACGCCGTTAAGCTACCCAACAACGGACTCGACCGTAACCGGCAAAGTGCCGTTCAGGTCTATGATCCGGCACAGGGCAAGGTGGTCTGGGTAGGCGGTTTGCAGGAAGGCAAACGCATCGGCCTCGACGAAATCTGGGCACCGGTGTACGACGGCATTTACAAAACGCAGGCCGACATCGACGCCCGCGCGAACTTCGTAAACACCTACCTGCCGTATACCAACAAACGTATCAAGCTCCTGGGCGATGCCCGCTGGCGTGATCTCGACCGCAACGATACGCTCGACTACCGCGATTTTGTGTTCGTCGGCCGGACAACGCCGACCGTGCAGGGTGGTTTTTCAACGACCTTACAATGGAAAGGCTTTACGCTCTTCGGTCAGTTCGATTACTCCCTGGGCTTTGTCATTGCCAATCAGATGTATCTGCGCGGTATGTCGCAGGTACAGGGTTCTCAGAACGGGCCGGTTGACGTAACAAAGACCTGGTCGCCGGAAACGCCGGACGGCACGCTGCCACGGTACTACTGGGCAAACTACGGCCGGAACTACTTCACGGATGCCGGTGGCAGTACCACCGCACCGGCCAACTTCTGGCAAAAAGGCAATTACGTAGCCATGCGCGAACTGACCCTGAGCTACGACATGCCGCAATCGCTCATGACCCGCCTCTCGCGCGACCGGGTAAAAAGCCTCCGCGTGTTTGCCACCGGCTCTAATCTGCTCTATCTGACGCGCTACAACGGCACCTTCCCCGAAGTGGGCGGCAATGACGTGGGCCGTTTCCCGCTGCCGCGCGTGCTCACCCTTGGTGCTACCGTATCGTTGTAAACCCGAAAAACAGCATGAAACTTCATAAGCTACTCATAATCGCCGGATTAAGCCTGAGCTCAGGGCTTTTCTCCTGCCAGCAACAGTTAGATGAGGTCATTCCGCAAACCTCGCTGAATCAGCAACTGGCCCTCTCCGATCCGAACGCCGCCATGACGCTCTATACCGGCGTATATGCCTCACTGCGGGGCTACCACAGTACACTCGTCAATCTGGGCGAAATGCGGTCGGAGATCTGGGCTGACGGCCTCTTTACCGAATCGGAAGACACAGGCCTCAAACAATACTGGTCGCACAACATCAGCGCGACCAACGTACCGGCGGGCAACTGGGGCGGTTTCTACAACCTCCTCGACCGGATCAACACGGTAATCAAGCTCTTTCCGCAGGCGCCTCTGGCCGACGCTCAGCGTAAAGCCGCGCTGGCCGAAATGTATGGTTTACGGGCCTATGTGTACTTCACACTGCTGCGGACATGGGGCGGCGTCCCCATTACAACAGAGCCGGTGTCGGCCGTCAACAGCCTGACCGACCTGTATCGCGAACGGGCGAAGCCGGAGGAAGTAATGGCACTGATCAAAAGCGACCTGGACCAGTCTCTGACCTTATTTTCGGGCAATAACGCCTTCACAGCCAAGCGGGTGTACTGGAACCGCGCGGCTACCCTGACGCTGAAAGGCGACGTTTATCTGTGGTCGGGCACCCTCATGGGCGGCGGCAATGCAGACCTGACCGCTGCCAAAACCGCACTGGAAGAGGTAAAGGCAATCCCGGCACTGAGCCTGCAGGCTGCCTACGCCGACGTCTTTGATCCGACGAAGGAAACCAATAACCGTGAGATCATCTTTGCACTCAGCTTCGAGAAAAACGAAGCAACGCAGGGAGCCTACGGCAGTTTTCTGGTGAATACCACCCAGGCCGGTACCCTGGTCCTTGATCCGGGCACAAGCACTTCCGCAACGGTCAGTTCGGCCTATCCGTATGTGGCCGGAGCGAGTCGGGTGGGTCTATCGCAGGCAATGATTACACGGCTGAACATTCCGGCCGACCGGCGGATGCGGGTAACCTTCCGCACCATGCACCGGACAACGGCGGGCAATCCGGTTGCGGGTGTCCTGCTGACCAAGTTTATCGGTCGTGTTGATGCCGGTACGCAGCTCTACGACAACGACTTTCCGGTATACCGGTACGCTGATGTGCTGTTACTGCTGGCCGAAGCCAATACCAAACTGGGCAACGATCCGTCGGCCGACATCAACGCGATCCGCGCACGGGCCTATGGTACCGGTTACACGCCTTACACCAACGGCGATCAGCAGGCGAACATGGACGCCATCCTGGACGAAAACCTGCGGGAGTTTATTGCGGAGGGCAAACGGTGGTTTGCGCTGCGGCGGGCCGGCAATGCGTTTGTATTCAAAAACGTAAGCCAGACCTACCTGCCATCGGCCCAGCCCTTCAAGCTCCAGCTCCCCGTCTCGGTTTCCATGCTCAACACCGACCCCAAACTCACCCAAACACCGGGCTATTAATTTATTGAGTGATTGAGCGATTGAGTGAGTTTGGAAATTCACTCAATCGCTCAATCACTCATCCACTCAATAATAAAATGAAAATCAACGGATTAATTGCGGCACCGTTTACGCCGATGCGGGCGGATGGCAGCCTGAAACTGTCGGTCATTGATCAGTATGCACAGCTGCTGGTCGCGAATGGCATTAAGGGGGCCTTTATCGGCGGATCAACCGGCGAGGGCGTCTCGCTGACCACCGACGAAAAAGTAGCCCTGCTCCGTGCCTGGGGTGAAATTGACCAGCCGTCGCTGCTGAAAATCATGCTGGTAGGCGGCACATCGCTGGCCGAGTGCATTTCCCTTGCCAGGGAAGCCCAGCGCAACGAATTTCAGGCGGTGGCGATTCTGGCCCCGTTTTACTTTAAACCCGCCAATGCTGCCGTACTGGCTGATTTCTGCGTGCAGGTGGGCGAGGCCGTGCCGGACCTTGGGGTTTATTTCTACCACATTCCGGCCCTGACCGGCGTTCATCTGTCAATGATCCAGTTTCTGGAAAGCCTCGGCGACCGGCTGCCAAACTTCCTGGGCATCAAATACACCCACAACGACCTGATGGAATACCGTCAGTGTGTGCTGTTCGACAACGGCAAGTATGATATGCTGTGGGGCTGGGACGAGATCCTGCTCGCCGCCATGGCGATGGGCGCCCAGGCGGGCGTAGGCAGTACGTTCAACTATGCGGCGCCGCTTTACCACGATCTCATGGCGGCTTTCGATGCCGGAAACCTTGAGTTGGCCCGGCAATTGCAGGACGCCTCGATTGCCATTGTCCGCCTGCTGGGCAAGTACGGCGGTATCGCTACGGGGAAAGCCTACATGCGGGCCATCGGCCTCGATTGCGGGGAATTCCGGTTGCCGGTCCGCAACATGACTGCCAGCCAGTATGACCAGTTTCTGACCGACCTCGATGCGATTGGTTTTTACCGGTATGCGTCCAAAGTGCCGGTACATATCGGCTAAACCGGTTGGTATGATGCAGCGCCTTCTTTGCATATTGTGCTTGGTGTTGACCTGCCCGGCCGCCGTTCCGGCGCAACAGCGGTTGCCGCAACGTCGGTTGGCGCAACTTCAGTTGGCCGATGTCTGGCAATCGGGCATGGTGGTTCAGCGCGATCAGCCGGTAACGGTTTGGGGATGGGGTATACCCGGTCAGACCGTTACCGTTTCGTTTGGCCCGTCGGTTGCGAAGGTCCGTATTGCGCCTGATTCCGGCTGGCAGGTGCATCTGCCGGCCCGGAAGGCCTCGGCCATCCCTGCTGAACTTCGTGTACGGGCCGGCACTGCGCAGCTGCTGCTGACTAACATCCTTGTCGGTGATGTATGGCTTTGTGCCGGTCAGTCGAACATGGCATTTCCAATGGCCCGTGAACAGTTTGCGGCCCGGACACTGGCGGGGGCCACCTATCCGCACATCCGGCTCTGGAACCGGCTGCCCGGCGCATTTCAATACAATCAGCCGTTCACCACCAGCGAGGCAGCTAACCTTTATCCAGACAGGTATTTCACCCCAACGCCCTGGCAAACCGCCGATTCGGTTACGGCACGGCCGTTTTCAGCCGTTGGCTTTTATACCGGACTGGCCTTGCAGGAAGTGCTGCACATCCCCATTGGCCTGATTCACGTAGCGGTTGGGGGCTCGCCGGCCGAAGCATGGGTGCCGCCCGTCACGAACGGTCCGCTGTCGGTCTTTTTCAGCGGCGACTGGTGGGCAAATCAAGCCATTGAGCCGTGGTGCATCCAGCGGGGGCATGAAAATCTGGATGCGTTAATCCGTGCTGATGTTGCTGTTCCCCGCGATGCCCTGGGGTACAATCATCCTTATAAGCCCGGTTTTCTGTATGCTGCCGCCATTGCCCCGCTGAATCAACTGGCAATTAAGGGCATTCTCTGGTATCAGGGAGAAAGCAATGCCCTCAGCCTGGCCCGTGTACAGCAGCACGAAACCTTGTTTCCGGCGATGGTCGCCCAGTGGCGGCAAAACCGGCACCAGCCCGACCTGCCGGTTTACAGTTGCCAGCTGTCATCTATCAGTACCGAAAAAGGCTATAAATCAGAACACTGGCCTTTATTCCGTGACAGCCAGCGGCGACTGGCAGAACAGATTCCCTACACGGGAATGGCGGTTACCAGCGATCTGGGCCACCCGACCGACGTGCACCCGACCAACAAAAAGACAGTCGGCCAACGGCTGGCACGGGAGATTCTGATCCGCACGTACGGACATACATTAGTGTCGGCCCCAAAATCCTGGCAACTTGTCCGGACAGCCACCGGCTGGCAACTGACCCTGTCTGATACCGGCAACGGTCTGCGTACCGGCAACGGGCAGCCGGTGCACGGCTTTGCCATTGGCGATGCTACCGGCCCGACAACAGACCTCACAGCCGTTGCTGATGGCGCAACCATTCAGCTTACCGGTCAGGCATCAGCCACGGAGCGCTATCTGTACTATGGCTGGCAACCCTTTACAACCGTCAATGTAGTCAACAGCGACGGGCTGCCGTTAACCACATTCCGCATACCCCTCCCATGATGCGTCTACTGATTTTTTTCGTTCTGCTGTTGTCCGTTACCCGTTTGGCAGCGCAATCACCTCCGGCATTGTTGCCGGCCCCGCAGCGGCTGGTGTGGACCCGTGAGTCATTTATACTAACCGGCACGGTAGCCATACACCCCACGGTATCGGCAGCCGGAGTGGTGGGCGAGTCAGTAGCGGCGTTTATCCGGCAAATCAGTCAGGCAGCGGTACACGTGGGAAAACCATCAGGAACGCAACCGGTCATTGTGTTACGGATCGACTCCGGCGGTGTACTCAGCAAGCGGCCGGAAGGCTATACCCTAACCATCACACGCCGCCGCATTACCCTGACCGGCGCCTCCGAGACCGGTCTGTTCAGAGCGTATCAGACACTGCGCCAGTTGCTTCAGCCGGGGCCGGTGCGTTTTGCCGGTTGCCATATCACGGATTATCCGGCGTTTCCGGTCCGCGGTTTTATGCACGATACCGGCCGAAGCTTTATTCCCTTCGACACGCTTAAGCAACACATAGACCGGCTGTCGGCGTACAAGATCAATGTATTTCACTGGCACCTGACCGAAGACCTTGCCTGGCGGCTGCAAAGCGACAGTCTGCCCAACCTGACCAATCCGGCCGTGACCCTGCGCGATCCGGGTCTATTTTACACTAAACAGCAGGCCCGCGAGCTGGTCAGTTTCTGTAAAGCGCGCCATGTCCTGCTGATTCCCGAACTGGATATGCCCGGCCACAGCGCCGCCTTCGAACGGGCAACGGGCCACAACATGCAGTCGCCGGAAGGGAAAGTGCTGGTCAAAAAACTCATCCGTGAAGCCTGCGCCCTGTTCGATGTACCCTACCTGCATCTGGGCACCGACGAAGTGGCGTTTAAAGACCCCGCGTTCGTCGGCGAGATGGTAGCCGAAGTGCAGCAGTGTGGCAAACAGGTCATTGGCTGGTATCCCGGCGCGGCTATGGCACCCGGCATTATCCGGCAGCTTTGGGTCCGCAACAATAAACCCCTGCCGCCCATGCCTGTCATCGAATCAAGGAATCTGTATGTTAATCATGCCGCTACCCAGGCCGATCTGATTGGTATTTTCCAGCGGAACCTGTGTGATACGACCGAAGGATCACTGACGCGGCTCGGTGCCATTGGCTGTGTATGGAACGACCGGAAACCCGCAGACCTAGCGCAGATCGAGTCATTGAACGGGTTCTATCCCCTTATGCTGACGCTTGCCGAACGGGCATGGCGCGGCGGCGGGCAACCGGAAACCGGACAGGGCGTGGTGCTGACCGATAAAACCGCCTTTGCTGCGTTTGAAAACCGGTTGCTGGCCCATAAAAAGCAGTATTTCCGTGGTCTTTCTTTTCCGTATGTCCGGCAGCAGTCGCTACACTGGCGGTTGCTGAATCCCTTTCCGAATAACGGCCGGTTAAATACAGTTTTCCCGCCGGAAACCGGTCAGCTGACTTTCCCCGGCATTGACGTTACCGGCGCGACCATTTACCTGCGACATACCTGGGGGCCGCAGGTAGTACGTGCCTGGCTCGATGCGCCGCAGCCAAACCATACGGCTTATGCGTACACCTATGTGTATTCGCCCGGGGAGCAGCAAGCCGGCGCCTGGATTGACTTTCATAACTACGGCCGGTCAGAGAAGGATGCTTCGCCGATGGCCGGAACGTGGGACTATAAAGGCAGCTGCATCTGGGTAAACGACGCCGAAATACGTCCGCCGCAGTGGACACAGCCGGGCCTTCACCCCTCCGGTATGGAACAACCTTACCGCGATGAACCGTATGAGCTGCGCCCGCCGGTGAGCATTACCCTGCACAAAGGCTGGAATAAACTCCTGGTCAAACTACCGGTTGGTGCCTTCAGTACCAAAGACTACCGGCTGGTAAAATGGCTGTTCACCTGCGTTTTTGTACGGCAGGACCCGGCGAGCGGTCATTGGGAGACCGCCGGTGAACTCATTTTTTCGCCCGATAAAACGTTTTCGAAACCTTAACATGCATCCGAAAAAAAGCCTTTACCCGTGGATTGTTGTTGGCCTGCTGTGGTTTGTGGCCATGCTGAATTACCTCGACCGGCAAATGCTGGCGACCATGCGGCCGGCCATGCAGGGCGATATTACCGAACTGCAATCGGCGACCAGCTTTGGCAACCTCATGGCCGTTTTTCTCTGGATTTACGGACTGATGAGCCCCCTGTCGGGCGTGATCGCCGACCGGCTGAACCGCAAATGGCTCATTACCGGCAGCCTGTTTATCTGGTCGGGGGTAACACTGCTGATGGGCTATGCCACCACCTTTGAACAATTGTACGGGCTGCGGGCAGTCATGGGTATCAGTGAGGCCATTTACATTCCGGCGGGCCTGTCGCTCATCGCTGATGTTCACAGCTCACGAACGCGGTCGCTGGCAACGGGTATTCACATGACGGGCCTGTATATGGGTCAGGCGCTCGGCGGATTCGGGGCCACTATCGCCGGTTCGTATTCGTGGCAAACTACCTTTCAGGCTTTCGGGCTCGTTGGTGTGGTATATGCCGGCGTCCTGCTCTTGTTTCTGAAAGAAGCCCGTCCGCAGGCCGGCCAGCCAGCTCCGGCCGATACCGACCGGCTCCCGGCGTTTCAGGCCATCCGGCACCTGCTCACCAATGCTTCGTTCCTGATTATTTTACTGTATTACGCCATTCCCAGTCTGCCGGGCTGGGCAACCAAAAACTGGCTGCCGACGCTGTTTGCCAACAACCTGAACATCAACATGACGCAGGCCGGCCCTTTGTCGACCATTACCATTGCCGTATCGTCGTTTATCGGGGTAATTGCCGGCGGATTGCTCTCCGACCGGTGGGTTCAGACCAATATCCGGGGCCGGATGTACACCAGCGCCATTGGCTTGTTTCTGACCATCCCGTCGCTGCTGCTGATCGGGTTCGGGCATTCACTGGCGCACATTCTGGGGGCAGCATTCTGCTTTGGCGTAGGCTTCGGCATGTTCGACGCCAACAACATGCCGATCCTGTGTCAGTTTGTACCGGCGCGCAGCCGCGCAACAGCCTACGGACTGATGAATATGACCGGCGTTTTCGCGGGGGCGTTTATCACAAACCAGCTTGGTAAATCAACCGATGCCGGACAGTTGGGCAGCAGCTTTGCCATGCTGTCAGTAATTGTGTTATTGGCCCTGGTTATATCATTGTATTCCCTGCGCCCTAAAACAGCAGACATGGGCTAAGGCTAACCCAAACGACTCTTTTTCAGATAAATAAACTCCCGTTTGGCATCAATGATCAGGTTAAAGCGCTTCAGCAGTTCGCCGCCGAGGATGCTCATTTGCTGACGACCGAGCGAACCCTTGAAGAAACCGGCCGGCACATTGGTAATGGTTTCCTTACCGACAATGAACGCAGGCAAAATCGCCTTTTGTGTTTTGATGACGTTGCCAAAGGAGTCTTTCAGCTCTTTTTCGTCGGTGATGGTGAGCTTTTCGGGCAGCTTATGCTGGTTCGTAAACTGATCATCGAACAACAACGCTCCCGAATAACCCGAGTGCAGCAAAAACCGGTTACGAAGCGTTTCCCCGCCAACCAGACAACCGCCTTCCAGAAACAGCATGTCGTTGCGGAACGTCAGTGGTTGTTTTTCGTAGTCCTTTACCTTGCGGGGTAAGGTATTGTGGATCACAAGCCGGCTTTTGTCGAAATCGATTTCAATGACGTTACCGGCAAACAGGTCAATGCCGAACTTACCGTCGGTTTCGGGACCGGAGTTTTTGTTTTCCCAGATCGGGGTGTCCGGCCATGACTGTCCGCCGATCTGCACCAGATTCTGCTTACTGAACCGCGATGTATTCTGACTGCCCCCCCAGCTTTTTACGGTATCGGCACCGCTGAACACCAGACTTTTGACCCGCTGCAATGCTTCGTCCGTCAGCGTAACAGCGTTGGCGGCAGTATGAAACATTAGATCAACGGTGTCTTTCCCGTTCAGGACTACCTTGACAGCGAGGTTATTATGAGACGTCAGCCGGAATGGAATAACATTTACCGGCTTTGGGCGCTGAGCAAAAGTTAAGACCGGCAACAGGAACAGGAGCGTAATGTATTTCCGCATAAGGAATGGCCTGAAACAGTGGTGGCACGAACGGAGGGCTGTCCCCTCAGCATCGTGCCACCACTAACTAATGATATGTTTTGAGACTGAGACGCAACATATTGCGTCTCTACTTTTTGGAACCGAAATAAAGGCTTACGAAGCCGGACGTGAAAAAGCTGCGGTTCTGGGCGCCGGGCATAATCACAATTTTCTGCGGGAATGCTTCGGCCAGGAAGCCGATTTCAAGACCCGTTGTGTTGTTGCGGAACGCACTTAATTCAAAACTGACGGCGGCTTTTACGTTAACACCTACCGTGAATTTCGACTCGCCGAAGCCCTGGAAAAAACCACCGGCACCACTGATGCTGCTGGAGTTTTTAACGGCTGTTGCATACGAAACAGTACGGGTCCGGTTGCCTTCCGAAATTTCTACATAATAGGGCTTGATGATACCTAATGACGGCCCTACCGCAAAGATGCCGTTGATGGTGATACCCTCATCGGCCGAGCGCTGGAAGAGCGAAATCTCCCGCCCGTATTGCGGCCGGATGACAAACAGGTAGTTTTCCTTGCCGTACGTAAACCGCGTACCCGAGTAGCTTGCCATCTGAGCAATCTCTTTCGGGTGCTTCACGTTTACCGCTTCAATGGCCAGATACCGGAACTGCTTTTTACCCAGAAATGTCCCCGGCAACAGCTTCGACTGCCGGAATACAAATCCGCCGAGCAAGCCCGCATTGGTATTCGTGGTAATTCCCAATGACGTTACGGAATGGTAATTATCATCGTCGCTGTCAGCTGGCTTTACCTGTCCGTTCGCACTAACCGATGCCAGCAGCCCAAACGTAACCGCCACACACCACCATTTGTATATCGTTTGCATTACAGTAGAATTCAACGAATAAAAATAATACTTTCTCTTTTATATCCAATACAAGTGCCCCGGCTTTCAACCTAACTGCTTTTAAGGCGTGTAAGTTTGTAAGTCTGGGTAATGAATCCCTATTTTTACCCATATTCTTACTAATAACCACGGCGACCTGCATATATGGCAACCATTCATATCAATTACATCGGCGATTTACGCACAGAATGCACACATCTCCAGTCGGGAACGCTCATCAATACCGACGCTCCGACTGATAATCAGGGCAAGGGCGAAGCATTCTCACCAACTGACCTGGTCGCTAATGCGCTGGGTACGTGCATCATCACCACCATGGCGATTTTCGGCCGCCGCGACGGTGTTGACCTGACCGGCAGCGAAATGGCCGTGACGAAAGTAATGTCGACAGATGCTCCCCGCCGGATCAGCCGGATCGAAGTGGAACTGACACTGCGGACAACCACCGGCCTGCCGGAAGAAGCGACCCGGACCAAACTCGAAAAGATTGCCCATACCTGTCCGGTTGCCATCAGCCTGCACCCTGATATTGTACAGGACGTCAACATCCGCTGGGACGTTGCGTAAACCGTTTTATTTTAATCTGTTTATATAACGCGGCCGCCGCCGTCAGGATCAGATGCCTGACGGCGGCGGCCGGTCTTTTTCTGTTTATTCCGGTACAACGCCGATCACCGGCCTTTTCCGCAGCAGATAGGTAAATATGGATGTATTGCCGTCCTTATCGGCGCTAACCGCCGTTGACACCAGTTCCCAGCCGTTTCTGACCATAAAATTCAGCGCGTCCATAGGTGAATTAAACGTGACAGGGTTACCGTCTTTACCGGCAATTTCTGTTTTACGCCAGTTATTTGACCGGCCCGGTTGCCCGTAATCAATCCAGAAGTACCCTTTGGTTAGTAGTGTCGCCCGGGTGGCAAACAGCTGGCAATACTGAATGTCTTTCTGATTAATGTTTTCGCCGTCTACATACACCTGCGCCGACGCAAAGACCGCCCAGAAGCAGCCAATTGCCGTTATAAAAACTCGTTTCATACATGTAATGATACGTTGAGTTCCTAAATATAGGCAATAATATTGCTTACGCGTACGGAGCCGCAAGATGAAATCTATCGCCTATCCGGAATATATAAAAAATTGCGTACGCGTACGGAGCCGCAAGATGAAATCTGTCGCCTATCCGGAATATAAAAAAAATTGCGTACGCGTACGGAGCCGCAAGATGTTGCGGCTCTACGGTCAGGATTTCTTGCGTTTGCTGCTAATATCTTCGATGGCATTGACCAGCCGGTCGAGGTCGCGGGTGGAGGTATAGATGTGCGGTGTTACCCGAACGCCTTTGATATTCTCCCACTCAATACCCACCGTATGGATTTTATGCTGGCTGAAGAGCGCGCTGTCCACCTCCGAGGGCTTCATGCCATCAATGGAAAACAGGGCCACGCCACCGGCATATTCCGGTTTCAGCGAGGTATGCAGGCGCACGCCGGGAATGTTTTTCACCCGTTCGGCCCAGTAGTTTTTGAGGTAATGGACGCGGGCAAATTTGCGGGCGGTGCCAATGCCTTCGTGGTAGTCAACGGCGGTACCGATGGCCATTTCGGAGGCAAACGAACGGGTGCCCAGGCTTTCGAACTTGCGGATATCCGGCCCGTCGGGTTCGTTGTTCGACAGCAGCGCCCAGACGTTTTTGATCTTGTCTTTCCGGACATACATCAGCCCGCTGCCAAACGGTGCGCAAAGCCACTTGTGCAGGCTCGACGCAAAATAATCGCAGCCCAGGTCCGGAATTTTAAAGTCGAACAGGCCAAATGTATGCGCTCCGTCGGCGATTACTTCGATACCACGCTTGTGGGCCTCATCGGCAATTTTCCGGACCGGTGTAATCTGCCCGACCCAGTTGATGAGGTGGGTGATGTGTACGACCTTTGTTTTCGACGTGAACGCTTTGGTATATTGCTCCACAAAATACTCGTCGTTTTCCTGCGGCAGGTCGAGGTTCAGGTACACCAGTTTAATCCCGTCGCGCTTTTCGCGTTGTTTCCACGCGTTCAGCATGTTCGGGTAATCCTGTTTGGTAAGCACTACCTCATCGCCCGGCTTCAGGTTCAGGCCGAAGATAACGGTATTCAGGCCCTCGGTCGCGTTCCGGTTAATGGCGATTTCTTCGGCTGAGCAGCCCGCCAGATTGGCCAGTTTGCTCCGGAGCGACTCACGCCCCTGGTCCAGAATCCGCCACATGTAGTACGACGGTGCCTCGTTGGCATACTGATAGAAACGGATGTGCGCATCCTGCACAATCTTTGGCTGCGGACAAACGCCCCCGTTGTTCAGGTTCAGAATGTTTGGCGAAACCGTGTAATCGGACTTGATCCATGCCCAGAAATCCTCATCCTGCGCCAGTTGTGCCGGACTCAGGTGGGCAGGCATATGCCGTTGCAGGTTTTCCGCATAGGCTTCCGGCATGAATCCGGGCAGGGTAATGGCGCTGGCCGCAGCAGCCCCCGCCTGACGAAAGAAGGAACGACGAGTAGACATGGTTCAGGTTTGTATAATGTTTGTGATCCGTAGTTAGGTAAATCTACTGCTTTTGGCCAGCAAACGTACTATTTCGTTGGCAAAAGATTTCGTTTATCGGCCCTAAAACCGGTATTTTACCAGTTCATCCAAATTTTTTACCAGTTTACACCCGTGTTTGGTATTGACGTTTTTCTTCGCGGGCACACCTGCCTGAAAACCAGACGCATTGGTCTGATAACCAATGATGCTGTTACAACCACCGCCCTGATCCCTGTCCGGCAGGCGCTCCTGGAAGCCGGCTTTCGGGTGGAGGTGCTGTTTTCACCGGAACATGGGTTGCAGACGACCGGCACCGACGGGGAAGCCCAGCCCCACACGACCGACTACCTGACAGGTCTGCCGGTCTACAGCCTGTACGGGCCCGGCCTCGGGCCACCGGAAGATTTGCTGCACCAGCTGGACCTGCTGCTGTTTGATTTACCCGACATCGGCAGCCGGTTTTATACCTACATCTGGACATTATCCTACACGCTCGAAGCCTGCGCCCGTACCCAGACACCGCTGTGGGTGCTTGACCGGCCCAACCCACTCAGCGGCCGGCTGTCCCTTGCCGAAGGACCGATGCTTGATGAAGCGCATCTATCGTCGTTTATCGGGCGCTGGGCTATCCCGGTCCGGCACTCAATGACCGTCGGCGAGCTGGCCGTTTACTGGCAGCAGCACCGGAACATTGATGTTGATCTGACGGTAGTGAAGGCTGAAGGCTGGCCGCGGGAGGCTTTTTTTTACGACCTGGGTGTTCCCTTTGTGCCGACGTCGCCGGCTATACCGACGGCCGGAACGATGTTCACCTATCAGGCGCTGTGCTTTCTGGAAGGAACCAATCTGTCGGAAGGGCGCGGAACGGCCTACCCGTTCCGGGTGTGTGGTGCGCCGTGGGTCGATGGCGTGCGGCTGGCCAGGGCGTTTAATCAGCTAGAACTGGCGGGAATACGGGCGAGAGCGCTGTTTTTTACCCCGTTGGACGGGAAATTCACGCGGCAACTATGTCAGGGCATTATGCTGCACGTTACGGACTATGCCACCTTCCGGCCGGTACAGACGGGACTGTCCCTGATTTATCTGTTACGGACCATGTATCCGGCACAATTTGCGTGGGCACCCTACCCCACACACGTTAACCTGACCGGTGCCAATCACTTTGACCTGCTGACGGGACAAGCCGGCGTCCGGCAGCATCTGGAACAATCGCCGGATACGTTTCTGGCCGCCCTGCCGGCTCTGCTCGCCGTGCCTGAATGGGGAATGATGCCTTAAAACGTACGGGCGACCCCATGTGGTCGCCCATTTATTAACCCCACGTGGTCGCCCATTTATCAACAAAAAGGGCGACCACGTGGGGTCGCCCGTACGGGGGGGAGGGATTATCACGGATCAGAAAACGCGTTCGCCGCCGACCCAGGTTTGGTTGACCTTAACGGCCCGCAGCTGCTCGTTCGGGATTTTCATAATATCCTGCGCCAGTACCACAAAATCGGCCTGTTTGCCGGTGGCGATGCTGCCGCGGAGGTGATCTTCAAAATTGGCATAAGCTGCCCAGCGCGTCATGGCCAGCAGGGCCGACTGCCGGTCAACGGCGTTTTCCATCTGATAGCCGCCCGCCGGATAGTTCTTCGCATCCTGCCGCGCCACGGCCGAGTGGAAGCCGAACAGCGGGTTCACGGCCTCTACCGGAAAGTCGCTGCCGAACGCAATCAGGTTGTTTTGCTTCATGAGATCCTTGAAGGCATACGCGCCTTTGACCCGAACATTGCCTAACCGGTCGGCAGCCCAGTACATGTCCGACGTGGCGTGTGTCGGCTGCACCGACGGAATCACCGAATAAAGGCCGAATTTCTGAAAATCTTCGGGCGAAACCACCTGCGCATGCTCAATCCGCCAGCGACGCTCGTTTTTGGTTTTCAGCAGCTTACCATACAAGTCCAGAATCAGGTGGTTGGCCGAGTCGCCGATGCAGTGCGTATTAGCCTGAAATTTACTGCCGGCAATCTGCGTCAGGATCGTCTCCAGCTCTTTCGGCGATAACAACAGAAACCCCGCCGTTTCGGGACGGTCGCTGTACGGCTTCCGCAGGCAGGCCCCGCGTGAACCAAGCGCCCCGTCGGCATAGAGCTTAAACGACTTCACCGTCAGGCGGTCGGTCTGGTAAGGGCCTTTTTTGAGGTAGTACTCAATGTTCGGCAGGCCCATCGAAATCATTACGTAGTCGCGGATTTTCAGCTTGTTTTCGTTTTGCAGCTTCTCGACCAGTTCAATGTCTTCGCGGTTCAGCCCCGCATCCGACACCGACGTAAGGCCCAGCGAAAAACAAACCTGCTGCGCTGCCAGCAACATCCGCGTTTTGTCGGCATCGTCCGGCTTCGGAATTACCCGCTTAATGAGGTTCATGGCATTATCGACCAGGACACCGGTCGGGTCAGTACCTTGCAGCACCACCTCGCCACCGGCCAGTTTGGAACCAGCCGTTACTTTTGCGAGCTGGAGCGCCTTTGAATTCACCAGCAGGGCGTGGCCGTCGATCCGGGTCAGCGCCACGGGGATATTCGGGAAGGCCGCATCCAGCTTAGCTTTGGTCGGGAAGCCGCTCACCGGCGAATCGGTTTTGGGCCAGTCATTCTGGTCCCAGCCGCGGCCGGTAATCCACATGGCATCGGGGTGCTGCTGCGCATAGGCTTTCAGGCGGGTAATGACCTCGTCATACGATGTTGCATCGACCAGATCGGCCTGATCCAGTTTTTGGCCGAGGCCCAGAAAATGGGAATGCGGATCGAAGAAGCCCGGATACACCGGTGCCCCGCCCAGATCGGCCATGCTGTCAGCGTCAAACTTCGCCGTCAGGTCGGCGGTTGTCCCGACAGCAACGAACTTGCCGTCTTTCACCGCAAACGCCTGTGCGGTCGTAAAGGCCGAATCGGCCGTGTAGACCGTAGCATTGGTTACGAGTAAATCAGCTTTTTCTTTAGATGAACAACCGGCCAGCCCAACAGCCAGCACAACAAGCGACGTAGCGATTTTTTTCATAGTCTTGATGAATGCCATCCAAATTACGCAAAATGGCAACATCCGGCGGCAAAGGGGCACCGGAAACAGTAAATTTAGCCTGAACGTCACTACGCCTTAAATGAGCATGTCCCTGCAAACGGTATCTGTAAATACCGCCGGCAGGGACATGCAGGTTGTGCTCCCGTTACAGACTAACCGGTTTAATAGCCCGGATTCTGCGCAAATGTTCCCGGATTATTATACACATCAATCTCTGACTGCGGAATCGGGTAAATAAGCCGGTTGGCAGGCACTGTAATACCCGTCACCTTTATGGCGTCAATGGCTTTACCGGTACGGATGAGGTCAAACCAACGCTGGCCTTCAAGCGGGAACTCCAGGCGGCGTTCGGCCAGTACAGCGTCGCGGAAGGCCGCCTGTGACGATAGTTGTGCGGCGGTATAAACCGACACCCCGGCTCTCGTACGGATCTGGTTCAGTAGTTGCAGTGCTTCCCCGTTTGCCTGATAGCCGACCTCATTAAGCGCTTCCGCAAGCAGCAATACGACGTCGGCATACCGGAGAACCGGGTAGTCGTTACCAACATCATTCGTTGCCGAAACCTCATCATAATATTTACGGGGAACAACATTGACATTGCTGGGCACAGCGATCTGAGCAATCAGCGGCAACCGCTTATCATCAGCCGCATACGCCGACCGCAACGACTTCTCAATATTATCCCCGATGTTTGTCCCGAACCACAGACCGTGGCCTTCAGATACACCACCAACTCCTTTGCGAAACTTAACCGCAAAGACAATTTCAGCATTGTTCTTGTTGGCTACGGCAAACACATCGCCAATAGCCGGCAGCAGGCGGTAGGTATTGCTGTTGGCTACCTCCCGCAAAACCTGCACGGCCTGCGTATATTTCTGCTCCGTAATCAGCACCTTGCCAAGCAACGCTTTCGCCGCACCCGACGTTGCACGCCCCACATCCGATCCGCTATAGCTGGCCGGCAGATTCGTGGCCGCAGCGGTCAGGTCTTTTTCAATGGCGGCATAAATGTCCGTCACCTCGTTCCGGATGTAAGCCCGCGCGTCGGCCGTGCTGCCGGCTTTCAGTACCAATGGCACCTTGCCCCACAGCCGCACCAGATTAAAGTAAGACAGTGCCCGGATAAACTGTGCTTCGCCCGTATACCGGGCCTTCAGGGTAGCATCAAACGGGATGGCGTCGATTTTATCCAGAATTAAGTTGGTCCGGTTAATTCCGGTGTAAAGACTTCCCCAGGTATCGCGCAGGACCGTGTTGGTTGTCGGTTCGATAAACCGGTCGATGTTGTAGCGCAGGCCCGCATTGGACGAGGGGTCGTTATCAAGCACATTATCGCTTCTGGCTTCCAGCAGGGTGTTAAAATCACCGCCGTACTGATTGGCCGATTGCAGGGCATCGTAGGCGCCGTTGACAGCATTGCCGAAATCATTCGCCGTCCGGTAAAAATTGTCGGCATTCGGTTGCGACTGGGGTGTCAGATCCAGAAATCCGGACTTACAGCCGGTCAGTAAGGCAGAGACGGCCATAGCCAGGCCGATGTTCCGTAAACTATGTAGAGTCATGAGTTGCATGGGAGATCAGAAGCTGAGATTAAGACCGACAGATGTAGTACGGGCGATGGGATAAGTGCCATAATCTTCGCCGGGAGACAGCGCATTATCCGGCCGTGCGCTCACCTCAGGGTTGTAGCCGCTGTATTTTGTGAAAGTAAATGGATTCTGGGTGGTTACATACAGACGGGCCCGGTTTAACCGTAACCGCTGTAGCAGTGTTTTGGGCAGTGTATAGCCCAGCGTCAGCGTACGGATACGCACAAACGAACCATCTTCGATATGCCATGTCGAAATCTCGCCGTTAGAGCCGGTCGACAGCCGGTTCGCCCGGTTGACCAGCCCGCTACCGGGGTTCGTATCTGACTGCCACCGGTCAAGGGCGCCGCGGAACTGGTTACCGTTCCCTTCGGAGTTGTAGATATACCGCCGGATAAGGTTCAGGATCTTATTCCCCTGCGTGCCCTGTACGGTTACCCCAAGATCAAAATCCGCATAAGACAGATTGCTACTGAACCCGAATGTGTATTTAGGGAAATAACTTCCGGTTACTGTCCGGTCACTGCTGAAGTCTATTTTGCCATCCTTGTTGATATCGACAAATTTGAAATCGCCTGGTTTGGTTGTAGACGTATGCGGATAGCCGTCAACAGCGGCCTGATTCTGGAAAACACCATCAAGCTGCATGGTCCAGTACTGGCCGATTGGTTCGCCGATGCGGGTGATAAACTGCGCCCCCGCTACCCCGCCGGACACGATGATCGGATCGCCGGATGGCCCCAGAGCTTTTACTTTGTTCCGGTTGGCGGCGATGTTAGCACTGGCATTCCACCGGAAACGCCCGAAGGTCTGCTGAGTACCAAGCGTAAGCTCAATGCCCTGGTTATTGACTTTACCGATATTCTGTAATTCCGTACTGAACCCTGATGCTCGCGGAACCGGCACGTTCAGCAGTAAGTTGGATGTATTGGCATTGTAGTAATCAACGGTCACTGTTAACTGATTGCGGAACAAGTTAGCGTCAAAACCAAGATCGAGCATCGCCGTTGTTTCCCACTTCAACCGGTCATTGGCGGAGTTTCCGGGCGCTAATCCACTGACGAGTACATCGGATCCAAGAATATAATTCTGGTAGTTCAGCAAACTGACGGAGCCGTAATTCGGGATCTGGAAGTTTCCGGTAAGCCCGTAACTTACCCGGATTTTGAGGTCACTGACCCACGACGTATTTTTCAGAAATGCTTCCTGCGAGAGGTTCCAGCCAGCGGATACACTCGGGAAATACCCCCAGCGGTTGGCGGCCCCAAACCGCGAAGAGGCATCCGCCCGGATCGCTCCTGACAGCAGGTATTTTCCGGCGTAATCGTACTGAACCCGACCCAGATACGATAGCAGCGACCACTCCTGAATGTCGGAACCACCGGCCGATACCTGCCCGGCATTAAGGGTTTGTACCAGGTCGTTCGGGAAGTTGGTCGCCGTTAGTTCGGTGGCCGTACGGCGGTCTTTCTGGGCCGAAAAACCGAGTAGTGCCGACAGATTGTGTTGCCCGAACGAACGATTGTAGTTCAGGGTATGCTCAATCAGCCAGTTGATGGCATTCTGGGTCCGGGAAAAGCCCGTCGGAATAGACGGTCCCTTACGGTCACGGATTTCGACGGTAGACGGGCGGTAATAGTCCCGCTGGAAGTTATTGATATCTCCCCCAAGGCTTAACCGATACGAAAGTCCGGTAGCAATATCGTACTGGGCATATGCATTCCCAAGGAGGCGTAACTGACCGAGTTTGTCTTTCACTTCCCTGGCAATTGCTACCGGATTCAGGATGGACGTGGCACCGTATCCCCACCCGTTGGCGTCGAAATTATACGATCCGTCAGCGTTATAAACCGGCCAGATCGGCGCCATCTGCACCGCAAGCCCGATAATACCGTCGGCCAGATACGGGCCTTCTGCCTTGATAAGATCGTGATACGAATAGGATGGATTCAGGTTAAAGCCAACCGTCAGCCGTCCGCTTTTGATGTCCAGGTTCGCCCGTGCACCATAGCGTTTATACCCTGAATTGATGACCGTGCCGCGCTGATCTAAATAATTACCGGAGACGTAATAGCGCACATTGGCATTCCCCCCGCTGATGGATAACGTATGATTCTGAATGGGTGCCGACCGGAAAATTTCATTCTGCCAGTCGGTATTGGTTAATCCGGCCTGCCCTGACAGGTAGGGTACAACCTGGGGAGGAATAAGCGTACTGGGGGCGCCGACACCCCGTTGCCGCACATCATTAGGATCCGTTATTTTGCCGGTTGGGTTACGGTCGATATAGGCATTATTTTTCGCCTCGGCGTTGAGCGTTGCGTATTCATAGGCGTTGAGCAGATCGAGCTTTTTAGATACGTTCTGAATGCCTGCGTAGGTATCGTAGTTTATGGTTGTCTTACCTTCCTTACCCCGTTTGGTGGTCAGCAGCACAACACCGTTAGAGCCCCGTGAGCCATAAATAGCCGCAGCAGACGCATCTTTCAGCACCTCAATGCTCTCAATATCATCGGTATTGATGGTACTCAGTACATTGATCGGGTTATCCGGAAACTGCGTACTGGTACTGCCCGTTGCAAACTTGGTATCACGGGCGAGCGGTACGCCATCAACAACATACAGCGGATCAAGGCCCGCACTGATTGACCCCGTTCCCCGCACCCGTACCTGCAGTGCAGCGCCGGGCGCCCCCGACGTCTGGGTCACCTGTACGCCGGCGATCTTGGCCGCCAGCGCATTATCAAAGCTGACAACCGGCTGGTTGGCTATATCCCGCGCCCGCACCGATCCGATAGCGGTGGTGATATCCCGACGGTTCTGTACACCATAACCTACCACCACCACTTCATTAAGCGCATTGGTGGCATTGGATAAACTAACATCTACTACCGAGCGGTTACCGGCAGCGACTTCAAGGGGCTGATAGCCAATAAAGGAAAAAACCAGAACCGGTGAGGCAACAGTAGCCGGAATACTCAGCCGGTAGCGCCCTTCGGCGTCCGTAGTAGCCCCCTGATTAGCGGCCTTGATTTGTACGGTTGCCCCCGCCAGTGCTTCGCCGGATGCGGCATCGATCACCTTACCGGTTATCTGCTTCTGGGCCCGGGCGGAAAAGGCCAGACAAAGCAATAGTGCGAATAGGGCCAGGTTGCGCACCCGGACCCGTAGTCCGTTGCGGACCGGGGCTCTGTTAAGTGAATGTGTAGGTAGAATGTGTTGCATATAACGATTTTGAGTAACTTACATTAAGTAATAACCTTTTGGTTTACCAAACAAATTCCGTCCAGGCTAAGCATAAACATCCCGGATCATTCGCTTTACCATGCTGACGATTTATTCAGGCGTCCATTACGGCTGTACCTGTTTAGCAGCAACTGAATAGTGGTTCAATAAAAGGAGCGTACGTGCAGGCTTCGTAGTGGATGATGGCCTAAAGGTAACCGGATAAATAGATAACTTCCAAACAAGTACACAAAATTCATAGAATTAAACGAGTAGTCCCTGTACTCTATCAACAAGACAAGCCTATAAAGCTCATTTACAGATAGATTACAGAGACTAATCAACCAATTACAGGGTACCGAGTGCTTTTTTCAGTTGCAACTGCCCGACCAGTACGTCATACACGGCCTTCAGGTAGTTGTTTTCGGCATTCTGCAAGGTGTACTCACTATTCCGGAAGTCGGCCAGTAAGAGCGTACCAGCGTCGAAACGTACCCGGTCCACCGCCAGAATAGCCTGTGCCTGGGTAATATTCCGGCGGGTTTCGGTCAGGTTTTCGCGGGCCTGCTGCACCGTATTCAGGGCGCTTTTAGTTTCGTAATCGACATCGGTCCGTATCCGGTCAATCGTCGTCTGGTTAATTTGCGCCCGTAACGTATATTCCTGCTGGTTCAGGCGCGTCTGCCGGCCATCAAAAACCGGAATATTCAGCTTAACACCCACGTAATTGTACGGAAACCACGTATTGGCCGTAAACGGGTTGAATACATCATTGAACTGCTGGACAAAATACGCCCCGTAAGCCGAGACGGTCGGTGCCAGCCGGGCCCGTTCGCGTTGCAGATTCAGCAGGTTGGTTTGCCGGTTCAGTTCTTCCTGCCGCACCTCAATCCGCTGTGCCGGTCCGGCCGGGAGCGCGGTTCCGGCTTTTTCGTCCACAAACAAAGCCGCCAGCGAATCAGCAGGCACCACAGGGCGCCCTTCCGGCGCATTGAGCCGGTAGCGCAGGTTTTCCAGACTCAGCGCGTAATCACGCTGGTTGTTACGGTGCGTCAGCTCGGCATTGCTCAGGTCAAGGCTAAAGCGGTCGAAGTCTGTTTTGAGCAGCGAACCGGCGTCAAACCGCGTCTGTGCCTGTTCCAGATAACGCTGTGCCCGTTGCCGTGCCCCGTCTGACAACCGGAGTTTTTCACGGTTGAAGACCGCCTGATAGTAGGCTTCGGTGATCTGCTGCCGCACATCAATCCGGAGTTTTTCCAGCCCGGCCTGCTGACTTTCAACGCCGATCTGGTTTAGTTTCCGGTCAACCCTTGACTGGGCGTCATAAATCTTCTGATCGGCCTGCGCGCCCAGCAGGTTGTTAAACGGCACCCCGAATTTTACCCGTACATCCTGCCCGTTGGCAAAGGGTGCGTCTTTCAGCACACTAGTCTGAATCTGCGTATTCCACCGCAAATCCGCCGACGCGTTGACCTGCGGCAACCACCCCGCCTGCCGTTTGGCCTCCTGCCCTTCGGCAATGCGGAGCTGGAGTTGCTGGCCCTTGAGTTCCGGCCGGTTTTCCTGCCCCAACCGCAGGGCTTCGTCCAGCGTAACCGGCGTCTGTGCCAGGGCGCTGCCCGTCAGCCAGCAAACCAGATAAGCAACTATATAAATGCTGTTTCTCATAGTAAATAGTCTCTTAAAAATATCTTGCGTTTCGCGCTGTCCTACCCCCTGAACACCTGAGCGGGTTCCAGGGCCGTGATCCGCCGGATGGCGAACAGACTGCCGCCCAATGAGATGAAGAGCGTAATGGCAAACAGCGCATATTCGAACCAGGCGGGGAAGTAAAACAGCGTGCCGGACTGCGCAATGCCAAACCGGAAGCCCTCCACCAACAACCGGCCGACTACATAACCCAGCAGGGCAAACAGCAGCGCCTGCGTCAGAATCAGGCGTCGGATGTAGCCGTTGGTGGCTCCGATGGCCTTGAGCGTGCCGTAATCCTTGATCCGGTCGATGGCCGCCGAATAAAGCGTCAGACCAATGATGACCAGCCCCGAAATGATCGCGAAACCGATCAGGCTGCCGAACGAAGCCGCAATGCCGTTGGTCGCCAGTACGGTTTTTACCGTCGTTTGGGCAAAATCTTCGGCATCCCACGCCCGCACCCCGTTGATGGTCTGGTTAATGGCCTGAATTACCGCTGCGGGATCTGTACTGCTTTTCCATTTAACGAGGTAAAAACTCACCTTGTCGTTCGAAAAACCGGTCAGCGCACGGGCGCGCTCAATGGTTGTGAAGGTGTAGGTCCCTGCTCCGAAACCACGTACGCCTTTGGTCAGACCGGCATTGTATACCTTCCTGCCGTTTACTTCAAAGTAGTCGCCTTCTTTCAGGCCACCAAGGGCTTTGGCGTCGTAGAAATCGGTCAGGATGGCTCCTTCGGGCAGCATATCTTCCTTGCGGGCAGTGTACAGCCGCCACGGACCGCCGACAAAATCCGGCGCTTCGGAGCCGATCAGAGCGAGGCCGCCAATGGCTCCGTTGGCAAACTTAGCGGCCCCCGACGCAATCACCACCGGATACACGCGCTCTACGCCCGGCAGCGACGCAATCTCACGGCCCTTCCGGACATCCAGGGGCGACAGCTGGTTAGCATTGCGTGTCGTCTCGTCGGTCACCCAGATATAGCCCTGATTATTAGCCACCAGGCTTTTCATGGCATCCGTCAGGAAGATAAAAACCCCCGCCTGCTGCCCGATCAGAAACACCGAAATGATAACGCCCGCCAACGCACCGATCGACTTAGGCTTATCGTATTTTATGAACTTAAACGCCGTTTTTAACATACGCTGAGGGGCCTATGGCTGAGCAGCCGGTTGATTACCAACCTGAATAAGACATTCGACACGGGCGCCGATCAGCACTTTGTCGGGTTCGTCGATTTTTACCCGCACCTCGCGCACCCGCCGGTCTTCCAGGTTACCGGTATTGTCCGAAAACAGAGATTTCTTGCGCAGGTACGGCGACGTCAGCACCACAGTCCCCGTCGTCAGGACCTCGTTGCTGCCCTGTGGCCGGATGACCGCCTTCTGCCCGACCTTGATTTTGATCGCAAACAGCTCGTCGATTTCCGTCAGGGCAATCAGCGGCCCCGCCGGTGCAAACTCGCCGATCGACTGGTTCGTCGTCAGGTACTGCCCGACCTTTGCATCGAGCGACAGCAGCGTTCCGTCGGCGGGGGCCTTCACCGTTTTTTGTCCCTGCACGGTGTTGTAGTAGCCGATGTCAGCCCTGAGTTCGGTAATCCGGCTCTCGCTTTGTTTGAGTTCGGCTTCGGCCGCTTTAATCTGCTGCTGCACATCCGATACCGTATAGCGGGAGTCTTCCAGTTCTTTCTGCGTCAGCGCGTTGCCTTTAAAAAGTTTCTCGTCGCGTTGCAGGTCGGCCTGTGCTTTAGTCAGCTGGAGGCGGAGTTTATTCAGGTTCTGCCGGGCGGCTTCGATGGCATCCTGCTGCGTACCGATTTTGGTGGTCGCCTGCCGCAACTGTGCCGATTCAACGGCATTGTCCAGCACGAGGATGGTCTGTCCTTTGGTCAGTTTTTCGCCGATATTCACCTTCACGTCACGGATCAGGCCGCCGGTCTCTGCCGACAGTTCCGTAATGAGGGCTTCGGGTTCAATGATGGCGATGCCCAGCACCTCGCTGATGGAGGCCGGTTTACGGGTAGTCGTCAGCGAATCGGCGGCGGCTTTGTTTTTGGCACTGTCGTCTTTACCCCCGCAGGCGAGCAACCCTGGCAGGACACAGAGTATAAGTAGTCGTTTCATGATAGCGTATAGATCTTCGCGTTGATTAGTAATCGGTTAGGCATCAAATCCGCTCACTTCGGTCACCTCCCCGTTTTCGACCTCCACAATGCGGTGGGCATAGCTTTTCAGGCGCGGGTCGTGGGTGACGACCGCTACCGATTTGCCCTGATCGGCGAGTTGCCGCAGTTCGTTCATGACCACGCCCATGGAGTTTTTGTCGAGCGAGGCCGTGGGTTCGTCGCACAGGACGAGTTTGGGGTTGGTCACCAGCGCACGGGCGACGGCAATGCGTTGTTGCTGCCCGCCCGAAAGCGCTTTGGGCAGGTTTTTGCGGCGATCAGTCATACCCACGATGGCCAGGGCCTGCTCGGTGCGGTCCCGGGCTTCGCGGGCGCTGACGCCCTGCAACTGCAACGGCATCATCACGTTTTCTTCCGCTGTCAGCGGGGCCAGCAGGTTAAAGTTCTGAAACACAAAGCCGATGGTGTTCAGCCGGAGCCGCGCCAGTTCTGCGGCATTCAGTTTGTTCACGTGCTTCCCGTCAACCCATAAGTCGCCGTAACTCGGATAAATAACACAGCCAAGCAACGACAACAACGTAGTCTTACCGGACCCCGATGGCCCGATAATCAGCAGTAATTCGCCTTCATTGAGCGTAAGCGACGTCGGTTGCAGCGCCACAATGGTCTGATCCCCCGTTTTGTATTCTTTTCCTACAGACTTAAGCTCTGCAATCATAGCTTATAGACGTCTATTGATTATTTTTACTATGAAACCGTAGCTTGACTAAAAGGTTTTGAAAAGTAAGTAGGGAAGGAAGATTTTTTTGCCGTAGAAGACCAGCAAGTACGATTGGATAAATCAATGAGTATATCTATAATTACAAGCATAGAGGTTGACCAGAGTTAGGCACTCCTCTTACACGTTAAAGCATTGTAGGCCAACACTATTCACAACATGAAAGAACATCCCTATCAACAAGCATTACAATTCTTGAACTTTGAGAACGTATCTTTTCCTGATTTGCCTGAGGCAATAGGGGCCGGTGTTAACCAATTACTCATTAGGTTCCCCGATCATGAAGAACAGATCATTCATGACCTCCCTGAGATAGTTAGACTGATCTATTTAATCAGCGAAACGGAATCAATTATTACCAATGATGGATTGCTGACCGTGTTCATTAACTACGACCGAAACCAGATAGACAGGTTTGAAACGGCAATTGAACAAACAGGCCATAAGACCTATATTTCACTATTTAAAAAGGCACGTTCTTTAGCAGAATCAAAATACACTCTGAAAGCCGGGATTAGTATGGCAGACGACCTGCCGGAGGCTGATATTGAAGAGTTCTTCGGCCCGAAAATAATTAACCGGATAGAAGCTCTTGAAGAAAAGTTAATCGATTTACAAAGTAGTGGTAAATATTGGGATCATATACATGCCATTTACACCGCAAGCCCGAAAAAATAGCTTATTTATACTCCCTGAATTATGCCCGTTGGTTATCAATTAGTAAATCTGGATAAAAAAGAGACAATAGGATTCGCCCGGATAGATATCGGCAGCAGTTTCCTCGAGCTGTCCGGTACCGTGGTGTTTGGTAGTCTGCTGAGCTACTATATGCTCAAAAACATTGGGGACAAAATCACTTTTGCTAACGACTCCGAAGACGACTTTTACTTTTTCGGAATTCATTATACATGGAAGGACTTTCATGATTACCGAAATGTCACCGAAGAGCTTATAAATGAATTGATTCATTCAGGTTTGTACGAAGACCGAGGAATCATATGGATAGACCAGGACGAAAATCTATACTACCGAAATATAATTAATACATTCGATCCTAAGTATGGTTAATCAACAGGGCATGACTCACAACATGCTGATTTCCAGAACTTATAAATACTCTAATGATTTCAAAAGTTCCGGGCGTTCAGGGATGTGATCGATAACGCAGGTGATTACCGGCAGCAATGGTTTGCATTCAAACACCAGCGATACGTGGATTGGGTCAACCGGCAGCTGCCGGTCGAGGATTAGCCCTCGCTGAACCTCTTCCCATTACTAGACATCCTAAAACTTTTTGTCCCTCTTTTGCGTATATTTATAGCAAAAGCTATGAGATCATAGTATAATGGACAGCGGAGAAAAAAAATTAGTTGAATTAGTGAACCAGTGGGCTACGTACAGCGAACAGCACCCCAATGCCGGACTGGCCGATTTTTGCCTGCATTACCTGACTGAACACTCATCCTTTGCTGCGCCGACTACGGACGCGGCTCATTGGGCCGAAAGCCTGAGCAATCAGGCACCGCGGGCAAGTGTGCCCATGAGCATGGATGCGCGGCTGGGCTCCCTGGTCGGCAAGCTGTCGCGCTACGCGACAATCTATTCCAAAAAAGCCATGCAGCCCCTGAATTTCAAGGGTATTGACGATCCGCTTTACCTGATGGCACTCCTGCAAATGGGTACCCCCAAGAAAAGCGAGCTGATTTATGAGATGCTGTCGGAGTTTCCGTCGGGGATCGACATCATTAACCGGCTGATCAAAATGGAGTACATGGAAGAGTTTCCGGACGAGACCGACCGGCGCTCGAAACGGCTCCGGATTACACCGCAGGGCATGGCTATCGTACAGCAGTGCTTTCCCGAACTAACCCGCGTGGCTGACATTGCGTTTGGTACGCTGACCGACGGCGAAAAGGCTGTTCTGGTGCACCTGCTCGACCGGTTGGCCATCCATCATGCCGACCATTATAAAGACCTGCGGAACGCCGGTTTCGAAGAAGTTTACACCCGCATGTCCGACGCCTCATAAGCCCTGCCCGAAGCCAACCAAATCCGGTTTTCTGATGTTAGCATAGTGGTGAAAGGCGAAAGAATCACTTCGCACTTTCGCTCTTTAGCCGTATAGGCGGCCACTCTTTCACTCTTTACTCCATGCAAGACATCGAACCCTACTACGGCTGGGAAAAATATTACGTCTCAGCCGACGACGAGCGTTCTCCCTTCTACGGACGGGAGTACAACCTGAATCAGTACGAAAACACCATCTATGGGTATTACATTCATCCGCTCTGGGATGAAATCGGCTCCGAAACGCTCTATTGCAAGATTTTGTTTGCCGACTACGAACGCCGGTATGCCATCATCGAACTATTCGGCGAGTGGAACGATACGCTCCATAACGACATCATGTACCTGAAACGGCAGGTGGTTGACCTGCTCAACGACGAGGGTATTAACCATTACGTACTCATTACCGAGAACCTGCTTAACTTCCACGGCTCCGACGACAGCTACTACGAAGAATGGTTCGACGATGTAGAAGAAGGCTGGATTGCGGCCATCAACGTTCCGGAGTTTATCGAGCGTGAGTGGAAGAAATACCACCTCGATTATTACATCAATTTCGGGGGTACGCTACAGGTCGGTAACTGGCGGACGCTGAAGCCCAAAATGCTCTTCGAGCTGGTGAATAACCTGATTGTGCGCCGGATCGGATAAGTTAGCCAACGGTATGCCGGGAGTCATTGAAAATGTCCGGAAGAGACTCTAACTTACAGACTTATTACTAACCATTCTGACACATGAACGAGAGCACAAAAAACGAAGCCAAAGAGAGCGTTTCTGATAAATTTGATACCCTGAAGACTGAAGCCGGCGAGCAAATTAACGCCGCTTCGGAAAAGCTGGGTGAACTGAAGGATCAGGTTGTTAACAAGGTCAATGAAATGGCGGCTGAGGTCGACGTTGACGGGCTGAAAACGCAGGCCTCTGCCAAATTAGCCGAACTGAAAGCGGAAGCCGGCGAAGTGGCCGCCACCGCCTCTGCCAAATTCGACAGCCTGAAAGCCGAAGCCGGCGAGGAGTTGTCGGAGTTTAAGGAAGGTGCCGCCGAAAAACTTACTGAACTGAAAGCCGAAGCAGCCGAAACGCTGGAGGCAGCCGAAAAAAAATTCGATGAACTAAAGGCCGAAGCCTCGGAGCAGTTTGACGAACTGAAAGAAAAAGCCAAAGATGCCTGGAATAAATTGTTTTAATGCGTAATTCCCGAAAAAGCGTCTGTAATGTCCGGCCATACTGGCCGGACATTTTTGTTTTAAGCACAATTTAATAGCCCGTACATCATTAGTTTTGTTAATTTAACAAACAAAAAGAAACTTTTTATTTCCTGTTAATGAGTAGTTTACACAAGACACAGGTTTTAGTTAATCACGTAACCGTCTATAAATTTTCAAATCTTATCAACCAGCATGCAACGGTTCGAAACCAATTCCTGTCCGGCCATACAAACCGGAAAGAAGGTTTTCGATCCGACAGCTAAAGAAACATATGCCCTGGCTAACTCCGATTAACCAGCCACTGACCGCTGCGCAGGCGGCACACCTGCTCAGACGGGCCACGTCCGGGTCGACCCCCGGGCAGGTTAAGTCATTTACGGGCCTTTCGCCGGCAGCCGCTGTTACGCGGTTGCTGGCCGACCAGCCGGTCCCTGCCCTGCCCCTCGACGCAACAACGGGGGAGACCTACACCGACAAACCTTTCGTGGAAGCATCTCAGGGAAATCACCAGAACTGGCTTAAGGGCTGGTGGCTGAACCTGATGATCAGCGAGGGTACGTCGGTACGGGAAAAAATGGTGCTTTTCTGGCAGAATCACTTCGTGACAACCTTCGCCGAGGTGAACGACAGCCGGTTTATGTACCGTTATAACGCCCTGCTGCGGCAGCATGCCCTCGGCAATTTCTCCGATTTCGTGATTGCGGTGACTAAAAATCCGGCCATGCTCCGGTACCTGAACGGCAACCAGAACACCCAGGGAAAAGCCAACGAAAATTACGCCCGTGAATTGCAGGAGCTCTTTACGATCGGCCTTGGTAAAGGAAACTATACCGAAGCGGATGTAAAAGCCGCCGCCCGCGTCCTGACGGGCTGGACCGATACCGGCTACCGGAACACAACCATCCCTACGATCGGGGCAACCTTCCGGATTGGCCAGCACGATACGCTCGACAAAGCGTTTTCGGAGCTCTATGGCTCGGTGCTGATCAAAGGCCGGACAACGGCTACCGCAGGTGATGACGAGATTGCGGACCTCATCAAAATGATTCTGGCCCAGCCGGAAACAGCACGCTTTATCGTCCGGAAGCTGTATATCTGGTTTGTTGGTGCAGACATCACGGCCGATGTCGAAACGAATTTTATAGAACCCCTGGCCAAAATTTTCCGCGACAATAACTATCAGATCAAACCGGTGCTGACGGCCCTGTTTACCAGCAGTCATTTTTATGACGACGCAGTGCGGGGGGCTATGATCAAATCTCCGGTTGAGTTGATTGTAGGCTGCCTGCGCTGGTTCGGTGTACCGGCGCCCGATCCGGTAAAGGACACGACTAACTTTTACACTTATACCAATTATCTGCTGACCCGTGCCCGTGAGCAGCAGCAGAACCTGATGGACCAGCCAACGGTGTTTGGCTGGGAGGCCTATTATGATACAGGATACTATCAGAACTGGATTTCGGCTAATACGCTGGCGTTACGCGGATATTTTACTGATCAGCTCGTGAACGGCCTGATCAAGGTAAACGGCAAGGCCTATACGTTTGATCCGGTCGAGGTAGCGAAAACCCTGCCCGATCCGTCGGATGCCTTTAAACTGGTTGACGATCTGACGGGGCAGCTTTTTGCCACTACGCTGACCAATACCCAGAAGGATTTTCTGGTGGATACGGTACTGCTGGCGGGACTGCCGCGCTACGAATGGCCGGCCGACTGGATCGATGCGGCGCAGAATAACATCGCGGCGAAACGCACGGTCGTGAAAATGAAGCTTACCAATTTATTCCTGTACTTACTCCGCATGGCCGAATTCCAACTCCTATGAAACGTCGTCATTTTCTCAAACAGGCAGCTGCCGGGATGATGCTTCCGGTGTTTTTTGATGGCTACGGCGCACGCGCTTTCGGGCAGGAATCGGCCTTTGTACAGGCGCTGGCCAAACTGGCCGACGTAAACGACCGGGTACTGGTGATGATCCAGCTCAATGGCGGCAACGACGGTATCAACATGGTACTGCCGCTCGATCAGATGAGTAAGTATACCTCGCTCCGGTCGAACATCGCCATTCCGGAAGCCAAAGCCCTGAAGCTGTACAATACGCTCACCACAGGCCTGCATCCGGCTATGACCGGCCTCCAGACACTGGCCAACGACGGTAAACTGGCAATTGTACAGGGGGTTTCCTACCCGTCTCCGAACTTTTCGCATTTCCGGGCAAGTGATATCTGGTTTACCGGTGCCAACGCCAGCCAGACGCTGACAACCGGCTGGCTGGGCCGCTACCTGAATACCGAATATCCGGGCTATCCCGATAAATACCCGAACACCAGCATGCCCGACCCGTTGGCGGTGCAGATCAGCGCCATTGCGTCGACAGCCTTGCTGGGCCCTGCTCAGTCGATGGCCATTGCGATTCAGAACCCTGACACATTCGCCACACTGGTCGGAGACAAAGCGGTGCAGGATCCGGGCACAAGCACCAATACCCCCGCCGGCCGGAACCTGACGTTTATCCGGCAACAGCAGGTATCGTCGGTTCAGTACGCCGCCCAGCTGAAAACCGCTGCTACAAAAGGCAAGAACCTCGTTACCTACCCGACCAGCAACAGCCTGGCCGACCAGCTGAAAATTGTGGCCCGCCTCATTCACGGCGGTTCACGTACCAAAGTCTATTATGTCTCTCTGGGCGGGTTTGATACCCATGCCAGCCAGACAACGGCCACCGATACCACTACCGGCACTCACGCCAACCTGCTCAAACAGGTTTCTGACGGGATCAAAGCTTTCATGGACGACCTGAAAGCACAGGGCACCGAAGACCGCGTTGCCGGTATGACGTTCTCGGAATTTGGCCGGCGGGTGGCGTCGAACGGTAGTGTCGGTACCGACCACGGTACGGCTGCACCGGTGTTTGTCTTCGGCAAAGGCGTTAAAACACAGTTTATCGGCAAAACCCCGAACCTGTCTGACCTCGATAACGGCAACCTGAAAATGCAGTATGACTTCCGGCAGATTTACGCCACGCTGCTGACCGACTGGCTGGGCGAAACGACCTCAACGGTGACGAGTGTGCTGCAACAAAGCTTTCAGCTGCTGCCGATTTTCCAGCAGCTTTACCTCGGCACCGAAGACCCCGTCGCGGAGTTCCGGCTCTATCCGAATCCGGCCTCCAGCGAGGTGTTCCTGCAATCCGACGTGTTACGGGGCAACGTCCATACCGTCGATGTCCTGAACTCGGCCGGGCAATGGCAGCGCGTACCGACCCGCCGCCTGGCTGCCGATCAGTTTCAGCTGACCGTCCGCGACCTGCCGATGGGTACCTATATCATCCAGGTTGAAACGGATCAGCAGCGGATCAGCAAACGCCTGCTGGTAACGCGCTAACGACAGACCACTGAGACGAAAAGCGCCGTCCGGATTGATCCGGACGGCGCTTTTCGTCTATATTTACATCCTATCCGGCTTTGCTATGCGCTCAATCGTCATTATTGGCAACGGTATTTCGGGCATTACCGCCGCCCGTGAAATCCGCAAACACAGTGCTGACTACATCACAGTTATTTCGTCAGAAACGGAGCACTTCTTCTCCCGCACGGCCCTCATGTACATCTACATGGGCCACATGCAGTACCAGCATACCAAGCCCTATGAAGACTGGTTCTGGGCCAAAAACCGGATAGACCTGGTGCATGCCCATGTCAGCCACCTCGATACGGACGCCCGGCAGCTAACCCTGTCAACTGGTCAGGCCGTGTCGTATGATGTACTTGTTCTGGCACTGGGTTCAACGTCAAATGCCATTGGCAATCCGGAGCAACCGCTCAGGGGCGTGCAGGGGCTTTACAGTTTTCAGGATCTGGAGCGCATGGAGGCCGATACGAAAGGCATCCGGCAGGCGGTCGTGGCAGGGGGCGGTCTGATCGGGATCGAGATGGTGGAAATGCTGCTGTCACGGGGCATTCAGGTGACGTTTCTGGTGCGGGAAAGCAGTTTCTGGAATCAGACACTCCCCGAAGCCGAGTCGGCCATGATCACCCGCCATATCCGTGAACACAACGTAGACCTCCGCCTTTCGACCGAACTAGCCGGACTGGTTGACGACGGAACAGGGCGGATATCGGCCGTACGGACAACACAGGGCGATGAGATTCCGGCTCAGTTTGCAGGCATTACCATCGGCGTACGGCCGCAGCTCGGCCTGGCAGCGCATACGGCCATTGAAACAGACAGGGGCATTCTGGTGAATGAGTTTCTGGAAACCAACGTACCGGGTGTTTACGCCATCGGCGACTGTGTGCAGCACCGGAACCCGCCCGGAGGCCGGAAAGCGGTCGAACAGATCTGGTATACCGGCCGCATCATGGGCGAAACCGTTGCTAAAACCATTCTGGGCCAGCGAACGGCTTACCGGCCCGGCGTATTTTTCAACTCGGCCAAATTCTTCGATATTGAGTACCAGACCTACGGCATCGTCCCGGCCCAACTACCCGACGACGGCAGCCTGCAAAGTTTTTACTGGCAACATCCGGACCAGACCAAAGCCCTCCGCATCGTATTTACCGGCGACGAACGGCAGGCGGTAACCGGTATACACACCTTCGGCATCCGGCAGCGGCAGGGCATTTGGGAAGGCTGGATCGAGACCGGCACCCCGGTTCAGCACGCGATGGCGCACCTTTCCGGAGCTAATTTTGATCCTGAATTCACACAACGCCACGAACCGGCGATTATCCATCACTTCAACGGGATGTTTCCGGAACTGGCCGTACCGGTACCCAAAACCAAACGAAGCTGGCTGAGCCGGTTAGTGGGTTAGCAGGTATTAATAGATTACCGCTACGGTTGCCTCTGCCTTATCCGTCAGCAAGCCGTATACCATCAGTTTTCCGGCGGCGATGCGTCCGGCAAAGACTTTTTTCTGCCGTAATAACGCTATTTCCTGCTTCAGTACTTTTTCGGTAAGGGTTTGGGGCGTATCTTCACTGTTTGCCAGCTGCCGGATAAATAACTCACAACCAATGTCGTATTTCCTGCCGTTTGCCAGCACATTGTTTATGAACAGACACGATGTATCGGCGACAATATACACATGCGTGATATGCTCCCGTTCAATGAAGCGGTCAACCGGCGCAAAAAAATCGTCATCATAGATATGAAAAACGGACGCAGGAGCCGTCAGAAAATAAACGGCACCGGTCTGTTTACCAATGAAGTTTTCTATCTGACAAAACGGACAAACTAAAAACAGGCTGCTGTGTGGTGAATGGGTAAGTTTACCGGTACCAGCTGCGTGGCTCCGGTCCTGACCATTTTCAGTCAATACATGCATGATAATTTACGGGAAGGGGAAAGGTTGTTAAGCACAGGCAGGTGCAGAGCTATAAGAGGATGGAATCCACCCTCTTATAGCTCTTCTGAATCGGTAAACCCTGCATCGCTCAGATACTTCATAGCCAGCAGGATAAGGATCAGTGAAGCAGCCGTCAACAGGCTGGACACCAACCGGTCTTTTATCCAAAAAGACAGTAGCAGACAAACTAAAGCCGGAAAGATATAGCAGAACGGCAGAATACGGCTTCTCATTATCAGCGGATTACTACATCGGAGGCCAGCCGGCAGTTTGTTTTGGCCGATAGAATTGCCTGCCGCGCATCATGCATTGACTGCTGCAATTGCCGGATACGCCGTTCCCGCATTTTGATGTCTTCTTCGCTGTCACTCTTCTCAATTTTACGCTCGTGAAATTTTATTTTAACCGCTACCAGCCGGGTCAGAATATCAAGCGCTTCGGAGGGTGTAAAATCGCCTTTAATCAGTTCTATGTTCATCATTTTCTGTGATTATTGCCCTTGACCAAGTGAAAAAGCCGGTTTGCCATCGAAGGCATACAGGTTTTCGGTTTTGATTACATCTATGTTTACGGCTTCGGCTGCCTGCAACAGCCCGATGATATGCTGTTTCGTGATCTGTTTGCCAGCCAGAGGTTTAAAGCGGCAGCGCCAGTGATCGGTGCAGAACGTTTCGGGGAAACCATCCGGATACACTTTTATACCGCGGTTCGTAATCATATTCAACTGAATGTCAGCCGTATTCAGGTTTTCAACAAGCGATGCCAGCTCATTTACATCTTTACCGTTCCAGTGCACAAACAGGTCAATGCCCTGTAACTCCTTATGCTTAGCCGGTTTCCGTTCGTACGCCGGCAGGGTCAGGGTTGTGCCATTGGCGTAGTGAACCGCCTTCAGCTGCGCCGGTTGCTGCCCCAGATTCGTAATCACGGCTTCGGCAAACTCTTTCGTGCCGACCTTTTGCGTGCTGATTCCTTCCTTGTAAATATCATAGGTATGAATGCCGTCTTCAATGGTCTTCAGCCACGCATTCTGCACCTTCTCCGCAACGTCGGCCTGGCCGATGTGTGTAAGCATCTGAATAGCTCCCTGCAGCAAACCGGATGGATTGGCCATATTCTGACCGGCACGGCGGGGCGCCGATCCGTGGATAGCCTCAAACATGGCACAGGTCTCCCCGATGTTAGCCGACCCGGCCAGCCCCACCGACCCTGCAATCTGGGCCGCCACATCGCTCAGGACATCGCCGTAGAGGTTCGGCATGACAATCACGTCAAAGGCTTCGGGCGTATCGGCCATTTTTGCCGCCCCGATGTCGATAATCCAGTGTTCATGCTCAATATCAGGGTACTCCACCGCGATTTCGTCAAACACCTGATGAAACAAGCCGTCGGTCTGCTTCATGATGTTATCCTTCGTAAAGCAGGTTACTTTTTTCCGGCCATACTGACGGGCATATTCAAATGCGTACCGGACAATTTTCTCGCAGCCCGGACGGCTGATGAGCTTAAGACACTGCACGACTTCATCCGTTTGCTGGTGCTCAATGCCGGCGTACAGATCTTCTTCATTTTCCCGCACAATCACAATGTCCATCTGCGGGTGTTTGGTTTTGACGAACGGATGCAGGCTGATACACGGACGGATGTTGGCGTACAGCCCCAGGAACTTACGGGTCGTTACGTTCAGGCTTTTGTAGCCGCCGCCCTGCGGGGTTGTAATCGGTGCTTTCAGGAACACTTTATTCCGGCGGATAACGTCCCACGATTCCCTGGCGATGCCCGACGTGTTGCCGGCTAAGTACACCTTTTCGCCTATTTCAATTTCATCGATCTCAATCCGGGCACCTGCTGCTTTAATGATCGAGAGCGTGGCATCCATAATCTCAGGGCCGATACCGTCACCTTTTGCTACCGTTATGCGTTGCATTTTCTTCGTGTTGATTGACGGTGCAAAACTCAGCAAGCTAGATTATAAGTAAAAATATAACTTTGCAATGCTCATCATAAATACTTTTTATGAACTATACACTTAATCAGCTCCGTGTTTTTTCAAAAGTGGTGCAGACCTTGAGCATTACAAAGGCCGCTGATGAATTGCACCTTACGCAGCCTGCGGTTTCCATTCAGCTTAAAAACTTTCAGGATCAGTTCGATATCCCGTTAATCGAAGTGATTAACAAGCGGATTTACGTCACTGATTTCGGAAAGGAAATAGCCGGAGCGGCGGAGAAAATTCTGACGGAGGTGCATGCCATCAGTTTTAAAATGCACGCCCACAAAGGGCAGATTACCGGCAAACTAAAGCTGTCTGTTGTATCGACCGGCAAATATATTGCGCCCTATTTCATCGCTGATTTTATAAAACAGCACCAGGGCGTAGAACTGCTGATGGATGTGACCAACAAGGCGCAGGTGGTGCAGAGCCTCGAAAAAAACGAGGTTGACTTTTCACTGGTCAGCGTACTGCCGGAAACGTTAAGCACAGACCATGTTGAGCTGATGCAGAACAAGCTCTTTGTGGTCGGAAACAAGGATGTAGCGTTCGACAGCACGGAATATGACAGGGATATTTTCGAACGCATTCCGCTTATTTACCGGGAACAAGGTTCGGGCACGCGGCATGTCATGGAGCGGTTTATCAAAAGCAATAGCCTCCCGGTGCAGAAGAAGATGGAGCTCACCAGTAACGAAGCGGTTAAGCAGGCCGTTATTGCCGGTCTGGGGTATTCCATTATGCCCTTGATCGGGATAAAAAATGAACTGCAAATCGGTCAGTTACAGATCATTCCGGTAAAGGGGTTTCCGATTAAATCAAACTGGTACCTGATCTGGCTCAAAGATAAAAAAATGTCGCCGGTAGCCGGCGCCTACCTCAATTACCTGAGGCAGGAAAAGCAAAATATCATCCAGAACAAGTTTGACTGGTTTGAAAAATACTGATCTTGTGGTGGTGACGCCCCGTCAGAAGACGCCACCACCACAAGGTTATTTCTTCGCACTGATTGCCCCGCCCGGAACCAGAACCGCTTCTGAGCCCTTCAGCTTTTGCGCATCGGCCTCTTTCAGCTGCCAGTTCTGATCAAAATTTCCGTCGGCAATGATGTTTTTGGCCGACCCCTTGAAGAGTACGAAATCCTTCCCGACCACCGGACTTGCCAACGGCTTCGGCAGCAGCCACGAAAGCCCCTGGGCCGATGACGGGTCCGTCCACCACGGTAGCCCGGAGCTGACAACAACATAATGCCCGGCCGCCGGAAAGACGTAAAACAAGCCATAGTCAGCACCGGTATTGGTCAGCTGCATCGGCAGCAGCCCGCTGTATTTATCAATCAGGCTGTTTGTTTCTTTGGTACCAAACAAAACCAGGTTGGCATCGGCCAGATCGCTTGGCCGGACATCCTTATCGGCCAGAACACGCGGAAAAACCATGATCCGGCCCAGAAACGGTCCCCGGTCAACCGGCCAGTTGGCGGCTTGTGCGGCGACCTCGGCGCGTGCCTTCAATTCTGCCGGCGAGGGGTTGCCGCCGGTACCGTAGACATACACATGGCGGGTCGCAAAGGCCTCACTGATCGGCCCCTCGGCACCGCGTTTTTTAGCCGTCATGGCCGGCTGATAGGCGTCAAGCTGCCAGTTACCGTTGCGCTGTACCAACGAAACCGAATCGGCGGTCTGCGCCGAAAAGCTCTTGCCGTCAATGGCAATATCCAGTGGTTTTCCGGCTTTGAACGTCGGATGCCCCGACAGCTTCAGCGTCAACGCCGTCAGTCCGGTGGTGCTGATATCCAGCCGGTTTTTGCCCGTAAACTTCGCGTCTACAGTTGCCATCGTGCCGGGGTCCAGCTCATCCAGCCTTACCCAATACGCCTGATTGTAGTTGTAGCGCGACGTAGTAAACCGTACCCGGTCCGGAAACCGGTTCCGCTTAAACTGCTTAAACCAGCTAAAGATAAATCCATCCTTGTAGGCATTTTCCCAGCTGTTGTGCTTTACGCCCGGATATTCCACATACTCCACCTGACTGCCCAGGTCTTTCAGGTTTTTCACCCAGCCACGCGAAACGGCAACCGGCACAGCCGGGTCGGCATCCCCGTGAAAAAAGTGAGCCGGCACATTCAGCGCATTTCCGGCGAGCGCATCGGTACCCTGCGGCGGTGCGGGACATACGGGCGCAATGGCCGCCCAGATATCAGGACGCGTCAGGCCGATCCAGAGCGTACCGCCCCCGCCCATTGACAGACCGGTCAGATAGGTCCGGTCTTCATCCACCGAAAACCGCTTTTTCACATCGGCCAACACCTGATAGACATCGGTTTCAGCCACGCCCTGATAGCCCATCGTACCCCGCGCAAACGGCGAAGCCACAATGTAATCCACATCGGCCCACTCCTGAAAATAGCGGGATGCTTCAACATCCGTTTCGTCGCCGACGTTGCTTTTGCCGAATACCCGCTTTAGTTCAAGGCGGTGATTAGACCCCGCCCCGTGGAGCATCATTACCAGCGGGTACTTCTTTTTGGGGTTATAGTTTTTGGGCAGATACAGACCATACGGCTGTTCGGTGTCATCGACCGATGAGTGAAACGTCATCACCTGCGGACCGGATGACAGTTTTTGCGCCAAAGCCGGACGCAACACGCCCGGACCGGTAGCCAGCGCTATTGTCAGCGCAATTTTATAGCTGATTTTCATAGAATTAAGCTGTTATTTACCCTGCGACAGAACAGAAGTGGTTAGTTTTCCGTGTAAAACCGGCCGGTCATCCTTCGTAGCCGGATTGATGACCACTACACTTTTCGTAAACGTTACCTGTACCTGATCCCCGTCGAAACGGCAGGTTACGCGGTCATAGTGCGCTGTTTCGTTGAAGCGCCAGATCATTTCGAACGTATTCGGGTCGGTCCAGGTACCGCTGGCGGAGACTTTGGTTTTTGTTTCGCCTGGCACCGGCGTCGGCACCAGTTTAATCGGAATAATCGACAGCCCGGTTTCGCCCTGCACACGGCGACCCAGCCCGCACAGAATCCGGTGTTCGCCCTGGTCGTTGCGCATGGTAAACAGACAACCCTCCTTCCCGAAATTCAGCCCGACAGTTTTCACGCCCATCGAATTCGCGTCTATCGCAAACGTCTTACTGCTAATTTGAGCCGACATCGGCGAGGTTGACGAAACCACCGGCAACGGCATGGATAAGGCCGCCAGCTTTTGGGTAAGCTGCTGATGTGCTGCGGCATCGGCCGGTAAGCTCTCCGGCCGGAACCCGCCCAGAATGTGCGTCCAGACTTCATCCATAACGCCCTGCATATCGCCCGTTTCGCTGGTAATGGCCACTACGGCATCTTCCTTCGGCAATACAATGCAGTATTGCCCGAATGCGCCGTCGCCCCGGTACGCGTCGTGGCGGCAACGCCAGAACTGGTAGCCGTAGCCCTGTAGCCAGTCATTCTGTTCTTTCGGCCGCCCGCCGCCTGCCGACTGTACCTGGAAGCGGGTCGCATCGGCAACCCAGGCTTCGGGCAGAATGCGCTTGCCGCTCCACATACCTTTCTGCAGGTACATCTGTCCGAATTTGGCAATGTCTTCGGTTTTTACGCGCAGTCCCCAGCCGCCCACGCAGATGCCGTTCGGGTCGACCTCCCAGTCGGCGCCTTCGATGCCCAGCGGGTCGAACAGCCTTGGTTTCAGATACGCCAGAATTGGCTGGCCCGTCAGTTTCTGTACGATGGCCGACAGCATGTAGGTGGCCCCGCTGTTGTAGACGAAATGCGTCCCCGGCTGGTGGTCAACGGGCTGCGCCAGAAAGGTTTTCACCCAGTTCGGGTCGCTGCCTCCCCGCACAGCGGCGGTTGTGTCCTTGTCGTGCCCAGTCGACATCGTGAGCAGGTCTTTGACCCGCATCGCCGCCAGATTCGCGCTGATCGTGGCCGGTACGTCGTTCGGAAAAAACGACACTACTTTGTCCTCAACACTCAGTTTACCTTCTGCCACCGCCAGTCCGACGGCCGTTGAGGTAAAGCTCTTACTGAGGGAATACAACGTGTGTTTGAGCGTCGGGCTATAAGGCGCCCACCATCCTTCGGCCACCACCTGACCGTGCCGGACAACCATCACACTGTGCACGTTTAGTTTCCGGGTCTCAACGGCGTTGATAAAATCGAGGAGTTTAGCCGACGACACGCCCTGTGTTTCCGGCAGGGCACGCGGCAGTCTAACTGTCCGGTTGGGTCCGGCGAGAGCCTCGTGCGGCAGGCTGGTAACGGCATACAGGCCGGCCAGCCCCCAGCCCATATGTTTCAGGAATTCTCTGCGATTGGTTTCCATCATTGGTAAGGGTTGTTTTTAAACTCCCCGAGGGTTCAAAACCCTCGGGGAGTTAGGTTATTTATCTAAACCCCGGATGATCACAGATTTACCTATCTGCTCCGGCTTTTTCAACTACAACATTGTGACTTTTGGCTACAGCCGTTTTTTGCGCAGTGCAGAACTTTGCATCAACAAAAAACAGAAACAATGAAACTATCAGGCAACACAGTTTTAGTAACAGGCGGAACGGGAGGGTTCGGCATTGAATTCGCATCCAAACTTATTGCGTTGGGCAACACGGTTATTATCACCGGACGAAACACGCAGAAACTTCAGGACGTTAAACGGCAGCTGCCGCAGGTACATACCATTCAGAGTGACGTGAGCCGAGCCGACGACATAACACAGCTGTATGAGACCGTCGTCCGGACGTTTCCGGCCCTCAACATCCTCATTAACAATGCGGGTGAAATGCGTAAAATCAGCCTGCATCATCAGCACGAGCTGACCGACATTACCCGCGAAATCGACATCAACCTGAATGGACCTATCCGGATGATTCAGCAGTTTCTGCCGCACCTCAAGACAAAACCCGATGCCGCCATCATGAACGTGACGTCGGGCATTGCGCTGATGCCCTTCCCGATTTCGCCGGTTTACAGTGCCAGCAAAGCAGGGCTCCGGTCCTATACGCAGGCCTTGCGGGTCCAGTTAAAGCACACGAATATTAAGGTTATGGAGCTGGTTGCGCCGGGTTCTTCGACCCCGCTGAACGATAAATTTGTCAACGAAGACGGTTTCAATGCGGGTATGTTAATGGCGCCGGACAAAATTGTGGACGCGGCCATCAAAGGGCTGCAAAACGACAAGGATGAAGTGTATCCGGGCCTTGCCGGTGTCATGCGTATGCTGAGCCGGATTGCTCCTAAGCTGCTGATCGCGCAGTCGGGCAAAATGGGCGCATCCTTCATGTACGGGAAATGATTAATTTGTCTCTTAAACAACGCCAGCAATGAAAATCGTCAGTATTATCCTTCTTTTAGTTTCCGCCTTTCTGAGCATCAAACACGGCTGGGACGCGTTTCAGCCGGCCAATGCCGAACAGACAAAAATGATGGCCGACTTAGGGATTACCAAATACGTGATACCGTTTGTGGGCGTACTTTCCATCCTGATCGGCCTGATGCTGCTTTTCCCGCAGACCTTTTTTATCGGTAATCTGCTCAATGCGGTTGTTATTCTGCTGATCATGGCTTTGTCGCTGCGGGCCGGAAACGTTCGGATGGCTCTCATCGAAATTCCGTTTCTGGCCTTACCGCTGCTCTTAATCTGGTTAAAATACCCGTTCAAAAACTAACTGTCATGGACCACACAAAGCCATACCGGATCAAATCCATCGCCGAGATCCACCGGCTCATGAACCTGCCAAAGCCACATCATCCGCTCATCGGCATCATTGACCTGAAAGGACTTCGGAACGACACGGGGATCAACGCCGTTGTTTCAGACTTCTACGTGGTATCGCTGAAGCGGGGGTGCGACAAGCTGCTGTACGGTCAGCAGAAATATGATTTCGATGAAGGGCTCATGGCGTTTATGGCTCCGGGGCAGGTTTTGCGCGGCGAAGACAACGGTGTACCACACAATCTGGACGGCTGGATGCTGTTTATCCACCCTGATTTTCTGTGGAATACGGCACTTGCCAAAAAAATCAAACAGTACGAATATTTCGGCTATTCGGCCCATGAAGCGTTGTTTCTATCCGACAGGGAAGAAACGCTCATTAACAACATTGTAAACAACATTCGGGAAGAATATCACGCCAACATCGACAAATTCAGTCAGGATGTGATCATTGCCCAGCTCGACGTCCTGTTTACCTATGCCCAGCGGTTTTATGAGCGTCAGTTTATCACCCGGAAGATCACCAGCAGCAAAACGCTTGACCGTGTAGAGGACATTCTGACTACCTACATCAACGACGAAGAGCGGCTATCCGAAGGTCTGCCCACTGTACATTATATAGCCGACGCGCTCCACATGTCGACCAAATACCTGAGTAACCTGCTGAAGCAGCTCACCGGCCTCACCACCCAGCAGCTGATCCACGAAAAGCTGATTGAGAAAGCCAAGGAAAAGCTCTCGACCACCGAACTGTCCGTCAGCGAAATCGCCTACGCGCTTGGTTTTGAGCATTCCCAGTCGTTCAATAAGCTGTTTAAGGCGAAGACAAAACAGAGTCCGCTCGAATTCAGGCAGTCGTTTAACTAATCAACTCCCCGAGGGTTTTGAACCCTCGGGGAGTTAATCCAGTATCCTGTCACCTCACAACTCCTTCACCGCGATTCGCCGGAAGCGGTGGGCGCCGCCGGGCTTCCAGGAACCGGCCATGCTGAAGGCCTGCACGCCGGGCTGGTAGGCCGACGACCAATGGGCCTGTAAGCCGATCATGCCTTCGGTCTCGCCGGCGACAAAGTCATTTTTGGGTTCGGTAATGTCCCACATCAGCACATCATTTACCCACAACGTCAGGTGCGGCACCTCGCCTTCCATCCGGATCCGGAATGCGTTCCAGTCGTTGGCCCGCCAGACCGACGCCAGTTTCGTGGCTTTGGCCGACTGGCTGATGGGCAGCATTTCGCCCAGCAGGTCGCCGGTGCCGCCGGGCGTGGCCAGCTCAATCTGATAGGCCTGTCCGCTCTCCGTCGACCGCAGGAAAATGCCGCCGTTGCAGAACGAGTCAATCTTCGCCTCCAGATACAGCTCAAAATTGCGGAACTTCCGGTCGGTCAGCAAAACACCTCCCTGCCCGTACGGCTGTTGCTTAAGAACAATCGTTTCGTTTTCCACGTAAAAATTACCGGTCGTCCCCTGGTGGGTAGTCCGGCTTTTGTGCCATCCGGTCAGATTTTTCCCGTTGAACAGCGGCCGGAAGCCTTCCGGTATACCGCCCGTCTGTCCGAAGGCATGGATTACGGATAATACGCTCACCAGGAGCCAGCTTATCTGAACAATTCGTTTCATTTTTCTGTGTTTACCTCCATCACCACCCGGACCCCGACATCCCAACCATTGGCCGGCCCGGCAGCGTGGGTCATGTACGTTGCATTTTTTACATCACCGACGAACGACGCCCCTTTGAGCACGTGCTGCCTGCCCGTACGCGGCGGCACCGGATCGGCAAACTGCCGGTCGTTGTACCAGTCCTGCACCCACTCCCAGACGTTACCGAGCGTATCGTACAGCCCCCAGGCATTGGCCAGTTTCTGCCCGACCTTGTTGGTGGTGCGGGTGCCGGTCTGCGCCGTTTGCCAGATGGTTTTCCACGGAATATCACCCTCCGCACCGGCGCGGGCCGCATATTCCCACTCAAACTCGGTCGGAAGCCGGTACCGGTGTACCTTGTCCAGTTGATTCAGCTTCGCGACAAACGCCTGTGCATCGGCCCAGGTAATGTTCTCCACCGGATGATCAGCCGTTTCACCGGCTACTTTATCGCCCTGAAAAACAGACGGATTCCGGCCTGTTACCTGCGTCCATTGCCGCTGGGTTACTTCGAACCGGCCAATGTAATACGGCTTCCGGATCGTGACCGGAAAGCCCGGACGTGCATCTTGCCGGGCCAGCTTTTCGGCCAGTTTAAACTCCGCATCGGTCCAGTGCACATCCTTGTCGCCGGGCTTAGGGTACACCGGCTCAAACCGGCCCACCACCATCGTACCGGGCCTGATGAGCACAAACTCCATCCCGGCCACATTGGTAAATGATGCCGGCTGCGCCATCAGCCCGCCCGACAGCAGTAGACCGGCCAGGACCGCGTATATGCGTTGATAACTAGTCATATAGCGTAATTGAGGCTAACGGAAACAACGCATCGGACGCTGGCACCTTGTCGTTCCGGAACATAAAATAGACAGCATGCCGCCCACGGACCGCCTGTGTCAGCGTCGCCCGGGAGGCGGTTGTTTTCAGGTTACGGTCGCTGCCCGGCGGCCCTCCCCAGAAATTGCCGATGCCGCCCGGAAACTTCTTGATGTTAAACTGCTCTTCCTTCAGCTCCGTCGTGCCGATAACCGGCCCCGTCGGCGAATCCAGCCGGATGTCGATAAAGCCGCCACGGTAAATGTCGTACAGGTGCCAGTTGGGTCGGAACTCAACCTGCCGCACATCCGTCAGGTCAAGCTGGCGGAAGCCGATGTATGTGTTTGGCTTAGCGGTCATAAAGGTGTAATCGTCCAGTTGATCGCGGACCGCTCCCTGCACCACTTCCGCATCCGTTGGCAGCAGACGCGGTGTCCGCAGCACCACAAGCGCTTCCGTTGTCTGCGACGGCACGGTGGTCGGCCGGTCGGTATAGGCGGCCCGCAGCAGGTATTTGCCTCGTCCCGGATCATCGGCCGGCACCCGCGTCGTGTATGTTCCCTGTACCGGCAACGTACTGATTTTCTGTGTATCAATCGCCAGTATATACCTGACGATGGTCCGGGCATCGGCAAGCGCTAGGGTCGGGTGGGCCGGCATGATAGCCTCCGTACCCCAGACGCCGGTACCGCCCGCAATGATTTTTCTGGCCAGCCGGTCGGTTGCTGCCGGATCGGTTTTGTATTTGTCGGCCACCTGCCGGTACGACGGACCGACGCCTTTGCCAACCGCATTGTGGCAGTTCCCGCAGTCGGTTTTGCTGATCATCGCCCGCGCCACGGCAAACTGCGTCGAGGCATCGACTTTCTGCTGGTTGATGTGCGCGTCGGCAAAGTCAAAGCCTTCCGACACATAGTCAACGCTTACCGCTACCTGCTCCGGTTTGATCCGGCCACTGCTCAGGCTGCCATCCTCCCGATCCATTACAGCCACGGCATACTGCACGGGCTTTTCCGGAAAAAAGAACTGCGAATTGCCCGCCAGCGTCAGGCTTACGGCCGGTGGTTCGTTACCCGCCACAAGACGTAGTGTCTGGCTGTTTCGGGCGCCATGTGTGTCAGTAACGGTCAGCGTCGCCGTATACACACCGGCCTTATCAAGAATAACCGATGGATTAGCCGTTGTGAACGAGCGGGTTGGCTGACCTTTACCCGTCACCTGCCAGTGGTACGTCAGCCGGTCGCCGTCGTAGTCTTTGGTCCCCTCCGACAGCAGCGTTACCGACAGCGGCAAGGCCCCACCCCGCTTACTGGCCGACGCCTGCACAACCGGTTTGCGGTTACCGGCATTATACTCAATCCGCACCAGCCGCGCCTCCGATGGCGATTTCAGCGTACTGCCGCCGTATTCCAGCACGTACAAATCGCCCTCCGGCCCGAATTTCAGGTCAATCGGCTGGCGGGGATGGTAGTCAGGGGCGAAACGCTCCATATGGTCGTAATCGCCGTTGGGCTTCATGCTGATGGCCATAATCCAGAACCGCGACAGATCAGCGGCCAGCCACTTGCCTTCGTAATAGGCCGGGAACGGGCGCTTCGGGTTGCTGAAATCAGCCTGGTGATAGACCGGCCCGCCAATGGCACAGCGCGAACTCGACCCCACCAGCGGAAACGTCTCCGATACCGCGTAGGGATAGTAAATAAACGCCGGTTGCGCCGGTGGCAGCTCCGTCAGGCCCGTATTATTGACCGACTTGTTGACAGGCCGCTGCGGATCAAGCTTGTACGTCGGCTTGTTGGCGGCATAATCGTAAATCGGGTACGCGTAGTTGTCGCCGATAAAGTAAGGCCAACCGAAGAAGCCCGGTTTCCGCGCCTGATTCAGCTCATCGTAGCCGCGCGGCCCGTTCTCCGAATCCACATCGGCATCCGGCCCGATTTCGCCCCAGTAGAGCCAGCCGGTTTTACTGTCAACAGACGGTCGCCAGGCATTGCGGGTTCCCATGATATAAATTTCCGGCCGCGCGCGGCGGTCGCCGTTTTTCGGGAACAGGTTGCCGTCCGGGATGCTGTAGGTGCCATTCGGTTCGGGATGGATCCGCAGGATTTTTCCCCGCAGATCATTGGTATTACCGGCCCCGCGCTGGTCGTCCCAGCGGCTGCGGCCAGGCCGTTCATCGGTCTGGGCCGTATAGGAGTTGCCGGTATTGTTCCCCACAGTCAGGTAGAGGTTACCGGCCCTGTCCCAGGTCATGCCCCCGCCCGTATGGCTGGTTTCGGCACGGTCGACCGGAATTTCCAGCAGGACATTTTCAGAAGCCTGTATCAGTTTATCGTTCCGCAGCTCCCAACGGGTAAGCCGCATCTTGCTTTCGGTCGGGTGGGCATAATAGAGGTAAATCCAGTGATTTTTCGCGTAGCCGGGATCCATTGTAAAGCCGACAAGCCCTTGTTCGTTTTCCTTAAACACCGGAATGGTAGCAATCAGACCGACGGTTTTGGTAACCGGATCAACTTTTTTGAAGGCGCCCTTGTGCTCAATGATGTACACCGAACCATCCGGCAGCACCTGAAAAACCATCGGTTCGTCCAGGACGCCCTCGGGGGTCAGCACTACCGGCGTAAAGCGGTTATCATCGGGTTTCGGCGGTTTGTCATCAATAACGCTACCTGACAGCAGAACGCCTGCCACGAGGCTGATCAGGCCAGCAAACGGCCATATCTTCATCATAAAACTATCAATACAGGATTTATCAAGGACAAATTACGAAACTTTCAGGAGTTTATATTACTTTCCGGTATGCTCCCTATTCTGCTCTGGCTGATGTATTTACCGTATGTCAGGACAGCAGAAGGAGTTACGCCTGTTTGTATGGCCGTTTGGTTCTATAACCGAATGCCTTAATTTTACCCGCCGGTCCGGCTGTTCTGTACAGAATCTGTACAACCAAACGTTTCTAACAGTAACCTGCTCTAACGGCGCTTTTTTTGTCATCGTCCGGTTCCCCATGCAAGCAAACGAAGCTCTTAAAAACTTTCTTGACAACGGCGACGCTCTGTTTCAGAACGTGTCGATCGACTGTGTCATCTTCGGATTTCATCAGAACCAGCTCAAAGTCCTAGTGCTTACGTTTAAAAACACCGATAAACGGTCGCTGCCGGGCGGTTTTGTCTTTAAAGACGAAGGCATCGATGAGGCGGCGCGGCGAATTCTGCGGGAACGGACCGGATTGCACGACATTTACCTCGAACAGTTCTGCACCTTCGGTCAGGCCGACCGTTCCATTTCAAAGGTTCATCGGGACACCATGCAGGCGGTCGGCATTGAACTGCCGGATGACCACTGGGTACTTGGCCGTTTTCTGTCGGTCGGCTATTATGCGCTGGTTGACTTTTCGAAGGTAGTGCTCACGACCGGCATGCTCGATGAAGACTATCACTGGTTTGATATTCAGCAGATTCCGGCGATGATTCTGGACCATAACCACATTACGGAGAAAGCCCTCGAAACCCTGCGTCTGATGCTGGATTATAAACTGGTCGCATTCAACCTCCTGCCCGATACATTTACCATGAGCGAGTTACAGGCGCTGTATGAGACGATTCTGGACCGGAAAATGCTGCGGGCTAACTTTCAGCGGAAGATGCTGAGCCTGGAAATCCTGGAGCGGGTCGATAAAAAATGGACGGGGGGCGCCCATAAGGCTCCTTATCTTTACCGCTTCGACCCTAAGCGGGCAGCGGCCCTTCTGGAAGGGGAATGACTAATGGCTGGTAGTACCTTTCTGGCGTTTTAACCTTCCTGGAAGTTCAAAACTTCCAGGAAGGTTAAAACCGCCAGAAAGGTAAAAACTATTGCCCCATCTTCGCCTTTACCTGTTGCTGCTGCGCTTTAGCCCAGGCAGTTAGTTCAGATACCTGCGCTTCTGTCAGCTTTGCATCTGTATGAATGAGTGTGTAGGCCGGCAGGGGCATATGGCCCTCTTCTACCTCCTCCGCAATTTCTTCGAGTTTATGCGCCATACGCTTCGGGGCATACGTTGCGAATTCCGAAAAATTCAGTTCTTCCTTGCCTTCGTCTACGTGATGCCCAAGCCACAACCCGACCGGCTGAATAGTAGCATACCATGGGTACGCCGTTTGGTTGGAATGGCAGTCATAACACGCTGTTTTCAGCATGGTCAGCACCGGAGCCGGAACAGCCACAGCGTGCGTAATATCCTGCGGGCCATCGGCGCTACCGGTGTTCCGTGCGGGCCGGATAAACTGAATAGCAACCAATAAGACACCTGCGGCGATCAGTATGCGCTTTTTCATAGAATTACGGCGGATTAACTTACTGATTACAGTACCTTTTTCAGATTGGTAATGCTGGTCTGAATGCTTTCAACGCCAGGCGCCATGTCCTGTTCTACGAAAATGTACTTCAACCCGGCGATTTTTGCGGCGGCAAATGCTTTCTTAAAGTCAACCACCCCGTTGCCGACTTCGGTAATCGTTTTCAGATCCGACTTTATGTCTTTGACATGCCAGAGCGGGAAACGACCCGGCTGCCCCTTAAACAACTCCACGGGGTCTTTACCGGCTTTCACGGCCCAGGCCAGATCAAGCTCCATTTTTACCAGATCCTTATCGGTCTGCGACAGGATAAGTTCATACGGTGTTTTGCCGCCGTCGACCGGGTCAAACTCCGTGGCATGGTTGTGGTAAGCAAATCCGATCCCCGCCTTTTTGCAGGCTTCACCCGTTTTCTGGAATACCTCAATCGACTTATTAATGTCGTCGATGGTGCCAACCGGCGTACTGGAACAGACCAGATACGACAGCCCGCCTTCACCCGCTTCATCGACCAGTTGCTGGTAGTTATCGCGCAGGTTCAGCATTGGCGGCATGTTGGCCGGCATCCGCGGTGCCTGTGCCGGGGGCCCACCGGCGGCGGCTGTACCGCTGGCAGGCGGGGTCGGGCGCGGCCGGAACGGAGCACCGCCGGCGTGGTGTGCCCGCCACTTCATGCCCATGCTCTCGACCAGAGCCTTAAACTCTTTCGCGTTGTAGCCATAATAGCCACCCCGCGAATTAAACGCCGATTCGACTTCTTTATACCCTGCCGCCGCCACTTTTTCCAGCGTACTCTTAGGGTCTTCATTCATAAACCGGAACAGCGTAAACAGCTGGATACCAACCGGTCGTTCGGCCAGTAAGCCAGTTACCGACAGGCTGTCTGCCAGTGCTGGTAACGCCAGCCCGCCCAGTGCCGTCACGCCGGCCTGCCTCAGAAAATTTCTTCGGTTAAGCATGTTAAGATAAGGTTAGTTGTATGGTAAATTATAGAAAAAATAGCACTCTTGTCGGTAAAGTACGTAAAAAAGCGTTGGCTTTTCGGGTTGCCAACGCTTTTTAAGGATGTTTTAACAGAACAGCCGCTTATTGACGGGGACGTCCGCCGCCGCCACCTTGCTGCATACCGCCGCCCTGCTGCTGACCACCACCGTTATCATTGCCACCGCCTTCGCTCTTCACGTCGTCGTTGCTGATTGATTTCTTTCTGCGTCCGAGTGAGAAACCTGAGCCGTCGAAGCTCATTTTACCCAGCCGGTAATTAAACGTGATCCGGAAGTTGGCGTTATACATGCTGTTTACGCTCTGCTGCGAGAAAATCGGCGACATCGACTCCGAACGTACCTTGAACGGATAGTTCAGGAAGTTCTCGGCCGCAAAACCGATACTGCCGCGCTTGCTCTTAAATTCTTTCCGCACACCCAGGTTATAGAAAGCAAAGCTGCCCTGATAGCCCTGCAGCTGCACCTGACGGCCACGGGCACCACCGAATGCCTGCACACCCCAGCCGTTTTTCAGCGTCAGATTACTGAATAAACGACCTGAAACAACCCAGCCCGAGTTGGACGCACCATACATGGCACTGCCGTTGTTGGTCAGGAAAGCATGGTATAGATCAACCCCACCACCAATCTGGAGTTTCGAGAAGAACGTAGCGTTCAGGAAGAGGTTGACCCCGTACGCATCTTCGTAACCAATGTTTTTATAGGTAGTCCGGATCACCTGTTGCAGGCTTGTGGCACCACCTGTTGTAATGTTCTGTGTCAGCGTATCCCGTACGCTCGTGATCGAGTTATCTGTACGGCGGGCAAACAGAGTTGCATTCAGGTACAGTACTTTCACCTGACCGCTGAATCCTAATTCAAAGTTGTCGGTCAGTTCCGGCGACAGGTATGGGTTACCTACACTGATGTTGGTCGGGTTCGACGCGTTTACGTTCGGGTTCAGGAACTGGATACCCGGACGCTGCAACCGGCGGTTATACGACGCCTTGATGGTTTTGCCGCCACGGATACCTTTCGACAGGTTAATGCTCGGCACGAATGTACCGTAGTCCGGAATATCGCTCAGGTCACCGGCCTGTTCGTTGTTGAACTTCGCGTTGATGAACGTATACTCATAGCGTCCACCGGCTTTGATTGTCCATTTGCTGCGGCTGGCATAGGTGTAGGACAGGTATCCGGCCGTTACGTTCTGGTCGTAGTTCAGGGTGTTGGCCGGCCGTGTTTTGTCAAGAATGTACTCGCCGGTCGGCGTTGCGTTATAGTACGCGTAATCGCTGTTTACCTGGCGGAAAATCCCTTTACCACCGATTTCCAGCAACTGGGTACGCTTGATCGGCGTCTGGTAATCGACCTGCACCGTTGATTCCTGGTTATAGCTCAGGTTATCGTTTTTCTGGCGGGCAATGATCGTCTGCATATCCGTCCCGTTCAGGAGGTCGGCCACGAAGTTATTCGTGTTGTTGTTACGGCTGTATAAGCCCAGTACGCTCAGTTCCTGATTGGTTTTGTAGGTCTTCTGGTAGCTGATGTTGGCATCCAGGGTTCCTGACAGGTTCTTTGTTTCTACATCGCGGCCCGACAGAATGGCACTGGTTGCTTTCGGCAGGAACGTTTGCGTCAGCAGGTTATCCTGAGTCGACAGCTGGTTCCGGACACCGTAGCGCAGGCTGGCCGACAACGACGTATTCTTGTCGATATCATAATCCCAGCCCAGCTGGTAGTGGCCGAACATGCCGCTGCTTTTCGTGTTGGCCATCTGAATGGTACGGGTGGTGCCGTTTGTGCCGAACGTGCTCTGCGTGTTTTCAAACGCACCTTTTACGTTGTAGCTGGCCCGGCCGAAACCACCCAGGTTAAAGCCCATTTTACCCTGACGGTATGAACCGTTTACGTTCATGTTGGCCCCGCGGTTACCCACGCCCAGATCGACATTCAGCGTTGCGCCCTGCAGGGTGTTCTTTTTGGTAATGATGTTGATGATACCGGCAGAGCCTTCCGCGTCGTATTTCGCCGACGGGCTGGTGATTACCTCTACCGATTTGATCATATCGGCCGGAATCTGCTTCAACGCGTCTGCTACGCTGCTGGCCACAATCGTCGATGGCTTGTTGTTGATCAGCACCTTTACGTTCTGGCTGCCGCGAAGGCTTACATTACCGTCAAGGTCAACCGTCAGCATCGGTACTTTCCGCATGATGTCGGTAGCATCACCACCTTTTGAGGCAATGTCCTTATCGGCGTTATACACCAGCCGGTCTACTTTTTCTTCGATAACGGCCGCCTGACCGGTTACCGTTACCTCGCTCAGCGTCCGCACATCCGGGTTCATTTTTACGATCCCGACGTTGATGTCCGTGCCTTTAGCGATGGTAATGTTATTGATAGTTTCGTTCTGGTAGCCCATAAACGATACCTGCAGGTAGAACTCCCCGGCCGGCAGTTTCGAGAGCGAGAAACGTCCTTTTTCGTCAGACGTGGTTCCGTCAACCGGCTTTCTGGTTTTCTTGTCCATCAAGGCTACGGTGGCGTATTCGACCGGTTTGTTGCTGGTTGAATCCATCAGCAGACCGGCTAATTTACCGTTACCGCGCGGGCGATCATCGTCGGCAGTACCGGGCACAAAAGTCTTTTGGTTTCGCTGATCCCCCTGACCGGGCATTTGTCCGGGACGACCGAATCCTCCTCCCATACCACCCCCGGGAAACTGGGCATATGCCTGCGACAGCAGGGCTGATGTAATAAGCAGAGAATAGAACTTTTTATTCATGAAGTTGATATGATTGCACATTTCAGATGCAAAACAACAATTGCTTATTATATCAAAAAAGTACAATAGATAATGAACCGGCGAACGTCGACTAAATCTCTGTTTTTACCGACAAAGCGTTCTATGTATGCTGAAGATCAGCGCAGAGACGATTCGTCGGTAAAAAAGGGGGATTTAGTCGGGAGAATCGGGAGTCTTATCTATTTATGATTTGAAACTTGCATTGATCTGTTAAGTTTGTTGTGTAACACTCTGCTCGAACAAGTCGGCGTGTTTCATGATAAGATTAGAAAGGTTAGATTCAGCCTCATTTCCCTGAAATGAGGCTGTCTTGTTTCAGGACTGCCCTCCACTATCGCTACCTACTGAAAATCAGAACAAAGAATACCGTTCCATTGCGATCGGTATCGTTGCTCATCGTGAGAAGACTTGCCGTTTCCGTAAAGGCCGCCCTTCCGGCAGAGGCCTTTAGCAGATAAAATCCGATAGTTAGTCGGGAGATTCTTCCGGCCGGTAGGTTATCTGCGCATGATTGTGAATTGTAATGTAGTATTGTGATATAATAGTCCGTTATAATGACCTCTTTTTCGATCCGTAGTTCGGTTCCTGTACTGATCCATTTGTTAGGATGGGCCTTATTCGGTTTTATCCTGCTCATGTTTCAACCCCTGACCTGGCAGGTTGACCTTCCGCCTCAGTTCTGGGTGCGGCAAGGCTGTCTGTTTGTGTTATGGATGGGTATTTACTACCTGAATACCGGGTTTGCCGTGCCGAAACTGCTCCTCAGCGAACGCACCGGCCTGTTTATCATCTTCTGTCTGTCGATGATTGCCCTCGTGCTGCTGTCGGTCAAAACCCTCGACAGCTGGCTCAACCTACAGGAATTAATGGAGCGGGTCTTTTTCCCGAAAGGCCGGCAATATCCTAAAAAAGGGCAGCAGTGGTTTGACATGTTCCGCTTTCTGACGACGGCGTTTATCCTCGGTATCAGTACCAGTATTACCGCCGTTCAGAAATGGCAGCACGACGCCGAGCTGCGGCAGGCCCTCGAACAGGACAAAACGCGCTCGGAGCTTTCGTTTCTGAAGGCCCAGATCAATCCGCATTTCTTCTTCAATACCCTGAATAATATCTATGCCCTGACCCTGATCGACATCGAGAATGCCCGCGAGGCGCTGCACCGGTTGTCGCGGATGATGCGGTATGTGCTCTACGAAACCCAGAGCACAACGACGCTTCTCAGTAAGGAAATTGACTTTATTCAGGATTATATCCAGCTGATGCAGCTCCGGCTCACCGATAAGGTAAAAATTACGCTGGAGGTACCTGAGCCGCTAAACGATGTGGCGATTGCACCAATGCTGTTGCTGCCGTTTGTCGAAAACGCTTTTAAACATGGCGTAAGTGCTACTCAGCCGAGCCACATTGTGATCATTATCAAGCAGATCGGCCCGAAAATCAACGTTGAAGTACGGAATACGCTGTTCAGCGAAAAGACCCCGTCACTGGAGCTGAGCAATGGGATCGGGCTGGTCAACACCCGCCGCCGGCTGGATCTGCTGTATCCGGAGCGCTATGCCTTAAGTGTAAACGAACATACGCCGAATGACGAGTATGCCGTACATTTGTCTTTAAATGTCGGGTAATACACACATGGTCTTAAACTGCATCGCGGTCGATGACGAGCCCCTCGCGCTGGGCCTCGTCGCTGCTTTTATTGATAAAACGCCTTTTCTGAAACTCACCGGCCGTTATTCGAGTGCGGTCGAAGCCTTGCAGGCCATTCAGCAGCAGGCCGTTGATGTAATTTTTCTGGACATTCAGATGCCCGACCTGACCGGCATCGAACTGGCCCGGGTGATCGAACGGGCGTCGGCCGGTGGCCGTGGTCCGCGCATTATCTTTACCACGGCGTTCAACCAGTTTGCGGTCGACGGCTATAAGGTCGATGCGCTTGACTATCTCCTGAAACCCTTTAACTACGAAGAGTTTTTGCGGGCGGCTACCAAAGCCCTCCACTACACCGAATTAGTGCAGCGCGCCAATACCCCTGCCCCGCTGGCGCCGCCGGCCGCCGATACTGAACGTAAAGCCGAAGATTATCTCTTCCTGAAAGTTGAGTACCAGCTGGTCAGGGTGGCGCTCGACGATGTGTTGTACATCGAAGGGCTGAAGGATTACGTCAAGGTCCACCTGAAACAGGACCGTGACGGCGGCACCCACAAACCGATTCTGTCCCTGACGAGTCTGAAGGCCCTGGAAGAAAAACTGCCGTCGACCCGCTTCATGCGCGTCCACCGCTCGTTTATCGTCGCCCTCGACAAAATTGAGGCCATCACGCGGAACTCCATCCAGATAGGGCAGGTAACGATTCCGGTCAGCGACCAGTACAAAGAGCAGTTCAATCAGTTTGTCAGTAAGTGGATTTAAAGCGTGCAGACGGCTAACCGGCTTGGTGCAGCCCTAACAGGCTGGTTCACAGTCCTGCTGTGTTGTTTCTTGCTGTTCACCTGTCAGCCGGACCGGCAAGCACCCAAAGAACTGACTCCGGCCTTTTATTACTGGCAAACCACTTTCCGGCTTAACCGGACCGAACTACAGGCGCTGAAAACCCATCACATCCGTACCCTGTACGTCCGCTTTTTCGACGTGGACTGGGACGCTCAGCGGCGACAACCGATTCCCAAAGCGCCCATCCGCTTTGCCGGCAAACTACCCGCCGGCCTGCGGATTGTGCCGGTTGTGTTTATTACCAATCAAACCATCCGGCAGACCCCGCCAGCCGCTATCCGGCAGCTCGCGGAGCACATGCTGGCCAAAATCAGGGTTATGGCGCAGGAACAGGGCATTCAGCCTGCCGAAATCCAGCTCGACTGCGACTGGACCCAAACGACCCGCGACCGGTACTTTACACTCCTGAAACGTATCCGGAAGCAGGGCCGTGTGCCGGTGTCGGCAACGATCCGGCTGCATCAGGTTAAATACAGGACCCAAACCGGGGTACCACCCGCCGACCGGGGCATGCTGATGGTCTATAACATGGGCGACTGGAAAAAGCCCGATACCCGCAACTCCATCTACGACGCCGATGTAGCCGGGCGGTACCTGACCGGACTGGACCAGTATCCGCTACCACTCGATGTGGTGTTCCCGCTTTTCCGCTGGACGGTCGTTTACCGCAACAACCGCTTTCTGGTTTTGCTGAACAATCTGGAGCAGGCGACCCTGCGCAAACAGCCGTTTCTGGCGATGCAGCCCGACACCAACCGCTTCGTGGCGCAACGCGATACCGTCGCTCTCGGGCTTTCGATCCGCAAAGGCGACCTGTTCCGGGCCGAAGCCTGTGCCGTTAACGAATTAGCCCGCGGGAAAGCCGCTGTTCTGGAAAAGATTCAGACCGAAAAAATTACATTTGCGCTCTATCATTTAGACAGCACGGTTCTGACCAACTACCCCCATGCGTTTATCAAATCCCTTTTCCGCTCTGTCCCGTAAAACGGCGCTGGCCTTTGCGATTTTACTGGGTTTTGCCTGTGGCCCCGGCCCTTCCGACATCAATGAGTTCATGAGTTTTTTCATGCCGGAGAGCAGCAATGCCAAACCGCAGGATCAGCTCTATTTTTTCTCCCCGCAGATTTATAACACGCCCGAAACGGGTTCACCCGCCGAAACCGATTCGCTGGTTGTTGATGAAAGTACACAGGCATGGGCCGTTTATCTGAACAATGCGCTTCCGGTGCCCGATATCCGGCAATCGCTCTACGGCGGCTCCACAACCAGTGCGCTGAGCCGTTACCTGCAAACCAACAATGCGCCGGCACATGCCTATCTGACCTTCCTGCACGATACGCAGCAGGCAGCTCCGGCCAGCGAAGACCCCTGGACACCGGCAAACGCAGATACAACCCGCCTGACGGCCCTGCTGGAACAAGCCAAGACAGCCTACGCCTCGGCCGCCGATCCGTTTCTGAAGGAACGGTATGGCTTTCAAGCCGTTAAACTGGCCGACCAGATCGGTGATCCGGCGCAAAGCCAGACCTTATACGACCAGTTTATCAAGCCACTGGCCAAAAAATCGTACGTGAGCGACTGGGCACTTTGCCGGTGCGCGGGCGCCTCACTCGCGCTGGGCGATACGGCCCGTGCGATTTATGAATTTGCGCAGGTGTTTGACCGCTGCCCGTCACGGCGCCGCGAGGCCGAAGCCAGTTTGCGGATTTATGGCCTGCACTTTACGGAGAAAGCACTCGGACTGGCACAGACCGATCAGGAAAAGGCCGCTGTTTATGCGCTCTGTGCCATTCAGCCCAAACAGGACGCCTTGTCATTTCTGGAAGAAATTGTAAAACTGACACCCCAAAACCCGCTGATCGAGCTCATTTTTGCGCGGGAAATCAACCGGAACGAATACTATTTCTTTGCCGAAGGGAACCCCGTTTACGCCTATGACGAGTCATCACGCAATGACTCCATCGCCTTCGTCAAACGCCGGACCGAGACCGATTCGTATATCGATAAACTGAAAACCTTTGCCCTGGATGCTGCCGGTAATAAACAGCTAAGTCAGCAAAACGCGGGATCACCGGCCTTCTTCCTGACCGCCGCCGCGTATCTGGATTACCTTAGAAAAGACTACGCATCAGCCGGAAAAACGCTGGAACAGGCAGAACAGACGCCAACCAGTAATGAAGCCCTGAAAAAGCAGATTGTCCTGCAGCAAATGCTGTTGCTGGCTGCGCAGACGGATAAAATCACCCCGGAGGTCGAAAGCAAGCTGATCGGCTACCTCGAACGCTTCGGTAAATCCGCCAGTTTCCGGCTCAATAATGCCTTTGTCCGCACCTGCCAGCAGTTTGCAGGCCGTTACAAGGGCAGCGCTACCGGCGAAAGCAGCAGCTGGGGCTGGCTGACGTCGTGCATGGGGTCGAAAAAGGCAGATGCCAGCGACGCTGATGTGGCCAAAGCCTTCCTGCTGACGATGCTGACCACCCACGAACTGGCAACCGATCAGGGCTATTTCATGAACAATACCGACCAGCTGATTATCGAAGACAGCACATCGGCCGCAACGGCGCAGAAAGTTGTTGCGTTTTCCACGCAGCCGTCGGCTACCGACTTCGACAAGCGGCTGCTGAAACTGACCGGTTTTGACAATGATTACCTATATGCGTTTCTGGGTCGCCGGCTGATGGCGGCGCAACAGTACAATGCCGCTGCCGAAGCATTCGCCAGGGTCAGCGAAAAAACCTGGAAAGACGAGGCTTTTACGCTCTATTTCGACACTAATCCGTTTACCATTAACCTGCCGGACGAAAAAACCGGTAATCCGTATACGCCGGTCACGTTTGCGCGCCGCATGGCCGAACTGGAGACACAGGCGAAACAGGCATCCGGGGACCGGGCCGCTGAACTCTATTACCAGCTGGGCTGCGGGGCCTACAACCTGAGCTGGCACGGCAATGCGTGGCTGCTGGTGCACCGCTACCGGAGCAGTGCCGAGCCAAACGTCTATATCTATATGCCGTATGGCGGCCAAACCGACCGCATCGGTCTGGAACGGCTCGCCGATGATAACTACTATACCACCGCCGCCGCCCAGCGCTACTTTGCGCAATCGGCCAAAGCGGCCCAAAATCCGGAGCTGGCGGCGCGCTCGCTTTACATGACCGCCCGCTGCGAAGAACACGCCTTCCTGGCCCGTAAGGCCGTTGAACAGGCCAAACGCGGCTTCGATGCCGATCCGGAACCGTTCAACAAGTCGATGGACAGCCTGCGTCAGGACGGGTATGCGACTTACTTCAACCAGTACCGGCAGCAATATACCAAAAGCCGTTTCCATGCCGACATGGTGCGGGAGTGTGCGCTCTATTCTGCCTTCCTCGCCGGCGAGACGGCGCATGCGGGCGAATAAAAAGCGAGTGGTGGCACGACCCGGAATCGCGCCACCACACCACTATGATGTACTGACGTTGACTAACCCTTACCGTAATGATACCTACCCTTATTCTGAACAATGGCGTGGAAATGCCGCGCCTTGGCCTCGGGGTATACGCCCCCTCGCATAATCACGAAGTACAGCAGGCCGTTGAGTGGTCGCTCGGGCTGGGTTGCCGCCTGATCGACACCGCCGCTGCATACGGCAATGAACAGGAAGTAGCCGACGGCATTGAGGCCGGCGGCGTTCCCCGCAGGGAGTTGTTTCTTACGACCAAAGTCTGGAACGACGACATGGGCTTTGATACTACTCTGCGGGCCTTCGAAGAAAGCCTCTGCAAACTCCGGACCGACTACGTTGACCTGTACCTGATTCACTGGCCGGTCCGCGAAAAACGGCGCGATACCTGGCGGGCACTCGAACACATTTACCAGCAGAAAGGCGCGCGGGCCATCGGGGTCTGTAACTACTACGAACCACATCTGGACGAATTACTGGCCACCGCCGACATCATGCCCGCCGTTAACCAGATTGAGCTGAGCCCCTACTGTTACCTGCCCGATGTGCTTGCTTACTGTCGCCGTCACGGCATTCAGATCGAAGGCTATGCGCCGCTTGTCCGCGGCCTGAAACAGCATGATCCCACGCTGGTTGCCGTTGCCCGGAAATACGGCAAGAGTACGTATCAGGTACTGGTCCGGTGGTCGCTGCAGCAGGGGGCGGTAACCATTCCGAAATCGGTGAAAAAAGATCGTATCCGTGAGAATTTCGACGTGTTTGATTTCGAGCTTTCCGGCGACGACATGGCGCTGCTGAACACCCTCCACGACAATACCCGCATCGCTGACGATCCGATGGATTATCTGTAGGCACACTATCCGGCTATTGCTTCTACTACGCCTTTACATACCATTTTCGGCCTCAAAAACCGAATTTGGTCAAATAAGGAAAGTCCTGACCAAATAGGGAAACTTTTTGGTCAAATAGGGAACGTCTTTGTCAGGGTGATCAGGGAATTTTACCTCCGGAAAATTCCTGATCACCCATGCTGACTACCTTTTCGTTTATCCTACCCCGTCCGCAGAAACGCACATACCTGCTGAGCGGTCTGCTGACCCTGTTCGCCTGTACCACCTCCCTGGCACAGATTACCCGCTATGTCTCTACGACGGGCAATACCCCGGCCGCATCGGCCACCGGCTGGACTGCCAGCACGAGCAGTCTGCAAGGCGCCATCGACTACGTAGCGGCCAACGGCGGCGGACAGGTCTGGGTGGCAGCGGGTACCTACAAGCCCACAACAACCACCGGCCCTGACAGCCGGACGATCAGCTTCGCGATGAAAAACGGAGTAACGATCTACGGCGGTTTTGCGGCGACAGGAACGCCTGCCTTCAACGAGCGCAACCCGGCCAGCTTCACCACCATTCTCAGCGGAGATATTGGCACAGCCGGCTATAATGGCGACAACAGCTATCACGTCATATTCAATAACAACAACGGGCTGACAAGTAGTGCACGGCTGGATGGTTTTGTCATTATTGATGGTAATGCCAGCGGGCCAACCGAAATGACGCCAATGGAGGAGGAATGTATAATATAAGCAGCAGCCCCCTACTAGTCAACTGTATGTTTATAAATAATCGCACAACCAATACCTTGACAAATGGCGGAGGAGGCGGTATGTGCAACAAAGAAGGCAGTAATGCCGCTTTGTTCAACTGTAGCTTCATAAACAATCAGGGCGGAGATGACGCCAGTGGCGCGGCCATAGCTAACATTGGCAGTAACCCTCAACTGACCAATTGTCGTTTTGAGAGAAACGTAGTGTCCGGAACGGCTGGCTTCGGTGGGGCGATATTTAACAGTAACGTTAGCAGTCCGGCCTTCACTAACTGTGGTTTTATAGACAATGTGTCGAGTGCTGGCGGTGCTATCAATAATTATACTGACTGTAGCCCTGTACTGCTCAACTGTTCGTTCCAAAACAACACAGATAGTTACGGGGGCGGTGTTATTTTTAATTCCAAGAGATGTTATCCTGTATTAACCAATTGTGTTCTGTTTGGCAATGGTGGAGCCAGAACATTTTCTAACTCCGCTGCCTCGTCAGTGACGGCCCGATATTGCCTGATAGAAAGTACGGTAACGAGCTACACCAGCACCAATAACCTGACGACCTCCTCCTCTCCCTTCGAGTCAGCAAGCTCAGTGGCCTTAGCCGCGTGCTCACCGGCCATCAACGCAGGCGACCCCACGACCACGGCAGCTACAGCAGGGTCTACTGATCTGGCCGGGAATCCCCGTATCGTTGACGGGCGGGTAGATATAGGTGCCTTCGAATCTCAGGCACTCCCTGTCGGGCTTGCACCGCTACCGGCATCAGCAACAGCCGTATGTTCCGGTGAGCGCGTTAGCCTGCCGGCCTCGGTGACCGGTACTGTAGCAGCCTACCAGTGGTACAAAAATGGTTCACCCGTTACCAGCCAGACGGCCGCAGCGCTCTCCATTCCTCAGGCCGGCACGGCCGATGCCGGCACCTACTCTCTGGTCGTTACGGGGACCTGCAACAGTGTCACCTCCACGGCTTTCAGCCTCACGGTCAATGCCCTGCCATCGGTGACAGTAACCGCCCCCCCGTCAACCACCCTATCCTGCATCAACCCAGGTCTGACCCTGACGGCCACCGCATCAACAACCGCCCTGCTGTGGTCGACCGGCCAGACGACCACGACAATCAGCGTCAGCCAGACCGGTACGTACTCGGTCACCGCAACGGGCGCCAACGGTTGTTCGGCGGTCAGCAATAACCTGCCGGTCACAGAAAATTTCAGCCTGCCGCCGTTTACTGTTTCTTCCGCTACGGTGTGCCCCGGTCAGTCGGTAAACCTTACCGCCAGTGGTTGTAGCGGGCAAATCCTGTGGTCAACCGGTGCCACAACGGCCATGATCACCCTGACGGCGGGCAGCAGCACCAGCCTGCTGACGGCGACCTGCACCGTGGGCGCCTGCTCCACTACCGCCAACGGACAGGTCATAGTCGGCAGCATCCAGCCCCCGCCGGCGCAGATCCTGAGCTTCACCGCCGATGAATCCGCTTGTCCGGTTAGACTCACGGGCCGTGGTGTGGCCACCTCGTTTACCATGACCGGTCCTAAAGGCTATGTCTTCAGCACAGTTTACCGCGAGGGTACCACGCATGAGGCAATCGGCCTGAACGTAAAACAGGCAGGCACCTATACCCTGACGGCCACCTACACCAACAGCTGCGGCACCAGCGAACCGGCGACCCGGACGGTAACCGTCAGCCGCAATTGCCCGTAAACCCCTGAATACAACTACTGTATGAAGCTCCTGTTACTGGCACTTCCCCTCTGGCTGTTTGCCTGCCAGACCACCCGGACCGATGAGCCGGAGGATCTCTCCATCGCCTCCGACGATTATGTGGTCCTTACCCAGAAAGCACTCTCCTATCAGGCCGACTTCGATATGGAGGCCTGGGCCGGTATGCTGGCCGACGATGTGGTGTTTATTCCGTCTGAAGGCGGACCGGCCTATCGCAAAAAGGCCGTCGTCGTGGCGAACTGGTCGCAGTGGCGGCAGAAAAACCGGATTAATGTCCTCCAGCTCAGCCAGCTTACCCACCTGCCGGTCCGGAGCCGCGGGGAATTACCGCTCATGGGCAAGGCGGGGGTGTACGTGATCTCGTACTGCCTGGCCGACCTGCAGTTTACCGACGGCCATACCCGCCGCCAGTCGCTGCATGTCTGCTGCCATTTCGATCCGAAAAAACGCATTGACTATTACAGCCTCTATTTCCCCGCCGGATCACCGGACGAAACGGCGGCACTACCCCAATAATTGTTAAGCTATTTGAACACATGTACTCGTTCTCTACAACATTCCGCCTGCCGCCGTTTACCATTGCCTCGGCCACCATCTGTATAGACCAGTCGGCGAACCTCACCGCCAGCGGTTGTAGCGGACAAATCCTGTGGTCAACCGGTGCCACAACGGCCATGATCACCCTGACGGCGGGCAGCAGCACCAGCCTACTGACGGCGACCTGCACCGTGGGCAGTTGCTTCACTACCGCCAGTGGTCAGGTCGTGGTGGGCGGCATCCAGCCCCTACCGGCGCAGATCCTGAGCTTCACGGCTGATGAATCGGCCTGTCCGGTCAGGCTGACGGGCCGTGGTGTGGCCACCTCGTTTACCATGACGGGGCCGAAGGACTATGTCTTCAGCACGGTTTACCGCGAGGGCGCCACGCATGAGGCAATCGGACTGAACGTGAAGCAGGCGGGCACCTATACCCTGATGGCCATCTACACCAACAGTTGTGGCACCAGCGCGCCGGTGACCAGGACGGTAACCATCAGCAGCAATTGTCCGTAGAAAAGCCGGCATACCTGAGCCGGTTTGCCGGCCTGAACGCGGTTTGTCATCGACGGTATGCCAGATCGGCTCAAGTATACCATTTTCCTGTATTCATTGACAAATGAGACATGTACAAACTTTTTTTTTCATTCTGACACGGAGCCAAACATTTCTGGACGAATGACTAACAACTAAGTGGGGTATAGAGGGGAACTTGCAGCCACAAACAACCCCTTTCTTGCCATGTTTTTCCGTGTGCTGTTGCCCCTCCTGACCGTCTGCCGGCTGAGTGCCTGCCGACCACTTTATACCATCGAACGCCAGCGCATCAGCCGTGTATGCGCTTACTAACCGGGTTTTCTTTTTATCAGATTTAATCAATGATTTCTACTGAATACGAACAATCCATGAATCCATTAATACGAATCCGGGCCATCGGCCTGTTTTGTTGTCTGCTGCTTACGCACTGGGCTTTTAGCCAGACCACCCGCTACGTTTCCACGACGGGCTTCACGCCGGCCGCCTCCGCCACTAGCTGGGCGACGAGCACAACCGATTTACAGGGCGCCATTAATGCCAGCCAGCCCGGCGATCAGGTATGGGTCGCGGCGGGGATGTATAAACCTGCCAGTGGCAGCAGTTTTTCGATGAAGGACGGCGTAGCTGTCTACGGTGGTTTTGCCGGTAACGAACAAAGTCTGTCAGGCCGTCCTGTTGTAAATCCGGTTATCGGTAACCCATCTAATACGACGCTGGCAGGAAACGGGAGCCGGGTCATTACCAACCCGGGCGGACTGACGAATACTGCCTTGCTGGATGGTTTTGTCATTACCGGAGGGGGAAATGTGATTTTTGGGGGCGGAATATACAATTCTGGCAGCAGTCCAACCCTGATTAACTGTAGCTTCTTAAGTAATCAGGCTACTGCTACCGGCGGGGCGCTTTACTCCGATAATAGCATTCCAACACTGATCAACTGTAACTTCTTAAGTAATCAGGCTACCTTTGGCGGCGGGGCGCTTTACTTTATTGACAGCCGCCCTGTGCTGGCCAACTGTAACTTCCAAAACAATCTGTCTGAAATTGGCGGGGCCATCAGTAATAACTCAAGGTTTTCGCTGGACCGATCCACAAGCAATGTAGTGCTGACTAACTGTAGTTTTCAGAACAATCAGGCTTCCGCAAAGGGCGGGGCTATTAGTGTCGAGAGCGTCACTGCCATAGCGACCAACTGTAGCTTCCAGAACAATCAGACTTCCGGAAGTGGCGGGGCAGTGTATGCCAATGGATGTAACTTATTACTTACCAATTGTGTAGTGTTTGGCAACAATGGCTCAAACGCGGTTGCTTCGAGTATTTCTACACTAACTGCCCGTTACTCGCTATTTGAGAATGGTGTTACAGGCTTTATAAGCGACCCTTCTAACCTCACGGGTATAACCACATCGCCATTTGCCGGAACAGCCACCACACAACTGGCAGTTAATTCGGTAGCCAGAGACCGGGGCGATCTCGCCAGCTATACCGCTGTCGGCGGACCTCCGACAGATCTGGCTGGCAATCCCCGTATTGTTGGCACCAATTATAGCATTGACATGGGGGCTTACGAAGACCAGAACGGCAGTCCTGTTTCAGTGCAGATTGTCCGGCAGCCCCCTTCGGCTTCGGTAGTCTGTGCCGGCATTACCGTTACGGTGAGCGTAAGTGCCACGGGTTCTTCCCCGTCCTACCAGTGGTACAGGAACGGATCTCCCCTGACGACAAATACCTCGGCGACTTCAGCCACGCTGATACTTAGCAATGTAAGTACTAACGATGAAGGAAACTATTCAGTCGTCGTGACGGGAGGGCTTAATGTCACCAGTACTGCTTTTGCTCTGACCGTTAACGGGAAGCCTTCACTATCGCTTACGTCGACTCCGTCTGATATGATTACCTGCTCTAATCCCCGGATAAGCCTGACGGCTACCTCATCAGCCACTGCTCTGTTGTGGTCTACCGGGGAAGCCACTACCACGATAGCCATCAGCACCACCGGTGTTTATTCCGTAACGGCCACTGGCAGTAACGGCTGTACGGCCGTGAGCAACAGCCTGACCATAGGTCAGGACAACACCAGCCCGACGGTCAGTGTGTCGGCCCTCAGCACTACCCTGACGTGTATCCAGCCCACCCTCACCCTGACAGCCACGGCATCAGCCACCGCCCTGTTGTGGTCAACCGGTGAGACGACTACGTCGGTCACGGTCAGTACCACCGGCGTTTATTCAGTGACGGCTACCGGCAGTAACGGATGCACCGCCGTCAGCAATAACCTGACTATCGCACGGGACAATGCCAGTCCGGCCGTCAGTGTGTCGGCCCTCAGCACTACCCTGACCTGTGCACTGCCCACCCTCACCCTGACAGCCACGGCATCAGCCACCGCCCTGCTGTGGTCAACCGGTGAAACGACTACATCAGTCACGGTCAGCACCACCGGTGTTTATTCGGTGACGGTCACCGGCAGTAACGGCTGCACGGCCATCAGCAATAGTCTGACCATTACGCAGGACAAGACCGGCCCGACGGTCAGTGTATCGGCCCTCAGCAGCACACTGACCTGTACGCAGCCCACCATCACCCTGACGGCCACGGCTTCGGTAACGGCCCTGCGGTGGTCTGGTGGCCAGACAACCAATACTATTAGTGTGAGTCAGACGGGGGCCTATTCGGCCACTGCGACGGGTGCCAACGGTTGTACCGTGGTCAGCAATAACCTGCCGGTGACGGAGAATTTCAGCCTGCCGCCGTTCAGCGTTTCTTCCGCCACCGTCTGCCCCGGCCAGTCGGCGAACCTCACCGCCAGCGGTTGCAGCGGGCAAATCCTGTGGTCAACCGGTGCCACAACGGCCATGATCACCCTGACGGCGGGCAGCAGCACCAGCCTGCTGACGGCGACCTGCACAACGGGTGTCTGCTCCACTACCGCCAGTGGTCAGGTCGTGGTGGGCGGCATCCAGCCCCCGCCGGCGCAGATCCTGAGCTTCACCGCCGATGAATCAGCCTGTCCGGTCAGGCTCACGGGGCGTGGTGTGGCCACCTCGTTTACCATGACCGGTCCGAAGGACTATGTTTTCAGTACGGTTTTCCGCGAGGGCGCCACGCATGAGGCAATCGGGCTGAACGTGAAGCAGGCGGGGACCTATACCCTGATGGCCACCTACACCAACAGTTGTGGCACCAGCGCGCCGGTGACCCGGACGGTGACCGTGGGCCGGAATTGCCCGTGATGTTTTTTTTCTGCTTTCAGGAAAGAAAGTATCGCTTTTTAGCAATAAATTGTAGACTTATACTGGAAGAAGACATATAATTGGTTGCAATGACGAGGGGGAGAAGCCGGTACACGGTATCAGACACATCTATCATTTTTCTGTTAACGGTTTTTCTCCCCGTTTTTGCCGCACAAGCCAACCCGCTGCTACAGCTGATCAGCCGGGCAGCGCCCCCGCAACGGGTCGTGATCCTGCTTAACTATTTCGACAGTAGCCTGGTAGTGGCACAGCACAAAACAACGGCGTTCCGTATACTGGATACCGTAGAGGACTTTGCCCGCATTCAGCAGGATGAATCTCTCCGCCAATACGGCCGGTTTCTGCGCAATACCTACGAAAAAAATAACAATGCACTAACCAATCGTCAGAAAGCAGAACTCTTTCTGACGGCCGGCCGCCAGGCTGTCCGCGACGGAAACGATCAGATTCAGGGTGTTTGTCAGCATTTTGCCGGACTGTATTATTTCCTGAGTGAAGACTACGGCAAGGCATTTGAGTATCTGGTAGCAGCAAACGGAACCTTTCAGCGAATCGGCTATCAGCACGTTCCGGGAATCAACCGCTATCTTTACGAACTGGGCTTCAGCTATTATTATTTCAAGGAATACGGCAAGGCGATCCGCTTATTGCAGGAAGCGATCCGGTATCCGGCCTTCAACGAAAATTTCAGGGTTCAGACGCCGAATACACTGGCGTTGTGTTACCTGCGGATAAATCAGCTGGGAAAACCAGCCGATGCGCGGCAGGCCGAACGTTATTTCAAAAAGGCACTGGCCATTGCCCGGGCGCAGCAGTCGGTCTTCTGGACCGGTAATATCTATGGCAATCTGGCCAAAATTTACCTGCACCAGAAACGGGTATCCGAAGCGATCAATGCCCTGCGGTTTGATTATACCATTGCGCTCAATGCCAACAATAAAGGGTTACTGCCCGATCAGGCATCCCTGAGCCTGGCCCGTGCTTACCTCATGCGCCGGCAACCCGACAGCTGTCTGTATTTTCTGACCCGGTCAAAGCTCCTTTATCAGCGCAATATCAGTCCCGGACCGGCCACCTTCGGCAGTAACCTGGGCGACGAAAATTACCTCCGTAACTACTGCGACGTTGCCCGTCAGTATTATCTGGCAGTCAACGATCCGGTACAGGCATACCGGTATCTGGACAGTATGTCGGTGCTGGACCAGCGCATTAATAAACGCTACAACTCCGATCAGATTTCACTGGTGGAGCAAAGGCTGCTGATTCAGAAGCATCAGACCGAAGTGGCCGCCCTCGAAGCAGACCGCCGGCAACAGCGCCTGCGGTTCGGGGTTGCAGCCACGGTACTGATACTGATTGCAGCGCTGTTCTGGCGGTTATACCAGCTTAGCCGGCTGAAAAACCGGCAGGAGGCCGCCATCAATGCCGAGCGGGAAAAATCCTGGCGGCTCGAAAAGCAGCTGGTTGAAGAGGAACTGCAGCGGGCCCATAAGGATCTGGCCGTTTTTATGGATAATCTGCGCGAGCGGCATGCACTGATCGAGGCCATTACGGACAGCCTGCAGGATCAGAATCCCGGTCCGGAGACCGGTTCCGGGGTCGCGTCGGGCAGCAGCCTGCTCCGGCAATTGTTCACCACGCCCCTGCTTACCAACGAAGACTGGGACGAATTCCGGCGGCGCTTCGAACGGGTGTACCCCGCTTTCTTTCCCATGCTGCGTGCCCGGTTCACCGCCCTGACCCCTGCCGAAGAGCGGTTTCTGGCCCTGACCAAACTCAATATTGATACCCGCCAGATGGGCCATATCCTGGGCATTTCACCTGCCTCTGTCCGGACAACGCGGTACCGATTACGGAAACGGCTCGGCGCCGGCGAACAAACCGACCTGGACGATTTATTAAACCAATGACCATCTGCCGGAAGCACCCCGCTTAACACCTGCCCATAAACCACAGTAAGGCAGACACTTACAGTTTGTCTATGTTTTTGTCTATGCCCTTCCTGGTCGCGCTACCAGCCGCTGTGGCTACCTTAGACATGCACAAGATGTATAGCTCCTGTATGAACACACTACGCTTATTCCTCCGGCAGTCCCGCCCCCGTTTATCCGCACATCAGCTTCCTGGCGTTATCTGCACCGGTCTGTTTTTACTCATCTGCTGGCTGGCCACAGCTCCTGATACACACGCCGGAACCGCACCGGCCGCCTCCCCGATTACCGTTACCGGATTCACATCCTTATCTTTTCTTAACGGTACGTATAATCCGACCTCAACGGCCAATGAGTGGTCGCAGGACGTTACCGTGACAGCCGGCTCACCGACGGTCACGGTCTTTATCCGCTGGTCGGGAAACCGCTGGGAGATCAGGGATAATACCCGATATTATGCCTATAATGAAACCGGCACTGCCGCCGGCCCTCCCTGCACCGGCTGGATACCTGAATTTTCAGGCATCAATACAGGTGGAATGCCAACGCTGAGCGGAGGCTGTACAACTCCGGCCAATGCAGTCGGTAATGTAGTGGTGACAGGTATGCCTGCCGGATTGGCGTCTGCAAATACAACCTACCAGTGGGTGGGTACCTATAACGGAGCCAACCGGTGGGCTGCTTCTGTTACGTTTAGCGGAGCTGAGATTATTGCTTTCATCCAGTGGTCATCAACGCAAACCCGATGGGAGCTGGTACTTCCGTATCCGTTGACTATGCTCCTATCATATAACCTGGCCGGTTCCATCACAAAACTACCCTGCACCAACTGGTTGGGGCTAACCAGTCCTACGCTAAGCGGAGCCTGTAGCAGCGTATCACCACCCGATGGCATTACCAACCTGACCGTAAGCGGCTTTACTTTCACAGACGCGAATGGTGAATACACCTGGATCGGTACCGAAAATGCCCCCCCGGTATGGCGGCGAAAAGTTACGCTGACAGCCTCAAATCAACCTTTAGAATTGACTCCCTGACAACCAGTCTTACCAATGAATGCGGCACCAGCGCACCCGTGACCCGGACGGTGACCGTGGGCCGGAGCTGCCCGTAAACCACTAACTTATATACTAAACGATCCGGCGCGGTATGCACAAAGCCAGTACCCTACCGGAGCGAACGGATGCTTTTCTCCCAATCCTGTTCGGTTGGTAACTGTACACACCGGAAACCAATCCCCTCGCTCCTGCCCTGGCGGACGGCCAGTTTTTCCCACTCCTGTTCGGTTGGCAACCGATAGACGACCTGCCGGCCGGCCGCAGCATTGGCCTTTTCCATAACCTGCCACGACGCCGGTGCGGTATGGGTCTGCCGGTACGTCGCCACGGCGCTGCGCCACTGACAGTAGGTTTCGGCTTGCTGCCAGCTCACCCCCGTCACCGGTTTATCGGCATTGGCGCGGGCGGTGGCTGCCTTGCTCCATTGGTCAGGAATCAGCGTTTTGTAATTTTTCGCAAAAGCGGGGTCATGCTCAGCAAACTGCAGAAAAGCTGCCCACTCTTTATTCGATACGGGCCGCTGATCAAGTGTGACCTGCGCCTGTACCGTTAAACCGGTTACGCAAGCAAGGGCAAGGAGGAGTTTTTTCATTGTGTGTCTGTGTTTTTCTTTCAGAACGCGGTAGCAGCGGCTTAGCGTATAGGTGCTGTCAAATTAACTCCCTTGTGGAAAAAAGCACGTTCAGGCATCTGAAGATAAAGCATGTTCAGCCAGCCGATGACCTTTTTCCCGATCCTCATGATGCTTTCGGGCATCTCCCCTGTTCAGCCAACAATACCTGTCAGCCAGCCGGCCCGGCAGGATACGACCGCGTACGCCATTGTACAGGTCGCACCGGCATTTACCGGTGGCAGCCAGGCCCTGTTCCGGTTTATTCAGCAAACCAGCAACTATCCTGTTGTCCAGCCCGACAAACAGCCGAAAGGAACGCTGGTGATTGTCCGGGCCATTGTGGAAAAAGACGGCAGCCTTTCGCGGCCGGTTATTCACTACTCAGCCGGAGAGGAAGCGTATGACCGGGAAGCACTCCGCATTGTCAGCCGGATGCCGGTCTGGAAGCCGGGTTCGCAGGATGGCCGCGTACTGCGGGCCTATACGCAGATTCCGTTCCGGTTTGTTGCCGGCCCCAAAAAGCCATAGCCACTCAACAGCAAAGCCGGACAGTACTGTTGCACTGTCCGGCTTTGCTGGATTATACTACCCGCCTATTCTGCCCGCAGGTATTGGATCGGATTGGCACAAACCGCCTTCATCACATACCGGTACACCGTCAGCACCGTAATCAGCAACGTGACGAGCAGGGTAACCAGCAGCATCCAGGTACTCATCGATACGTGGTAGGTGTATTGCTGCAGCCAGCTCCCCATGAGCCACCAGCCCAGCGGAGCGGCCACCAGAAAGCCAATAGCCAGTAACTGCCCGAACTCCCGGCCGAAAATCCAGAGCAGCTGTACTGTCCGGGCACCCAGCATACGCCGTACCCCGATCTCCTTGCCACGGGCCTCAGCCATAAACATGACCAGCCCGTATACACCTAAGCAGCTCATACCAACGGCAATCAGGGCGAAAATCTGCACAAAGCCAGCCAGCAGCTTTTCGGTTTCAGTAAAGCGTTCCAGCATACTGTCTACATCCTGCCCGCGATACACCTGATCGGGAAAGGTTTTGTCCCAGATGGCCTGTATAGCGTCCAGCGTTTTATCGGTATAGCCGGCCTTCAGGGTAATCATCGCCATGCGGCTGTGCGACGCATCGTGCAGCAGCGAAACCGGCATCACCGGACTACGCAGATCACTGCTCCGGAAATCACCGACAACCCCCACAATCACGCGGTCGGCATCCTTCATACGCACCTGCTTACCGATGGCACTCGCCGGCGAAACGCCCAGTTTTTTAACCAGTGTTTCGTTCACAATCATTTCCCGACCGGCGGTATCGGCCGGATTCAGGTTACGGCCCGCTACCAGCGACAGGTCAAACGCCTTCAGGTAGTATTCATCGGCCGCCCGGAGACGGGTTTCAAAGCCTTCGGGTTCGGTTCGGGTGTGGTAGCTGAACGGTACCGGCCGATTAAACGGCGCGGCCGGCGGATCGCTGCCAAACGTGACCTGCTCAACTCCCGGCACCCGCAGCCAGTTCTCCCGCAGCTGGCTAAATGGCACCGCTCCGTCGCGCGGCATCCAGACCGCCAGTACGCCCGTGTGCCGGAAACCCCAGTCGACCGAATCCATATGCCGGAGCTGCGTGGTGATCACCAGCACGATCAGCAAAAACAGCTGGGTCAGCAGAAACTGACCGGTTATCAGGCCCCGCCGGACCCGAAGCCCGCCCGCCGAACGGGTTGTCAACCGCCCCGAGAGCACTTTGGTCGGATTGAAGCGGGATAACACCAGCGCCGGATAAAAGCCTGCCATCAGGACAACCAGCAGGATCAGGGCCGCAAACCAGCCCATGGCCCGGGGTTTCAGCAGGTCCAGAATCGAAATGGACGGATCCAGTTTTTCGACTACACCCGCCAGCGTCCGGTTCACCAGCGGCAAGACCAGCTGGGCCAGCAGCAGCGCTACCGCAACGGCTACGAGCGTCAGCAGCAACGTTTCGAGCAAAAACTGCCGGATCAGCTGCCGGCGCGAACTGCCCATCACCTTCCGGACCCCGATTTCCCGCGACCGTTGCAGAGCCTGCGCCGTTGCCAGGTTTACGTAATTGATGCAGCCCGCCAGAATCAGCAGCATCCCGACCAGAATCAGCGCGTACAGAATCGGGCGCGGGGCCATGCCGCTGCGCTGGTGGTTCAGCTCTCTGAGCGGCAGCATCTGGTAGTCAAAATGCTTGCGGTCTTCGTCGGACAGGTATTTCTGCTTAACCGCCGGTAACACCTGCGCCAGCTGCTGCGGACTCGCACCCTCACGCAACACCACAAAACACATCGCCTGTAAGCCCGTCCAGTCCTGAAGAGCTTCCTGGTTTTCGAGTACCGGGATGGTGCCATACGACACCAGCGCGTCATACCGGAGCTGCGTATTCGGCGGCGGATTTTTGATGATGCCGGTAACGGTCAGCGTCGTGCGGTTGTCGAGCCGGAGGGTCTTGCCGAGGGCATTTTCCGTATCAAAATATTTCTGTGCATAGCGCTCGCTGAGGACAATGGTGTTGGGCGTTGCCAGTGCCGTTTTGCGGTCGCCACTCACCCATTCGACGCCGAAAACATCGAAGTACTGAGGCTCGGTATAACACATGTTGCGGGCCTCACCGAATTTTTTAGCCCAGCCGCCCTTACCGTCGGGCACGCTGATGTTCCGGCCGAAAAATGTTTCCAGCCGGACCGCAGTTTCAACAAACGGATACTCGCGCCGGAGCACATCTGCCATCGGACGGGGCGCGGCATCGGTCGGGACGGTATGCTCCCGTTTGATATCCGTAACGACCCAGTACGACCGGTCTATGTGCGGATGATAGCGGTCAAAGCTAAACATGTAGTTGACCACCAGAAAAATGACCATGCCGCAGGCCAGCCCCAGCGCCAGCCCGCCGATGCGGATTATGTTGACACGGCGCTCCCGCCAAAGCCGGCGACCGGCCAGTTTCAGATAATGAGTAAGCATACAGTTTATGACTAATTGGTTCAGGAAAAAGGCAGAAAGCGTTAGCGGGCCCGCATCCGGAACAGCCGCCGGGCGCCGTAGGCGCATACCGCCGCCCCCAGCGCTACCATCCAGACGTTCTTAAACACGGCCGGTGAGATGGCAAATAACCGGCCTGCCCACATCATGCAGATCATAACCGTGGCAAAGGCCACCACGCTACCCCGCATCCATGCCGGCCACTGCGCCGATACCAGATGCCGTTGCCCCGGCCGCCGGCCGGTTCCCCGTACAGCGATACCGTCATAGCGCGGCCGGGTCCGCCCTCCCGGGCTATGGCGCTGTCTCGTCATGAGCAACGCCTCTTCAAACGGCTTGCCGGAGGCCATCAAGACCTCAACCTCCAGCGCCAGCCGGCGGATTAATGGCTCCGGTACCTCACGCTGCGACGTCCGCCGCCTCAGTTCCTGCCGTAGCCGGTATACTTGTACACTGGATAGTTGTTGCATGGCTTGCTGATTGATATGATATGGAACAAAAATATATAAGAAAATTATATATACAAGCACTAAGGATAAGAATATAAAAAAGGGCCTGCTTCCGGAAGCAAGCCCTTAAGGGTGAGTAGCTCAGAAAAACGGCTCAGAAACTCCATTTCAGCCGTACGGCGAGGTTACGGCCCGGATCATCGGCGAAGTAGCGGAAGCGGTTCAGGTAATCGCGGTAAACGGTGTTAAAGAGGTTATTGACCGACAGGCTAACGGTCAGGCCGTGCTCACCGGCGAAAGGAAACGTTGCTCCGACTGCAGCATTCCAGAGCGCATAAGCCGGTGGCGGAGCGACAAAATCGCTGTTGGCCGGCACACGGTTCTGCCGCGCTACCAGCAGATTACTGATCTCGGCATACAGATCATGCCAGTGAGCATGTTCGCCTTTTTTCTGCGTATCCCGCCCCCAGACCGGCAGCTCAAAGCGAAGGGCATTGTCAAACCGGTTCGGGGCAATCCAGACCAGCGGCTGGTGATGGACAACATCCTGTACGTAGAGATACGCCAGTTTGGTCGTCCACAACAACCCGCCCTGATTCGTTACCGGCAGCAGCGTAACGGTTGCCGACGCGTCAAAACCGGTGTATATCACGTCGGTCTGCGTGTATTTAAAGAACGGAAACGCCCCGCGGATCGTCAGCCGGGGTTCGGCCTGTGGTTGCAGGTAAATGTAATCGCGGATGTAATTGTAAAACAGATCGACCTCGGCCTGAATGCGTTTGCCGGTATAGGTCGTGTTCCAGTTCAGGTTATATGCTTTTTCGGGTTGAAGGCCCGGATCGCCCAGTTCGTAGGCAGCCGCCCCGTGGTGCACCCCGTCGCTGAACAATTCGCTGACATTCGGCGCGCGCCAGGCCGTACCGAGATTCACGCGGCTCGTCCATGCCTGATTAAGGGTGTAGGTTGCGCCCAGCGTGCCGGAACCGTTGGCAAACGCGTAGACGGGGCTGGTTAATACCCCGTTCTGGTAGCGGAATACCTGCATGTGCCGGACATCAAACCGCAGACCGGCTTCATACTCCCAGCGTTCCTTGCGGAGTTTTTCAATCCAGAACGCCCCGCCCGCAAACGTCCGGAAGTTAGGAATCAGGGGCCGGCCGTTCATGATATTAAACTGGTACATGCCCGTCACGCCTGCCTGCCCGCTCAGCGCCCCGACGGGCTTGTGTTCAAACACCAGATCACCGGTATAGGTCGTCAGCCGGAACCGGAGCTCGGGCCGGTTCAGGGCAGCGAGGCTGTCATTACGCGGCCGGTGGAGGTCAAACTCACTCCGGTCGTCGAACTGGCGGGCCAGCGTCAGCGTCCAGAGTCCTTTTTCAGATGGTTTATAGGTAGTCCGCCATTTCAGCAGATCGTGCTGTACCTGCTGCGACGGCCGGTCAATGGCATAACTGAATCCGCTTTTAATATATGGTTCACCCGAGGCCAGTACCTGTTCCAGATCGGTCAGGCTACCAATGTGAGCACCGGTAAAAATCCCGATTTTGGTGTTGAAGCGACTATAAAACAAGTCGGTGGTCAGCTTGCGGGTACGGTAGGCCATCGCCACCGAGCCGTTCTGCTCCGACGTACCGGTGTTGCTCAGATAATAGCCGGGCGTCTGGAGGTTGCCGCCCCGTTTCAGGGTTCCCTGCACCCGCCAGGCAAACTGATTGTCCTTGCCGAGGGTATTTTCGGTCTGTCCCGACACAACGCCCTGCCGCCCGTTCGTAAAACCAACCATGTTGAGTTCGCCGTGCTGCCCGTGAGTAGCCGGCAACGGTGCAGGCTCAACCAGAATAACGCCGCCGATGGCATCGGAGCCATACCGTACACCCGACGCTCCTTTTACTAATGATACACGGCTGGCAATAAACGGGTCAATTTCGGGCGCGTGTTCAGAGCCCCACTGCTGCCCCTCCTGCCGGATGCCGTTGTTCAGAATCAGAATGCGGTTGCTGTGAAATCCGTGAATGACCGGTTTAGCAATGGTAGAGCCGGTCTGGAGGGTGGTTACGCCCGGCAGTTTTTTCAGTGCCTCACCCAGCGACTGCCCGCGCGTCTGGTCAAGTTCCCTGCCTGCCAGCACCTGTACCGCCTGGCTGCTCAGTGCCGCTGTCTTCTGGGCCGTTACATTCACATCGTGCAGGTGAACGGCATCTTCGTCCAGTAAAAAATCCTGATTGCGGGACGATTCATGTTCAATAGTGAGCGTCTGCCGGATTTCCTTATAGCCCAGAATCCGGGCCAGCAAGGTGTAGCGTTGCGGACAGAGATGGTCGATACGGTAATTGCCGCTGGTATCGGTAACGGCCCCGAGACCGGTTTCCTGAATGATCACGGTTGCGCCCGGAATAGGCTGATTACTTTCCCGGTCAATGACTTTACCTTTTATATAACAGGAACAGGGTGTCTGCGCCCATGCCGCCTGCACAACCAGAAATAAGCTACCAATCAGACTAATCCAGAGACTCCGCATCCGCGTGTAAGAGAGTTTTCAATGCTTTTTTACTAACGCAACCATGTTTCAAAAAGGTTCAACCCAAGGGTTAACAAAAAAAAAGTTGTGTCTGGGCAAACTAAAGCATCTTGTTTAACGTATTACTACCAAACATTAAACAAAACAGGGAACGGGTTTTCTACATTTTGGGGCTTTTTTTCCACAGTCCACAATTTAAACTGAGAGCTCAACCCTAAAACTGGCATAATTTAAGCCATTTATAAATCAACGACTTAGCTATTTTTATCAGTATTTTGGCTAAGTGAATTTAAAATTTCTGAAACTGGTTGGATTTTTGTTCAATTGATGTATAAATTTGGTTCAACAAAAAAATATATAGATCCATGACAGCGCTCGAATTCACTCAACATATCGGTAAAGTCTCGAAGTCACTACGTCCGTTTGCACTCCGCCTGACAAAAGACGTTGAAGATGCGAACGACCTGTTACAGGACACCCTGTTAAAAGCATTCACCAACCGTGACAAGTACACGGATGGTACCAATCTTAAAGCGTGGTTATACACCATCATGAAAAACACGTTCATCACGAACTACCAGCGTATGGTTCGTAAAAACACATTCATCGACACAACGGATAACCTGCATTACATCAACTCGACAGAAAGCAGCACCGACAACATGGCTTACTCGACCTTTGCTCAGGAAGACATCGCCCGTGCCGTAAGTGGTCTTGATGATACATACCGGACGCCGTTCATGATGCACTTCCGTGGTTTCAAATACCATGAGATCGCGCAACGCCTCGACATTCCTATCGGTACTGTGAAAAACCGCATTCACATTGCCCGGAAAGAGCTGAAAGATAAACTGAAGATATATGCCTATTACGGCGCCTGAACAAAGTACCGCTCAAGCGGGTTATCATCAAAAACCTTGATTGAGTAGTTTTTGGTTAAAAAAGAGGAAGGTTCCGAAAAGTTGGGTGTTTTACGCCCAACTTTTTTGGCTTTTGTAAACCAAATGTTCCTTCTTTAGTTATCAATTGTACACCTGCGCGCGTGAAAGTACGGCCATCGCCCGCAGGCCACCACTAACTAACCGTAAACTACCTACATGCCTAAACGTGTTCTGGTCATTGGTGCCGGTTTTGCCGGTCTGGCAGCCGCTACCAGTTTAGCCGATAAAGGCTATGACGTGACCATTCTCGAAAAAAACAGTACGCCGGGCGGCCGCGCCCGTGTGTTTGAAGCAAATGGCTTTGTGTTCGATATGGGTCCCAGCTGGTACTGGATGCCCGATGTGTTCGAAACCTACTTTGCCCGCTTCGGCCGTAAACCCGCTGATTATTACAACCTTGTCCGGCTCGACCCGTCGTATACCGTTATTTTCGGTCCCGGCGACGCCGTTGATCTCCCCGCCGGCGTCAATAACCTACAGGCACTTTTTGACACAATTGAACCCGGCAGCGGCCAGAAACTGGCTGAGTTCCTGCGGCAGGCGTCTTATAAGTACGATGTCGGTATCCATAATTTTGTCTGGAAACCAAGCCGGTCGGTCACTGAGTTTCTGAGCCTTAAACTCCTGTACGATGTCACGCGGCTCGATGTCTTCCAGTCCTTTTCGTCGCATGTGCGGAAGTTTTTCACCAATCCGAAGCTGCTACAGCTGGTTGAATTTCCGATTCTGTTTCTGGGAGCAACCGCCGAAAACACACCGGCCATGTACAGCCTCATGAATTACGCCGAAATGACGATGGGGACCTGGTACCCGATGGGCGGCATGCATGAGATTGTGAAGGGCATGGTTAGTCTGGCCGAAGAAAAAGGGGTAAAAATTCTTTACAACCAGACTGTTCAGCGCATCGACGTCACCGGCAGCGAAGCACAACGGGTTATTACTGACGCCGGCGTGTTTGAAGCTGATGTAGTAGTGGCCGGTGCCGATTACAACCACGTTGACACCAAACTCCTCGACCAGCCGCTGCGTAACTACGATGATGCCTACTGGCAGAAGCGGGTGATGGCCCCGTCGTCGCTGCTCTTTTACCTGGGCGTTAACAAGCGGGTTCCGAAACTACAGCATCATAACCTGTTTTTCGACGAGGATTTTACGCTCCATGCACAGGAAATCTACGAGACCCCCCGCTGGCCAAGCAAGCCGCTGTTCTATGTGTCGGCCCCGTCGAAAACGGATCCGTCGGTAGCACCCGAAGGCTGCGAAAATTTATTTCTGCTGATTCCGGTTGCCCCCGACCTGACCGACGACGAAGCCACGCGGGAAAAATACTACAACATGCTGATGGACCGGCTGGAAACCTACGTGGGCGAAGACGTTCGTAATCACGTAGTTTACAAACGCAGCTATGCCCATCAGGACTTTAAGAGCGATTACAACGCATTCCGCGGCAATGCCTATGGGCTGGCCAACACGCTGATGCAGACGGCCATTCTGAAGCCATCTTTGAAAAACAAAAAAGTTTCCAACTTGTTTTATACTGGTCAGCTGACGGTGCCGGGTCCCGGCGTCCCCCCTTCACTGATTTCGGGGCTGGTGGTTGCCGATGAAGTGGCAAAAGAATTTGCCCTTGCCTGACCGGTTGTCCCGTTGGCTATCTTTTCCTTACTTGTAACTTAGAAATACCTAACTTATTGCCAGTACCACTACCCGTACAAGCACATGATGTCATTATTCAACCAGACGGCGCTGGAATGCAGCAAACTGATTACTGAACACTACAGTACGTCGTTTACGCTGGGAATCAAAACGCTGGACCGCAAGTTCCACTTCCCGATTTATGCCATTTATGGGTTTGTCCGCTATGCCGATGAGATTGTGGATACATTCCATGATTACGATAAGAAAACGCTGCTCGAAAAGTTTAAGAAAGATGCTTATACGGCCATTGACGAACGCATCAGCCTGAATCCGGTATTACATGCGTTTCAGCTGGTTGTCAGACAATACGACATTGAGCATGAGTTGATTGAGGCATTTCTGAAGAGCATGGAAATGGATCTGTATTTTCAGGATTACGACGCCAGCGGCTACAATGAATACATCTACGGCTCGGCCGAAGTGGTGGGCCTCATGTGCCTGCGGGTATTCTGTGAAGGCGACTCTGCCATGTATGACCGCCTGAAAGAACCGGCCCGTAAACTGGGAGCTGCTTTCCAGAAAGTGAATTTCCTGCGTGATGTTAAAAGCGACTATCAGGAGCGCGGGCGGACCTACTTCCCGGGCGTCAACTTCGACGATTTCACCTGCGATGCTAAGGAGCTGATTGAGCGCGATATCCAGAACGATTTCGACGAGGCTTACATCGGTATCATGAATCTGCCGAAAGGGGCACGTATGGGGGTTTATCTGGCCTATGTCTATTACCAGACGCTGTTCAATAAAATCAAGGCCTTACCGGTTTCCCGCATACAGACGGAGCGGGTGCGGGTGCCTGACACGAAAAAAATTGCGCTGCTGGCCCAGACCTACCTCAAGTACCGCCTGAACGTTATTTAATTACCGAACCACCGAGGCACGAAGACGTGACGATACACGAAGGCTTTGTGCTCCACTGTTGCTTAGTGCCCTCGTGGTTATTCATGTGAATGCTTATTTGATTGTTAGCGCCTTTGTGGTGCCAACTGCTCTAATTCTGTCTCATTTTGCTGTATCTTTGTTGTAAAATCACAACATATTGTACATGGTGGCAGAGGAGATTATATCACCGGACGAGGTAGCCAAACCCGATAGCCCTGTTTCAGGCGCGGAAAAATTCGAAGCAGTTATTGGATTGGAAGTGCACTGTCAGTTGCTGACAGAAAGCAAAATGTTTGCCGCTGATGCGAATGCGTTCGGGGCGGACCCGAACACCAATATCAGCGTCATTACCCTCGCACACCCCGGAACGCTCCCGAAAGTAAACCGCAAAGCCGTTGAATACGCCGTGCGTATGGGCTTAGCCTGCCAGTCAGAAATCACCCGACATAACGTTTTTGCCCGTAAGAATTATTTCTATCCTGACCTGCCGAAGGGTTATCAGCTCTCGCAGGATAAAGGTCCGGTTTGTGTGGGTGGCGGCATTCTGGTCAAAGTGAAGGATCCGGAGACCGGTGCGCCATACGAACGCGTGATTGAGGTTCACCATATTCACCTCGAAGAAGATGCGGGAAAATCTATCCACGATGCCGACGACTGGGCCACCTGCCTGGACTATAACCGCGCCGGTACCCCGTTGATTGAGATGGTAACCGACCCCTGCATCCGGAGCGCCGAAGAAGCCGGTGCCTACCTGACCGAAGTACGCCGGCTGGTGCGCTACCTGAACATCTGCGACGGCAACATGGAAGAAGGCTCACTGCGTTGCGACGTAAACATTTCCATCCGTCCGAAAGGTGAAACCTGGCTCGGCACTAAGGTAGAAGTGAAAAACCTGAACTCGATCCGGAACGTACAGCGGGCTATTGAGGTAGAATTCCGCCGCCAGATTGAGCTGACTGAAACCGGTGGCCGGATTATTCAGGAAACCCGTACGTTTGATGCCGGCAGCGGACAGACGTTCGGCATGCGGGAAAAGGAAACGATGAACGATTACCGGTATTTCCCCGATCCTGATCTGCAACCGGTAACGATTTCAGACGAGTGGATGGCAACGATTGAGGCGACTATGCCGGTGTTGCCTGCTCAGATGTATCAGCGGTTTGTGGAACAGTACGGTCTGCCGGAATACGACGCCGCCCTGCTGACCGACGCCCGCGAAATGGCTGAATTTTACGAGTCCGTTTGCCGGTATACCACGAATTATAAAGCGATTTCGAACTGGCTGATGGGCCCGGTACGGTCGCTGCTGAACGAAAAAACGCTCCGCGAACGCCAGTTTCCGGTTGATGCTGAGCGGATTGGTGCTATGATCAACCTGATCGATAATGGCACGATCAGTCAGACGGCGGCGCAAAAGGTGTTCAGCCTGATGGCCGAAGGTGCTACCGAAATGCCGGATCAGCTGGCCGGACAGCATAATCTGATTCAGAACCGCAATACCGACGCGCTCGGAACGTTGGTAGAAGAGGTATTAGCCGCATGGCCCGATAAAGTCGCTCAGTACAAAAAAGGCAAGAAAAACCTGCTGGGTATGTTTATGGGTGAGGTCATGAAAAAATCGCAGGGCTCAGCCGACCCGAAACTGGTTAATGCGTTACTAATGGAAAAGTTGAACCAATAACCACAGGCAGGCAGCGCAACCCGTTCGTAAACGGCTGTTGCACCGCCTGCATGACAAAACAAGAATACCATGAAGGTAAAAAATGGCCTTTTGGCCGGCCTGTCTATCCTCAGCCTAACCGCATTTGCACAAACACCTGCCACCAAAGACTTTACCGTTACCGGTAAGCTGAAAAGCTTTAACCCGGGCGGCAAAGTGTATCTGGAAAGCAACGGCCAGCCGGCCGCGCGGCTCGACTCCGCAACGATCAGCAAAGACGGTCAGTTTAAGCTGACGAGTAAGGTGCCTTTTGGCGGCACTATCTATATTCTGGCGGCAAATGATCAGAAAGTTGCCCTGCTGGTTGAAGGCGGCGAAACACTGACGGCCAACATCGACGGCTTCCGCGAAAATCTTAAAACAAAGCAAAAAGGTACGGCAACGGTAACGGGTTCCAAAAACATGGACTATTACCAGCAGATCATGGGTCTGCGCGAGAGCATCGAATCACGCGTACAGACCTGGAATAAGCAGTATCAGGATGCCAGTGCGAAGAAAGACAACAAGAAAATCGCCGAGATTGAGCAGCAATACAATACCGCCAACGCCGATATGAAGGTGAAGGTAAAACAGATGCTGCCGAACATGGGTACCGATCTGGTAGCCCTGTTTGCGACCAACTTCCTCGACGAAAAAGAAGACTTTGAGGATCTGGATCAGCTCGCCCGTAAGTTTGAGAAAGAGAAGCCGGACAGCCCGATTGCCCAGTCGTTTGTTGGCCGCATGAACCGGCTGCGCGGGCTGATGATCGGTGCGGTGGCTCCTGATATTCAGCTGACGGATACGACTGGTGCGGTGGTGCCGCTGTCGTCGCTGAAGGGTAAATATGTGCTGATCGACTTCTGGGCCTCGTGGTGCGGTCCGTGCCGGATGGAAAACCCGAACGTCGTCCGGATGTATAACAAGTTCAAAGACAAGGGCTTTACCATTTACAGTGTATCCCTTGACCAGACGAAAGACAACTGGCTGCGCGCGATCCGCAACGACCATCTGACGTGGACCCATGTATCAGACCTCAAGTTCTGGCAGTCGGCCGCCGCTCAGTTGTATGGTGTTCAGGCGATTCCGGCCACGTTCCTGCTTGACAAGGAAGGCAAAATCATCGCCAAGAACCTGCGCGGTGAGGCTCTGGAGCAAAAACTGGACGAAATTCTAAAGTAAGTCAACCCCAACCCATAAGCAGAAGGTCAGGTGTAATGCCTGACCTTTTTTTGTAAACTCCCCGATTCAACTCCCCGAAAGTTTAGAACTTTCGGGGAGTTTGGTCTTCATTTTAAGTACTTTTGCGGACCGGATTTTCCGGCTATTTACTTCATCACATCCCTTTTTCAGCGTTTGGCGTTGTCCCTGACAGGTAGCCAAAGCCGTTTTATGTATCACTCTCGTGCTTGTCAAAATACCCCGAAGCATGAGTCATCACATACGCAGGGGGTTGTTTTTAAATCCAATGAAAGTTGCTATTGTCGGCTGTGGAAACATGGGTATGGCGTTTGCCAAATCATTTTTACAGTATGATCTGGTGAAACGCGATGACCTGATGCTCATCGAAAAAAGTGCGGACCGCTCCGAAGCCCTGAAGGCCGAAAAAGCGGGTATGGTTGTTGACACCATCGGCCCGCGCGTGGCAGACTACAATCTGGTAATTCTGTCGGTAAAGCCGCAGGACTTTGCCAGCGTGCAGGACGAATTGCGGAAAGCCCTGCAACCGCAGCAGGTAGTGCTGTCGATCATGGCCGGTATCCCGATTTCGTTGATTCAGGAGCGTCTGGCCCACAAACAGGTCGTCCGGGCGATGCCGAATACACCGGCGATGCTGGGGCTGGGCATTACCGGTTTTGCCGCTGCCGATGAAGTACAGATTGGCAACCTCCGCAAGGTCGAAAACCTGATTAACGCGACAGGGCGGTCAATTTTCCTGGAAGACGAAAGCATGCTGGATGCCGTTACGGCCGTAAGCGGCAGCGGACCGGCGTATTTTTACTATATCGTAAAAGCCATGGTCGAAGCCGGGAAGCAGCTTGGCTTCGACGAATCGGTATCGACCCTGCTGGTGAAGCAAACGATGCTGGGGTCCTATAACCTGATTCAGAATACTGATAAATCGCTGGATGAGCTGATTAAGGCGGTAGCATCGAAAGGCGGTACTACCGAAGCCGCGCTCCGGCAGTTTGAAGCCGGCGGGCTGGCCGAGACGCTGATTGCGGGCATCAAAGCCGCCCAAACCCGCGCCACGGAATTATCGAAAGGCTAACTATCTCTTCTTGTAGCGGTACAAAACCGTACCGCTACAACCAATACGGATGCCGCCCGCAAGCAGCGTTTAAACACCCTCCTCCGGCAAGTCGGCAAAAATTTCAGTCAGCGGCAGTTCAAACAGACCAGCGTTGGCTATATCAGGCGCCATACACCTTATAGCGCTCCTTACTGCATCAACGTGACCATTTAGTGTTGGCACGACGTCCGGTCGTGCCAACACTAAGCTACTACACCCCCGTATAATTATACGGCGTAATGGCACTCAGCTCAGCTTTTACGCTATCTGATACGTCAAGGTCCTGAATAAACGCCTTGATGCTGGCTTCTGTAATTTTTGCGTTTGTGCGGGTCAGGGCTTTCAGGGCTTCGTAAGGCTGGGGATAGCCTTCGCGGCGAAGTACCGTCTGAATGCCTTCGGCCACGACTGCCCAGTTCTCTTCCAGATCTGCCCGGATGGCTGCTTCGTTCAGTTCCAGTTTATCCAGTCCTTTCAGCGTCGATTTCAAGGCAATAACGGCATGGGCAAATGGTACGCCCAGATTCCGCAATACCGTCGAGTCGGTCAGGTCGCGTTGCAGACGGGAAACCGGCAGTTTCGCCGACAGGTGTTCCAGCAAGGCGTTGGCAATGCCCAGGTTACCTTCCGAGTTTTCAAAATCAATCGGGTTAACCTTGTGCGGCATCGCCGACGAGCCAACTTCTCCGGCTTTGATTTTCTGCTTGAAATAGTTCATCGACACATACGTCCAGACGTCGCGGTCGAGGTCAATCAGGATCGTATTCAGGCGTTTGAAGGCGTCGAGGGTTGCAGCCAGCATATCGTAATGCTCAATCTGGGTCGTGTACTGGCTCCGCGTCATGCCCAGCTTACCCACAAACTCATCGCCGAAACGTTTCCAGTCAATGTCAGGATACGCTACGCGGTGGGCATTGAAGTTACCCGTTGCTCCGCCAAACTTGGCTGCTGTCGGAATATCAGCCAGCATAAACAGCTGCTTTTCCAGACGCTCACAGAATACCAGCAGCTCCTTGCCTAAACGGGTCGGTGAAGCCGGCTGACCGTGCGTACGGGCCAGCATCGGAATGTCCTCCCACTGATGGGCCAGTTCCTGCAACCGCTGATATACCTTCCGGTACAATGGTGTAATCTCCAGATCCAGTGCTTCGGCCAGCGACAGCGGAATGGCGGTGTTGTTTACATCCTGCGAGGTCAGACCAAAATGGATAAACTCCAGATACGGCTCAACCGGCAGGCCTTTCAGTTTCTCCTTGATAAAGTATTCAACGGCCTTCACGTCGTGGTTAGTCGTTGCCTCGATCTCCTTGATCCGGAGCGCATCGGCCTCCGTGAAGTTCTCGTACAACGCCCGAAGCGACGGATACACCTCAGGATCAACGCCTTTCAACTGGGGGATTTCCCATTCGCAGAGAGAGATGAAATACTCGATTTCGATGCGAATGCGGTAGCGGATCAGACCAAATTCAGAAAAATAAGGCGCCAGCGCCGATACTTGCCGACGATAGCGACCATCGACCGGCGAGATAGCCGTCAGAGCAGATAATTCCATAAATGTGATTCAAAATGCAAAGGTAGCAGTTGACGGCCTATCGCAGGCGGTCAGCTGCCGTTAAATTTCAATTTGGCCTGATTCAGAAGGGATTCAGGTAAACGCCGAGGCCAACCCACTGGACCTGCTGGTTCTCATACTGGCTGTAGGGACGGAATCCGGTGTAACTTTCGATCAGGAAGCTCAGCGAATTACTGGTTGATTTACCCAGTTCGATACCGGCGGCAAAGTGGATACCCGGCCGGAAATCGTTTTGCTGCCAGACTTTCAGGTCCATCCCTGCCACCGGCCGTACAAACTTAGCAGCGCCCGTTGCCGGATTCGGCTTACGGTAGTAAAAACCGGCCTGTGCGCTGATTTTGCGGCGTTCCTCCGGTTTGCGGAGGCCATAGCCAAGGTTCACGTAATACCGCATCCCTTCGAGCGTCTGCACGTCGCGGCTGTACGTTACATCCAGCAGTTCGTAATTCACCGGATTTGGTGTCCGGTAGTTAATCTGGTTCCGGATCAGGTAATCATCGCCGAGGTGCGACGACAGGTGATAGCCACGGAAACGCCAGCTGTTCCGGCCACTGCGCAGATTATAGAAAATACTAACCTTGTAATCGTTATTCACGATCTGACGGCGCTGTATGTTTTTCTCATCGCGGAACACCTCAAACTGGGTAAACGAGACAATATCCAGCCCGACTTCGGCAGCGCGTCCTTTTTTGGTAGGCCACCGGTAAAACGGCTTACCGAATCCAAACGAGAACGGCACATACGATCCGTCGTAGCGGTTCCCGTCAATGACAAATACCGGCAGCACGCTGAGGTAGGTCTGGGCTTCGAGCGGGTCGAGGGTAATAGGCGCAAACAGGTGACCACGCGGCAGAAATTCTGCTTTTACCGACGACGACTGTATGTTTTCCGGTGCAGCCGCTTCAGCTGTCGCAGCCGGTTTCGGGGTTTCAGTAGCTTTTTTCGCTTCTTTACTCCGTGCACGTTCAGCCTCTTCGGCCTGCCGGTGGGTCTTTTCTTCAGCCAGACGCGTCTGTTTTGCCTGCTCCGTTTTTATCCGCTCAGCCTCCAGCGTTTGCTGACGCTGTTGTTCGGCCAGCGCCTGATCGGCCTTCTGTTGTTTTACCCTGGCGCGGTCGGCCTCCAGTGTCTGCTGACGCTGCTGGTCAGTGGCAGTCTGCTGCTGAGTGGCTTTGGTTCGTTCAGCTTCGGCCGTTTGCCGGCGCTGCTGCTCATCCAGTTGTTTTGCCTGCGCGGCTTTGGTGCGCTCCGCTTCTTTAGCCTGCTGACGGGCTACGCGGTCAGCTTCTTTTTGCTGGCGTTCACGCTCCCGTTCTGCTTCTCTGGCTTGCTTACGGGCCAGTTCTTCGGCCTCTTTCTTTTCTTTGGCTAACCGCTTTTCCTCCGCTTCGTTCGATGAAGAAACGGTCGAAAACGGCGAGGCTGATGACACGGGTGCAGTGGCGGCCGGCGTAGTCGCCGGAGTAGTCGCGGCCGGTTTTGTCTCCGTCACCGGTGTAGCCGCTTTTTGTTCTTTTGCCAGCTTAGCGGCTTCGCGCTCCTGCTTTTCGCGGGCTTTAGCTTCTTCCTTTTCTTTCTTTTTCCGTTCCTTTTCAGCCTGTTCAATTTGCGCACGACGCTGTAATTCGGCCATTTCTGCCTTGTAACGACGCTGGTCTTCGATCCATTTCGCCTGCTTCTCCCGAAGCCGGATTTCGGCAGGCGTCAATGGTTTACCGTTCGGGCCAAGCGGAACCGTGGTTGAGGCAGGTTGGGTGGCTGACTGTGCCAATGCCATCGTGGCCGAAAAAACGGTCAGGGCAAGTACACAGCTCATCCGCCGGAAAGAGTAGAAAGGTTGGTTCATGTAAAAAGATTGGCAAACAGAATGTTCAGGGAAATGAATAATTGATAATGTAAAATGAATAATGAGCTGCACTAAGGACGTTTAACGTCGAGGGCGCAAGCCATTATTCATTTCACATTGTTCATTTTACATTGTCCACTATTGATTAGCCTTCAGCGCGGCATAATGTTTAAAGAATAAGGGAATGGTCTCAATGCCTTTGTAGAAATTGAACAGACCATAGCTCTCATTTGGTGAATGCAGCGCGTCAATATCAAGGCCAAAGCCCATCAGAATCGATTTAAGGCCCAGTTCGCGTTCAAAGAGCGCCACAATCGGAATACTGCCACCGCCCCGCGTCGGGATCGGTTTTTTGCCCCATGACTCTTCCATAGCCAGGCTGGCCGCTTCGAACTCAATTGAATCCGTTGGCGTCACATACGGCAGGCCGCCGTGATGCGGCCGAACGGCCACCTTTACAGACGGCGGTGCGATAGCGTTGAAGTGGTTGCTGAACAGTTCGGTGATTTCGGCATCGTTTTGATTCGGCACCAGACGCATGCTGATTTTGGCAAACGCTTTCGACGGCAGGACGGTTTTGGCCCCTTCGCCGATATAACCGCCCCAAATGCCGTTTACGTCCAGCGTCGGGCGGATTGACGTACGTTCGTTGGTAGTATAGCCTGCTTCACCGGCCACCTCGGCAATGTCCAGATCACGCTTGTATTCGTCGAGATCAAACGGCGCTTTTGCCATTTCCTCCCGTTCTTCAGCCGACAGCTCGATTACGTTATCGTAGAAACCGGGAATGGTAATATGCCCGTTAGCGTCTTTCATGGAGGCGATCATCTCGCACAGTACGTTGATCGGGTTGGCCACGGCCCCGCCATATACGCCGGAATGCAGATCCCGGTTGGCACCGGTCACCTCTACCTCCACGTAAGACAGCCCGCGCAGCCCCATCTCCAGCGACGGTACATCGTTGGCAATAATGCTGGTGTCAGAAATCAGGATTACGTCGGCTTTCAGCATATCGCGGTTAGCCGCCACAAACTGGCCCAAATGATCGGAGCCCACTTCTTCCTCGCCCTCGATCATCACCTTCACGTTACACGGCAGGCCATCGGTTGCCAGCATGGCCTCAACGGCTTTAACGTGCATATAGACCTGGCCTTTGTCATCGCAGGCACCACGCGCATAGATACGCTCATTGCGGATGGTTGGTTCGAACGGCGGCGTGTGCCACAGCTCATACGGATCAGCCGGCTGAACGTCGTAGTGGCCATAGATCAGGACCGTAGGTTTAGCAGGGTCAACAATTTTTTCGGCATACACCACCGGATGGCCCGCCGTTTCGTGCAGGGCTGCTTTATCCAGACCAGCAGCAGTCAGTTTATCGCGGAGAAATTCGGCGGCACGGCGCACGTCATTTTTGAATGCAGAATCGGCCGACACCGACGGAATGCGTAATAAATCAAACAGTTCGTCTAAGAAGCGTTGTTTGTTGGACTCGAGATATTGTTTCATCACTGATGGCATTTAGCAGTCAGGTCATAAAGGCTACCGGAGCCTCAAACCCGGCATTTAACCCAAAAAATTTGCCCCGAAGTTACACACTTTCGTATAACTCCGGGGCATAGATTATTGTCGGAAACCGAGATTCTTATGGTAGTGTCGCTGATTAGTCACGCTTTTTACGCAACCGGATCAGGACCGTCCGGTTCTCCTGGCCGCGCAGTAACCGCCCTATGTTTTTCTGGTGCGTTAAGGCTACGATAAGGAAAACCACAAACCCGAAGGCAATCAGCAACGGGCTTTCTTTTTCACCGAAGATACGCAGCAGTAACAGGACCGGAAAAGCCAGTGCTGCCAGCAGCGAACCCAGGGAAACATATTGTGATGCAATCACTACCAGCAGGAAAATGCCGATGCAAACCACGGCCATTTCCGGGTGAATGGCCAGCACCATTCCGAGCAGCGAAGCCACGCCTTTACCGCCTTTAAAGTTGGCAAAAACAGGAAACAGGTGCCCTACAACCGCCGTTAAACCAAACACAAGCTTCCAGGTCAGCACATCATCAGCATCAATAAACTGGTAACGCCACAGCAATGTCGCCAGGATGGTTGCCGTAAACCCTTTCATCACGTCGACCAGCATCACAACGGTACCGGCGCGTTTACCCAGCACCCGGAAGGTGTTGGTTGCACCGGCGTTTCCGCTACCGTAGTTCCGGATATCGAGTCCAAAGAAAGCACGGCCATACCAGACAGCCGATGGGATTGAACCGAGTAAATACGCCAGCACTGTAGCACTTATAAGGGCAATAACATTCATTCGGGAATACGCTACTATTAGGTTTAAAACTGTGAAACAATCTATATTTAGCTTGTCTGAGTCCGGCAAACCTCATGAATCGAGGCAGTTTTGCCTTGCAAGATAGTGAATTGGTATACGAATGGCAGTCAAAGTTAGCTATATTTTAGGAATTTCTTCATTTGTTAACGGCTAACTAACACTACTAAAACACTATTCTAGCTAGAATAATTTCATTTCCCGCCAACGACTATTTCTGTCAGGCTGCTGATATCCAGATACTGATTGGCCATCTGCATGATTTCTGCTGCCGTAACGGACCGTAACCTCGGAATATAGGTGTTCAGGAAATCGTCGGGCATTCCGTCCAGCAAAATAACCTTGTACCGGTCAGCGATTTCAAACGGCGTGTTCAGCGAGCCGACAAACTCCCCGGCCATGAAGTTTTTCACCGTCTCCAGTTCATCTTCCGTTACAGGTTCTGTCTGCAAAATCCGCACTTCTCTGGCAACTTCGTCGAGCGTCTGCTGCGTATTTTCCTTTTTTACATCGGTGCCGAGCGTAAAGAAGCCTTCATGACGGAAGGAAATCAGGCTCGATGAAATGCCGTAAGTAAAGCCCTTATCCTCGCGGATATTTTTCATCAGCCGGGAACCGAAGTAGCCGCCGAACACCTCATTTGTTACCAGCATCTTTATAAAATCGGGATGCTCACGGGTAAACAGCAGCCTTCCCAACCGCACCGACGACTGTACGCTTGCCGCCTTATCGACCGTCAGGGCAGCGGTATCCGGCGCCGGCACAAAATCCTGCTGCAACGCAACCGGCACTGACGTAGGGATCTGACCCAGCGCCTTGTTAACCATCTCTACCTCAAGGGGTGTAGCGTGGCCAGCCAGCAGCACCCTGAAGGGCCGGTTACGGATGGTATTGTCGAAAAAGCCGGCCACATCAGCACGGGTAATGGCTTCCACGGCGGCCGGTTGCTGCATTCGCCCGTATGGGTGTTTATTACCGAACAGCTTTTCGCGCATCCGGACACCGGCAATGTAGGCGTTTTTCTCAAAGCTCACCCGCAGGTTCTGCAGCGTAATATTCCGCAGGTCTTCCAGTTCCTTTTCTGGGAAAACCGGTTCGGTCAGCACTTCCTGCATCAGCGTCAGTATCTGCCCGAGGTATTTTGTCAGGCAGTAAACGACAATACTGGCGCGGTCAGGGCCGCTGTTCAGTTCCAGAAAAGCCCCGAAATTGTCGAGGTACTCGCTGATTTCGGCCGATGTACGCGTTTTTGTGCCTTCTGTCAGCATTTTGACAGCAAAAAAGGCGGCTGACGGGGTCTGTTCATACCATGACCCGGCATCCAGAATAATCTCCAGCCGGACGACCGGTTGCTGCATTACCGAAATCAGGTAAACAGGTACGTTATTATCAAGGGTAAAGGTCTCATAGGCGGGTAACCGAATCTCGCTTACTGCCTGAAACCCGGGGGCCTGAGTACGATCTAAAACCATAATTACTCTTCAGGTACGGAAATGAATAATACAAAAAATGGCATTCCTGAATGAAATGCCATTTTCCGGACAAATAAAGCAATAAAACTGACTAGTTGTTTGTATCGTCAGCTTCGTCGGCGTCATCCTCTGCTGCCGCCCGGGCACTCTTGGTCAGGTCGATCAGCAGGGAGATACGGAATGTATTTGACAGCGGGCTCTGGCGGCCGGTCGGCATAACATATGAGAAGTCAATGCCATAGCGCTCTTGTAAGCGTAACCCGATACCGGCCGTAAAGTAGTTACGGCCCCCTTTCAGTTTCGATTCGCCGTGGTAACCAACCCGCACCGCAAACTGGTTATTATACCAGTATTCGACACCGGTTGCCACGTTAATTTCTTTGAGTTCCTCGCTGAAACCGCCCGGTGCATCCGCAAACGAGGCGAAAATCGACGCAACAGGTGATTGGTTCGGGTTAACAGGTGGTGTCGGCACCATCAGCTTATTCAGGTCTAACACAAAGTTAAACTTGTTAAACAAATCAGAGTAGTACGTTACGGAACCACCCAGACGCAGGTTCGTCGGGATAAAGTACCGCTCCGGACTACCGTAGCTGATTTTACCACCGATATTAGAGATCATACCGCCAAACGTCCAGCCAAGGCCTTTTCCGGTAACCTCGTCACGGACTTCAGTCTGGTAATAAGCACTGATATCAGCCGCCGCCGTACCGCCCGGTTTGATTTGTGTACCGTTCAGGTTATAGGCACCGGCCAGGTTTGAGTTGAGATAACGCAGGTTTAACCCCATCGAAAAGTTTTTCGACAGCTGCCGTGAATAGGAGGCAGTGAAGGCATATTCCCGTGAATTGAACGTTCCGGACGACAGGCCCTGACTGGTCGTGAACTCAATCGTTCCGAGGTCAAAATACATCAGTGAAGCCCCGAAAACCTGATTTTTACCCACTTTCTTGTAGCCGGTAATGTAGGTGTAATACATATCACCGATCAGGTCACGCAGCCACGGCGTATAGGAAATTGAAGCGCCGGCGCTTTTTTCCGCAAAGACCAGCTTCGACGGATTCCAGAAGATGGCGTTCGCGTCGGCGTCCCGCAAGGCACCGCCGGCATCGCCCAGACCACCACTGCGGGCATCCGGTGTAAAGTTCAGAAACGGAACCGCTGTAGTTACTGTATTTAAGGGTTGACCATTCAGGTTGCTTCCCGTTGTACTTGACGGGCTGCTTGTCTGGGCAAACGCCGAAGTGTGTAGTAGTGAACAAAAAGACAGAAAGCCGATAGCTCCAGTAATGCGGGAAAAGCTGCGCTTCATAGATAGATGTTTGTAAAGGTCAGTAGCTCAGCGTGCCGCTTTATACTGAACGCTCAAAATTACGACGATTCGTTGGTAATAAAAAAGTATTCCGGGCCTGTGGCGGCATTCAACGGCTCAAAAAGACCCTGCCGGCTCCTTTCGCTTCGGTTCCATCACTCACGGAGCGAACCTGAAGCCGGTAAATATACAGACCGTTGGGCAATACAGCTCCGTTGGCAACCCGTCCTGCCCAGTCGGCAACCGGCACCGTCGCGGGGCAGTCCGTACAGTTGCCGGTCTGCTCCGTAAGCACGCGGCCGCTGACATCCAGCACCTGTACGGTCCAGTCGAGCGCATCGCCCGGGCGGTTGTGCGTCAGTTGAATGGTGGCCTGCTGAACAACCGGATTCGGATAGGCGGTAAGGCTTGTAACGGCCAGACCAGGCTTATCCGATACCCTAAACGTCAACGTGCCCTCTCCTGAATTATTGTTGACATCCCAGGCTTTTACCCGCAGCGTATAGGTACCGGACGGTAAATTCCGGAATGTGTACTGCACTTCTCCTTTCGTGCCGTCGTCGGTCGTGGCCACGTAATAATCATTCAGAATAACCAGCGTGGTATCGTTCAACCGGGCCGTCAGTTCATGACCTAATCCGTTACGGGCCAGATTAATACCTACATTATCGGTCAGCTGCACCCGCACCGTTACGTCCGGACCGGCGACCCGCACCGGTGTTTCAGCCGACACGGCATTATTCAGCGTCAGCTGCACCGCCGGAGCCTGCCGGTCGATGGCATCGACGGTTGTACTGCCGCCAATAATTAACTGAGACAGACTACCGGCAGCATCCATCAGACTGTCTGACCGGATCGCATAGGCCACCAGCCGACCGGGGCCGAACTGGTAATCAATGTCTTTCGGCACGGTAAACCGGATGCTGAACCGTCCTTGTTTTACCGCCACCTGACCGGCATAAACCAGACTGTTAAACACCTTGTAGGTCATCGGCGAACTCTCCGTTCCCTTTGTGGTCTGGTTTACAGCCTTATCATAAAGAGATACTTTCAGCATACCCGAAAAATCGGCCAGCAGACTCCCCGATTGCGGGTCCTGAATCTGTCCTTCGAGCGATACCGTTTGCAGGGCACGCAGCGTATCGGCCTTTCCGGCGGTTACGGTCCGGCTATTGATTTTCGTCACGGCTACCGTCGCCTTCGGATAGGCCAGCCGCATCGACGGGTCACCCAGCAGGCTGAAATTGCGGTTCCGGCTACCGCTGAGGCTTTTGTTTTTGGTCAGGCGCAGGACATCGCCCAGGCGCGGCATCTGCCCGTTTACGGGCGCAAACACCGACTGATAAAATGCCTGGTTCAACAGAAAATTCGTATTGGCGGCAACAGGGCGGGTCGTTGTCAGTAAGGCAATGGCCCCACCAAGGCGGCTCGTCAGCGCCAGTTCGGCACCCGACCGTACGTTCGGATCATCGTAACGGCCGAATTCGCAGGTACCGGTCACAAAAAGCGGCAACCGGCGGTTTCGCCAGCTGAAAATATCCTGTAAGGTCAGAATCTGCTCCTCGGCCCAACCCGACTCACCACCGTGGCCGGTGTAATTGATGATCAGCCGACCGTCGGTAACAGCCTCGTCAATGGCTTTATTCATGAGCGGCGCTTTCTGTCCGGTAGCCGTTACTTCCTGCGGAAACGCATCCAGCAGCAGGCGCTCAGGGCGGTAAGCGGGGGCCTCTGTTTCAACATAGCGGGCAAAAAAATCGGCGTCAGACTGGTGAATATTTATATCCCCGTCGTCGGCCACCAACGTTAAGCGGCTCTGCCATTCACCGGCCAGCGTCTTGTCGGAATCGTACCGGATCAGCTTATCGACTACGGTCCGGGCATCTTCCAGCGAACGCACCGGCAAGCGGCCTACGCCTATATCCAGCAACTGATCACCCGCCTCCGTTTCGGCCCATTCGCCGTCGGTTTCTTTCATGAACCCGAAATAATCATCCGACGAAAAACCATCTACCGGATGGAATGACTCACGGCTTTCGTAGACCGGTACTGTGTTCCACTGCTGCACGGCCGTTTGCATGCCCATGATGTTCCGGTAGTCGTAGGTTGAATTCCCCACCAGCAGCAGAAATTTCAGCTTGCCGGCCTGCTGCCGGTAAAAGTACCGGACTGCATCGCGGATCGCGGTCGGGTCGGCCTGACCGGAGCCAAATTCGTTGAATACCTGCTGCGTCGTCAGCACGAGTACGTCTAAACCAGTGCTGCTACGCCGGAAAGCCGCCAGCCGGTCGGCTTCGGTCTTCCAGCCAGGCGCCGTGATGATGAGCAGATCGGGGGTTGTCTGGCCGCGCACCTGCTGATTCGCAATCGGCCTGACGCTGACCGGTGCAATAGCCTGACTCTCGGTAAACAACAGGTAAGTGCCTGCCGTAGCCGACGCCCAGGCTGCCTCTCCGCCGCTATTGCTAAACGCTTGCGCGGCCGGTTTCAGCGGATCGGTAATATCCCAGAGTCTACTGACCGTTGCCGCTTGCTTACTGCTGTAGCGGCCTGCCGGTAGCCGGGCAATGACCGGCTGCTCATACCAGCGCAGGTCGCGTCGGTATTGTACTGCCAGGAAATTCAGGTAGCCCTGTGAGCCGGTCTGGCCGTTTTTGTCGAATGTCAGCACAAACGGCAGGGTGCCGGTTGCGAGGGTTGTGCTTGCAGTAAAGGTCTGCCGGTTTTCCAGCCCCTGATAGTCGTATTTATAGCCGGACAGGGCATTAACCGGCTGCCTGCCGAGTGGCTGCCCGTTAAGTTGCCATGAGAAAGAAGTCGGCACAACCGCATTGGCTACCACCGACGAGGTAACCAGCAGCGGGGTTGCAGGCACCAGTCCCGGCACATTGAACGACACTGTCAGGGTTGTATTTACGCCAAGATACTCGCCCATCCACTCACGCCCCGTTTTGGCGATACTGGTCAGCTCCTGCTCATGAAACTGATAATCGTCGAATGTGGTCATGGCAGCGCCGCTCAGGGAGGCCGACGGTTTGGGTTGTATCCGCAGACCGGCCGCGTCACCGATGGTCAGGAAATAAAAGGTTGTATCGCTGTAGGGATTGATCCGGTGCGTTAAGCGGTTAGTTACGGAGTCGAAGCGGATCACGTGCGGGCTCTGACCGAAAAACAGAACCGCATCGCCGGCATCCAGCCTGCCATCGTCTTCTCCCGATACCATGATGGCATTTTCAGTGAGATCAACGGCCCGTTTCGCCGCATTTGCCTGGGGCAATGCAGCCCCTCCGTTACCATACAACCGCAGCCGGCGCGGATCGGCAGCCGCAAATGCCGGATTGGCTTTGGCGAGCATATCGGCGGTGAGCCGGTGAACACCCGTAGTAGTTACCCCTATTTTGATCCAGCTACCTGATTTGAGTACAGTCTGTGCCTGCGTCAGACTGCCCCACAGGAGCAGCAAACCGGTTAACAGCCCCCACCTATTCACATTTTTCCACCAGGGCATGAGCCAGGATTGCGTAAGATTTTGATGAACTTATTTCTTTACAAACGACGCGGGTGCGCCGTAACGTACCCCGCTGGTAGGTCTTTTCGCGGAATTGAAATAATTCGCCCTCTGCCAGCTCATGCAGGGATAGCAACCGGTTATGCGGGTTCAGCTCATTATGGCGTACCGGATCGGCAAGGCGGAGGGCCTGCACCAGAGCAGGACTGGCATGACTGGATGCCGCCGGCGCCTGCATATATACCCGTAACGGGGCCAGAATAGCGGCCGGAAACACTTGCTCAGTCAGTAGAGGCTGCATAAGCCGCTGGAAGGCCTGCTGCCAGACAGGGCCATGGGGCTTCATCGCACGCAGCCGGCGGGGCGTATGCGAGACATACACATCGGCGTGAGCGACTTCGTGAATGTAGGTAATCAGAAAAGCGAAGGGATTGAGATCGGCATTTACCGAAATCTGTAACTGCCCCGGAGCAAGGGCTCTGAAATCGCCGAGTTTGGTTTTGCGGGCCCGGACGATCCTGAGTTGAAAAGCATAGTGTTGCCACAGGTTCTGACAGTATGATACCGATGCTGCCGGCAAATACTTTGCTAATACATCCATGTAGACACGTTTAAAAACAGAAAAAGCTCTATAAATATAGAGCTTTTTCCTTGAAGTAGAGAGCGCGGTTGTCCGCGGTAAATTACTTCGCTGAGTCTGCAGGAGCAACAGCAGCTGAGTCTGTAGCAGCTGAGTCTGTAGCAGCTGAATCAACAACAGCTGAGTCTGTTGTCATTGTTGCAGTTGAATCAACAGCAGCTTCTTCAGTTTTAGGTTTGCTCTGGCAAGCAGCGAAGGTAATCATTGTACCTACGAACAATAAAGCGATAACTTTTTTCATGCTCTTTTAGTGGTAATTTATGGTTCCGGTCGCAAATATAGGCTTCTCCAGAAAAATACAATAATTTACACGTATATTTTTTGTGGTTTGATGCTAAACCCTTATATAGTTCTATTTCCTACAGACAGACCAGGCTTTTCAGATATAAGAAAAATCTAATTTTCACTTCGTTTCTTAGCTTTGATCCGGTCGTAAAATCCTGTACTTCGGAAGGTAAGTAACCGGTGGCCGAAAAAGTTGGCCAGAAAGCTTAATCCCATGCCGACAACGTGCGAGGCTTTTTCTCTGGCAAACGCTGACGTTTCCGGGAAAAACGGGTTGGCAATCTGCTTTAGGGTAATTTCTGAGGAGTACACCTGCACGGCCAGCGCTACCAGTGCAATGCCGACATACTTGACGAATTCCCGTCCTGCGTTGTCGGTTTTCTTTGCGTCGAACGCAAAGTTTTTCGTCGGGGCAAAGGTCAGTACCATTGCTGTTACGTAGCCCAGAAATACGCTGGTTGCAAAGCTCAGGCCGATCAGTTCACGGTAGCCGATCTGGCTGAAAAAATTAATCAGTGCGCCTAGAATGGCGGTAAAGAAATAGGCGATAAAGTCCTTATATCCCTTTCGTTTCGTTGCTGGTACAGTACTCACGTTCACGGCCCGTAACTTGCTGTCTGGTTATCAACTCACTAAAACAAACCCGGGGTCAGGCTGTCAGACAAGTAGTTGTCGTACCAGAACCTGACCCCGGATGAATCTATTCTTTCTTTAGAAGACTCATTTACGTCATTCTTACTTATACTAACCCATCCAGCAAACCGGGTGCCAGACCTAACACTAAGGTTAAAATAGTGGCGGCAATCAGTACATACCGGTAGAACGGAGCGACTTTAACCGGTTCACCGGCACCTTCGCGGAAGTACATGGCAATGATTACCCGGAAGTAATAATAGATACCTACCGTCGACATCAGCACGGCAAATACCAGGATCCAGAAAATACCTTTATCGGCTGCCGTTGTGAAGATCATGAACTTGCCCCAGAAACCGGCAGTCAGCGGAATACCCGCCAGCGATAACATCGAAACCGCCATCACAAAGCCGAGCAGCGGATTCTGCCGCGCCAGCCCGTTGAAGGCATCAAAGTTCTCATTTATTCCGTTTTCATCCTGACGCTGCCGGGACACAACCAGCAATACGCCGAAGGCTGAAATCGTAGCCAGTGAGTAAGCCAGCGAATAGAATACCAGGGCTTGTTTGGTTTGTGTCCCCAGAGCCGTCAGACCGATTAACAGGTAACCGGCGTGCGAAATACTGGAGTAAGCCATCATCCGCTTAAAGCTGTTCTGGTATACAGCCGTTACGTTACCGATCAGCAGGGTCAGGCAGGTCAGTGCCGCCAGAATTGCCCACCAGAACGAGTAAACACCAACAAACGATACCGACAGCACGCGGAATAACGCCGCAAAACCGGCTGTTTTTACGACTGTTGACATAAATGCCGTGAAGAGGCTTGGTGTTCCGTCGTACACATCCGGCGTCCAGAAGTGGAACGGAGCGGCCGATACCTTGAACAACATACCGATCAGCAGCAGCAGAATACCCATGTACAGCAACAGCGATACACCGTATGAGTTTGTGTACACGTAGGATTTAATGCCCGAAACGACAAACGTGCCGGTGGCGCCGTATAACAGCGCAATCCCGAACAGCATAATACCGGTCGCAAAAGCCCCCATCAGGAAGTACTTCAGCGCGGCTTCGTTCGAACGCGGGCTGTGCTTGTCACTACCCGCCAGCACGTACATGGCCACCGACAGAATTTCAACGCCGACGAACAGCATGATCAGGTTTTCGAAGCTGATCATCATAATTGCGCCGACCAGCGAGAACAGCAGCAGGCCGTAATATTCGGCAGGCTGTGCCTGTTCGTCTTCAATAAAGCTATTCGACAGCGCCACGACCATGAACGCCGATAACAACACGATTGTCGTAAACATAATCGCGAGGTTGTTGGTCAGCAGCATGTTCTGGAAGTAGAGGTACGTTTTCCCCCAGTCCGTGAACGTGGTCGCCAGTGCAGCCAGGATAAACACCAGTGTTGCCGGCAGTAACAATACTTTGGACTTCAGAAACCCCATGAAGAGCAGGACAATTCCGAAAACCGATAATAGGATAATGGGTAGCATTTCTTTAGTCGTTATTTTACAACGTATTGCAACAAATTCATTACAGCAGGTTCTGTCACTTTCAGGAACGAGTTCGGATAGATCCCGATCCAGAAAACCATTACGGCCAGCGGCAGCAACACCCAGCTTTCGGCACCGCTCAGATCATCGAATGTTTCCGTACGCGCCGATGTTGGTCCGAACATCGACTTCTGGAACATCCGCAGCATATAAACAGCACCCAGAATGATGGTTAAGCCGGCCACAGCACCTAACCAGTTGTTATAGGCAAAAACGCCGTTCAGTAACAGAAACTCACCCACAAAGCCGTTGGTCAATGGCAGGGCCACCGAACCAAGCAGCAGAATCATGAAGTAAACGGTCAGTTTTGGCGTTGTACGCGTAATACCACCCAGCTGATCGAGGAACCGGCTGTTGGTGCGGCCGAAAATGATTTCGGCAACGAAGAAAAGACCCACTACGTTGATACCGTGTGCCAGCATCTGAATCAGGGCACCCTGCAAGCCGTTTGCCGTCTGCGAGAACACACCGGCCGCCATCAGGCCCACGTGTGCAAACGATGAATAGGCAATCAGACGCTTCATATCGCGCTGACGAATGGCAATGATTGACCCGTAGACAATACCAATTACGGATAACGTGGTCGCCAGCGTACCCCAGGTATCAAGCCCAACCGGTACAATCGGCAGCAGGAACCGGATCAGGCCGTAGACCCCCATTTTCAGCATGATGCCCGACAGCAGCATCGTCGCCGGTGTCGGTGACTCTACGTAGGTATCCGGCTGCCATGTGTGGAACGGGAACACCGGCATTTTAATGGCAAAGGCAACAAAGAATGCCCAGAACACCCAACCCTGCGCGGCAGGAGTCAGGTTGAGGTTGTAAAAATCAACGATGGCCGACGAGTGAACGCCTGGTTTGCCCGGCACGCCGGTCTGGTAATACAGATACACCAGCGCCACCAGCATGAACAAGCTACCGAAGATGGTATAAATAAAGAACTTGAACGTAACGGCAATCCGCTTTTCGCCGCCCCACATAGCCGCCAGAAAATAAACCGGAATGAGGGCCGCTTCGAAAAAGAGGTAGAACAGGAACGCATCGCGGGCGGTGAATACCCCCATCAGTGCCGCCTGCATGTACAGAATCAGCGAGTAGAACGTCGATGGACGGTCATAGTCACGCCCGAAGGCCGATAAGACAATGAGTGGTGTCAGTAACCCGGTCAGCAGCACCAGCAATACGCTGATACCGTCAATACCGCCGCTGAACCGGATACCGGCACTGGCGATCCACGGGTAATCAAATTCAAACTGCATCTGCGCATCGGCCTTGAACGTAGCAAAGGCGTAGGCTGCTAATGCCAGCTCAACCAGGGCTGCTCCCAGGGCAAGCGTTTTGACCGCCGGGCTCTTGATCAGCAGTAGCAACGTGGCCGCTACAACCGGTAGTAGTATAAGTGAAAGCGTAAGCATATAGGTTAAGTTTCCTCTCTATGGCCGCCGGCTCCCGTATCGCAGGAGTGCCGGCCATAACCTCCTTTTAGAACCGAACAAAGAACCGAACAATCACGATGACCGCAATACTGAATACCATCGCAAAAACATAGAAGCCGATTGACCCCGACTGCAGTAACCGCAGCTGCGCCGACGCGGCCCGTACCAGCCAGGCAACAGCGTTGACAATACCGTCGATGATAAACTCACCGGCATTGTACAGCAGATCACCGAGAGCACGGATCGGACGAACAATAGCCACTTCGTACAGTTCGTCCACGAAGTATTTGTTGTACACCAGTTTGGCGATACCTGACCGCTCCGCTGATTCAGGGGCCGGTACGGCGTTACGGCTGATGTAAACCACGTAGGCGGCAATGGCTGAGCCAATGGCTACCGCCGTTGAAATACCCATCAGCATATACTCGGTACCGTGGTCGATTTCGTGACCGAATGCTTCCGGATTCACCTGTGCCGAACCGGCAAACAGAGGTTCCATGAAGTGAGTCAGCCAGCCACCGCCAGGCAGGTTCAGCAAACCGCCGATAACTGACAATACCGCCAGAACAATCAGAGGCAGCGTCATCGTCGCCGGTGATTCGTGGAGGTGATGGTGCTGTTCCTGAGTACCGCGGAATTCACCGAAGAACGTCAGGAATAAAAGCCGGAACATATAGAACGAGGTCATGGCTGAACCAACCAGACCCAGTGCCCACAGCGCTTTATTATGCAGGAATACGTGGGCCAGAATTTCGTCTTTCGAGAAGAAACCGGCAAACGGCGGAATACCGGCAATAGCGATGGTACCCAGCAGGAAGGTGATAAACGTAACCGGCAGGTGTTTGCGCAGGCCGCCCATTTTGCGGATATCCTGTTCGTCGGACATGGCGTGGATGACGCTACCGGCACCGAGGAACAACAGGGCTTTAAAGAACGCGTGCGTAATTACGTGGAACATACCCGACGTGTAGGCCGCTACGCTCAGGCCGAGGAACATATAACCCAGCTGCGAAACAGTCGAGTAAGCCAGTACTTTCTTGATATCGTTCTGCAACAGACCGATCGACGCCGCCAGAATAGCCGTGGCGATGGCAATAAAGCCGATGATTTCGAGCGTTACCGGCGACAGGGTGTACAACACGTTCGAACGGACGATCATGTAGATCCCCGCCGTCACCATCGTTGCCGCGTGGATCAGGGCCGATACCGGTGTCGGACCGGCCATCGCATCCGGCAGCCAGGTGTAGAGCGGAATCTGTGCCGACTTACCCATGGCGCCGACAAACAGCAGCAGGGTAATGGCCAGAATCATCTTGTCGCCCACCGCGAACCGCGTCGCCTGTTCGAAAATGTCGGTGTATTCAACCGAGCCGAACGTGGTGATTAACAAAAAGATACCCAGCAGAAAACCAAGGTCACCGATACGGTTCATGACGAAGGCTTTGCGGGCAGCGTTGTTATAGTTGACGTTTTTATTCCAGAAACCGATGAGCAGGTATGAACACAACCCTACCCCTTCCCAGCCGATGAACATGATGACGTAGTTAGAGCCCGTCACCAGCAGCAACATGAAGAACAGGAACAGGTTCAGGAATGCCATGAACTTGCCGAAGCCTTCATCGTGCTTCATGTAGCCGATTGAATAAATGTGAATCAGCGAGCCAACGCCCGTCACAATCAGGAGCATCAGCAGGGAAAGCTGATCAATCTGGAACGAGAAGTTGATGTGTAAGCTACCGACACTGATCCAGTCGAATAAGGTGGCTTTAATGGGTTGCCCGCTGAAGCCGCTGAACAACATCAGCGTTACGGCGAAGGAAGCGAGCGCGGCTGCCGAGCTGATGGCCCCAACCAGGCTTGTGGGCACCTTGCGGAAGCCCAGGCCGTTGATGGCAAAACCAATGAGTGGGAACAGCGGAATTAAACTACAGAGTAGGTCTGTCTGCATGTACTTGAATTCAACGTTTGACGTTTGCGGAACATTCTCCCGGCGCCGATCGGCCAGCGACCTTTGCCCGTGAAAGCTCCTAAACCAGTTTTACCATTTGAGTTTATTCAGCAATCCGACATCAATCGAGCGGATATTCCGGTAGATCATCACGATGATGGCCAACCCTACCGCAACTTCGGCAGCGGCCACAGCCATGATGAAAAAGACGAAAACCTGCCCTGCCGAATCGGATCGATACGACGAAAAGGCAATTAACAGCAGATTGACGGCATTGAGCATAAGCTCAATCGACATGAAGATAATAATGGCGTTACGCCGGGTCAGTACGCCGATGATTCCGATGACAAATAGCGCTGTGCTAACGATCAGGTAATAGTTGAGCGGTACTTGCTGAATAAGTTCCGGTATTGATACTTGCTGCGTGGGCTGCATATTAAGCCGGTTGATAAAAGATGCGGCAAAGTTATAGATAAATTGGGCTTACTCAAACCGATTTGCGGTTTGTCAGCGGCCTTATTCATCAACATTCGGAATTTATTCCTGTTTATGCTTGTTCAGATTGGCTTTACCTTTGCATTTCCGATACCTGTGCGTCCTGTTTTTTCGGTGCAGGTACGGGCTTTTTTCCGGATTAATGATGCAGGATGCTCCTCAGATTGCCATTCTCGGCCTCGGCTACGTAGGCCTGCCGCTAGCCGTTGCGTTCGGACAAAAATACCGCGTACTGGGTTTCGACATTGATCCCGTACGCATTGCTGCCCTGCAACAGCATCAGGACCGGAACGGTGATTTTACAGCCGCAGCACTCGCCGGAAGCCAGGGCCTGTCCTTTACCAGCTCTCCCGGTGACCTTGCCGCCTGTACCATCTTTATTGTCACGGTTCCCTCTCCGATTGACAGCCACCGCCGGCCCGACCTGCGCCCGATTCTGACGGCCACCCGAACGGTTGCCAGTTTGTTAAAACAAGGCGATCTTGTTATCTATGAATCAACGGTTTACCCCGGCTGCACGGAAGAAGACTGCGTGCCGGTACTGGAATCATTGTCGGGGCTCCGGTATAATGTGGACTTCTTCTGCGGGTATTCGCCCGAGCGCATCAATCCGGGCGACAAACACCATACGCTGACCAACACCCGCAAAGTTACGTCCGGCTCCACCCCTTCCGTTGCCGAACGGGTAGATCAGTTGTATGCGTCCGTCATCACGGCGGGCACTTACCGCGCCCCCTCAATCCGGGTCGCCGAAGCGGCCAAAGTCATCGAAAACTGTCAGCGCGACATCAACATAGCGTTCGTCAACGAACTGGCGCTGATTTTCGACCGGATGGGCCTCGACACCCGGACCGTACTGGAAGCGGCCAATACCAAGTGGAATTTTCTGCCCTTCCAGCCCGGACTGGTGGGTGGTCACTGCATCGGCGTCGATCCGTATTACCTGACCTACAAAGCCGAGTCGCTGGGTTATCACCCCGAAGTGATCCTGGCCGGCCGCCGCATCAACGACAATATGGGTGTGGTAGTAGCCAATAAGATTGTAAAACTCCTGATCCGGCACAACCGGCCGCTGCATCAGGCACGGGCACTGGTGCTGGGTATTACGTTTAAGGAAAACTGGGCCGACATCCGCAACTCGCGCGTCCCCGACGTGGTGCAGGAGCTGGGGGAGTTCGGCGTACAAACCGATGTGTACGATCCCCTCGCCCACCCCGATGATGTGGCACGCACGTATGCGATTACCCTGCTCCCCGACCTGCCGTCAGACATAGTATATGATGTCGTGGTGCTGGCCGTTGCTCACCAGCCCTTCCTGACCCCTGAGTTTTCGGCCAGGCTGCCACAGCTGGGTCATTTGGTGTATGACGTAAAAGGCGTCCTGCCGGTGGAAGTGATTCACGGGCGGCTGTGATGGCTACCGCGTGTAATAGTCTCCTTTGGCGATTGTCTGTTCATACTCTCCGCTGATGGTTTCCAGAAACTTGCCGGTTACCCAGCCGATGTCAGCGTTACGGACAAAGACAAACCGCTTCGGGCCCGTTGTAGTGGTATAGGCCTGCATCAGCGCCTCCAGCCAGAGCGTACCGGCAATCAGCTGCTTCTCAGTCAGCATCGACTGCACATTGGCCAGGTCGCGTCCGGCGCGCTCACGGGCAACAGGATCTTTTACCGCCTGTAAATCAGGCTGGCTTATAGCACCGTAATCGCTCATCACCAGCTTTTTAAACCGCTGAATATCCTCTACTGAAAGCGGCACGGCGGTCAGATCAGCTTTGTCGGGATACAGATATGTTACGACAGCCAGCGCAATATCGCCCCCGACACCAACCGTCTGCCGCCCCTGCAAACCCGCCTGCTGCCGGCTCAGCCGCGGACGTACTGTTGAATCGGCAATGGCCGCAATAACACGCGGGGCCTCGCGCCGGAACGCATCCATCGTCAGCGTTTTGCGGCTTTCGATCTGACTGACCAGCCCGTTCGTCCCCACCGGAATGCTTAGTCCATAAAACGTTTTCTGCGCACTGCCCGTACTTTTCGGATCAGGCTGCGAATCGAAGTACCCGCCAACGGTGTAATTGTCGTTAATCGCCAGGGCCGATGTGGTCGGCCAGACTTTGCGCGGAATGGCTCCCGTCGTAAACAACTCCGCTTCGCGGTTTACCGTAATCGACGTGTCAATCCGCAACCCGCCGATTGGCAGGGCATCAATCAGGCGATCATACAAGCGTTTTTTGCTGTCCGGAATCTGATTCATCTCGCTGCTGAACGCAATAAATACCCGCTCATTCGGAATATTGTATTTCCGGATCGTATCAAAACACACCTTCAGGGCATCCTGCCGGTTCCGGAACGACGTCGAGGCATCCGTCAGCAGCGGCGAGCTGGGCACATCGACTTTTAGCTTGATTTCCTTTTCGTAAAAATCGGTTTCATAGCGGGTTTTGTAAATACCCAGTTTCACCTCCGACGGACTGATCTGAATACCGGCATAAAAATTCTTCCCCGACACATCGCGGATCAGCTCATTGACCGCCCAGGCACTGGCCACGAAATTCAGTTTCGCATACCGGCTGCGGGCAACCTCAAGGTAATAAGCTGCCTTCTCCGGATTTTTCTGGTCTTTGTAGGCCAGTCCCAGTTGCTCGTAGGCCACCGCCCCCCAGTACACATCGTTGGTGCGCACGGCCGGCAAAGCCCGCTCCAGCAGATCAATGGCTTCCGACAGCTTGTCCAGTTCACGCAGGGTACCGGCCAGTTTAATGTATTGAATGGCTTGCGGCACGTTACGGGCATCCTGCGCCAGCGTAGCGGCTACCGGGACAAACAGCCAGATAAATCCGAAAAGAAAACGTTTCATACGTACGTAAATTAAAGAATATCAATGATTAACATCGCCGTTAAGCTCCCGCTCCAAATCACTCTCGGCAGTCACCGGCCGAGGTTTTACCGGTGCTGGCTTCGGGCTCTTATTCAGTTCAACCGGCGAAGGAGCCATAACCGACAGGTTGGTCAATGGCTTGGGGGCATGCGGCCTTATTGTATCCGGGGTTGCCGCCAATTGCGGACGACGGACAACAGGCGCCGGAAGCGGAGGAGCGTCGACAGTGGTCAGGGTATCAACCGGCGGAACATCCGCGCTGAGTAACGTATCCGGCGGGGGGGTACGGACAGGCGGGGGCAGCTCCCGGAGCAGCGTATCTGCCCGTATCTCAACCGCAGCAGGCAGCTGCATATCAGGGCATAGTACCGGCGAAATCCGGCAGCGGTTCTGGTAGCCGATAACCAGACCGGCAATCCCAAGGCCAATGCCCGCCAGCAGCCGCCACTTAACCGCGAACGGCGCAGGACTGTGGCCGGTCAGCTCAACCTGTTGGCGGCTATAAGGCGTCTGGATAATCAGCCGGGCCGTGGTTGTGCCGGGCTTTCGGGGCGAAAAACGGATGCGCAGCTTAGTTTCAGCCGGTGTCGGCACAAAGCCGATGGCGGGTAGCAGCCGGTCATCGGGCGGAATCACAAACGAAAACGCATCGGGCGTGTCGAATGTCAGCGACACCGGCGTGTCGGCATAGTGCTGGGCAACGGAGATCGTCTGCTCGGTCCATGCCCCCTGCCGGGTTACCGGAAACTGAACCGAATGCCGGTCAACGGTAAGCAGGCCGGGCTTTACGGCTTGTTCATCCATTGCGGGTTCCGGATCTATCTTTTTCCGGGTGCTCCCTTTCCGTACCGGTTGCCTTTTTGCCTCCTCTGCCATACCCACTTGCTGTCCGTTTTTATCTATAACGATTCAAACGCCCGCCTGTCCCGCAGGTGCGCCGATTTAAGAGCGAATGGGCATTTAAAGAGCGAAAGAGTGAGCCGCGTAGCGGCTAAAGAGTGAAAGAGCGGTCGCCATGCGACGCCAGACAGGGCAGGGTGACAGGAAAAAAAACATGGTGGCAGGGCTATCCTGCCTCTCAGAATAACCCTGCCACCACATAAAATATAAAACAGTATCCAGAACACCAATAACCCAGAAACACCAGTAACCCAGAACCACCAGCAACCCAGAACTACCAGCAACTCAGAACAACCTGCAACTCAGAACCACCTGCAACTCAGAACCACCAGCAACCCAGAACAACCAATATATTAAGCCCCCAACACCCCTGCCGCTTCTTTAGCGAAGTAGGTCAGAATAACGTTGGCACCGGCACGCTTCATGGCCATCAGTGACTCCATCATGGCGCGTTCCCCGTCGAGCCAGCCGTTTTGGGCAGCGGCTTTAATCATGGCATACTCACCACTAACGTTATAAGCTGCAATCGGCAGTTGATAGTGATCATTCAGCAGTTTAATAATATCGAGGTAAGCCAAAGCAGGCTTCACCATCAGGAAATCAGCCCCTTCGGCCAGGTCCAGATCAGCCTCAATCAACGCCTCGCGGCTGTTGGCAGGATTCATCTGATACGTTTTTTTGTCGCCGAAGCGCGGGGCTGAGTCGAGGGCATCGCGGAACGGACCGTAAAACGCACTGGCATATTTTGCCGTGTACGCCATGATGGACACATTTTTGAAACCCTGTGCATCAAGCGTTTGCCGGATATAGCCCACGCGGCCATCCATCATGTCGGAAGGGCCAACGATGTCGGCACCGGCCTTTGCCTGCGCAACCGCCATTTTACCGAGCACTTCCAGCGTTTCGTCGTTCAGAATCTGCCCGTTTTCCACAATGCCGTCGTGGCCGTCTGAGCTGTACGGATCCATGGCAATGTCGGTCATCACCACTACATCCGGAAACCGGTCTTTGATGGCCTGTACCGTTTGCAGATACAGCCCGTCGGGGTTCTGACTTTCGGTAGCGTATTTATCCTTTCTGCTCTCCGGAAGATTCGGAAACAGCGCAAACGTCCGCAGACCGAGGTCTACGCACTGCCCGATTTCGTCGAGCAGCAGGTCTTTGGAGAAACGGGCAACGCCGGGCATTGACACCACTTCGCTGCGTACGTTCTCCCCTTCCATGACAAACATGGGGTAAATAAAATCATGGACCGAAAGGCGCGTTTCCTGCACCATGTCCCGAATCGCTGCCGACTGCCGGTTCCGGCGTGGTCTTCGAATAATATTCATCCGTCTTTTCGTTAACAGGCTGTAATGGATGATTAGCCCCGTATCCCGATCAGCCGCTCTGCCATTACAACAATCACACAATCAGTTTGAAACCCTCGCCGTGCACATTCACCAGCTGTACCGATTCGTCTTCACGCAGGTACTTGCGGAGCTTGGTCACGTATACATCCATGCTACGGGCATTGAAGTACGAGTCGTCGCCCCAAACCATTTTCAGGGCAAAGCTACGGCTTAACGGCTGATTCAGGTTCTGGGCAAACAACTTTAATAACTCCGATTCCTTACTGGTTAGTTTCTGACTCGCCGGATTTCCGCCCCCGTCCGGCCGGCTCAGGGTCTGGTGCGGGTAGTCAAACACAAAGGAGCCGATCTGATAGGTGGTCGATTCGATGGCATCGGCCGTTCCCCGCTGATACCGGCGCAGAATCGCCTGAATACGCAGCAGCAATTCTTCCATGCTGAACGGCTTCGTCACATAATCATCGGCTCCGAGCTTGAATCCCTGAATAGTATCTTCCTTCATCGACTTGGCCGTCAGAAAGATAACCGGCACATCGCGGCCGGTCATCCGCACCTCTTTAGCGAGCGAAAACCCGTCTTTCTTCGGCATCATCACGTCGAAAATACAGAGATCATACTGCCCGTCGGTAAACATCTCGAGCCCCTGATTTCCATCCGTCGCGCGGTCGGTATCAAATCCCTTCAGGATCAGGTATTCCTGAAGCAGCTGACCCAGATTCGGGTCATCCTCAACAACTAGTATTTGTGGCATAGGTAATGGTGATTGAGTCGTTGAGTGATTGAGTGATTGGAAAGGCTGTTGTCCCTTCGCTCAATCACTCAACCGCCCAATCACTCATTCATTTTATAAGGTATAATAACGTCAAATGCACTTCCCTGGCCGGGTTCGCTGGTTACGTGGATGCGGCCGTGGTGGGCGTCCACCATTTTCTGAACATAGCTCAGCCCGAGCCCGAAGCCTTTTACGTCGTGCAGGTTGCCGGTTGGTACCCGGTAAAAGGTTTCAAAAATACGGTTGACCTGCTCTTTCGTCATGCCGATGCCCTGATCGGCGATCGTCAGGCAAACGCCCTCGGGCAGGCTGCGGGTCCGGATCGTAATGTGCAGGGTATCCGGCGAGTACTTAATGGCATTGTCCAGCAGGTTATAGACAATGTTGGTCAGGTGTACCTCGTCGGCTTCAATGACTTCGTTTTCCGCTTCGAAATCCAGATCGACCTCGCCCTCGCGCTGTTCAATCTGAATGCCGATGTTATTCAGCGATTTTTCGATGATGTCGTGAATATTTACCTGCGTAACCTTCAGCTTGATTTCACCGCGGTCGAGCATCGCCATCTGCAATACTTTCTCCACGTGTGACCCCAGCCGGCGGGTTTCTTCGCGGATGATATTCATGTACCGCGATAACCGGCCTGTGAATTCAGCAGCCGGGCTACCGGATTCAGCGGCCAATGCATCACCGTACATTGCTCCCACGTTCCTGCTCCCGACACCCTGACCCACCGCCATCTGGTCCTGCGCCATCTCAACGGCCAGCGCAATGGTCGAAATCGGCGTTTTAAACTCGTGGGTCATGTTATTGATAAAGTCGTTCTTGATGTCAGCCAGTTTTTTCTGCTTCATGATCGTGTTGATTGCAATGTAGAAGCAGCCCAGAATAACCAGAATCAGGATTACCGACGAGGCAAAGTTGAACGTCATCTGCTCCTGAATAAACTCGTCCTGACCCGGGAAATAGACGTACACATAGTTTCCCGAATCCAGAAAGTTGTTCGGGAATAACGCCGCTTTATAGCCGTTTTCGACAAATGATTTCGGATTGCCGCCAAACGTCGTGAACAGAAAGGACGGCTTATTGGTCTGATTCGTTTTAACGCCGTAGGCAAACGGCAGCCGGATTCCCCGGTCTTCGAGTGCCTGCCGGAGCAGCGTATCCAGCGTCATCCGGTCAACCCGCTCCTCAATGGGCCGGTCCGACAGAAAGAGGCTTTTCAAGGCATCTTTTACAATCTGCGAATGCTCTGACATCCGGTTGCCGGTATCCTTCAGCGTGCTGGCGGTCAGCACTGACGACGAGGCCGCTTCGGCAACTTTCGCCTTTGCCTGCCGCTTCCGGGCCAGTTTGATCAGGCTATCCTGTTTTTGCTGCTGCCGGTTCAGATCGGCAATCTGGTCGGCAAGGATTCCGCTGGCCCATTCCTCAAACTGGCGCTGGTCTTCGAGCTGTGCCTGCCAGTCGCCGGTTGCCATCAGCATTTCCTGCCGCCGTAAAAAGTGCTCCACAACCGCTTCCTGCTCCGGCGTAAGCGTCTGATCGACCGGGTGCAGCGCATCCGACGGGGTAATGCCCAGCCGGGACATACCCCGTACAATATTGCCATTGCCATCAAGCACTAACTGGCCGTTAATGCGGTTTGGCACCTGCTCACGGGACACCCGCGGTACTTTATGCTGTTTGGGCTCCGCCTTAGTGACGACGGGCTGACTATCTTTTTTAGAGATCGCAATCAGCCGTTGCTGCTGCTCCTGCGCCCGTATCCGCTGACGGGCCAGATACGAAATCTCCTGCCGTTCGAGCGTACGGACCACTTCCTGCAAGGCATCCGTAACTTTATAGGTGAACTGTTCTTTCTGCAGGCGGTACGCGCTCCTGACCCAATACAACTGTAAGCCTACTAAACCGAGCAGGCCTACTGCCATCAGCGCGACAATCCAGCGAATCCGTTGTTTCGACATTTTAATCTATTGCTGTGCAACCTTTGGGGCTGACTTTTCATCTTTCTGCTGAATACGGTATGAAACAGGGCGTTTCCGCTGCCATACCTCTAAAAGTACGAAGGCAACCGGTGGTTCATTGAGTCTTTAAGAAACTTTAACACGGCTACTTATGCAACATAAGCCCGGCGCCGGTGTCTTTAGAAAAATCATTGACCAACTGTACTCAGTAAAACAGGTACTAACTATGAAAACAACATTTGTCGTCGCCCGGCAGTTCGTCGCCCGGCAGTTCGCCGTGGCTCTTTTGGTGACAGCTGCTACAACCGGTTTGGTTCAGGCGCAGGATAAGACTGAAAAGTCGAACGAGGTAACCGTAAAAATCATTGAACGCTCCGGCGACGATGTGCGTCAGGTGGACCGTACCTATAAAAATCTCCCTGCCGAAGAACGCGACAAGGTAGTGGAGCGCTTGGTTGATTCGCTGAAAACAACCCGTAAAGACGGCAAGAAACGCCAGCTTACTATTGTTGTTGAAGATAACGACGGCCGTGAATCCCTACGGACCAAAGGCGGTCCGGGCCAGAACCGGCTGTATTTCTACAAAGGCCGCCCGGGGCAGGCAAAGGGCGATGCCTGGGTATTGGATAGCGAAAACTGGCAGCGCGATTTCAACCGTGGCATGGATTCACTGAATGACAAGCTGAGTCGCCTGGAGTTTACCTTCCCGAAAGACTTCAATGAGCATATTATCCGCCCGTTTGATGCCTGGTCACGGGGTATCGACGGCAAAATGAAAGCCCCGACCATCCGTGGTCTGGATGCTTTCCCGAATAATCCGGACAAAGATCAGCTGAACCTGCGTTTCAACGCACCGGCCAAAGGTGACGTGACCATTTCTGTCACGAACCCGAAAGGCAAGGAAGTAGCCCGCAAAGAGGTAAAAGACTTTTCCGGCGAATTTGTCGGTCAGATTGATCTGGGCAAACAGGCTAAAGGCTTGTATTTCATTACGGTAACCCAGAATGAAGACGGAGCCGTACGCCGCGTCGTTGTTGACTGATTTTCCGGAGGGATCGGGTCAAAGCGATCCGGTCCCGCTATTTTTTATGAAAATATTTTCAAAAATATAGTACTATGTATTGCAAGGTATTATAAAATTCACTTACCTTTGTCATGTAAATCACAAATACGAATGACGATGAAAGCGAAAAAGACCTTAACAGCCGCCTTACTTTTAGGATTGATCAGCTTACAATCGATGGGTATGGGCCATCCGCACAATCTGTTCAACGCCCGTAAACAGATAAAAGCGAAACACGGCGTTACTACTGCTGTAACAGCACCGGCAACCGGTTCATCTTTTGATGCCGCAAAAATCTGTGCCTATTGGGTAAAGGTTGCCTGTATGCAACTGGCTAAAACAATCTAGTTCAGAAAGCAACGGTACGCTTTCCGTTTTTTGTGATTAATACGTCGGGCGCCGGTAGCGGGCGCCTTTTTTATTGCACTTCCTTCACCACAAAAGCACGAACATAAATAAGGGACACAACGACTTTTTAAGGTACGTTTTCCTCTGTATTCGTGTTTAAACCACTGAGCCCCTGGCTTTGCCGGTCAGTTTTTCGTAGTACTTACAAAAATCCTTCAGCTGGCACTCATCGCACTTCGGTGAGCGGGCAAGACAAATGTAGCGGCCATGCAGAATCAGCCAGTGATGGGCACGCGGAACGTGTTGTTTGGGAATATAGGCCATCAGCGCTTTTTCCACGGCAAGCGGAGTGGTCGCCGTCAGCGGGGCTAAACCAAGCCGGTGCGATACGCGGAATACGTGCGTATCGACAGCCATCGTCGGCAGGTTGTAAACGATTGATAAAATAACATTGGCTGTCTTGCGGCCTACACCGGGCAGTTGCTGAAGTTCTTCCAGCGAGCCGGGTACCTCACCGCCGAAGCGTTCCATCAGCATACGCCCCATACCGGCCAGATGTTTTGCCTTGTTGTTGGGATAGGATACACTGCGGATGTAGGTAAAAATCTCATCAGCCGAAGCCGCCGCCAGCGACTCAGGTTCCGGGAAGCGCGCAAATAAGGCAGGGGTTACCTGATTAATCCGCTTGTCCGTACACTGTGCCGACAAAATAACGGCTACCAGCAATTCATACGGATTGCTGAAGTTCAGTTCAGTCTGCGGTTCAGGAAAATGTTCCGTGAAGTAGTCTATAAAGCGGCGGAAGCGTTCTTTTTTCAGCATAGTCAGGCGCAGGCACAGGTAGCTGCTGCGCGGATAAAGCCGGTTTACGGCCCCGCACAGTAGCCATTTCCTTACTGCCAGGCAAAAATAATTCCTTTACGGCATGAAATACAGGTAAGGTGTAGTTCATGCCGTAAAAAAATACCCATCACATCAGGCAGAGCCTAAGCAGATGGGTTTGCAGGATAATTACGGGAATATGCCAGGATGTTCTGGATAGAGCTCTCGCGGGGCTCACGCTCAATTTTGTTCATCAACGCACGGATTTCGAGCGTTTCGAGGAATTGAGTCATCATTTCCGGATCAGACATCAGGGTGTCTTCGACGGCGAGGTTCTCCTCTTCGGAGGTCTCTTCGTACACGTACCGGATTAAATCATCGTAAGTAGAGGTTTGTATCATAACTGGGGGTTCGTTTGCTCAGTTGTTTGCGCAGATTAATCAGCGCATAACGCATACGTCCCAAAGCTGTGTTGATACTGACGCCGGTAGCATCGGCAATTTCCTGGAAACTCATTTCCTCGTAATGCCGCATGATCAGCACCTGGCGTTGTTGTTCAGGCAGGCGCTGAATCAACTCACGCAAATGCTCATGTGTTTCCTGCCGGATCTGGATTGATTCAATTGAATCTTCCGAGAATTCAAGCGTATTAAACACATTGCTTCCGTCTTCAAACACTACATTGGGGTAGCGTTTATCCTTCCGGAAATAGTCAATTGCCAAGTTATGAGCGATTCGAATGATCCAGGGTAAGAACTTTCCTTCTTCATTGTACTTACCGGTCTTGATTGTATCGACCGCCTTAATAAAGGTGTCCTGCAGCAAGTCTTCCGCTATGTATTGATCTTTTACAATCAGATAAATCGTTGTATAGATCTTAGACTTGTGCCGACGTACTAATGTTTCGAAGGCTTTCTCGCTACCACGGATGTACAGAGATATAAGCTCACTGTCTGTTACCTGGGCTTTTTCCATTTTCAGTAAGACAATTAGGTAACGTAGAGCTTTCTCCCGATAGTATATGAAGGTTTAAATTTTTTGGTAGCGTTATTTTCTTCTGACAGTAAAGTAACCTTTCAGCGCGCTAATTTGCAAGTTTTCGCTAATTTTTTTTGTAAAAAAACAGACCTAAATACAATAAAAATGCGAAAAACGTATACAAAACAAGCTTACTTTTCCATCAAAAATGGCTTTTTAAAGATTTTTTTGTACTTATCAGGCCATTGCTATGCATAGACCCTGCTTTAGCCTAAAGGGTTTAAATCCCCCTAAAAAATTAAAGGAATTTAATTTCCGGCAAAGGCATGAAACTGTTTTGCCCGTCGTTTTAACAGACACTTTACATCAGCAATCAGCGCCTTCAGCAGACCGGTAAATGAGCTTCCGGTGCGCCGGCTCCGTGCATTAACCGGATCAGCACACCGGAAGATACGAAAAATTATGCTTCTTCCAGAATAGTAATACCCTGAATTTTATCGCCCTGCCGGATCTGATCGATTACATCCAGTCCATCAACAACCTTGCCAAATACCGTGTGGTTACGGTCGAGGTGCTGCGTATTCTGACGGTTATGGCAGATGAAAAACTGTGAACCGCCCGTATTCCGGCCACGGTGTGCCATCGACAGGACGCCACGGTCATGATACTGGTTTTCGCCTGTCAGTTCACACGGAATTGAATACCCCGGACCACCCGCACCTGTACCGGTCGGGTCTCCGCCCTGAACCATAAAGTTCGGGATCACGCGGTGGAACGTTGTATTGTCATAATACCCTGACTTAGAGAGCTTCACAAAGTTCTCTACTGTTTTCGGTGCGTCCTGTTCAAAGAACTCAATCGTCATTGTACCCTTATCGGTACGCATTTCTGCTTTCATAAAAATTTGTGATTGAGTGATTGAGTGAATTAGTGAGTAAAAACGCTCAATCACTAATTCGCTCAATCACAATTATTAACTTACTGTTCCTCCGTTCCAGACGGGTTTGTGGGGCGGCAGGAGCGCGAGGCTGCCGTCGCGGTCTTCGGCCATCAGGATCATGCCCTGCGACTCAAGGCCCATCATTTTACGGGGAGCCAGGTTGGCGAGGAACGTTACCTGCTTACCGATTAGTTCTTCCGGCGTAAAATGTTTGGCAATACCGCTCAGGATCTGACGCTTATCAAATCCGTCATCCACTTTTAATTTTAACAGCTTATCGCTTTTAAGCACCCGTTCTGCTTCGACAATCGTGCCGATCCGGATGTCCATTTTCGCAAAGTCGTCGTAGGCAATTTCTGCCTTCGGAGCCGGTACCGTTTTGGTGGCCAGTTCGTTCATGCGTTTCGCGTCGTGTAGTTTTTGTACTTGTTTCGTAATCTCGTCGTCTTCAATCTTGGCAAATAACAGTTCGCCCTGCCCAATCGCATGCCCGTCGGTCAGCAGATCGGCGCGGCCGGCGTTGGTCCAGTTGAAGTGTTCGGTAATGCCCAGCTGTGTTTTCAGCTTCGCCGCCGTAAACGGCATAAACGGTTCGCAGACAATGGACAGGTTGGCCGCAATCTGCAAGGCCACGTTCATGATCGTTTTCACCCGTACCGGATCGGTTTTCACCACCTGCCACGGCTGCGTTTCGGCCAGATACTTATTGCCCAGGCGGGCCAGATCCATCAGACTCGATAAGGCTTCGCGGAACCGGTAAGCGGCAATGGCCTGACCAATACGGTCCGGGAACTGCGCCAGTTCATTGAGTACCTCACGGTCGTAGTCGGTATAGTCGCACGGACCGACCACCTTACCGTCGCAGAATTTATGCGTCAGCACAACCGCCCGGTTAACGAAATTGCCGAAAATGGCCACCAGTTCGGAGTTGTTGCGCGCCTGGAAATCTTTCCAGGTAAACTCGCTGTCCTTCGTTTCCGGCGCATTGGCCGCCAGCACATAGCGCAGTACATCCTGCTTGCCCGGCAGTTCGTCGAGGTATTCGTGCAGCCAGACGGCCCAGTTCCGTGACGTCGAAATCTTATCTCCTTCGAGGTTCATGAACTCGTTGGCCGGCACATTGTCGGCAAGTACATAACTACCATCCGCCATTAACATGGCCGGGAAGATGATGCAATGGAAGACTATGTTGTCTTTTCCGATAAAGTGGACCAGCTTCGTATCCTGATCGCGCCAGTACCGTTCCCAATTGTGTCCCTGCTGCTCTGCCCACTCCTTGGTCATGGAAATATAACCGATCGGGGCATCAAACCAGACATAGAGCACTTTCCCGTCGGTATCCGGCAAGGGCACTTTAACACCCCAGTCCAGATCGCGGGTCATGGCGCGGGGCTTCAGCCCTTCTTTCAACCACGACTGACACTGACCGGCCACGTTGGTTTTCCATTCCGGATGGCTGTTGACATACGCCTCAATTTCCGGCTGCATCCGGTCGAGGGGCAAATACCAGTTTTTTGTCGGTTTCAGGATAGGCTGCGCGCCCGAGAGCATCGACCGGAGCGGCGGTTTCAGCTCGGTCGGGCTCAGTGTAGAGCCGCAGCGTTCGCACTGGTCACCGTATGCATTCTCGTTGCCGCACACCGGACATACCCCGACAATATACCGGTCGGCCAGAAACTGACCGGCGGTTTCGTCATAGTACTGTTCAGTAACGACCTCGTCAAAATAACCTTTGTTGTACAGATTCAGGAACATCTCCTGCGACGTTTCGTGGTGAATCGGGTTCGATGTACGCGAATAGATATCGAACGAAATCCCGAAGTCCTCAAAAGCCTGTTTGATCTGCACGTAGTATTTATCAACCACCTGCTGCGGGGTAATGCCCTCTTTCTGCGCCCGGATCGTGATCGGGACACCGTGTTCGTCGGTACCGCTGATAAAGGCCACATCTTTCCCCGTCGAACGCAGGTAGCGCACGTAGATGTCGGCAGGCAGGTAACAACCGGCAATGTGGCCGATGTGAATCGGGCCATTGGCATAAATCAATGCCGCCGTAACGGTGTATCGTTGTGGGTTTTCTAAAGCCATGAAGCGTGTTCCTTCTTGCGATTGTTGGACAAATGTGCCGGTAGCCGTTTACGTAAGCCCCATAAAAGCCTACATTTCAACTAGTCTTACTATACATCATCAATCCGGATGAATCGCTGCAAAATTAGTGATTTAACCAGCAAAGTAGATAGAGAACTTATGTCAGTGCTGAATTACAACCGTACGGCCACCCAATCCCTGCGCGCTGAATGCCCGCAGTTTAATGGTGCCTTTGGTCGTTACCGGCGCTGCGTACACCGCACTATTAGCGTTTGGCTGGCTGCCATCGGTGGTGTAGCGGATTGTAAACCCGGGCAGTTGCACATTAGCCCGTACTGCACCGTCTTCTACCACCGCACCGACGGTCGGGATGCGGTAGGCGAACCCGCCTGCATAGCTCCCCAGACGCGGCAACTCCCGTTTGCCCAACTGGTTAACAAACGTATTCCAGGCCTGTGCATACAGCCGTTGATTAGCCGCCTCATCCGTTCCCGTTGCCCAGGCCGGATCACTGGCCCAGGCGCGTTCGGCCAGACCGATCAGCTTGGGCAGCATCATGTACTCCATCCGCTGCGGCCCCAAAACGGTTTCGCTCCACAAAAGCCCCTGAATGCCGACAATATTTTCTTTGCCGTAATCCGTCAGCCGCTCCTTGCCGGTAAAAATTGAGCGGTCGAGCGGATTGCCCAGCCGGTCTTCGCGCGCACTTTTGAAATAATCGTACGGAATAAAATAATAACCCTTATCTACATCCGTAAAACCACCCCAGTAGTATCCTGGTTCATCAAACGATTTCTGGTACGCCATATCGAAGTAGTAATTCGTCACCGGCGACAGTACTACCTTATACCCGGCATTCGCCAGTTTATAGGCCAGGTCTTCGGCGCCCCAGCCCAGAACATTGTTCCAGACATCGACCTGCACACGGTCCCCCGCAAAATCCGGATTCGGAATCATGTGTGCCTTGCCGTCCAGTCTGGTTTTCCGCATCCCAACCTCTTCCCAGCCATAGAGGTAAAGTCCCCGCTTTTTGACCAGGTCATTGACCTTCCGGAAATAGTAATACCACAGATCATCTACGTTTTTTACGGCCGGATCGGTTTTCATGAGCGCCTGACAGGCCAGTGATTTTTCCCACACCCCCGCCGGTACTTCATCGCCCCCGAAGTGAATGGTCTGAATCGGCGCACCCGCCTCCCGGTACATGGCCAGCAGGTCGTCGGTTACGGTTTCCAGAAAGCGATAGACCGATGGCAACGCCACGTTCATAACATTATCATTCCATGACTGCACCGAGCGGTAGACCGACTGATCCTCCAGATCGCGCAGCAGAAACCGTTCAGCTTCTTCCCGTTTGCCGGCCGCCATCAGCCGGGCATAGCGGGCATCCATCGATTTGACGGCCGCGCGGGCATGGCCGGGTGTTTCGATTTCGGGCACCACACGGATGTGGCGCTCAGCGGCATATTTCAGGATCGCAATAAAATCAGCCTTGCTGTAGAAGCCGCTGCCGGTCGGGCTCTGCACATCCGGCCCCGAACCATACGACGGTTGCAGAAACGCTTTGTTATCAAGCGTATGTCCCCGTTTGCTGCCCACTTCCGTCAGCTCCGGCAACGACGGAATTTCGACCCGCCAGCCTTCATCATCGTTAAGGTGAAAATGCAGCACGTTCAGTTTGTAGAGCGCCATCAGGTCGAGGAGTTTCAGCACCTGCGCTTTCGGCTGGAAGTTACGGGCCACATCGAGCATCATGGCACGCCAGCCAAACCGGGGTGCGTCGGCAACCTCAACGCCCGGCACTGTCAGTGCAGGCTGCGGCTTTGTCCATGCCATCGGCGGCAACAGCATTTTCAGCGACTGAATGCCGTAGCAGATTCCTTCACCGCTGGCAGCTGAGATCACCACCCCATCGCCATTCACGCGGAGCTGGTACGCGCCGGGAGCCATGGCTGCGGTTTGCAGCTGAATTTGCCCGGCGGCCTTTTGTGTGGTCACAGATGGCTTTTTCCCCAGCACCGCCGCCAGTTCGCCCGCCAGATAACCGGCTTCGCGCTGAAAGGCCGCATCCGTCAGAATCGACACGTCACCGGTCAGGGTAAAGGTGCCGCCTGTTTTACGGTAAGTAACCGGTGAAGGCAGAATTTCGGGCAGCTGGTTGTCAGGAATATCCGTCAGGGCCTTGTTCTGGGCATAGACTGCCTGCGTGCTCACAAAGCCGGGTGTATCGCCGGGGAAACGGGTAGTCTGTTTTGGATTTGTTGACGGGACTACGGTGTAATTCGTTAGCGGAACGCCCGTTTCCGGCTGCGAATCACGGACCCAGTACAAGCCGCCGGGAGCGTCGGTTACGTTGAGTACCCACGCATCCGACACAAATTCAACGCGGATCGACGCGCCCGGTTTGAGGGGTGTCATGTCCGGTTTTGGTACCAGCCGGAAGAAATCGCCGTTGAGGTGGTCTACCTCCAGCGGGCCGTTGGCTGATCCCGGTTTAATGGTCCGGACAAAGTTGAAGTACAGGCCCCAACCCGTAGCCGGTACCGGTATTTTGCCGGTATTGGTCAGCGTGAAGGCCGACAAGGTCTGGGTTTTCTGTTGGTAATTATTTTCGATGACTTCCCAGCGGACAGCCAGCTTTTGCGGGTCGAATGCGGTTTTCTGCGCAAATGCACCGGGCATCCACAGCAGGCAGACAAAAAAGGAGAACAAGGCGCGCATACAATGATCAGAATTTGCGGCCGAAGATACGGAGGGCTAAAGAATATTGGTAGTGTCGTTCATCGCTACCGGCATAGCGTCTTCAGACGGGGCGACAAAGTGGTGCACCTTCGGGCGGTCGGGGCCGATGTGATACTGCCGCACCGCCTGCTGGATATGCAGATCGTCGTTGGTCAGGCGCTGATGCTGACGGAGGTGTTCGGCCCATGAGGCTACGACAAAAAACTCCACCTGCCGCTCCGGATCAGTAGCATCGGTAAAAACGCCCCCCCGCAGCGCCCCGTCGCGGCGGCGCAGACGCTTCAGCTCCTCCATCGCCTTCAGGAAAGCGGGCTGATCCTGCATCCGGACACGGTATTCGACCATAACCACTACCGGCCCCTGCTCCGGCTGAATCACGCCCGTAAACGTCGGATGCGTGGAGCGTTCCGCCGGGTTAAAGTCCCTGACCTCTCCCACCGGTAACCGGAACGGAATCGCCAGCAGCGTAGACACCGCCATCCAGCCGGCAGCCAGCAGAAAGGTAACCGACAACCCGTATTGCCCCGCTACTGTGCCCCAGACAATGCTCCCCAGGGCCATTCCGCCCTGAAAAACCAGCTGATAAATACTCAGTACCCGCGCCTGCACCCACTTAGGCAGGTTCAGTTGTACCGACACGTTGAGGCTCGTCAACGCCATGAGCCAAGCCATGCCCGCCAGAAACAGGACCGGGTAAAGTACCCACAACGACGTTACCAGCCCGATACAGACATTGACCGCCATAAACGCCAGAATGGCCATAAAAATCCGGACATTGGCGCTGAGTTGCTGCGTCAGCCGGGTCAGCACCAGCGCACCGGTCACCGCACCGGCCCCCAGCCAAGTGAGCATCAGGCCATAGACACCCGAATCCATGTGCAGCTGGCGGGCTACCACCAGCGACAATAAGGCCCATAAGGCACTGGCTCCGAAGGTAAAGGCAAAGGCACGGATCAGAATGGCGTGCAGCAGGGGTGTAAACCAGACATAGCGGATACCGGCCCGCAAGGCTGTCACAAAATCCTCGACCGGTAAGGTTCTGGTTACCGGCGTTCGTTGCCAGCGGTAGATTACCAGAAACGTAGCCCCGAATGAGATGCCGTTGAGCAGAAACACGTAGCCCGGCGAATAATAAGCAATAATCAGCCCGCCCAGCGCCGGACCAATCGCACGGGACAGGTTGATGCTCACGCCGTTCAGCGTCAGTGCGACGGGCAGCACCTGCCGCGACACCAGTTCGGGGGTGAGCGATTGCCAGGCCGGTCCGTTCAGGGCGGCACCGATACCGAGCAGAAAGGTAAAGCCCAGAATGGCTTCGGGCCGGATGATGTGCAGCAGGGTGCCGATCCCCAGCGACAGGGCAACCACGGCCATGAACCCCTGTGTCATCAGCAACAGGCGGCGGCGGTCGATCAGGTCGGCGAGGGCACCGGCGGGGATACTGAGCAGGAAAACAGGCAGGCTGGTGGCGGTCTGCATCAGGGCAACCAGCACCTGCGACGATGCCAGGGTGGTCAGCAGCCAGACACCGGCCATGTTCTGCATCCAGGTGCCGATGTTTGACACAAAGGCCGCCAGCCAGATGGCCCGGAAAAGCGGAAACGCAAAGGCATCCCAGAGCCGCAGCGGTCTGGCAGCAACCGGTTGATCGGTAGAGGGTATCATGCCCTCACAACCACCGGAACCGGCCGTTTGTTGAGCTAGCCGATATAGGATGGCCCCTGCTGATCAAAAAATTTAGGGAGCGTCACAAAAGCGTTTAATTCGCCGTTCAGTACCAGGATGCTGATCATGGCATCAATGATGGCGATGACCGGATGCTGCGCCTTCACCAGCTTCTCCGCAGCCCGGCCGCTTACGGCATAGGCATGAGTACAGTCGTGCAGGCCTGCCGTCCGCAGATTCGCCGAATACGGGCGGGGCAGGTACCGGGCAGCCTCTCTTGGTGTCCAGCGCAACAGCCCAAAGGGGCTTGTCAGTTTGTAAAACTGTTGCTTTACCTTTTGCCTGAGGTTTATCTCTTCATTTTTGGTATAGCCCAGATAAAGCAGCTCCCAGTTATCAGGCAGCTGCCGGAGCGTATCGGCCAGCTGATGGAGCTGCTCAAAAACGGGCACCACATCATCTTCAAAAATCAGCACCCGATCATACCCTTCGCGGACGATCTTTTCGTGCAGCTGCCGGTGTGACAGCGAACAGGCTATCTGCCCTTCACTTAACCCCTCTACATGGCGATAGCGGGGATGCCGGGCGGTTGTATCATCATATACCCCCCGCCGGATCAGGTCCGCGCGGTTCAGATCCTGTTTATCCACTGCCCAGAAAATTTCATAATCCAGCCCCGACAGCAGTCTTTTAAACAGCGCATGCCGGTCATGCGCCCGCTTGAGGGTAATGATGTAGATTTTATCGAAGTAGTTTTTCAGAAAGGCACACACCTCCGGTGGTAAGCTCTTTGTCGTCATGGGCAGTTGCCGGGCAGAATAGTTTCCGGTAAAATTACGCATCGTTATGCGGACCGGCCATGAAACAGCGTTCTTTATTTGCCAGACTAAAATAGATTCAATAGTTTTAAAGACAATCAACCTCATCACTGTCAATGCGTTTACCTTGCCTTCTTCTCACAAGCTTATGTATAGGCGGACTGGTCTCAACAGCCCGTGCCCAGACAACTACCCCGCCTGCTTCGCAGACCACCCAGAGCAGATCGCCGGTTGGTTACGACGCTCAGGTGAACCTCAACGCACTCGCCGGTGCGACGGGTAACGGCAACGGGGTTGTCCGGAGTTTCGACAACCGGTACGAAGGCGTAAAGGGCAGTCCGTTCTGGGTTGACCAGTGGCTGCCGGGCGAGGTAGAGCTCAACAACGGCAATAAGATCACCAACGTACAGATCAAATTCGATGCGCTGGGCCACATGCTGTATCTGAAAACGCCCCGCAACGATTCGGTCAAGCTCGGCGAAGCCTTCGTTAAACGGTTTACAGCAAAGCAGGACGATGCCCCCCAAACGTTTCAGCGGCTTAGTAATGCCGGCGATGCGCTGAAAACCAAGCTTGTCCGTGTTGTATACGAAGGCAAATATTCGCTGGCCGAGTTGATTCAGAAGAACATGCAAAAGGCAGATTTTAAAGGCGCGTACAGCTCCAACGTGCGCTACGACGAGATTTATGCCGAAAACGCCTATTACCTGATCCGGCCCGACGGAACCTCAGAGAAGGTAAAACTCAATAAAAAGTCGATCATCAGTGCCCTCGGGGACGCCGCCGGCCCTAAAGTCGATGAATATGCCAAAACCAACAAGCTGGACTTCAAAAACGAAAGCGATCTGGTAAAGGCCCTGACGTTTGCCGGGACGCTTTAACACTGAGGACAATTGCTGTTCGTCCGGTGGAGGTATACGGGTGTCAGATTTCCGGTCGCGATGTCTGACATCTGTACCACGATCCAAAGGTTTCCTCCCTTAACTCACTAAAATCTATGGGTACATTTTCAAATTCTATCACTACAGCTCACCAAAAATTCGCGGAGAAACAGCATATGTTCTTCGTTAGTACGGCGCCCTTAGGTGCAGATGGACACATTAACTTATCCCCTAAAGGACTTGATTGTTTCCGCTTTCTATCATCTGCAACGGTAGGCTATATGGATCTAATCAGTAGCGGTAATGAAACGTCTGCTCATATTCTTGAGAATGGCCGGATAACGTTCATGTTCTGCTCCTTTGAGGGGGCACCTAACATTTTACGTTTATACGGAACGGGAACAACAGTTCTCCCCGGAACGGATTTATGGAATGAATATGCTCCGCAGTTCACCATCTACCCAAGTACACGCCAACTAATTATAGCTGAAATCAGCCTGGTTCAAACCTCGTGCGGTTGGGGCGTCCCTTTGTTCGAATATCAAGGAGAACGCGATGTGCATTTTAAGTGGGCTGAAAAGCTAGGCCCTGATGGCCTTGTGGAGTATGTTGATGAGAATAATCTGGTTAGTTTAGACGGTCTGCCAACCAGCCTGAGTTTATCAAAATAAGAAAATTGCGTTACATGCGCCCGCATCACTGCACCCGTACCAGCTGAACAACCGACACGGGGCGGCCATCGGCGGTAATGCCCTGAATCACGACGCGTACTGTTTGCACCACATCCGACAGCGGAAACCGGAGCTGACTGCGCCCCTGACCGTCGGTCTGCATGATGGGCTTCCAGTATAAGACATCCCGCTGGTCGACGGGACCGGAAATGGCGCCGGTTGCGGCTTCGGTGTCGTAGCGGGGTACGTAGAACTCACGCTGCACCGACGGATAACCGATGAACTGAATCGGTTTCATCGTCGGCGGTGCTTTCGCGCCGGCCTGCATCGATCGTGTGGTTTTGGTGTAAAACGCAATTACCCCATTTGCGCCCTGTGCCCCGTACATGCCTGCGGCACCGGCACTTTTCAGCACTTCGACACGCTCGATGTCGCTTGAATTAAAGTTCATTAACGCGTTGCCGTCAGGGTCCTGAATCGGTACGCCATCCATCAGAAACAGCGGCTTCGTACCGCTTTTGATGCTGCTTCCGCCCCGCATAAATACCTGATAGCCATGTACCGTTGTGCCACCCGGCGGCGCCACATTCCGGCTAACAGTCACCCCGGCCAGGCGCCCCTGAATCATTTCGTACAGGTTTGAATAAGCGGGTATTTTATCATCAAATACTAAAACTGCATCTGCTGTATTGTGCAGACTGCGCATGTTAACATCGTTGGGCCGGTCGGTCTGCTTCTGCGCCCGGACCGTTACTTCGGCCAGTACCTTCATCGTTTTATCCCGATAAAAATCCGTATCTGCCTGCTGCCGGGTACGGGCCGCTTCCAGCTGTGCCCGCATCGCCGACCAGTCCGGCACCGGGATTGTTTTCCCGCGTTCCCATCCACTGCCCGGTGTCTCCAGTACCAGCCGGGCATCTTTAGGCGCCAGATTTTTTAACTGACGGTCTGTGAGTTGGGCAACCAGCTGAATCGTATCTTTTATGGTCAGACCTGCCAGCCGGAAACGCCCTTGTTCATCCGCACCCGCCGACTTGACAAACGACTGGCCGGGAGCGGTCGCCATCACCATAACCTGAGCGCCCGGCATCGGGTCATTTTTAGGGTTCAGAATACGCCCCATGAGCGAAATACCGCCGGACTGTTGCGTATCCGGCGTGCCGCTAACCCGCCGCCAGCCCTGCGTCAGCAGCAGGTCATCCAGCGCCTTACGGGTTTCGGCGGAACGGTTGAGCAGATACTGACCGGGGTTTTCAACATGGCCACGCAGCTCACCGGTCAGCAGCAAGTGGGTATGTACGGTAGCAGCCGTCGTATCATCCGGTACCTTACCGGCATCCGTAACCGAGGCCGACAAAGCGGCTAAGGCCGGCGATCCGTTATCGCTCAGATTAATGCTCAGCATGACCTGCTCACGGGGCTGGTACCGGTTTTTATTGAAACCCGTCAATACCCGTACCGGTGCAACAAATTCAGGAACGAATATCAGCCGCTCGGCCTGCGGTCTGGCAACAGCATCGTATACCGTAATCTGCGCCAGCCCCGGCAACCAGCTCATCATCGGCAATCCGACCTTTGCCAACCCGTTTTGCAGGATCACTTTCCGCTGATCAACCACCCGTCCGTGTTGCTGAATGAGAATATAGGCCGAGTCAGCCGCAGCCTTGCCGGTACTTCTGATGGTCAGTGCCAGCTGCGTTGTGTCGCTGATGGCATCGGCAGTAAGCAGCAACCCTTCGGCTTCCGGAGCCGGTAACGGAACGTGTTGCAGCTGGTTATTATAGGTCACGTCAGCGTAGTAGGTCCGCTGCGGCTTTGGCTCCAGCAACACACTGGTCATCCCCTGCTGACTGGTCATGAACCGGGTAATCTCAGCACCCTGGTCATCGACAATACGTCCCGCGATGGCCAGACCGCGCCCATCCGGCCGCACAATTTTTACGCCCAGACGCGCCGGCAGCCCCGCAATCCAGCGACCGCCTTCCGGCAATACCTGCACATCGGCCTGTTTGGGAGTAGAATCAGCCTGTACTGCGGCATCATTCCGGAACAGGTTATACACCGCGACCGAACGCTCAAATGCCGGACGTTGCTGGGCATCATCGTCATCGGTATAGGCCCGCAGTCGATACGTGCCTGTTCTGAGCGTATCCGACAGCCGGAATGTACCCTCGCCGCGCCCCTCAGCGATGCGTATCCACTGGTGCTGCACAGATTTCCCGGCCGGCGTCAGCAGGTCAACGTGAAGCGCCGTTTCGCCGCCCGCCCGCTGGTGAGTGGCAGCATCAAGCAGGTATATACTCATCCAGATCCGGTCACCGGTTGCGTAAAATGGTTTATCAATGTGCACAAATGCGGTGGGTGACAGCACCTTAAACCGCTCATTGAACGCCTCCGTAATCCGGCCCATCCGGGCATCAGGGGGCGCCAGCCGGCCCTGCGTAGCCAGAGAGCTGCCGGCAGTGGCGTCTTTGTTGCCGCCATCGGGTTTCCAGTCGGCGGGCAGCAGGCTCGATAGCCGGTCGTTGCCCATCGAGCCCTTGGCTTCCATGCTTTCCGGCATCGTAATCACCCCATCGACAGTCATTTGCAGCTGACCGGCAGGCAGTTTTATTTCGGTGTAGGCGTACCGCGCATCGGGATAGGGCGAAAACTCTGAGGTTGCTTTCGTGTAGAACACAATCAGCTTCATGGGCGATACCAGCCGGCGTTCAGACGGCAACCGGCCGGGCAGAATCAACGCAGGCCCTTTAACCGCAACCAGCCGCTTGTAGTCGTTGACCATCGCCGACAGCGTGACGGAACGGGCATCCAGGGATACCGGCTTTGTGACATCTTCCTGATATACCTGAAAACCGGTCTGCTCGGTAGTATTAGTGATCAGGCTGGCCATCAGGTGCCGGATTGACCCGTTATAGGCAATAATCCGGTTACGCCGGAACCGGTTAGCCTGTCGTTCGTCTTCGGGCTTTAGCTCTTCGAAACGGGCCGTACCCGCCACCAGAATACCGCCCGACGGGGGGGCTTCGAAATGCTGCAGATCATAGATCACCCGATAGCCCGTTGCCTGATTGTCGATCAACAGCGGCTCGGTAGCCGTTGCATACAGGTATTCCTTTTCTTCTTTAAAATGGAGCGCGTCGCTGTTTACCAGCACACACTGACCGCCAAAAGGTTCGCCGAAAAACAGCCGTTTAAACTGGCGCAGGTGTCGCTCGCGGAGCTTCGGATTAGCCCGCACGGTTACGGCCTCCAGCGTCTGCTCACTCACCTTCAGCTGAAAGTCAGCCTTTTGCGGAGCCGGACTATCAAACCGGATTTTTCGGGAAGCAGACTGATAGCCGACAAATGAAGCTGCTACCTCAACCGTTCCCTGCGGCACGCCCGTCAATGTATAAAAGCCCTTTTCGTCGGTGCTGGTGCCCCGCGTGGAGCCATTGATGTAGACATTGGCAAACGGCATGGGCTTGCCTGTAGCCGCATCCGTCACGTAGCCGGTCAGTACGGCTGCCGGTTGCGCATACGTCAATAGTGTAGATACCAGCAGGAGGAGGATAGTCATCCGGCCGGACAGGAACGAGCGGTGCATAGTGATAGAATTACCTGCCGTGAAAAGGCGGCCATTTTGTGATTATACCTATCCGTCACCGGCCCGGGCGGGTGGTTATGAACAGGATACAAAGGCCTCTAAACCTGCGCTCCGCATGATTACTCAATAAGCCGGCCCACGGCGCAATTCTGGCAAAAAGATAAGTAGCAAGCGGGATTGGTGGATTAAATCGTTTGCCTGACAGGCACAAAAAGCCGGTGTACCTGTGAAGGTACACCGGCTTCCGGCTATAAGCATCTTCGTTACGGGCAAGTCTTACTTACCGCCACCGTTCTGGTCACCGGCGCGCTGGTGCCGCAGCTATTGGTGTAGGTGGCTGTCAGCGTGTAGGTGCCCGCCTGCTTCACGTTCAGCCCGACGGCCTCATGCGTGGCGCCCTCGCGGAAAACCGTACTGAAAACATAGTCCTTCGGTCCCGTCATCGTGAATGAGGTGGCCACACCACGCCCCGTGAGCCGTACCGGACAGGCGGATTCGTCGGCGGTGAAGCTCAGGATCTGCGCCGGCGGGGGCTGGATGCCGCCCACCACGACCTGCCCGTTAGCCGTTGCCGAGCAGACGCCTGCCGTACAGGTCGCCGTCAGCAGGCTGGTGCTGCTGCCCGCCGTCAGGGTGATCATGGCCGTTGTGGCACCGGTTGACCACAGGATTTGCCCGCTACAACCACTGGCGGTGAGGTTCGCCGACTGGCCGGGACACACCGTAGCCGACGAGACGGTAAAGCCACTGATGGTGTTGACCATGAGGCTAAAGGCTGTGGACGTAGCGGAGCTGCAGTTATCGGTAATGACCACGAAATAGCTGCCCGATTCCGCTGTCGTCAGGTTGGTCAGCGACAGGATCGCGGCGGTCTGACTGGTTACGGGGCTGGCCAGGGTGTTTTTATACCACTGGTAGGTGACCGGTGCGGTCGTTCCGCTGACACCGACGGTTGCGCTGACAGCGGCACCCGCACAGACCACGGAGGTAGCCGGTGGCTGGGTGGTCAGGGTGAAGGCGGCCGGGGCGCCGAGGGTTGCCGACAGGGGCAGGGTTTGGGCAACGCAGGAGCCGCTGAGTGCCAGCGCATAGGTGCCCCCGCTGAGGTTAGCGACGCTAAGCTGTCCGGCGCCGTTGCCGGTCTGGGTGAGGCTGGCGGTTGTGTTGCCCACGGTATAGCTGAGGGTGTAGGCGGTAGCGGGTTGAACGCCCGCGATGGTAAAGGAGCCGTTAACTGGGTTGCAGGTGGTCAGCCCCGTTGCCGACACGCTCAGGGGCGGCTGCCCTGACGTAATGGCAAAGTTACCGCCGTTGAGGTCCTGCACCAGTCCGCCATTATAGCTGATGCTGCTGTTGTTCGACGAGCGCTCGATGATGGTGCCGGTATTGGAGAAGGAAGAATAATTAGTAATAGTGGCATTCCCCAGACTATTGATCAGCGCCTGGCAGCCCTGATTGTTGAAAACGCCGAAATTATTGATAGCATTACCTGTTGCGCTGGCGCCGATGGTAATGGTCGCGGAATTGATAAAGGATGTGTTTACATTGTTCGCTAAACCATCAGTAGCAGACCTGTCAATCTGTATACTACCTCCCGCTGTATTAGTAAAGGATGACAGGTTTCGTATGCCATATGGTCCCGTACTGGCTATCGAACCAATCGTTATCGTAGCGGAGTTAACAAAGCTTCCGGAGTTATTTTCCAAACCAGAGTCAGAAGCCCTGTCAATCTGTATGATACCTCCTGCTGTGTTGGTAAAGGATGACAGGTTTTGTATGCCATATGGTCCCGTACTGGCTATCGAGCCAATCGTTACCGTAGCCAAATTAACAAAGTTTCCGGAGTTATTTCGTAAACCAAAGCCGGTTACTCTGTCAATTTGAATAACGCCTCCCGCTGTGTTCGTAAATGATGCATAATTATCTACTCCGAAAGAACCCGTACTGGCTATTGAGCCAATGGTTATCGTAGCCGAATTGACAAAGCTTCCGGCAGAATTTATTAAACCTGATTCATTAAATCTGTCAATTTGTAATATTCCCCCTGTAGTGTTACTGAACGAGGAGGTATTGTACAGACCAAAATTCCCGACACTGGCATTGGCGCCAATAATCACGGAGGCTGAGTTTACGAAGGAACTTCCGGCATTGTTATTCAAACCGTAGGTTACCGTCTTGTCAATCTGGATGAAACCACCCATCGTGTTGCTGAACGAGGCGGTATTATTCACCCCAGATATTCCTGTATTGGCCTTGGAACCAATGATCACAGTTGCCGAATTGACAAAACTTCCGGACTGATTTCTTATACCACTGTTATCGACATTGTCAATCAGGATGGTTCCTCCGGCTGTATTGGTAAACGATGACGCATTATACAACCCATACAGCCCTACGCTGGCCACCGATCCAATGACTATGGTCGCCGAGTTGACAAAGTGGCCACCTGTATTATTATACAAACCAGTGTTACTGGTCTGGTCGATCTGAATGCTTCCTGAGGCGGTATTGGTGAACGATGCATCATTATACAAGCCATAATAACCCACAGAGCCCGTATTGCCCAGCACCAGCCGGCCCGCGTTACGCACCTGCCCGCTATTGGAAAACCTTCTGGTAAATACGCCGTAAGTCTTACTACTGTTGATAGTCAGGCTACCGCTGCTGCTGATGGTAAACGAAGCGCCGGTTTGTACTTCCACTGAGTTCGCAACGGCAGTGGTGCTCAGCACAGGCGAATAGGCAGTGCCGGCCGGAATTGTTACATCATCGGTGGCAGTGGGTACGGTGCCCGCCGACCAGTTGGCGGCCGTGTTCCAGTCGCTGCTGACGCACCCCCGCCAGAAGAGCCCCACACCCGTTACGGCCACATTGCCCAACCCAATGCTAAAGTTACCGCCGTTGAGGTCCTGCACCAGTCCGCCGTTGTAGCTGATGCTGCTGTTGCCCGATGAGCGCTCGATGATCGTGCCGGTATTGGAGAAAGACGAAGACCCTGAAATCACGGCATCGCCGAGGCTATTGATCAGCGCCTGACAGCCCTGATTAGTAAAAACGCCGCCGGCAGCAATAGCATTACCTGTTACACTGGCGCCGATAGTGATGGTCGCCTGGTTGACAAAATTGTTACTGGTGCTCAGTGATATGTTATCGGTCCTGTCAATGGAAATATTGCCACCTGTCAGATTACTGAAGGAGGAAGAATTTGATAAACCGCTAAATCCTACACCGGCGACCGTCCCGATGGTGATGGTCGCCGAATTGACGAAGCTGGAACTATTAGATAGCCCTAGACTACCCGTTCTGTTAATGGCAATGCTGCCACCGGCTACGTTACTGAACGACGCCTGATTAGATAAACCAAAAGTGCCGGCACCCACATCCGGGACGGTTCCGATCGTAATGGATGCGGCGTTAATAAAGCTGCCGGAGCTGCTGTTGATCAGTGCATAACTGCCTGACCGGTCAATGATAATGTTACCGCCCGCCAGGTTGCTGAAGGACGATTGATTCGATAGACCGAACCCGCCTGCACTGGAGATTGACCCGAGAGTAATGGTTGCCGAATTGACAAGGCTACCCGGGGATTCGTTAAATAATCCTGTGCCGTTTTGATTCTTCAGATTAATATCGATGCTACCGCCCGCCACATTAGTGAACAGGGCCTTATTTAATAAACCGGAAGAGCTTACCGCATTGACAGCACCAATACGAATAGTGCCTGCGTTGTTAAACGTACCTGACGTGTTATATATGCCGATGCTATTGGTCCGGTCAATAGTAATAGTACCACTGGTTACGTTACTGAACGACGCCTGATTTTCGATCCCCCACGGCCCTGGGTCGGCAATTGACCCGATCCGGACCGTGCCTGTATTATTAAACGTACCTGAGGTATTATAGATGCCTCTGCTAGTGGTCCGGTCAATGGTAATAGTACCACCGGCTACGTTGCTGAACGACGCCTGATTTTCGATCCCTACTGATCCTGCTCCGGTAAGTGACCCGATGCGGATCGTGGCCGCATTGACAAATGTACCGGCACTGTTATAGAGGGCCTGGCTGCTTGTGCCGTCAATGGTAATGCTGCCGCCCGTCAGATTGCTGAAGGAGGAAGCATTACATAGTCCGACCGTCGCTGTATTACCCGCCGACAGGCCTCCCTGATTGATTACAGTTCCGCCGTTAAAAAAGGCTATAGCATAGGGGATGCTATTGACGGGTATTCCTTTGTAGCCGTTTACCGTCAGGCTGCCTGTTGTGCTGATGGTAAACGAAGCGCCGGGTTGTACTTCCACTGACTTCGCAACGGCATTGGTGCTCAGAATCGGTGCATTGGTAGTGCCGGCCGGAATGACTACATCATCACCGGTGCCGGGGACCGCCGTCCGTGACCAGTTGGCGGCCGTGTTCCAGTCGCTGCCGGTTTGGCCCGTCCAGGTATTTGTTGTCTGGGCAAGGGCTCCGGTAGCACTAATCAGCAGGAGTGCGAATCCGATGAGGCCCGCCAGAAAGGGGAAAAAGAATTGGTGATTGCCAGGTTTCATACGATACAGAAAAAAACGGTATAAGGTTGAATACAAGGGTTGACCGGTGCGGTCAGTTTTGGCCCGTGGTCAGGTAACAGCATACAGAAAAGCATGGCGAAAAGGGGTTATTTGTCACTGCAAGTTCCCCCTTGCTCCCCACTTAGTTGTTAGTCATTCGTCCAAAAATGTTTGGCTCCGTGTCAGAATGAAAAAAAAATGTTTGTATATGTCTCATTTGTCAATGGATACAGGGAAATGGTATACTTGAGCCGGTCTGGCATGCCGTCGAGGACAAACCGCGTTCAGGCCGGCAAACCGGCTCAGGTATGCCGGCTTTTTTATGGACAATTGCGGCCCACGGTCACCGTCCTGGTTACCGGTTCGCTGGTGCCGCAACTGTTGGTGTAGGTGGCCGTCAGCGTATAGGTCCCCGCCTGCTTCACGTTCAGCCCGACGGTATCGTGCATAGCGCCCTCGCGGTAAACCGTGCTGAAGACATAGTCCTTAGGCCCCGTCATGGTAAACGAGGTGGCCACACCACGGCCTGTCAGCCTTACCGGACAAACCGATTCATCAGCCGTGAAGCTCAGAATCTGCGCCGGCGGGGGCTGGATGCCGCCGACTACGACCTGACCACTGGCGGTAGTGGAGCAGACACCCAGCGTGCAGGTCGCCGTCAGCAGACTGGTGCTGCTGCCCGCCGTCAGGGTGATCATGGCCGTTGTGGCACCGGTTGACCACAGGATTTGCCCGCCACAACCGCTGGCGGTGAGGTTAATGGTCTGACCGGGGCAGACGGTGGCAGAGGCGATGGTAAACGGCGGCAGGCTGAAATTCTCCGTGACCGGCAGGTTGTTGCTAACCGCCGAACAACCGTTGGCGCCCGTCGCAGTGACCGAGTAGCCCCCCGTCTGGCTGACGCTGATTGTCGTGGTCGTCTGGCCGGTCGACCACAGCAGGGCGGTTGTTGATGCGGTGGCCGTCAGGGTGAGGTTGGTGTTGGTGCAGTTCAGCTGATTGCTGAGGGCCGACACACTGACGCTGGGTACCGGATTGACCGTCAGGCTGAAGGCCGTGCTGGTGGCTGAGTTGCAGCCCCCTGTTGCTACCAGCGAATAGCTGCCCTGATCGGCGGATTGTACATTGGTTAAACTGAGGGTCGTAGCGGTCTGGCTGAGGATGGGTGCCGGCCCCCCTGACGTGCCGGCCAGGTACCACTGATAGGTGGCAGTACCCGTAACACTTACGGCGACAGGCACTGTGCTTCCTGCGCAGACTACAGAGGCCGAAGGTGGCTGGGTGGTTATCTGCACGGAGGTGTTAATACCAGCCCCCGTTTGCTGAAACTCGGCCGCCCCCATATCAAGCTGGCAGCTGGTGCCTACCAGACGCGGATTGCCTGCTACATCGGTTTGCGGTCCGCCGGCAGCGGCGTAGGTGGTGCTGTTGGCCTGGTCAATGGCCGGTGAAGCGGGTAGCAGGGCGGCGGAGGTGGCGCTGACAAACGGCGAGATCGTTGTGGTCAGGTTGCCCGGACCACTGACATTTACATCGGCGATGGCTGCCAGCGATGGCTCAAAGAGGCTATAGGTTATTGTCAGGCTGCTGCTGTTCAGATTCGACACGGCCTGGCTGCCGCCATGATTCCACAGCACACAGTTGACCAGAGTGGGGGTACTGTCATCGTTGTAAAAGGCCCTGCCGGTTGGAGCTGTATTGCCTTGCAGGCTACAGTTAATCAGATTGGGGTTACTGGTATATTCATTGTAAAAAGCCCCGCCCTGAGTCGATGCCTGATTGTTTTGCAGCGTACAATTGATCAGGTTCACGTTGCTGTTAGTATAGAGATAGAAACCGCCTCCACTTTGGGCAGTATTGTCTGACACAACACAATTCGTCAGCTCCGGTGCACTGCTGTCGCAGTAAAAAGCCCCGCCCTGAGTAGCTGTATTACTCTGTAGCCTGCAATCGGTCAAACGGAGATTGCCTCCACCGCTATAAAAAACGCCTCCCTGATACGCTCTATTATTTTGTAACAGACAGTCTTTTAACTCCGGATTACCTTCATTACAATAAAATGCTCCGCCCTGCCCGCTAGTCCTGTTGTTTAACAGGATACAGTTGGTTAGAACAAAGTTACTGCTGCCTTCACAATTGATGACCCCGCCGCTTCGGCTAGCCTGATTGTTTTCCAAAAGGCAGTTCATTAAAACAGGACTACTGTTGACGTTCAGGAAAACGCCGCCGTTTTCAGCCGTATTATCCTTAAGCGTACAGCCGGTTAGTGTCGGGCTGCTGCCGTAGTTAAAGAAAACGCCTCCATTTCCAGCGTCATTCGTTTTCAGGGTACAGTCCGTCAGCCGTGTATTGCCGCCTCGATTGTAAAAGACCCCTCCCTGCAGGGAATGATTTTTTTCAATTGTACAATTGGTCAGTATGATGTTGCTGTTGTTGGTGTAGAAGACGCCTCCTTGAGCGGCTGTGTGATTGCGCAGGATACACGACGTTAAGGTTATACTGCTGCTTTGGGAGGAAAAAGCGCCTCCAAGACCGGTCGTACCTGCCGAGTTATCTTCCAGCGTACAACCGGTAAGTCTGAGACTGCTGTTTGCAACGTTATAGAACGCCCCTCCGTCGCCGGAGTTATTGCCCCGAAGTGTGCAGTTGGTTAACGCCGGGCTGCCTCCTTCGGTATAAAATGCCCCGCCAATACTACCACCACCGTTGTTGCCATTGTTCAGCAGGCTACAGTTTATCAGCGTCGGGCTACTACCTCTGTTGAAGATGGCGCCTCCCTCTCTGCTGCGATTAGTTTGCAGCAGACAATCTGTCAGCGTCGGGTTACTGGCAATATTACAGATTGCTCCACCCCGACCGCTGCCATCATTATTTTGCAGACGGCAGTTTGTTAGTGTCGGGCTACTCCCGTCATTGTAGATAGCGCCTCCATCATCACTACTATTATTTTGCAGAAGGCAGTTCGTGAGTGTAGGGTTACTGCCGCTATTGTACAGTGCTGCCCCCTGACCGTCGGCATAATTATCCGTCAGTACGCAATTGCGGATCACCGGGCTATTTCCTGCCCTGTTGTAGATAGCGCCATCGTTGGCCCTGGTAATACAAAAGCCATCGAGTATGGCGGTATTATTCAGATTTGTGCCCGATGGATGGTAGAAAATGTGAGTGGTATTGCCATAGAATAACCCGTCATTATTGATCTCTCCGCTCAGGGTGCTGCTGGCCGGATTGCCGGTTATCGGGTTCATATCCGGCCGGCTGCCCAGGCTGGTTTCATTCCCTGCAAAGCCCCCGTAGATGGCCACGCCATTCCGCATCGAAAAGCTGATATTCCTGTCGGTACCGGTAGTAGGCTTGTAAACCCCCGCCGCCACCCAGACCTGCCCGCCCCCGTTTGCGGCGACATAGTCAATAGCGCCTTGCAGGCTAGTGGTGCTGGCAGCCCAGCTGGTGGCCGAAGCGGCCGGCGTGATACCCGTCGTGGAAACGTAGCGGGTCGTCTGGCTAAAGGCCCAATGCGTGAGCAGCAGACAACAAAACAGGCCAATGGCCCGGATCTGTATTCGTACATTCATATGGATTGTTGGTAGTCGGTAGAACCAGTTGATTGAATTCAATAGAAAAGGGTATTCGCTCCGGCAAGAAGCGGACGGGCAGATTAGTAGGCGCATACCCGGCTGATCCGCTGGTGTTCGATGGTATAGATCAGACAAAACGAACGGGCGGTATCGGCCACACCTGTCGTAACACCTTCCACAATCACGTGGTAGGCCCCCGCCGGATAGACTTGTCGCAGCATCAGCGTGTCGGACCTTGCGGGCTGTATCATCCGCCGCAACCGGGTCAGGCATTCAGCGCGGGGAATCTCCACGGCAGTCCCGCCAAGGAGTCGGCCCCGATAGTGTACGGTGGGTGCAAAAAGGGAGTCAGCGCCCGACCAGGCGCGCTGGCTCAGCAAGCGGTGAAGCGTTCGGGTGAGCATCAGATTCGCCGCCTGCGCGGGCTGGTAGTCAGCCTCTGCCCGGGGACGGCAGTCACTCAGCCAGCACACGGTCAGGACAAGCAACAGCACACGGAAAAACATGGTAGAAAAGGGTTCGTTTGCAGCTGCAAGTTCCCCCTCGCCCCCAACTTAGTTGTTAGCTATTCGTCCAAAAATGTTTGGCTCCGTGTCAAAATGAAAAAAAACTTCGTGTATTGTTGCATTTGTAAACCAATACAGCCAATTAGTATAATTGATACTGGCGCAGGATGGCGGTAAAAACCGGGTGGGAACGGTAGGGTTTAAACAGGCTCATCACCTTCATATCACGGTGATAAAAGCCGGCATCAGCTGCTTTTTTGAGGTAATACAGGCAACTGTCCTGCTGGTTCAGACCCGCAAATACCACGGCCCGGTCATAATCGGCACGGGGCACCGTACGGGGTAATTGCCGGATCCAGGCGAGGGCTTCCGCCCGTTTACCCAGCCGGGCCTTACAGTAGACTGCCGCTGACTCGTAGTTCCGGTAGGACGGGTTCAGCCGGAGCAATGTGTTAAAACTACCGATTGCCTTCGCATATTCGGCGCCGTCCAGGTAATAGTATCCTTCGCCGAGGTAATAGATAAACGCATTACCGAAAACATCCTTCCCGCTGCTCAGCGCGGCCAGGGCTTTTTTCCGGTCACCTACGTACACACAATTCAGCACATGGCCCGTCAGCATAACCGGATATAGCGGGTCGAGTTCAATAGCGCGCTGGCTGAGGCGCACGGCTTCGGGCAGGCGGCCGACCGACCGCAGCAAAAGGCTGTACCAGTAGGTGAGCTGGGCGTCGTTAGGCGAATGTTGCAGCCCGATCCGGAACGCATTGTCGGCGGCCTTCCACTGATAGCTGTTATGGTATAGTGACCCAAGGGCCCCGTAGGCAGTACTGTTGGCCGCGTCGAGCCGGATTGCCGTTAACGCCGCCCGCTCGGCTGGCTCATAGGTTGTTTCAGCCCCGGCATAATTCAGTACCCAGAGCAGCATGTAAGCGGTAGCTTTATAGGCATGGGCATCGGCAAACGCTGAATCCAGGGCAATGGCGCGGTCAAAGTAGCTCAGGCTCCGGATCAGATTGTCTTTACTACGCCCGATCAATAACTGCCGTCCCTGCAGAAAGAGGTTATACGCCGCCAGATTCCGGGTCCGCGCGGGGTTGCGTAACCCGCTGGCTGCCGCCGCAGCGGAATCCACCACAACGGTGCCACTGAGCACATTAAGTTGTGTTTTCACATCGCGGACCATCTGGTCGGTCAGGGCGAAAAAAGTCGTGTAATCGCCCTGGTAAACATGCTCCCATTCCCGGATATCGTCGCCGGTCCCGATGAGTTCGAGTTTTACCTGTAGTTTATTGCCTGTTTTCAGCACACTGCCTTTCAGCAGATGAGCCACCTGAAGCTCATCGCCTACCTGCCACATGCTTTTTTTAGTATCCCGGTACTGATCCGATGAGGAACGGGCAATAACCTTCAGGTGTTTCATCAGGGCCACTGAGGCGTATAACTCATCCATAATGCCTTCGCAAGCCGGATTTTTCCCGTCAGCACCCAGATCCACAAAAGGCAGCACGGCAACCGTATTGCGGGCCGGTCCCGGCATCACTGCCGGATCTGCCTGGCGGAAAGGCGGCCATACCCACAGCAATACAATAGTCAGTAGTATAAACGCCGCTCCGGCTCCGGCTAACAAGCGCCGCCGGAGCTGCCTGACCGGTTTGGCAGCAGGTTTTACCGGTATGTGCTGCACGGGCTCTGCTGCCGGTATAAGAGGTACGGGAGCGATTCCGGCCGCCACGGGCTGCTCCGGTATGGTATCGTATGCCTGGTGAGTTTTCCGGAACTCAGTAGGCGGTATACCGAACTCTTCCGTAAAATAGGTACTCAGATTCTGTGAACTGGTAAAACCGGTCAGATCGCAAATCTCTGTGATCCGCAGCTCCGTATCGAGCAATAATTCTCTGGCTTTCAGGAGCCTGCGCTTTCGCAGGTAACGCGTCGGAGACAGACTGGCTTCGTCTTTCAGAATACGGTACAGTTGAGAGCGGCTGATGCCCAGATACTGGCAAATGGATTCTATGGAAAAAGAAGGGTCATCAATCCGTTCGTCGATCAGTTTATTAAGGATGTCAATAAAACTCTCTCCTGCATTGTACATAGGGTTACAATAGACTCTGTCACCAACAAATATACTAGCTTCCCCTAATTTCGTTTACTTAGTATTTACTGTCATGCTATTTTTTTGTACATTAACATGATTTTATATCAACATCATATACATATTTTTTACTAATGAGCAGTCGTCAAAGCATTCTCTGAGCCTGCCCGACAGCAGACCTCACTGACCGGCTATTACCTTCACATTCCGGAACATATAGGCATTGTCGCTGAGCCGCAGGGTTTTGCCGCTGGTGGTCGTTACATTCCGGACAATCACCTCTTTCGGCGTAATGTAGGGGTATTTTTCCTTGTAGGAATCATCCGTTAGCTGCGGATTGATGTTGGCGAAAATAGCCGGCCCCTGATACGTAGCCGGATGGCTGGTATCCTCAATCCGGACGTTTTCAATGGTGATCCGCTCCGGCATGTAGCACGTGTAGCCGAAATCGTGCTGCCCCGAATACGATCCGCTGATCAGATCGGCGCTGACGGGCTTGCCGTTGGCCGGCACAAACACACAATCACGAATGATCAGCTCACCCTGCCACGTGCTGCCGTAGTCGGAACGCAGGTTCACAATGCTCCGCCCCCGGATTGTTGATTTTTCGATCAGCAACCGGCCGCTGCCAATCGCGTTGATCCCCATGTGGCCGAGTGTCGAGTTACGGATGGTCGCATTGGCTACGCCCTGGTGGGCATCAAAACGCGACAGGACACAGTGGTCATACAGCAGGTTTTTGCAGAAATTAGACCCCAGAATACCCCAGTAAGTCGCATCGTTGATGTCGTTTGTCTGGCTGCAATTCACAAACGAGACATTCAGGGCGCGGTTGGCCGACAGGTCATAGGTGCCCATCGACACCGGCTTGCCGGCCGCACCGATAGTACTATACGTCCGGTGTCCGGTCAATACAGCATCCTTAATCGTCACATAGGCGCAGTCGCCGATGTTCAGAAAACCGCCGTAGGGTGCGCCGTGATCTCCTTCGCCGGTGATCTCATGCCGAATCCCCTCTACCACCACATTTGACCGGCGGACGGCAATGTTCCGGTTATAGTAGGTATACTTCGATTCCGCTTTGTTGGCGATGGTTGTAAACCGCCCTCCGGTGATTTTCAGCGGTGTCTGATCAATCGGCAAGGCGGTCATGTCCGTAATCTGGTCAAAGTCCCAGATCACCGGCGATTGCATATCGACGTTACCGTTCTGATCGACCACAAAGATATCAGTCTGCGATGAGCCGTTGTTCTGGTTGAGCCCGAACCGGATGTATTGCTTTACGTTTGCGTTCGTGACCGTAATCAGGCAAGGCCCTGGCAGCGACAGGTCGATTTTGGGCTGATTCCGCTTCAAGGACGTGATAGCCGCCGTTTTAATTGGTTTCAGGTCAGAACTAACCATAAACACAGATGCATTCCGGTTCTGTACGTCGGTGTCGTCGATGATAAAAGCGGCGGTCCCAAAATCGGTATTGGTCCGGACATACGCCGTCTGTTCCTTACCGCTGATATAATAAGTGGCTCCTTCGTCGGCTTTCACGGTAAGACCATGTTGGTTAGCAAACGCATGGGTTGCCGCAATGGCATCAATGTCATCGGTCTTACCATCGCCCTTAGCTCCGAAATCACGGTAACGCACCTGTCCGGCCGCTTTAAATCTGGCGACATCTTTCGGGGCAACATTGACCAGCAATGCGCCGTTTCCGCCAATGGTTACCTCCGTTTTCTTTTTTTCAGAGGTGATGACCACATTGTCGGACGGGCTTTTCGGTTGTGCCAGCAGCGAAACCGCGTGAATTACCAGCAGGGCAGTCAGAAGCGTATACTTTGTCATGGGTTTAGTTGAGTCATCGTACTGCCGCAAAAGGGCCGGATCAGGGGAATTTACTCAGTAATCCGGGGGCGGATGCAGCGGATAGTTTCTGTCATTATATTTTGCCGGCTGAATCCTTCTTATACGAATACGTAAACAACACCTTATGCGCACAACCCGCCTGATCATCGCCCTGCTTCTGACCCACCTCAGCGGATGGGCGCAGTCTCCGAAACAAATCTGTATTACTGTCGATGACCTGCCTGTTGCCTCACAACGCCCGCTGAGCGCCGGTGCACGGGATACCCTGACCCGAAAGCTGTTAACGCATCTTACGGCTTACAAAGTCCCCGCAATAGGTTTTGTCATCGGCCGGCCGCTGCTCCGCAACAACCAACCTGACCGGCAGCAGATCAGCCTGTTGCACCAGTGGCTGAAAGCCGGTATGGAACTCGGGAACCATACCTTTGCGCACAAAGGCTATAACTATATCCCGGCGGCTGAATACCAACAGGACGTGGCCGGTGCAGACCGGGTGCTCCGGCCCATACTCAGGCCGTACGGGCAGCGGCTCCGCTATTTCCGGCACCCGTTTTTACAGCGGGGGAATACCGTCAGCAAACGGGACTCATTGGTCACCTACCTGCGCGACCACCAGTATCGGGAAGCGCCGGTGAGTATCGACAACTCGGATTATTTGTTTTCGGCGGCCTACGAAACAGCGCTCGTCCGCAAGGATACGGCCCTGGCCGCCTCCATCGGCAAAACCTATACCGGCTACATGCTGGCGTGTGTACACTATTACGAAGCTCAGGCCGATTCGCTGTTTAAACGCCCCATTGCCCATATTTTGCTCACCCACGCCAATGCTGTCAATGCGGATTACCTGGGTACGATACTGTCGGCGCTGCAACAGGAAGGCTATCACTTTATTTCACTGGACGATGCGTTGAAGGACCCCGCCTATCGCTCACCCGATACATTTGTGAACAATGGCGGTATTTCCTGGATACACCGCTGGGCACTGACGCAGGGAAAACGCGGGGGCTTTTTCAAAGGCGAACCAGAGGTGCCGCAGCTGATTTCTGACCTGACTGAAAAAAAATAAGGGCTCCCGGAAAGCCGTCTGCGACTCCGGAAGCCCTCCGTATGGCTACTGTTCTATTTTTTAGATACTGCCTTTTTCAGCAGCGCGTCAATCTCCGCCGGTTTGTCGGGCAGCGGCGCATTGCGTTTGACAAATTTGCCGGTCGGACTAATAATGGCCGCCGTTGTTGTGCTGATAGACTGTAGTTCGATCATGGCCGATTCATACTGGGTATTTGTCATTAACAGGTGATCGCCCTGCAGCTTGTAGCGCGCCATAAATTCGGGGACAAACCGCTTCATACCATCTTCGGCCGGAGCCACATAGAGCAGCGCAAAATCGCGGGGGTTGTACATGGCTTTCAACCGCTGGGCCTCAATGGCCATTTGCCGGCCCAGCTCTTCATTCGGGTCCCACGCCAGCAAATAGATGACTTTCCCGCGATTGGCGTTGATTACCTCCCCCAGAATTACACCGGCACCCGCCAGATTATCGGTGGTTACCAGGATGCCGGTTTCCATTTCCGTACTCGTGAGCACACGCTTACCCTTAATCCGGGAAATGGCTTTTTCAATCCGGTCGCGGTCTTTTACCTGAATGTAGTATAATTCTTCCAGCGACGCCTGCCACAGTGGATACCGGATTTTAGGCGCCGAGTACTGATGCAGTAAGTCGGCCGTTGCCAGTGTAAATTCAGGCAGTGTATTGGCAACCCAGTAGGCCGCCATGTACTGCAACATCAGCGAATCTTTACTCGTCAGGAATTTATCGGCACGGTTTACCCAGGCTTCGTAATTGATAATCCGCGAAAGCGTATCGGAGTTGCGGCGCATGAGCTGTTCAAAAAAGCGGATATCCACCGTACGGGCCGTTTTTTTGGTTTCAATATCATTCAGCCGCGTCAGCTCCGTTACGGTTAGGTCCGGGGTATACACCCGCAGAATCGCGGCCAGCTGATCCACGCCTAAGCCACCGGTCTGCGAATTGGTTATAGAATTCCGGATCTTGCTTTCAAGCATATCGGCATACCGGTTTGTGGCATTGGCGCGGGCGGCCGTCAGGATTTTATCATTGGCCGGCCGCAGCGAATCGTCCAGCGTCACCGTTATGTTGCCAAACTCGGCGGCGGCTTTTTCATACATGAATGCCGCCGTATTGTACCGGGCCACGTTCATCAGCCATGTGTTCAGCAGCGGCAGCGGCCGTTCCTGCTTCATAAAACCAGCCAGTGGCTCCCAGTTGGTCGTCATGAGCAGGTTATACAGTTCCTTGTCTTTCATACCGCTGGCCTGGCGCGACAACGATTTACTGTCCATTTTACTTTTATAACCCGCCTCAAACGCCTTATACCGCGCATATTGCTGGTTTACAGCGGCATTGGCGCCCTTGAACCGGAACGGAACCGCCGACGAAAACAGCGAATCAGCGTCCAGTTCAATCATAACGTTACCGGCAGAGGCCAAGAACCCCGTCGTGATGTTATTAAAATTGAAATACATCTCCTCGTAGGGAAAAATCAGCGGTACCGACACCCGGAAGCTGCCATCCGGAGCCAGTTGGGCAGGCCGGATCAGTTCGCGGCTGGCTTGCAGCACATTATTACGGCTGATCGCAACTTGCGGCGACTGACGGTACATAGCCGGTGTCAGGTGCCGGATACGGCCACTGACAATCACAGAATCGGTTTGCGCAAAGGTTACCGTCGAAACCAGAAAGAGTATCCAGGTAAGGTGTTTCATAGTATTACATTATCAACTGCCGTGACTCAAAGTTACGGCTTCAAACCTTTTTTCCATGCGTTTGAGCGGGGTTGAGGTATCATTCTTAACGGACAACTATCAGGTTTAGCGCATGGTTTACTACCTGCGGCCGAAAATCGCTATCTTTGCGGCTACATCTGTAAAATTCAATGAGATCAGGAACTTACCGCGTTTTATTACGCAAAGAACCGGAAGGAACATATACGGCAATGGTCCCTTCTATTCCAGGCTGTGTAACATGGGGAGAAACCATTGAAGAAGCCATTGCCATGGCTAAAGAAGCGGCAGAAGGATGCCTGGAAGTCTATGCCGAACAAGGTATTGTTATGCCGGATGATAGTGAAACTTTTGAATATACTATCCAATTACCAACTAATCAGGCAGCTTAATCGCTATGGATTTTTCTGCCAAAAGACTAATGCGATTACTTGAAGAAAGAGGTTGGGAACTGGCAAGGATCAAAGGAAGTCATTATATCTACTTCCACAAAGAACTGAACCGAACCATTCCGGTACCTGTTCATGGTAACCGCGATATTCCGAAAGGGACTTTTTATACAATTCTAAAACAAGCCGGGATCGACCGTACTGACGTCTGAACAGACACATACATTATGTTTGAAAATCTTCAGGATAAACTCAATAAGGCCATCAAGACCCTGAAAGGGCAAGGCCGGATTACGGATATCAACGTGGCGGCGACCGTGAAGGAAGTCCGCCGGGCACTGACCGACGCCGACGTTAACTACAAGGTAGCGAAAGAAATTACCGACCGGATCAAGGAAAAAGCCCTCGACCGGAAAGTATTGATCGCCGTTGAACCCGGTCAGCTTTTCGTCAAAATTGTTCAGGAAGAACTGACCGACCTGATGGGTGGTCAGGCCCAGAGCATCAATACCAAAGGCGACCCGGCCATTATCCTGATTGCCGGTTTGCAGGGTTCGGGTAAAACCACGTTTTCGGGTAAATTAGCCAACCTCCTCAAGCGCCAGGGCCGCAACGTATTGCTGGTTGCCTGCGACATTTACCGTCCGGCGGCGATTGACCAGCTGAAAGTACTGGGCGAGCAGGTCGGAGTTGAGGTATACGCGGAGCCTGAAAACAAAAACGCGGTGGAGATTGCGCAGCACGCCATCGAACACGCGAAGAAAACCAACAAGCGCATCGTTATCGTCGATACTGCCGGTCGTCTGGCCGTCGATGAGCAGATGATGCAGGAAATTGAGAACGTTAAACGCGCGATCCAGCCGGCCGAAACCCTGTTTGTGGTTGACTCCATGACGGGTCAGGATGCGGTGAATACGGCCAAAACGTTTAACGAGCGCCTGAACTTCGACGGGGTGGTACTGACCAAACTCGACGGTGACTCACGCGGTGGTGCGGCCCTTTCCATCAAAACGGTCGTTAACAAGCCGATCAAGTTCATCAGTACGGGTGAAAAAATGGAAGCGCTCGACGTTTTCTACCCTGACCGGATGGCCAGCCGGATTCTCGGCATGGGTGACGTAATCTCACTCGTTGAAAAAGCGCAGCAGGCGTTCGACGAAGACGAAGCGAAACGGATCAACGCCAAGATGCGGCAGAACCAGTTCGACTTCAATGACTTCCTGTCGCAGCTCCAGCAGATCAAGAAAATGGGGAATGTGAAGGACCTGCTGGGCATGATTCCGGGCATGGGCAAAATGGTGAAGGATCTGGATATCGACAACGATTCGTTTAAGCCGATTGAAGCCATCATTCAGTCGATGACGCCGAAGGAGCGCGAAAAGCCTGATCTTATCGACGCTAACCGCAAGAAGCGGATCGCCCTCGGTAGCGGCACCAGCCTCACGCAGGTCAACAACCTGATGAAGCAGTTTGAAGACATGCGTAAGATGATGAAGCAGATGAACCGCATGCAGGCATCAGGGAAGCTCAGCAAGATGATGAAATAGCTAAAACGAAAAACGCGGCCCTGGCCGCGTTTTTTTATGTCTTTTATGTAGCGCTGTGCTACACACTAAACTTCTCCAGCCACTGCGCCACCGTCGCGTTCGACAGGTTAAAGATCAGGTTCGGGAACAGCCCCAGCAGCAGTGCCAGCAGCCCCAGCGGAATGAGCATCAGCCGTTCGCGGCCGTTCAGGTCCGTTAACGTATTGTCAACGCCGTCGCGCGTCCAGAGTTGTCCGAAAAACATGCGTTGCAGACTCCAGAGCAGATAGGCCGCTGCCAGTACAATCCCGGACACCGCCAGCGAAGGCAGCCAGCCCGGCAACCATAATGACTGGAATCCGCCCATCAGCGTAAATAATTCGCCGACAAACCCCGAAAAGCCCGGCAGCCCCAGCGATCCGAAAAAGGCAACGGCCGTCAGGACCGCGTAGTTTGGCATCACCTGCAACAGCCCGCGGTAACTGTCGATACGGCGGTCGTGGGTCCGGTCGTAAATCACCCCCACAATCAGGAACAGCATCGCCGACAAAACCCCGTGGCTCACCATCTGGTAAATCGCACCGTTGATACCTTCCGACGTCAGCGAGGCCACGCCCAGCAGCACAAATCCCATGTGCGACACCGACGAATAGGCAATCATTTTCTTCAGGTCGTTCTGCGCCAGCGCATTCAGGCCGCCGTATACAATCGACAGTACGCCCAGGCCAGCCAGCGTCTGCGCGTATTGCGCCGCGCCGTCCGGGAAGAGTCCCCAGGCAATCCGGATAAAGCCATAGCCACCGATTTTGAGCAGTACACCCGCCAGCACCACCGATACCGGCGTCGGCGCTTCGACGTGGGCGTCGGGCAGCCAGGTATGCAGCGGTACAATCGGCAGTTTGATAGCAAACCCGATAAAGACCGCCCAGAAGGCAATCATACGCGCCGGTACGCCCCAGAACGAGGTTTCGCCGGCACCGCTCAGAAACGCATTGGGCAGGTAGTTGCCGCCATCGGCCATGTACCGCAGATCGAACGTATGGACAATCTGCGACGAGCTGATGTTCATATCGGCCAGCTGCGCCTGTACTAGCCGGATCAGGTCGGTATCGACCGATGCAGCATCAGTCGCCAGCCCCGCCATGACCGCCGTACTGACCGGATCCATCACCGACAGGTATAATCCGATCATAACCAGCAGAATCAGCACCGAGCCCAGTAAGGTGTATAGAAAAAACTTGATCGATGCATATTCCCGGCGCGGACCACCCCACAACCCGATCAGGAAATACATCGGCAGCAGCATGAATTCGAAGAATAAAAAGAACAGGAAAAAATCAAGGGCCATGAAACACCCCATGATGGTTCCGCTCAGGAGCAGATACAACGAGAAATAAGCCTTTTGCCGGTGTTCGATGGTCCATGACGAAATAACGCCGATCAGCAGCACTACCGAGGAAAGTACCACCAGCGGCAGGCTGATGCCGTCGATGCCCAGCAGGTAGTCAATGGAGACAACGCCCAGATTACCAAGGGGCAGCGTGATCCAGTCGGCCTGTTCAAGCAGTTGGTACCCTGTCTGTTTCTGGTCAAACTGGGCATAGGCAACAACACTCAGCAGCAATTCGGCCATGGCTACGCCCAGCGTCAGCCATTTAAACGGGATATGCTGGTTGTCGGGCAGTAAGGCCACCACCAGCGCACCAATCAACGGCAAAAAAATAAGTAGTGAAAGAATCATAGTAACCACCAAAGCAACGCTAACAATCCAACAACAGCCGCTGTCACATACGACTGAATACGTCCATTCTGCACCGACCGGACCGCCTGACCGGTTTGCGCGGCCAGCCAGACCGCTCCGTTGACGGTGCCGTCAACAATCAGCCGGTCGAATGCATGCACAATATGCGCCAGTACTACCGTACCGACGCCCAGCCCGCGCACCAGGCCATCGACCAGCCCCTTTTCGGTATGATGCACCGACCGGATTACGTGTGTCGATTTCGGGGCGGCAAGCTGTTTAGCTTCTGCCTCATCATGCTGCTTCGTCAGCGCGGCCAGGTGTTCAACCGGTGCGATGATGAGCCAGTGATACAGGCGGTCAAGAAAACCATACTCAACCGATAGCCTGACCCAAAACGATTGCGGGCTAAGCTGTGTCATCCAGGCATCCGCATAGCGGTAACCTGCCCAGCCACCGGCGGCAGCCAGCAGCAGTGAAGCCGGTGCCAGCCAGACCGGCCCTTCAATTTCTTCAGTCCCGAACAATGTAAAGAACCAGCTGCCGTGTGCCGACAACGGGTTCACGGAAAAACCGATAAACAGCGACAGGGCCGCCAACAGGAACAACGGAATCCGCATCAGGGCATCAGGGCCATGCACATGCGACGCATGATAGCGCCTATCGCCGCCAAATACCAGTTGCAGCTGACGGGCCATGTACAACGCCGTCAGTCCGGAAGACAGCAGCAGCGTCACGGGAATCAGCCAGGCCAAACCGCCCCCCTTCGCACCGGCCCACGCAACGGCACCGGATAAAATGGCTTCTTTCGACAGAAAGCCGGAGAAAAGCGGTAGTCCGGCGAGGGCAGCCGTGCAGATGGCATACACAACAAACGTAGACGGTAAGACTTTCCGCAGTCCGCCCATCTCCCGCATATCCTGCGTATGTACGGCGTGAATCACCGCTCCGGCGCTCAGGAAAAGCCCTGCCTTGAAAAAGGCGTGTGTCAGCAGATGAAACAGTGCCCCGGATACATTACCGGTACCCATACCGGCCACCATCAGGCCCAGCTGCGAAACGGTTGAAAACGCCAGTACTTTTTTAATATCGTTCTGAAAGAGTGCCGAATAGCCGCCCCAGAGCGCCGTGATCGTGCCGACGATGGCAACCACCAGCAGGGCATCCGGCGGCAGCAGCGGGTGAATGCGTGCCAGCAGGAAAATGCCGGCAGCAACCATCGTTGCGGCGTGCAGCAGGGCCGAGACCGGCGTCGGGCCTTCCATGGCATCCGGTAACCAGGTCAGCAGCGGAAACTGCGCCGATTTACCAACACAGCCCATAAACAGGCAGAGGCCAACCCACGCCGGCAGTTGTGTGATCCCGGCTTCACCCGTCAGCAGGCTGAATTCAGTAGTATGTAAGAGGCGGTAGGTCACCAGAATACCGATCAGAAAACCCGCGTCGCCGACGCGGTTCATCAGAAAGGCCTTGGTAGCCGCTTTTGATGCCTGCGGTTTAAACGTCCAGAAGCCAATCAACAGGTAGGAAGCCAGCCCTACCAGCTCCCAGAATGCGTAAAGGACAATGAGGTTCCCGGCCAGCACAATGCCCAGCATCGCGCCCACAAACAGCTGCAGGTACGCAAAATAGCGCGGATGGCGTTCGGGTTGGTCGTGCAGGTAGGAAATGGAGTAGAGCTGTACCAGCAGTGCCACGAAGTGGACCACCAGCAACATCATTACGGTAAGCGTATCAATCCGGATACTAAACGGAATATTCCAGCCCGTCAGGCCCGCCCAGGTGGTACTGAGAGATACCGGTACTTCGGGCATATGCATGGCCAGCCAGCCCGACAGCAGTAACCCTCCCCCCGTCAGTCCGGCTGCCAGCGGCCCCGCCCACCGTTTGCCAACACCTAAAAGCACGGGAAAACCTGTGAAGGGTAGCAGCAGTAACAGCGTCGTGACAATCTGGAGGGAGAAAACGTGGTCGTTTATCATTCCGGGGAAAAATTTAGCCGCAAATATCCTGTTTATCTTAACGCCGTACAAATCAGAATCGGCTTCCGGACAGTTTTCGGGGCTAACCGGCGGCATTTTTCCCCGCTGCATGGCCCAATGGTCCGGTTAAGCACAATAAAAAGCCCCCGATAAAAAACCGGGGGCTCCATAAGGAAAATCCGTAAATTTGTATTAACTGAACCTTACCCGCGAGAAACAACGGTTTAAAACCATACGGTACACCGAACCAAACTGTTCGTAGCACCAGGCTTTAAGTTCTTTGATTTCTTCCCGTACAAGGGATTTAATGGCTTTTCGGAGTTCTTTTTCAAACAAGGCTTTATCGAAACTGACCTTCTCGAGGATCATTTTGATGTACTCCAGCATTGTTGCCATATGATTAATCTTTTTGGTTAAAATAAGCCTACAAACTATTAAGGTAAGGATTAGGAACATCCATTAAATACAACGGGCTAACGCCCGGATTGTTGCTGTAAAGTAAAGATGAATATTGCAATTTTTATAAAAAATTTTGTATTATTTTTTTGTGTGTCGCTGGTCGCTTTTTCGCAAAGTGCTGATAATATTGTAACTATAGAATTAAGTCAATCTACCTTTCCTATCGAACGGCCGTTCACGATTACGGTACAGGTAAGGAACAGTGAAACACGCCCGAATATCGTTTTTCCGGACATCCCGGGATTCACAAAACGAGCTACCTCCATCAGTACGACTAATGTCGAAACCGGCGATAAAACCACTACAAATCAGATCATTACCCAGTCGTACATGGCAAACCAGCCCGGTACCTACCGGCTGGCACCGTTCAGTATTAATGCTAACGGGTTTGTTGCCAGGTCAGAGGGAGCTACCTTGGTTGTGCGTGCTCCGGCAGCAGCCGGCGACGATCAGGATCTGCTTCTGTTACCTACTGAATCGGGGACGGCTTTCCTCGCGGTACGGCCGTCGAAGGGGGCCGTTTATGTGGGCGAGGGATTAACCGTCCGTTTATCACTTTTTGTAGCCGACAATTACCCGTTTGAGCTTGCTTACTGGCAGCTCGACCAGCAGATTCAGGCCATCACCAAGCAGCTTCATCCGCCGAATACCTGGGAAGAAAATGCCAACCTGAAGGAGATCCAGACCGTCCCGATCCTCATTAACGGCCGCCGGTTTACAGAACACCGGCTCTATCAGGCCACGTTCTTCCCGTTGTCGGCCCAGCCCATTAAACTGCCGTCCATCACCCTGCAGATGCGCCGGATCAAACCGTCTGCCGGAGCCGCCAGGCCGGCAGCAACGAATGCCGAGCTGTTTTCGTTTATCAGCCGCCCGATGACGGTTGCCGTCAAGCCCCTGCCGCCTCACCCGATGAGCGGTCAGATTGCCGTCGGGAAATTCCGGCTCGCCGAAAGTATCGAACGCTCAAAAGTTGACGTTGGAAAAAGTACACGCTATTCGTTCCGGATCGAAGGTGAAGGCAACATTGCTTCCTTACAGGCACCTAACGTGCAGGACGCCGCCAACGACCCGGACAACCCGACCATTCTGCCCGCCGGTACCAGCCAGTCAGTAAACCGGAACGGGTACCAGATCAACGGCTATAAGTCGTTTGACTACTTTCTGATGCCCCGGCAGGCACTGTCCTTTCCGCTGAAGAAAGTCTTTTTCTGGGTATATTTTGATCCCGGCGCCGCGCGGTATGACACCCTGCGGTCAGCGATTACGGTGCAGGCGGGCGGCAGCGCCGGACAAACCGCAGCGGCCGGAGAGGCGGTTGTGATCCCGTCGGCCACTGCCGAAGCCGTGTCGATTTATACCGGACTGAGCCAGCTCGACAGCAGCAAACCCTTCATCAACATCCCCGCGATAATTCGGGCAATTGCCAATGTGATATTGATCGTTATGATAATCGGAATGATATTTGTGCTTTTTAGACGCTGATGAGTAGTACATACGGAACCATATTCAAAATTTCAACCTTCGGTGAGTCCCATGGTCCGGCCATTGGGGTAGTCATTGATGGTTGCCCTGCCGGGGTTGATTTCAATACCGGTTTTATTCAGACGGAGCTGGACCGGCGCAAACCGGGACAGTCACGGATTACAACCCAGCGCCGTGAAGCCGACGAATTTGAGGTACTTTCGGGCGTATTTGACGGCAAGACCCAGGGTACACCCATTGCCCTTGTGATCCGCAACACCGACCAGCGCAGCAAGGATTACGGCCATATTGCCGAACAGTTCCGCCCGTCGCACGCAGACTACACCTATACGGCCAAGTACGGCTCCCGTGATTACCGGGGCGGTGGCCGGTCGTCGGCCCGTGAAACAGCCGCCCGCGTGGCTGCCGGTGCAGTAGCCAAACTACTGCTGTCACATCAGGGTATTGAGATTCAGGCCTATGTCTCGCAGGTCGGTAAACTGAAACTTACTAAATCGTACCAGGAACTGGATCTGAGCCAGACCGAAAACAACGCCGTCCGCTGTCCGGATCCGGAAATGGCCGCGCAGATGTTTGACTATATCGACGAGACCCGCAAGAAAGGTGACTCCATCGGCGGTGTGGTCGATTGCGTGATTACCGGTGTTCCGGCGGGCTGGGGCGAACCGGTATTTGATAAACTGCATGCCGAGTTGGGCAAGGCCATGCTGGGCATCAACGCCGTAAAGGGCTTTGAATACGGCAGCGGTTTTGCCGGCGTTGAGCTGTATGGCTCAGAACATAACGATGCGTTCTATACCGACGAGACAGGCAAGGTCCGGACCCGTACCAACCTCTCGGGCGGTATCCAGGGCGGTATTTCCAACGGTGAACCGATTTACTTCCGCACAGCGTTCAAACCCGTTGCGACCATCATGCAGGATCAGGAAAGCGTTGACGTTAACGGCCAGCCGGCGGTGGTGTCGGGCAAAGGCCGTCATGATCCGTGTGTGGTTCCGCGCGCCGTTCCGATTGTGGAAGCGATGGCCGCGCTGGTCCTGGCCGACATGTACCTGCGTAACCTGGCCGCCCGGGTGTAAGCGCAGACAGCACAATCCGGATTTCACAATATTTCCTAATTTTGTCAAAATTAGGAAATCCTGGTCCATCAGTGCCACTGCACAGCGCGGTGGCACTGGTTATTTCTACCAGTACCCATAACCTTTATGCCTGCACTCTTCATCGATACAGAACGGCTGCGCGACCTCAACAGCGGCCTTGGCCAGGTCTGTCTGCACCTGAGCAACGAACTGATCCGCCAACAACCGGCTGATGGCAGCTTCCGGCTCACGTTTGGTGTACCGAAAGGGCAAAGCGGACTATTCGGCGATCAGGTTAATTACCACACCACCGGCTGGGTCGACCGTATCGTGTCTAAACCCTATGACCTGTGGCACGCCCTGCACCAGGATGCGCACCTGCCACCGGTCAGTCCGCTCTCCGGTAAAAAAGCAAAGATTGTCCTGACTGTACACGACCTGAACTTTCTGGATCGTCCCGATTACTCTGACGCAAAAAAAAGGCGGAAACTGGCCCGGCTGCAACAGAAAATAAACCGCGCGGCCGTCGTAACCGCCATTTCGGAATATACAGCCAGTGTGGTCCTTCAACACCTGACGCTCCGGCCCGATCAGCCGCTGAAGGTTATTTACAATGGCTTGAATCAGCGACCGGCCCATACACCCGCGCCGGACTTCAGGCCGTCCTTTGCTGAACAGCTGACCAATACGCCGTTTTTCCTGTTTCTAGGCGTTGTGCATCCGAAAAAGAACTGCCATGTGTTGCTGCCCCTGCTACAGGCTTTCCCGGACTACAAACTGGTCGTTGCCGGCGATGATTCGCACGACTATGCACAACACATCCGCGAACAGGCGCAGAAAATCGGCGTGGCAGAACAACTGCTTATGACCGGCCCCATCAGCGAGGACACCAAATGGTGGCTCTATGAACACTGTGAAGCCTTTCTGTTCCCGTCGCTGACTGAAGGGTTTGGTCTGCCCGTGGTCGAGGCCATGAGCATCGGTAAGCCGGTATTTCTGTCTAACCGCACCAGCCTGCCCGAAATCGGCGGTTTCGAAGCGGTATTCTGGGAAAACTTTGAACCGGATTACATGGTCGAAACCTTCCGGAACGGGATGATGGCCTATTACGACGATACCCTGAAAGCCGACCGCATCCGCTGGCAGGCCAAACGGTTCAGCTGGGAAAAAGCCGCGAAGGCGTATTGGGAGGTGTATCAGGGATTGATCGGGTAAGATAGTACCGCCAGCTCCCTACCATATAAAAGAAGCGGCACGACCCGAAAGTTGTGCCGCCGGGATTACTTCAGAAAGTATTAGTACCCCAAAAAAAATCTCTATTCTACCCCCGCCGGCAGAGCCACCTCCCCGGGCAAGGCATCGGCAAAGCCCTTCTGATGGGCCCACATCGACTGAAAAACCGTACTGCGCTCCCGCAACTCCATGAAGGTGCCCTGATCAATCACCCGTCCCTGCTCCAGGATGTAGATGTAGTCGAACATGGGCAGCAGGTGAAGCCGGTGCAGGGTCGAGACTACGGCTTTCCCGGCAAACTCAGCCATGATCTGGCTGTAAATCTCAAATTCGGTCTTTGGATCAACGCTGCTGGTCGGCTCGTCGAAGAGCACAATGTCGCTGGTGCGGGCGGCCAGAATGCCCCGCGCGAGGGCCAGCCGCTGCTTTTGCCCGCCGGACAGGTTTACGCCCTTTTCCTGAATGTTGGTCTCCAACCCGTGGGGAAGCTGCGCCAGAATGCTGCTGAAGCGGGCCGTTTCGCAGGCGGCCAGCACATCGGCTTCCGGAAACGGCAACCCGAGCGTGATGTTGTAGGCAATTGAATTCTCAAAAATCTCCGGCTCCTGCGGAAACAGCGTCACCGTATCGGCAATCACCCCGAGGCCGGCTTGCGCCACCCCGTCAATCTCAATCTGCGCCCCGACGGCAGGGGTATAGAGGCCGCGCAGAAGCGTCAGCAAGGTACTTTTGCCACTGCCGCTTTCGCCGATGAGCGCCACCCGTTTGCCCCGCCGCATGTCCAGACTGACCTGTTCCAGCCCCGCCCCCTTCCGGTCGGTGCCGGCATGGTGCTGAAACGTCAGGTTCCGAATCGAAATGGTCTGCCAATCAGCCGGTAACGGTTCACCGGCGTCCGGACGGTGGTGCTGCTGATACGCTTTGGCAATGTCGCGGGCGGTCTGCACGTTGGTGTAGTCCTGCACGATCTGGGTATACTGCCAGGCCACGTCGACGAACACGCTCGTAAAGTTGTTGACGTAGCCGATCAGCGCGACCAGGCCGCCCACCAGAAACACCTGACTGGGTGTATAGTGCTGATACACATAGCCCAGCGTAATGACGGCATAAATCGACACCACCAGCATACTGGCCACAAACCACTTCCATTCGTTGATCCGGATATTGCGGCGGAACGGTGGCAACACCGCCAGTACCTTCGCCATCAGGCTGTGCTCCATCTGCTTTTCGAGCCGCAGCGTAATGACCGTAATGATATTGGACAGGCTGTCGAACAGCGTCGATGACACCACATGCTCCCGTTCGTTGGTTTCTTCGAGGGTTTTGATAAACGGCTTGTCGAAGGCCATAATCACCCAAACCGTCAGCACGCCGAGGCCCACGCCGATAAGGCCGAAGACCGGCGAGAAATACAACATGGCGGCAAACGAAAACAGGCATTTCAAAAGGGTGTGCAGGTAGGTAAAGCCATTCTGGAAAAACTCTTTCAGGGCTTCGTAGGCTTTGCGGATGCGGTTGATGGTGGCGCCGCTGTGATGGTCTTTGTGCCAGCCAACGGGCAGGTGCAGGGTCTGATGATAGAGATCGTCCAGAAAGTTACGGCTGACGTTGAATGCCAGTTCGCGTTCCATGATGCGGGCAGGGCCGTGGAAAAACCATTCGACCAGCTTCAGGGTCATAAAACCGGCAATGTAGAGCCAGCCCGTATGGAGGATGTCGGTGCCTTTGCGCTGAATGGCGTCGATAAACCAGCCAAAGAGTAGCGGGTGCAGCGCGGTGATGATGTTGGCACCCAGAAACAAGCCGTAGGTGAATACATAACGGTGCTTTTCGTGTCGGGCATATTGCCAGGCAATACGCAGCAGGGACACATACGGATTATTCATGATTACAAGTCACAGAACGGCAGGCGCAGTCCTCATACACTACAAAGTTAATAGGTTACGCTGGTTCACCGCCCGGCCATTGCCGATTTACCGGAATTTTGTTGCCACGCCCTGCCCTGTACAACGGAATGCCATTCCGTTTGCCGCCAGCGGCTTACCGGACTATGCCTTCGGCGGAGTTTGGCCCAAACTAACCGATTCCGTACGTTAGCCCTAACCTTATACGGATTCTGCCCTTCCTGAACCAACCCTGTGCTTTAGCGCAGGGTTACGGGCGGACAGCCCCGCTAAACAGGCGTGGCGAGGGTATCGAAGCACGAATGTGCTGCTTTACGGTAACACAGATAGCGAGGCCAGGCCGGGCCGGAAGGTTTGCCAGAGGCCAAAGGCCCCAAACTGAAGTTTGGGGTTGACAGGAGAAGGACCCGTTTTGGACTATGTGCGAAATAACCTGTCTACTACTATTTAGCACTCACAATCAACACATTCAATATTTGCGCCTACCAATGCTTTCCTGTTAGCATCTGCTCCATCCAATACCTTATGTATGCAGATAAGTGGTCATTCAGCTTTCTGATAGTGGGTTCGTCACCAATATCAAGAGCGTAAACAGCCGGATCATCACCTGCTTCATAAGGTACGTAGAAGTACGTATCCTGGAAGTTGAAGAAAAAAATTATGTTATCCATAAATCCGGTGTTTATTCCTGCATCTTCCCACAATGCCCTCATGTAATTCAGCGGTTCCCAAATCCTAAGCATATCATCACATCCATGCATGTGACATTCAGGAAAATGCGATTGCTTTTTGCCAAAGATAGTCAGGTATTCACGCAGTGATGCCGGGAAAGAAACGCCTAATGTTTGCTCAAGCTCAGTGATAGCCTGCTCACTACAGCCTTCCGCCGCTTTTAAGAACTGCTCCGGTATCGACTCGAAAAACTGTTTCATCTGAATAAAATCATTTTCAATCTGTCATTACGCATACGGACACAGCCAGGGCCCCCGCTTAACCCATACACGGAGTGCGCAATCACCGTAATAAAGAAAATATTCTTTTTTCATAAATTGGTACTGTCGCTCCCACCCAACAAAACAAAACCCCGCCAGCGCAGGGCGCTGACGGGGCGAAGGGTTAACTTTAGGTAATGGGTTGTTAAGGTTTCGGGAAAAACTCGTCCAGGAACAGGTACCGGTCACGGTGCTTCTCGGTCTCCTGACGTGTGTTCACGTCGATAATCATGACCGGGGCAGGGCTGCCGGCTTTGACCGGATCCCACTTCGGCAGACCTTTACCGTTTGGATTGTGGTTCTTAATGAAGTTCTCGAAATAGCTCTGCATCGTTTCCGACACTTTGTAATCGTCAGGACTCCAGGCAAATACCTTGTTGGTCGAGAGGTTGCCCATGGCGTACTCAATCTCGGCCGAGTGCACAGCGCCTTTGGCCTGCGGAATTTTCGGTGCATTCGGGTCAGCATTGCGGACTACCCCGCCAGCCAGACCAGTACTGGCATTACCCATTTCAGGTACCATCGCCGGCCGCGGGCGGGTGTAGTAATACCGGTAGACCGGATGGCCACCCGTTTGTGCCTGCAAATCGCTCCATTTCCAGGTGCTGAACCCGATAAACCGGTCACCGGCGAGGTCCGTGGCAGCCTGCTGAATCTCGTCTTCGGTCGTGCCGTTATATACTTTCAGGGCATCTTCGGCGCGGTTCGGATAGAGCTTCTGCACCGCCGTCCGGAAGCTTTCCGGCGTTGGTTTCTCCTGCCCCATCACCATGCGTGCACTCATCTCCTCAGAATTCCAGCCAACCAGCAGCGGAACCTTGGCCTGCTCGCCGGCAGCAAAAATGGCAGCGGCCGGTTTCGGGAAAAAGTAACCGTCGATATTAGCCGAGAACCGTGGCAGGTTTGGTTTGGCCGTCGCTTCCAGCAACTGATCGCCCGGCATCGCCCGGAGGTCGGCCAGCGATTTAGCGCCCACGGCTTCGGCAAACTTCACGCCGCTCTGCTCAGCCTCCGCCAGCGTTACCGGCGACAGGGTGCCCAACAGCGAGCCGCTTTCGCCGATAGCCGCCGAAAACAGGTTTTTCGACAGCGGCGAGGTCATCATGGCGCTCACCGACATCGACCCGGCCGATTCGCCGGCAATGGTTACCCGCTTCGGATCACCGCCAAACGCCGCGATGTTTTTCTGTACCCACGCCAGCGCCGCCTGCTGATCCATGAAACCGTAGTTGCCCGACGCCTTGTTCGGCGACTCTTTGGTCAGTTCCGGATGCGCCATCAGCCCGAACACGCCCAGGCGGTAGTTTACCGTAACGGCCACGATACCCCGTTTGGCCATGCTCTCGCCGTCGTAACGCGGCTCCGAACCATCTCCGGCGATAAACCCGCCCCCGTAGAAATACACCAGCACCGGCAGCTTTTCCTTTTCCGATTTGGCCGGTGTCCAGACGTTCAGATACAGACAATCTTCGCTCACGCCGTTCGACCGGAAGTTCATGTCACCGAACACGGCCCGTTGCATCGCCCGCGGGCCGAATTTTTTCGCCTCGCGGACGCCTGTCCAGTTTTCAGCGGGTTGCGGGGCTTTCCAGCGCAAATCGCCGACGGGTGGCTTGGCAAACGGAAGCCCTTTGAAGGAGCGCACACCGCTCGCCTCCAGGTTGCCTTCTACCATACCATTCACGGTTTTCGCCTTCGGGCCGGTCTGCGCCGCAGCGTCGGAGACCACCGCACCGGCGCCGGTTAAGGCAGTAAGTGCCAGCATCATCAATAGCGTTTTCATACAGTTAGTTAAGGGACTGACTCCTGCCTGAGCAGAAAATTAAGTTGTTAAGGTCAGGCTGTAAGGTTTATTGTCTCACAGTGCGACAATAATAGCGGGTTATTCGGAAAACAGCAACTATTTTGTTACTTGCCAATAAATTTTTGACTAAATGCGTGAATCAAGTGAATCGGTCGGGCAGAATACCCGTGGAGAAGGCTACTTACAGAGTCTTGCCACGGACCTTGTTATTTTTGGTTTTCACGAAACCCAGCTGAAAATTCTGCTGCTGGAATACCAGAATACAGGTCTCCTCGGACTGCCCGCCGGGTTTATCCGCGACGATGAAAATCTGAATGACGCTGCCCGCCGGACCCTGACACAGCGCACCGGCCTCGGCGACATTTTTCTGGAGCAGTTTTATGTTTTCGGGGACGTAGGCCGCCACGACCCGCAACCGCTACGGTCCATTCTGATCGGCAAAGGAGAAACCCCGCCCGATGACCATTGGCTGCTCCGGCGGTTTGTGACGGTAGGCTTTTACGCCCTGGTCGATTTTACCCGTGCCCTCCCCAACCCCGACGCCCTGGCCGACCGTTGTGCGTGGTACGACCTCGCCACGCTGCCACCGCTCATGCTCGACCATACCGCCATTGTGCACAAGGCCCTTGACACCTTACGGGCTAATCTGGACCACAAGTTAATCGGGGCCAACCTGCTGCCTGAGCTGTTCACCATGAACGACCTGCAACAGCTCTATGAAACCATTCTGGGGCAAAAAATGAACCGGTCGGCTTTCCAGCGGAAGATGCTGGCGTTGGGGATTCTGGAGCGTCTGGAGAAGCGGTTCAGCGGTGGCGCTCACAAAGCCCCGTTTCTGTATCGGTTTGTGCAGGAGAGTGAATGCCGGTAAATATTTGTTGTATTACCAGATCCAATGGATGTCATATAAATGAATATTAGCATCAGCCGTAATGAAAACTAAATCCTCTGTCTGGCTCTGAGCGATCATAATTCTGTCAAAAGGATCGCGGTGATGCATTGGCTACTGAAGCGTACAGCGTGTATGCAGGAACGTAACAGGTAAAATGTCAAACCCGTTTTTCCCGATTAAGTCAATCAGGTTATCATAGCCGGGTTCAAACGTAAGGCTTCCCAGGCGAATTTTGATTGCCATCTCCCAAAGCGTAGCAATACTTACAAATGACTTATTCGCATTATCAAGAATAAGTGACTTCGCTTTCTGAGACAGATCCTTCTCATTGCCATCTAAAAACCATATGAGCGCATGTGTATCCAGCAGTAAGTTCATCACTGATAATCGGCAAAATCGTCTAGAGGTGCATCAAAATCAGGTGACATTTTAAACTGCCCTTTTGCACTACCGAAAACCGGCGTTCCTCCTGCTTTCTCTTCATTTTCCGGCTTTACGAGTTGACTCCTTACACTCAAAAAGTCAATAAAATCAGCTACCTCTGCCTGATATACAGGAGGAAGGCTCTGAAATTTTTGATATAATTGAAGATAGGTCATACTATGCTCACGTTTTCTATGCACTACAAAAATAACAAAATCCTGTTTTCTTTCTTACAATGCAAAGTGCAGACAAGCTTGACGTAATATGATGCCAAACCCGCCATTAACCAATGATCAACCTGCCAAATGACGGTTTTAGCAAACATCGTTCGGAAGTTATCCACATTCCCACATAGTTATCCACACTCCGGACGGCTATAACGTGGATAAGATTACTTAATCGCACCGGCTTTCTTTAATAAGTCAACGACACGGTCAACCGGCAGGGCGTCAACCTTGTGGTTCTGATCGCCCGTAGTGGTCCGGGCCGTGAAAAGTGAGTTGATAATGGCTTCTTCGGTGGCTTCAATCGCCGCCATAAACAAGGGAGAGACGTTATCGTTGCGGAGAACCTTCTGCTCGTCGAACGGACTTTTGCTTTCGTGCGGAATCTGATAGGCCGTCGAGACGGCGATGACGTAATCGCCGCTGCCGTTAGAGGCAATGCCGCCGGTTTGGGCCAGGCCCATAAACGCCCGTTTGGCCAGCCGTTTCAGGTTACGGGCGTCGAGGGGCGCATCCGTAAGGATAACCATCATGCAGGAGCCGTCGAGATTTTCCTTGTAGGAGTACTTTCCGAGTTCGACGCCGACCGGCACACCGGCAATCTGCAACACGCCCCCGAAATTGGTCTGCACCAGTGCACCGACAGTATAGCCGCCGAGTGAGGCCGGTAGTTTCCGCGAGGCCGTGCCGATGCCGCCTTTAAAGCCAAAGCAAACCGTGCCGGTACCGGCACCGACATTGCCCTCAGCCACGGGTCCGGTGGTTGCCTGTTGGAGCGCATCCAGCACATGCTGTTTTGTAACATGCCGACCGCGGATATCGTTGAGGTAACCATCGTTGGTCTCGCCCACCACGGTATTTACCGACCGCACCTGCTCGTTGCCCGGCTGCGACAGCGTATAGTCAATCAGCGCGTCGGCCGCTGTCGGAACGCTCAGGGTGTTTGTCAGGATAATCGGAGTTTCGAGGGTGCCCAGTTCATCGACCTGGCTGATGCCGGTCAGTTTGCCGAAGCCGTTGCCGATGTAAATAGCAGCGGGGCATTTCTGCCGGAACAGATTACCGGAATGGGGAATAATAGCCGTTATGCCCGTGCGTACTGCGTTGCCCTGTTGCAGCGTTACCTGCCCGACGCGTACACCCGGCACATCTGTAATGGCATTAAGCAGGCCGGTTGGGATTACGCCCAACCGCAGGCCATAGTCACGGACACGTTTCGGTGGCTGGGCGGCCGACAATCCGGTGATCAGTGTCGCCATAAGCAGCAGAATCCCTGAACGGCTGATCATCAGGCATAAACAGGGAATGAGACCGGTAATTTCACCTCGCGGTACATTTCCTGATAGTAGGACGTTTCCTGGTATGACCGGTCGGCCATAACCATCAGTACGGCGTCGTCTGAAAAATTATACATCATACGCCAGTCTTTGGGATCCAGCAACAGGACTTTTTCGGGGGTATCCAGCGTAAAATGATAATCCCGCTGCGGCGACTGAACATAGACATTGACCGAGCCGGAGACACAGATCAGCCCCATCTGACAGCGGGCATGATGGTGCCGGCCGCGTGCGACGCCTTCCGGAACGCCGTAAATAAAAAATATCCGTTCAACACCACGTCCCCAATAATCCCGCAGCCACTCCAGATCGCGGTTTTCAGTATCTTTTTTTGTGATTAACTGAGCCATAAAAGGATTACTTGCCTGATGCTCCTCTCCCTCCACCTACTTCACCACGGAGCGCTCAACAAATATACATTTTATTGACTAGATTTTTAATCAGCTTTTAACCACGCACATCAAATTTCAGTAATATAACGGTACGGTCATTCGTAAAAAGCCAATCCGGAGGTGCAGGATAGTACTCTCATCAGGGGTATGCTCACATAAACAGCATCATATCAAACGGAGCCATGGCCTCGGCCAGCCGGTTGATCAGCCAGTCATTTTCGTCGGCGCGGCGTACCGGTAATTGCAGGGTGTACCGGACCTGACCGGCCTGATGCAAGTCGTGAATGGTAATGTCCAGGCTTTCCATAACCCGGAGCAGCAACTGATACGTAGCACGGTCATAACCCGAAATAAGAATAAAATTGCTGCGGGTATTGCTTACCTGAAACGTCGGGGCGAGCAGGGCATTCAACTGCTCATAGAAGCGGTTCCGGCGCTGCGCTACCAGATTCAGCTGGCTTTGCAGACACTCCTGCCGTAAACCCGCCGTCAGCAGCCCGTCGAGTACCAGCTCAGACACGTGATTCAGTGAAAAGGAAGGCAGACTGGCACGAAGCGCCGTGGTTAACGCCGGTTCGGTAACGGCATAACCGAGGGTTGTTCCGGCAATAGTCAGCGACCGTACCAGAATCAGGTTGGCATATTGACGCGTCATCGCCAGCAGGTTTTCGGCGGGGGCCAGGGCATGGGATTCGTCGATAACAATATAATTTTCAGGATATCGCTCCAGCAACCGCCGCAATGTATTTTCGGGAATAGCGGCACCAACGACCGGATCCGGTGCGGCCATCACGACCACCGCACTGGCCGGAACCTCCGGAAACAGCGCCTCATGGTAGGTATACTCTTCGGTCAGCGGCCACTCATACACTGCCAGCGAAGCGTCTTTGGCCAGAGCACGGACAACGGCCGCCGATGGCTTAACCACAACCGCCGCCGAAACACAGGCGCTTAGTGTTTCCAGCAACCGGCCGACCAGTGATACCACACTGTCGCCCAGCACAATCGTATCTGCCGGCAGGTTCAGGGCGTCGCTGAGCCGCCGCTCCACAAACTGCCGCCGGGCCGAGGAATTGCCCTTCCGGAGCCGGGCAGCAAACGCCCCGAATACCTCGTTACGAATAAAGTCCTGAAGTAAAAATGATGTGTCGTCCGACGGCTGTCCGTAGTGAATAGACTGGCTCCGAGCAGCTGCCGGACGGTCATTTTGGATAGTATGCTGTGCAGTGATCAGGGTTGTGTTCATCGTAGTTGTTGTCTTACGATGCAAAATTGACAAAACCTACCGACTGCTTTTAGCGCAGTATTACCCAATTTTCCGGTGCGTATTTTTACGCATCGGTTACAAATTCACCAGTTTAAGGCAAACCGGCGCCGGTACGGAAACAGGTTCGCCGGCTTGTGTCAATAAACCGGTTTTCGGATCAATCCGGAAAATCACAATGCTGTCGGTATCCTGATTGGCCGCCAGCAGAAACTCGCCTTTCGGGTCAATCATGAAATTACGGGGTGTTTTACCCATTGTCGGCTGGTGGCCGACCGCTTTCAGGCGTCCGTCCGGCTGAATGGCAAAGATGGACAGCACATTGGCCCCACGGTTAGACTGGTACAGAAACCGGCCCTTCGGATCAATATGAATATCGGCGCTGGTGTTTGATCCGGTAAAATCAGCAGGCAGGGTCGGAATCCGTTCTTCCAGAATGGTCAATGCCCCGCTTTTCGGATCAACCGCAAACACAGCAACTGTTGAGGTCAGTTCCTGCACACCGTAGGCAAACCGCCGGTTCGGGTGAAACACAAAGTGACGGGGTCCCGAGCCGGGCATTTCCGACACAAAAGGCGTAGCGGCCGGTTTAACCTTCCCGGCGGCCTTATCAATTTCGTAGCTATAAATCTTGTCCGTGCCCAGATCCGATACGTACACAAACCGGTTATCGGGCGACACGATAGCGGAGTGAATATGCGGTTTTTCCTGCCGCTGTTTATTCGGCCCTGTTCCGGTATAGGTCAGCGAATCAGTTGCCGCTCCCAGTGAACCATCTGCTTTAACGGGCAGTACGGCAAATGTTCCACCCCCGTAGTTTGACACAAACGCCAGCTTACCGGTCTGGTCAATACTGATGTGGCAAGGCCCCCGCCCATGCGACGATTCCTGATTGATGGCCGTCAGCTGGCCAGTACTCCGGTCCACGACATACGCGCTGACCCCGTTCGCTACCGGTGCCCCCTCGTTTACCGAGTACACATACTTCCCCGACGGATGGACTGCCAGAAACGACGGGCTTTTCTGGCCGGATACTGCCTGTAGTTTCCGGAGTGTAGCGGTTTTCCGGTCAAAGGCGTAGACGTAAACCCCTTCACTGCCGCGCAGTGAATAGGTACCGACGTATAAAATCTCCTGTCCGGCGACCTTTGGTATTTTGGCCGGAGGTGCTGCCGCAAAGACGCCTGCTACGCCTAAAACAAGCGAAAAAAGTGTATGCATTATCATGACTTTATCTACGGTTAGTAAAAGATTCACCGGTAAAAGATAAATCCGTGCTTTTTTTCCTGATTAGCGCTATTTTATCCCCATAAAATACCCCCTTAACCCACTCATGCTACGTGACTTATCAAACTATCTGTACAAAATAGGTTCCTGGAAAACACTGCTGCCGGCTATGCTGCTGTACGTGCCCTTTCCCGCTTATTTTTTAAGCAACCTCGAAGCGACCATCAACCGGTATGCCGGAAAAGCCATTGGCCCGATTGACCTGCTGATGTTCAATACTGAACCGGCCAGAATTCTGGATATGGTTGACATGTATGGCCCTGAAGGCCGGCAGGTCTACGCCGAAGGTGAACTGCTCTACGACACGATCTATCCGCTGATCTACACGCTTCTGCTCTGTATCATTCTGTCGGTAATCTATAAAAACCGGGTGGCAAAACCCTTTGACCTGGTCAATACACTGCCTTTTCTTTTTCTGTGGACCGACTATCTGGAGAACATCTGTATCATCACCCTGCTCCGGACCCACCCTGACACCTCGCTGACGGTAGCCGCCATCTGTGCCATTCTGAGTGCGGTAAAATGGGGCGGCTTCTTCGTCTCGCTTGTCCTTATCCTCTACGGCCTGCTACGCCGGTTCTTTGTCAGGCCGGTTGCGCAGCCCGCCCGCTAAGTAGGACCGGAACATTTTACGGCCGGTTAGTTACCGTACGTATGAAAGCTGTAGTAATCAACGAATATGGCGGCAGTGACGTGCTACATGTCACAGACCTGCCCATGCCGGAACCCGACGGCCACGACGTGCTGATCCGGGTATTTGCCTCGGGTATCAATCCAATGGACTGGAAGGTCCGCAAGGGCGAAATGAAGCTGCTCCTGCCGGGTAAGTTTCCGAAGATATTAGGCGGCGAATGCGCCGGTGTTGTGGAGGCTGTGGGCGTACTGGCGACCAACGTGAAGCCCGGCGACCGCGTCGTAGCCTCGCTCGGGCCGGTGGGCGGCGGCTATGCGCAGTATGTTATTGCGCAGGATAAAAACGTGGTCAAAATCCCCGATGAAGTATCGTTTGAACAGGCGGCGACCATGGTTGTGGGCGGGCTAACGGCCTTACAGGCGTTGCGCGACAAGGGCAAACTGCGCCCGCACGACCGGGTGCTGATCAATGGCGCGTCGGGCGGCGTCGGCACATTTGCGGTTCAGCTGGCCCGCTTTATGGATGCTGATGTGACGGCTGTATGCAGCGCCGCAAACGCGGAACTGGTCCGGCAGCTGGGTGCCGACCGCATCATCGACCATGCCGTTACTGACTTCGCCAAAGAGCCCGAAAAATACCATGTTGTATTCGATGCGGTCGGTAAAAGCTCGTTCGAAGCCTGCCGCGATGTACTAACCGACGAAGGTACATACATCACCACGCTTCCTTCGGCCCGGCAGGTGTTCGATCAGGTCAAGAGCGTGTTTACCGCCCAAAAGGCAGAGTCAATTCTGATGTCGTTCACCGCCGAAGACATGAATTATCTGCTCACGATGGCAAAAAAAGGCTTCCTGCAAAGCATCATCGACCGGCGCTACCGGCTGGAGGAATTACCGGACGCCCATACGTACAGCGAAACCGGCCGAGTCAAGGGTAAACTGGCTATCGTTATAACCGAAGAGGATTATCGCGTGTAGTGCTTTCCTCAATAGACTTCTACCCTGCCCCTTCCGGGGAAAATGAGAGCACAGTTTCCTATCCGGAGATGTCTTTGTAAGAGACAATTAAACTATGCAGGTCTAAATCATCCCTGTAGAAGTTTACCACATAGCCACATAGAGCACAAAAGAGTAAAAATCTTTGTTTTTCTATGTGGCTATGTGGTATAAACCCATTAGCATGAATAGTAGAAAAACATGCTGGAGCGGGGAGAAAAAAACCTGTAATCCTGTCAGATATGTTTATTCCGGTTCAGGGGCCGGTGTCTTTTTTTTGCGCTTTTTGGCGGGCTTTGGCTTCGACAGGTTGATGATGTCCGGACGCTTTTCGAGGGCTACCGGTTCGCCCAGCAGCTCACGGATGACGACCGAGGCACAGACGCCGCCGAAGGCTGCCGGAATGTACGAAATCGTACCGTAGGCCGACCGCTTGAAGTTACTGCCATCGGTCATGATCAATGACTCTTTACGGACATATTCCAGCGAGAACACCGCTTTAATCCCCTGCTTTACCGCTAATTTTTTAAGCCGTTTGCGGACGTACTGCGCCATCGTACACGACCAGGTGTCAAAGAGGTCGGTCACCCGCAGCTGTGTCGGGTCCATTTTACCACCTGCTCCCATCGAACTTACAATCCGGAACCCTTTTTCGTAGGCCTGCTGCAACAGAATGAGCTTCGGCGTAATGCTGTCGATGCAGTCCATAACGTAATCGTACGGACCGGCGGCGAGCAGGTCCTCAACCATCGACGGGCGGATAAAATCCTTCACCACCCGCAGGGTCAGCTCAGGGTTGATCGCCAGAAGGCGTTCGGCCATAATGTCGGCTTTCGACACGCCGTGGTTGGTTGATAAGGCCGGTAACTGCCGGTTCCGGTTCGACGGATCAACCACGTCGCCATCGACGATGGTCATCTGGCCGACACCGGCGCGGGCGATAAACTCGGCAGCAAACGACCCGACGCCGCCTAATCCGACTACCAGAACATGGGCTTTGGCCAGCTGGTCAAGCCCCTCATTACCAACCAGCAATTGCGTACGCGAGAGCCAGGAACGATCTTGCATGATGCTTATGTACGTTACGGTTTTTCCTGTACAGCTGAACGCCACTACGCCGTCAGCTACCTTGTAAACGTAACCCCGAAAATACGCCTTTTTTGTCAACTACACACCAAAAACCGTTTCGGCATTCGCCCGCACCTGCGCAACCAGCTCCGGCAGTGACCAGCCTAGTCGCCCGGCAGCAACGGCATATACTGCACTAACAGACAGCGACTTATCATCTGTTTCAAGCAGCAGCCGGTTGGCCGGAATACGGGCGATAGCCGCTGAAGCCGGTGAATCAGCGCGCAGCAGGGCCGCGCCCAGCGATACGTACAGGCCGGCATCCAGCATCAAATCAAGAAACGACTGCCGGTTATTGAAGCCATGCATCACCCACGGCTGCGTTGGTTGCTGCGCCTTATGCTCCGCCACAATTTCCGGAAACGCCCGGACGCAATGAATAATCAGCGGTTTCTGTACCGCTTCCGACAACGCAATCTGTTGCCGGAAAACAGGCCATTGCCCGGCCAAAGGCGTGTCGGTCAGCCGGTCGAGGCCGCACTCACCAATGGCCTTTACCGACGGGTGACCGGCCCACGCCCGCAGCTGCCCCATGTCGGCCTTACGCCAATACCACGGATGCACCCCGACCGAACAAAACGGAAACGCATCGGGCGACTCCGGATCATGCCCGACAATGAGGTTCCGGATGGCAATCACCGATACATCGCCTGTCCGCTGATGGGTGTGGGAATCTACATACTGTATGTCTTTCTGCGCTTCCGGCATCGTTACACGCTCCTCTTTTTCGTAAAAACCAACTGAATATTTTGCCTTACACTCCTGTCACCAAATTACATTTTATTGTAATATCACACGACAGAAACGGCGTTAACAAGCCAACTGCACTTAACCAGGCAATACTATAAAAAACCTATGAAACAGTACGTTACGTTACTGGCCGGCATGCTGCTGGCAGCCGGGGCATCGGCTCAGAAATCGTACTACGGGACCGAACCGAAATGGCCGGAACAGGATACGACCAAAAAGTTTTATACCGTTAAGGGTGAACGTCACGGCATCAGCTTCTTTAAAAAGCACTATGCCAAAGACGTTGAATACTTCCCGGGCCCCAAACTCAGCTTCGACGTGTATCACGCACCGGAAGTAATGTACAGCTGGTGCCGCAAATGGGCCGACCAATACCCTAGCCTTGTCGACCTCTACGAAGTTGCGAAAAGCTACGAAGGGCGTCCGATTCTGCAACTTACCCTGACCAACAAAAAGACGGGCAAACATACCAACAAACCGGCAGCTTATTTCGAAGGCGGCCGCCACAGCGGCGAGGTTACCAGCAGCGAGGCGGTCATGTGGCTGGCCAAATACCTGCTCGACAACTACGGCAAAGACCCCGCCATTACCAAACTCCTCGACACCAAAACCGTTTACCTGCGCCCGCAGAACAATCCCGACGGGGCAACTATGTACCTCTACACCGCGCAACGCAACCGCAGCACGATTCACCCGAAAGACGATGACCGCGATGGCCTGCTCGACGAAGATCCGGAAGAAGACCTTGATAACGACGGTGTTATTTACCAGATACGGAAGAAAGCCACCGCGAAAGAACTGGAAAAAGCAGATTACATCCTCGATCCGCGCGACCCGCGTCTGATGAAAAAGGTGCAGCCAGGCCAGGGACAGTGGCTGGTTTATACCGAAGGCATTGACAACGACGGCGACGGCAAATACAACGAAGACGGCATAGGCGGACTCGACAACCACCGCAATTACCCCGAAAACTGGCGCCCCGATCAGGGTGGTGATTTTACAGGCCGTGGCTTTACGCAGGGCGGTGCGGGTGAATATCCACTGAGCGAAATTGAAACCCGCGCGACGGTGCTCTGGCTGCTGGGTCATCCGAATATTTCGGTTGTTAACTCGATGGATACGCGCGTGCCGATGCACCTTCGGCCGCCGTCGACCTCAAGCGGCGAAGAAAGTATGTTTCCGCCCGATCTGGCCATTTACAAACACATGGACAGCCTCGGCCTGTCGTTTACCGGCTATCCGTGGGCGGGCGATGTGTACAACACCTACCATACCCGGTCTAAAACCGACCGCCTGACCGGCGACCCGACCAAACCGACACCCCTGTTCGGCCACGGCCCCGATTTCGGCTATTTCTACTACGGCTCAGTCTGGTACGGCGACGAACTCTGGAACGGCGGGGCCATGAAAGATTACGACGGCGACGGGCAGTATGACGAATACGACGGCCTCCGCTGGGACGACGAAGCCAACAACAAACGCGGGTTTAAGCCATGGACTAAACTGACGCATCCGCAGCTGGGCGAGGTTGAAATCGGCGGGTTCCATCCAAAGTTTTTCGCCCAGAACGGCCCGGCGTGGCAGCTCGAAAACTGGATTTCGAAGCAGGCTAAGTTTAACCTGGCCATGGCCTTTGAACTGCCGCAAATTACGCTGAAAGACGTGATTGTGAAACCGCTGGCCAATAACGAGTACGAGATTACGGTCAGCTGGAGCAATACCGGCAAGCTGCCTGTGGCGCTGGAGCAGGCCAAACGCATCAAGATTGTGCAGGAAGATCAGGTATCGCTGGACATTGACAAAGACCTGCTCAAAGGCTTCGAAAATGCCAAAGTGACCATTACAAAACCGGCCCTGTCCGACAAAACCATCTACGCGGGCTACACCGGCACCGGCGAGTCGAAAGAAGCAGCCTTCACCGTAAAACTCAACCAGCCAGGCAGCATTAAGGCCAAGGTTAAGCTGTCGTCGACGCGCGGCGGATATATTGAGAAAGAGATTACGATCGGGAAATAGGGATTTCGGGCCATTCCAAAATTTCATGCGCCCGTCATGGTTAAAAACAACGGAATACCGGATTTATACTAATTAGTGATTGTGTGAATGAGCGATTGAGTGAATAAAGGCGATTACCCGCTCAATCGCTCATTCACCAATTGCTTTTCGTCCCTTATTCCTATGCTCATAACCATACGTTCCCGCAGGCTTGCGCTGGGCTGCCTGAGTGCGCTTGCGCTCAGCCTCTATGCCTGTTTTCAGCACAAACCCGTCAGCCAGACAACAACCGCTACCAGCAGTCCGGCTACCCCTGTATCTACCGGCCGGATTCTCGTCTTTTCAAAAACGAAAGGCTGGCGGCACACATCGATTCCGTTCGGAATCAAAGCCTTGCAGAAAATCGGGCAGAACGCACAGATACGCGTCGATACCACCGAAAACGCAGCCTGGTTCAACGACGACAGCCTGCGACACTACCAGGCCGTTGTTTTTCTGAGTACGACCGGCAACGTACTGAATGCCCGTCAGCAGGCGGCGTTTGAGCGCTACATCCAGGCCGGTGGCGGGTACATGGGTATCCATGCTGCGGCCGACACCGAATACGACTGGCCGTGGTACAACAAACTCGTCGGCGGTTATTTTTCCAGCCACCCGAATATGCCCAATGTCCGGCCGGCCACGGTGGATGTACTGGACAAAACCCATCCGTCGACCACGCACCTCCCCGACCGCTGGCCCCGCACCGACGAATGGTACAGCTACCGGTCGCTCTATACCGGTCTCCGCGTACTGGCCAACCTCGATGAAAACTCCTATGAAGGCGGCACCAACGGCGCCAACCACCCCATTGCCTGGTACCATGAATTTGACGGCGGACGGGCGTTTTACACCGGTGGCGGCCATACCGACGAATCCTATACCGAACCGCTGTTCGTGCAGCACCTGATTGGTGGTTTACGGTACGTGATGGGTACCGGCAAGCCACTCGACTACAGCAAAGCCTACGCCGTGGAAGCCCCCGAAGAAAACCGGTTTGTCAAAACAATTCTGGTTAATGACCTCAACGCGCCGATGGAACTGGCTGTGGCTCCCGACGGCCGTATTTTCTTTTCGGAACTGAATGGCAATCTGTCGGTCTACGATACCCGCACCAAGCAGACCAAACTGGTGCACAAACTGCCGGTAATTATCAAAGGCGGGACGGGCCTGATCGGCGTAACGCTCGACCCGAACTTCAGCCGCAACCAGTACATTTACCTCTACTACGCCCCGCCGACCGAAAGCGAACCGATTGACTTTCAGCTATCACGATTCACCGTTACGCCAGACAACACGCTGGATCTCAAATCGGAGAAAGTGCTGCTGAAAGTGCCGGTGCAATACAACAGCGGCTCGCACCACGGCGGGTCACTGGCCTGGGATAAAGACGGCAACCTTTACCTGTCGACCGGCGATAGTTCCAGCCCTTTCCCGTCCAACGGCTATGCCCCGATGGACGAGCGCCCCGGCACGGAATACTACAGCCTCGACGCCCAGCGGTCGGCTGCGAACACCAACGACCTGAAGGGAAAAGTACTGCGGATTCACCCGGAGGCCGATGGCACGTATACCATTCCCGATGGCAATCTGTTTCCGAAAGGGATGGCCAAAACGCGGCCGGAGATTTACACAATGGGCTGCCGGAACCCCTACCGCATTGCCGTAAACCCTAAAACCTCGGTGCTCTATTGGGGCGAAATCGGGCCGGACGCGGGTAAGGACAGCATTCAGGGACCACGGGGCTATGATGAGTTTAACCAGGCGAAAAAAGCGGGTAACTACGGCTGGCCGTATTTTGTCGGCAATAACTACCCCTATGCCAAATGGGACTTCGCGACCAACATGGCCGGTCCCCGCTTCAATCCGGCGGCTCCGGTCAATAACTCGCCGAATAATACCGGTCTGACCACCCTGCCACCAGCCACACCCGCCATGATCTGGTACCCCTATGCCGCCTCCACCGAATTTCCGGAACTGGGGCTCGGCGGCCGCAGTGCGATGGCAGGGCAGTTTTACAGCTATAATGCCCAATCTACCGCCCCGAACCGCTTTCCGGAATACTACGACGGCGCGCTCTTTGTCTTCGACTGGATGCGGAACTGGGTACTGGCGCTGCGCTTTGACAAAGACGAAAACTACGTTCGCAGTGAACCGTTTATGGCGGCCAACGGCGATTTCCGCCGTCCGATTGATCTGGCGTTCGGGCAGGACGGCGTTATGTACATGCTCGAATACGGGTCGGTCTACGGCGCCGATAACGAAGATGCGCGGCTGGTCAAAATCGAGTACAACCGTGGCAACCGCGCTCCCGTTGCCCGGGCCAGCGTACTCGATTCGGCGGCATCAGCCCTGACCAGTTCCCGCGCCTTCCTGACATCCGATAACCGAAATGCCCCCTCCTTCCGCGAAGCGGCCGGAACCGCTCCGTTACGGGTCAGGTTTAATGGCCGCGGCACCGACTTCGACGATGACGACCAGCTGACCTACCAGTGGCTGTTCGACGGCAAAACAGTCGGCGCTACCAAACCGGCTGCCACTTATACCTACACGCAGCCGGGCGTTTATAACGCCGTTTTTGCCGTAACGGATCAGACCGGCCGCGTCGGGCGGGATACGATTGTGGTCACCGTCGGCAATGCCAAACCGGAAATCACGGTTCAGACCAGCAACAACAAGTCGTTTTACTGGCCAGGCAAGCCGTTTTCGTACCGCGTCGTAGCGACCGACAAGGAAACACCGGCCGTTGATGCGCGCAGGATCAAGGTGCAGTACAGCTATAACCCGCAGCCTTCCACGATGAACAATGAGCAGCCTTCAGGCCATCAGGCAGAACTGCCGGGCAGCGATTTGCCGGGCAAAGGACTTATTGCCGGCAGCGACTGCAAGGCCTGCCATACCATCGACAAGCCATCCGTGGGGCCAACCTTTACGGCCATTGCCCAACGCTATAAAACGCAGAACGGTGCGGTGGCACTGCTTGGCAAAAAGATCATCGACGGCGGCGGGGGCCGCTGGAGCAAAGACCACGTCATGAGCGCCCACCCGCAGCTGTCAGCTCAGGACGCGCAGGAGATGGTGAAGTACATCTTCTCACTGACCGACACCAAAAAATCCGCCGCGACACTGGCTGCAACCGGCACCTTACCACTCAACGAACACACGGCCGACGAGCCGCGCGGCCAGTACTCGCTGTTGGCAACCTATACCGATGAGGGCGGTAACGGCGTCGGTCCGCTGACGGCAGCGGAGCTTATCACCCTCCGCAACGCCAAAGTCATGGCTCCTTTTGTGGATGCGCACGTCGGTTTCCCGCGTTGGGGAAACCGCCTCAGCGCCGGCAATCATAAGTCGTACCTAATGCTGAAAAACATTGATCTGACCAATATCCGGTCGTTTACATACGATTACAGTTCGAAAGACAAGGACGGTGAAATTGAGCTACGGCTTGATTCCTTCGCGGGGCCGGTCGTCAGCCGGGTTGCCTACAAGGCCACGGGCGATTTTGGCAAAGCAGCGCAGGTGACGGGTGTGCTCGACAAAGCCATTACCGGCCGGCATGACCTTTATTTCGTAGCCGTCAAACGCGACAAGCCGAATAACGAGATCATTCAGTTTAATTATCTGGTCGCAAACGAATGATGCCGTAGTTCACCAAAATAACTGACTGCCAATAAGGCACAAACCTACACAGGCACATAGCACACGAAGACGTCTGTTCTTCTGTGCGCTATGTGCCTGTGTGGTAAAATTCTTTCGCGGTAAAAATCTTTTCTCAGAACTGCATACCGACGTTGATGCCGGGCCACATCCGGACACGGGTGCGGTTGTCAACCAGCTGATCGTATATGGTCCGGTTTGACCATTTCGGGCCGATGGCGGTACGCTCGCGGTTCTCCTGTTGTGACACCTGCACGTTGAATGTCGGGGTAACGGTAATGGCTACACGTTTGTAAACAGGCACAATAAAACTCACCCGTGCCTGATTCAGCATATTCAGTTTATCCCAGCTCGTCGCCTCCTCGTGAATCTGGTACGACATGGCTTCTACACTCAGTTGCAGGCGTTTGCCCAGCGGCATGTTTGTACCGATCCCGTAGCCATAGCCCCAGCGGGTGTATGTGCCCGCCGACGGCCAGTTGGCCCCTACGGCGAATATGTTGTAAAACTGACGGTTGCCACCCATTTTGAGCGCCACATTGCCCAGCAGCACATCACTGGCCCATACCTCAAGGCGCCGGTAACCGCCCGTCCGCGCCAGGCTGATGAGGCCGATCTGTGGCCCGTCGATGTTATCAGCTACGTTGATCAGCCCGATCTGTGAGCCTTTTACGTGTTTCGCCGCGTTGATAATACCCGCAATCTGAACACCTGTCACATCGCGGCCAACGTTTACGATACCGGCAATCTGCGCACCCTGTACGCGGCCACCAGCCAGATTACTGATACCGGCGATCTGCGTCCCCTTTACTGATTGACGCACTACGTTGCTGATACCCGCAAACTGCGCGCCATATACCGGCCCGCCCACCACGTTGGCAATGCCCGCAAACTGCGCCCCGTCGACCTCATGGCCCACGGCATTGACAATACCGGCAAACTGCACACCGGCCACATAATCCTTTTCCACATTGACCAGCCCGCTGAACTCGGCTCCGTCAAGGGCGGCGGCGTAGCTCCCGAGTGCATTCAGCGACAGCCGGTTGCTGACCTTGCCGGCGTCCAGACCATTGGTGCTGATGGGTGAAACAAATCCGATCTGCACGGCACGTTTCGGGTAGCGGCCCTGCCGGTCCTGTGCGAGCTGCTCACGCTGCGCATCCGGCGACTGCGCATGCACGATGGATGATACTAAACATAACGACGTAAAAAATGAGACGATCCGGTTCATGGTATTTGTGTTTTTGCTGTTAAGCGGGGAGCATCCAAAGATGCCGTTTTCAACTGCTTCGGTACCATGACCACCCAACCGGCACATCCCCCTATGACCATCCCTGATTTTTTCGCAATGCCTGCTTCTGCCGGTCATTTCCCCAATCAGTAAATCCGTACCGGTCCGGCGCTTTATCGTGTGCAACGTTCCGCAATTCGTCTATGAACCGTTTTTTTCTTATTCTGGGCCTTCTGTTCACCAGCCTGACGGCTTCGCGCGCCCAGCAGTCCGGCAACATTTCTGATCTTGCCTTTATCGAAGGCCACTGGCAGGGCACCCACAACGGCGGACCTATCGAAGCCGTATGGTCGGCCCCCGCGGGTGATAACATGATCGGATTTATCCGCATGATGAAAGACAGCAAAATTACGCTGTATGAACTCTTCGGCATCGAACAAACCGAACAGGGGCCGGTGGTGCGGGTGCGCCACTTCAAACCCGGCCTGATTGCCCAGGAAGACAAGGACAAGCCTGATCATTACACCTTTGTCGGAGCCTCAAAAGGCCGTGCTATCTTCGAGAAAACCGGCGATGCCCTGCGCGTGCTGTACGAAAAACGTGCCGCCGACCAGTTCGTCATTGCCCTTGGCCGCCAGCAGGATGGCAAATGGGTGTTCAAGGATTTGTTTACGTTTAACCGGGTGAAGTAGGCTCGCCTGCCGTGCGTCGACAAACATCGTTTCATGCCGTAGAGATAATAAAAAAACACGGCAAACGCTTCCTCAGACAACCTGACAACAAATGATTGGTCTATCGGGCTGTCTGACAACCAATTGCAGAAGTAATGTCTCTATTTCCGTTTTTGCGGTCCAATCAATACCAAAGAAAACTATAAATAGACATGAAACAGATACGTTTCTTGCCCGAATACTGTTGTTCGCCAATCTGGTTTAAGGACCAGGAGGACGCCAGAAGTATATTTGAGAATACGGACATTGTTACATTACCCGTCAGTGATGAGTTAAAAATCAAAATAGCAGAGTTGGATAGTATCTTTCAATCAACCTTTAATGAGGCTTATCCTCCCGAAATCAAGCAATTACCTGATCATAAGCAATTATTATTTTTAAGGGGTATTCCTGAAGTAGTCAAAGCGCTTTCGGAGGAATTACCCTCTGATTATGAAGTACTATTCGATCAAAACCACTGGCAGGAACTACAAAAGCTTTTAAAAAAAGGGACGCACTATGAATTGTAATGCCCTTACAGGGCTGTTTACTGTGAGAGGGCGGGACATCGATGGCTACCGACGCTGCGCTGTGGCGCTCCTACGGAGCTTTTATAGCCGTCCCGAAAGGAAATTATTAATCGACGTAGCGTCGGTATACATCCCCAAACACCGTTTCCCCTTGTCCCGTCAGGGACAATACAGCGCAGCGTCGGTAGACAGCACAAAACACCGTTCCCCCCTTGTCCCGTCAGGGACAACACAGCGCAGCGTCGCTAGCACGCACGTCCGCCCGTGAGGTTCCCAACCACCGTTTCGTGCCGTAGGTACGACACAGGATTTGTAATGCCCCTACAGGGCGGTTGGTCGGGTAGATACATCGATGGCTACCGACGCTGCGCTGTGGCGCTCCTACGGAGCGTTTATAGCCGTCCCGAAAGGCACGGGAATAATCAATTGGTTTGCGCCTACCCCAATACACCGTTTCCCATTTGTCCCGTCAGGGACAACACAGCGCAGCGTCGGTAGACACCCAAAACACCGTTTCCAGTTTGTCCCGTCAGGGACAACACAGCACCGCGTCGGTAGCACGTCCGCCCGCGATGTTCCCAACCACCGTTTCGTGCCGTAGGTACGACACAGGATTTTGCCACCATGCCATAGCAAAGGCGCATACGCTCGGTTTTCGGGGCATTTAAAAACCTTAGAGCCAGCCACAGGCTTTACCGGAAAACTATCCGGGCTATGCAACACAATGAACCCGACCGGGATAACAACGCCGGACAGGAAGCACGCCGTGACTTTCTGAAGCAATCAACCCTGCTGACCGCTTTATCGCTGACGCCTTCGGTGGTGGTGCAGGCAGCCGAAAAGCATCTTGACGAAAAAGCCGCCGCCTATTTCGAGCAGGTAACGCTTAAACTGACAATCAACGGAAAACCGTATACGCTGTCGGTTGAACCACGGGTAACGCTGCTCGATCTGCTGCGCGAACGCCTTAACCTCACCGGCACTAAAAAAGGCTGCGACTACGGCCAGTGCGGGGCTTGTACCGTTCATATCGACGGCCGGCGCACGCTGTCGTGCCTGACGTTTGCCGTCATGCACGAAGGACAAGCCGTTACGACAATCGAAGGCCTCGCCGAAGCCGGGCCGCAAGGCAAACTGCATCCGGTGCAGGAGGCCTTTATCCGGCACGACGGGTTTCAGTGCGGCTACTGTACGCCCGGCCAGATTATGTCGGCCATCGGCTGCCTCCGCGAAGACCGCGCCAACTCACCCGACGAAATCCGGGAGTACATGAGCGGCAACCTCTGCCGGTGCGGGGCCTATAATAACATTGTCGATGCCATCGCCGAAGTGAAGAAAGGAGGGCAAAAGGTATGATTAACTTCCAGTACCTGCGGGCCTCATCGCCCAAAAGTGCCATCGACAGGGTACGGACCGACCCGTCAGCGCAGTTTATTGCCGGCGGCACCAACCTCATCGATCTGATGAAACGCGGCGTCATGGCCCCGCCAAAGCTGGTCGATATCAATAACCTGCCCCTGCGCGACATTACCGACGCGGGGAAAGCCATCCGCATCGGGGCGCTGGCCCTCAACAGCACCGTGGCCGATCATACGCTCGTGCTGAAAAAACACCCCTTACTGGCACAGGCGCTGAACGCCGGGGCCTCGGCTCAGATCCGGAACATGGCAACGGTCGGCGGTAACATGATGCAGCGCACGCGGTGCCCATATTTCTACGATCCGTCGCTGCCCTGTAACAAACGGACGCCGGGCAGCGGATGCGGGGCCGTCGCCGGTATCAACCGCATGCACGCCATTTTCGGACTGGAACCCGTACCCGACCAGCATGTGTGCATTGCCGTTCATCCGAGTGATATGTGCGTAGCCCTTGCGGCGCTGGATGCCACGGTTGAACTCTCGGGACCGGACGGCGACCGGACCATTCCCTTTACGGGTTTTCACCGGTTACCGGGCAGTAATCCGCAGCAGGACAACACGCTCCGGCACGGTGAGCTGATTACCGCACTCCGGTTGCCGGATAACGGGTTTGCGGCACACAGCCACTACCTCAAAATCCGCGACCGCGCGTCATATGCCTTCGCTTTGATTTCGGTAGCCGCCGCGCTTGACCTGAAGGGTAAAACCATTCAGCAGGCACGTCTGGCGATGGGTGGAGTGGCCCACAAACCGTGGCGGCTGACCGAAGCAGAGCAGGTACTGATTGGCAAACCGGCTACCGAAGCGACGTTCCGCGAAGCGGCGCAGGTGGCCATGCGTGGTGCACGGGCCTTTGAGCACAATACCTATAAGCTGAAGCTGGCCCCCGCCGCTATTGTTGAGGCGCTGACCAGAGCAGCCGGTTAACACCCCACCCCTAACCCCTCCCCTCAAAATGAGGAGAGGGGAACTGACACTCTTTCGCTCTTTCACCCTTTCACTCTTTAAGACTTATGATCGGTGATCCAATGAGCCGCGTTGACGGGCGGCTGAAAGTTACAGGCGGCGCGACATATGCTGCTGACAATCAACTGACCGGACTCGTGTATGGCGTACTGGTAACGAGTACCATTGCCAAAGGCCGGATCAAGGCCATTGACACGCGCGCGGCAAAAAAAGCACCGGGCGTACTGGAGGTCATGACGCACCAGAATGCGCCGAAGGTGCCGGGCTATGAGGCAAAACCCGCAGGGCAGGCGCGTGTCGAAGGGCAGGAGTTCAGGGTGTTTTATACTGACGAAATCCTGTTTAATAACCAGCCGGTGGCGCTGGTGCTGGCCGATACGTTTGAACGGGCCAACCATGCGGCATCGCTCGTTACGGTGCAGTATGCAAAGGCCCCGCACCAAACGGCGCTCCGGCCTAACCTGACCAAAGGCACTACCCCCAAACGCGCAGACGACTACCTGCGCGGACAGGCCAACGCCTATACAACTGCCCCCGTGCGTGTGGAGCAGGAGTACACAACGCCCATCAACGTCCATAACCCGATGGAGCCTCATGCCGCAACGGCCGTCTGGAAGGATGCCGATAACGTGACGGTTTACAACAAAACGCAGGCCGTGAAGATCGCACAGCAGGACATCATGAAGGCGTTCAACCTGAAAGAAGAAAACGTACGGATTCATTCGCCGTTTGTGGGCGGGGCCTTTGGCAGTTCGTCGAGGGTGTGGCCGCAGGAAATGGCAGCCATTCTGGGCGCAAAAAAAGTAGGCCGGCCAGTCAAGGTAGTGCTGCGGCGCGATCAGGTATTTAACATGGTTGGCTACCGGCCCGAATCCATCCAGAAAGTGGGCATCGGTGCCAGTCCGGACGGTAAGCTGGTGGGCCTGACACACGAAGCCTATGGCCTGACATCCAGCTATGAACAGTTTACCGAACGCATTGTCGATCCGTCGAAATCGCTCTACAGCTGCCCGAATCTGAACACGACGTACAAACTCGTTCCCCTCGACCTGAGCACGCCCTGCTGGACCCGTGGCCCTGGCGAATCGAGCGGGTCGTTTGCTCTGGAGTCCGCGATGGATGAACTGGCCTATGCCCTTGGTATGGACCCCGTCGCCCTGCGGCTGGCTAATTTTGCTGAAAATGACCCTGAAAATCAGCATCCCTGGACCAGTAACCAGTTGCGGGCCTGCTACGAACGCGGGGCGCAGCAATTTAACTGGGCCCGCCGGACACCTGCTCCCGGCTCCATGCGCGACGGTGACTGGCTCGTCGGGCTGGGCATGAGTGCGGGGATTTACAAAGCCGGCCGTTCACCGGCCACGGCACGGGCCACGCTCCTGGCCGATGGCTCGCTGCTGGTCCAGAGCGCCACAGCCGACGTTGGACCGGGCACCTATACCATCATGACCCAGATTGCGGCCGATGTGATGTCGATGGATGCCGCCCATGTCCGGTTCGAACTGGGCGACTCGGCCTTGCCGCCCGCTCCGGGTCAGTTCGGATCACATACAACCACCTCGGTCGGGTCGGCGGTGTACGATGTGTGCAAAGCGCTCCGGCAAAAAGTACTGGAACTGGCCGGCGGACAAGCCATTACGACCCGCGACGGCTACATAGAGCTGCTCCGGCAAAAAGGCCTGCCGCAACTGTCGGTAACCAAAGAATCGAAAGGAGGAAATGAAGAAAAAACGCACTCCGGCAAGTCGTTTTGCGCCAATTTTGTAGAAGTACGCGTACATCCGCTGACGGGTCAGGTACGGGTTGTTAAAGTCGTGTCGGCGCTGGATGTCGGCAAAGTGATCAATGCCAAAACCGCCCGCAGTCAGGTGCTCGGGTCGGTAGTGTGGGGACTTGGCATGGCACTGATGGAAGAAGGGCAGATCGACCACCGCTTCGGCCGGTACGTCAACAAGGATCTGGCCGATTACCACCTGCCGGTCTTCGCCGACGTACCCGACATTGATGTGATCCTGATTGACCAGCCCGACACCATTCTTGACCCGATCGGTGCAAAAGGCATCGGCGAAATCGGCATGATCGGATTTGCAGCAGCGGTGGCCAATGCGGTCTATCATGCCACCGGCAAACGCATCCGGAATCTGCCCATTACACCGGACAAGCTGATGGCATAAGGAGAATATGCGCTATATTTAGCCGTAAAACCACTTCGCTCAGCGGCACGTATGGCAGCTTTCTCCTTTCCGGTTTTCCGGCATTTGTCTTTTCTGAGTTTTTTACTGGCATTGCCGTTTACCGGCCAACCGCAGGGCACGCGGGCCGATTACCAGCGGGCCGAAGCCCTGAACGGGGCGTTTCAGAACAAGGTCTACCATGCCCCCGACAAGGTGCAGTGGCAGGGCCACACGTTCTGGTACCTGAAAACGACAGCCAACGGCAAGGAATTTATCAAGGTCGATGCCGATAAGCGCGAAAAAAGTCCGGCCTTTGACCAGACACGGCTGGCAGCCTCCCTCAGCCGCCTGACCGGACAACCGGCCGCGCCCTATCAGCTGCCGTTCAGTGAGATTACGCTGCTGCCCGGCGAGGTGTCCTTCAAAATCAGGGATTCTACGTTTGTCTGCCCGCTCGACAGTTACCAGTGCCGGCTACAGGAGGTTGCGTCGCCGGCCGGCCCGAACCGGTACTGGGGCAGCCAGAACGACGAACGCGACGGCCGGCCGGTGCCTTCGCCGGACGGGGCCTACGTAGCCTTTATCAAAAACCACAACGTGTATATCCGGCCGGTCCGCAAGCCAGGCGACGAAATTCCGCTGAGCTTCGACGGGTCGGAAGGAGACTACTATTCGGCGCGGATTGTCTGGTCGCCGGACAGTAAAAAGCTGGCCGTGAACAAGGTACGTGCCAATGCTCCGCACTTGATCTACCTCATCGAATCATCGCCGACAGACCAGCTACAACCGAAACTGCACTCCCGCCCCTACCTGAAACCGGGCGATGCCCTGCCCCAGCGGACGCCTACCCTGTTTGTCATTGACACCCGGCAGCAACTGCCGGTACCGGCCGCACTCATTGCCGGGCAGTATAACGTAACGACGCCGCAGTGGCGCAGAGACAGCCGTGCGTTTACGTTTGAGTATAACCAGCGGGGTCATCAGCGCTACACCGTTTTTGAGATGCGTACCGACGGCACAACAACGCCGCTGATCGACGAAACCAGTAAGACCTTTATTCATTACAGCGGTAAGTATTTCCGGTATGATCCGGCCGATGGCCGCGAACTGATCTGGGCTTCCGAACGGGACGGCTGGAACCACCTCTACCTGTACGACGGCAACGGCAAGGTTAAAAACCAGATCACCAAAGGCGACTGGGTGGTCCGGCGGGTGGTGTCAGTTGACGAGGCCCGACGCACGATTCTGTTTGAGGGCAGTGGCCGGGAAGCCGGACAGGACCCGTATTTTATTCAGCTGTACCGCATTAATTTCGACGGCACCGGCCTGACCGCCCTGACGCAGGGCAACGGCAACCACCGCACTTATTTTTCCGATGATTATCAATACGTTACCGACTGCTACTCACGGGTTGATGAACCGCAGGTAACGGTGCTGCGCGAGGCGGCAACGGGCAAGGTGCTGATGGACGTCGAAAAGGCTGATATCGCCCCGCTGCTGGCGACGGGCTGGAAGCGGCCGGAAGTCTTCACGGCAAAAGGGCGCGACGGCAAAACCGACATTTGGGGCATCATCGTGCGTCCGTCGAATTTTGATCCGGCCAAAAAATACCCCGTCATCGAATACATTTATGCCGGCCCGCACGATTCATTTGTCCCCAAAAACTTCGTTACCGATTCGCGCGGATCGCTGCACGAAATGGCGGAGCTGGGCTTTATTGTGGTGCAGTGCGACGGCATGGGTACGTCTAACCGCTCGAAAGCCTTCCACGACGTTTGCTGGCAGAACCTGAAAGACAGCGGTTTCCCCGACCGCATGGCCTGGATGAAGGCAGCAGCACAGCAGTATCCGTACATGGATCTGAGCCGCGTAGGGATCTGGGGCAATTCGGCGGGCGGGCAGAGTTCGGCGGGAGCATTGCTGCATTATCCTGATTTTTATAAAGTTGCCGTCTCGTCGTCGGGTTGCCACGACAACCGGATGGACAAAATCTGGTGGAACGAGCAGTGGATGGGCTACCCCATCGGCGCGCACTATGCCGCGTCGTCGAACGTAACCCATGCCGCCAACCTAAAAGGAAAGCTGCTCCTGATTCTGGGCGAACTGGACGATAACGTAGACCCGTCCTCGACCTACCAGCTGATCAACGCCCTGATCAAAGCCAACAAAAACTTTGATTTTCTGTTTGTCCCGGGCATGAACCATTCTCTCGGCGGCGACTACGGCGAGCACAAACGCCGCGATTTTTTCGTCAAACACCTCCTTGGCATCGACCCGCCGGCCTGGAACTGGACACCGGCTATTACGGTGCCGAAGCCGTGAGGGGGCGGGGACATCGATGGGGCCTACCGACGCTGCGCTGTGGCGCTCCTACGGAGCGAGCGGTACACCATAAATCGTCGTAATCCCCTTGTTGTCACGTCAGGGACACAACAGCATAGCGTCGGTAGCACGTCGGCAACAAATCATCACCAATCCCTTGTCCCGTCAGGGACACAACAGCGCAGCGTCGGTAGCACGCCGGCAACAAATCATCACCAATCCCCTTCGTCCCGTCAGGGACAATACAGCGCAGCGTCGGTAGCACGTCGGTAGCCAACGCGAACGGGATTTGCACCAGCGATTTCGTGTCGTAGGCACGACACATATGCCGGTAATGCCATACAGCGCGGAGCCTTCCTCTATTGGCTACCGTCACTGCGAAATGACAGTCATATAAAGCGATCTTGCAGACACATCAAAGAAGATGAGTAACTTCAGTGATATGGAAAAATTTAATACCCTATCAATCAGAGCCAGAGTGGCATATGGAATTTTGTGTCTGGAATCCTTTATAAATCATTTAGGTTACAATGCAGACAAATGGCTGATCATTACAGATGAGCTATGGAAATTCACTAATTCAAACCCCGGCATATGGCATGAGTATATGTCCGAAATGACGCCATTTGCAATCAATGAAAATATTCCTTTCGAATCGAAAGGTTGTGACCATATAAATAAAGGCAAACATGACCTACTACAACAACTTTATCAGTATGCCGACAATGACTTGCTTACAACTATAGATCTTATTTTTAACATTGGTACACGAGATTTATATTCATCTGTTACTAACGGTTCTCCAGACACCATCAACTACCTGAAAGAAATTATTAGGATAATAAATTTTCATACTATATCCCTGCCTGACATAGCACTCGTAAGAAGATTTACAATCACTGATAATGAAGGTTGGGGAAAAGAATTTAGCAGAAACGATCTTTCCGAATAAAAAATCTGGCTTTCTCTCAACTTATAAGATATGCTTTATGCTAGCAAACCCGCTCTGACAGCGTCGTTATCCCCTTCGTCCCGTCAGGGACACAACAGCGCAGCGTCGGTAGCACGTCGGTAGCCAACGCCAACGGGATTTGCCCCAGCGATTTCGTGCCGTAGGTACGACACATATGCCGGGAATTCCCCTACAGGGCGGTTGGGGGACGGGATAACCCTTTTGCTACCGACGCGGCGCTGTGACGCTCCTACGGCGCATTCTTATGATCGTACCCGTGAGCTATACATGCCGTTTAAAACATACCCCTAATTCCCCCTCATTTTTGCCCGCGCTGCGCCGGTATTTTCACCGCCCCCCTATCTTTGCTACAAAACGCACGTACCCTCTGCTAAACACATGAAAACTACCTTGCTCGTTGTCGGGCTGCTCATTACGCTGTTACCGGTCTTTGGCCAGATTACTCCCTTACAATCCAACATTGAACAGGTCATTACCCGGAAAAAGGCAACGGTAAGTGTGGGCATCTATGACATCGGCAGCCGGCAATCGCTCTACATCAATGGCGACAAGTACGCGCCGATGCAGAGCGTTTACAAGTTTCATGTTGCGCTGGCGGTGCTGAGCGAAGTCGATAAGGGTAGGTTCCGGCTCACGCAGAAAATGCGTATCCGGAAAAGCGACCTTGTACCCGATCTGTACAGCCCTATCGGCGAGGCATATCCGAACGGCGTAGAGCTGCCGTTGTCGGAGATTATCCGGTACATGGTGGCCGAAAGCGACGGCAGCGCCTGTGATTACCTCTTCCGGCTCCTCGGCGGACCAAAACAGGTTGACGCCTTCATTCACCGCCTCGGCGTCCGCGACGTAGCCATCAGAGCTACGGAAGAAACAATGCAGGCAAAGGGCAACTGGGATATTCAGTATACCAACCGGACCACGCAGAAGGCCATGATCAGCCTGTTGAAACTGTTTTACGATAAAAAAATCCTTGCACCAGCCAGCCACAAGTTTCTGTGGGATGTAATGGTCAGCACCATTACAGGCCCTGACCGCCTCAAAAAACGGCTGCCGGCCGGTACGGTCGTCGCCCACAAGACGGGGACCTCGGGAACAAATAAGGATGGTATGATGGGCGCGGTCAACGACGCCGGATTTATTACGCTGCCCAACGGCAAACACCTCATCATCAGCGTATTCGTCACCAATTCAACCGAAGGAGCCGAAGCCAACGAACGGATCATCGCCGACATTGCGAAGCTGGCCTATGATCATTTTGCCAAAGCAAAGTGATTACGCAGCGCCATACTGCCTGCCATCAGCCACTTATATGATCCTCATTAGTAATTGATTATCAAATCAAACGCACAGGTATCTTTGCGCCATAGCTACCTATAACCGCGTAGTTTCGTCAAAGGCTAACTACCATGCGCACGTTTCCGAAAGCCGGCCGCATCATAGCACTCATTCTGCTGTTTCTGACTGGTATAAACGCCGTCATCGCCGGTTATCTGTTCGTTATTGACCCAAGCGGCGGGCAAATGGGTATGTCGGGGGCGTACCTTGTCCATTCACCGTTTTCGTCGTATCTCATCCCCGGCCTTACACTCTTTTTTGTTAATGGCGTGTTCAACTTGGTTACGGGAATACTCACGCTGCGACACTACCGGTTGGCCCCGTCGCTGGTGTTTATACAAGGCATTTTACTGACCGGCTGGATCGGTGTACAGGTGGCCATGGTACGCGATGTTAATGCCCTTCACTTTATCATGACGGCCATCGGAATATTGCTGATGGTGTGCGGGTGGCAGATGAATACGCAAAAAAGAATGCCCGACGCAAAAGGGCCGGGCATTAAAGGCTTGTTCAAGTGAATATTTATATGTTCGCTCAAAGAAACTATCTATTTACTTAGCGGCAAACGCCACCACATGACCGTACCTAATATTAACCAAACTTTAATGGTTTTATAAACACCATACCAATAGTAGTTACAAATAATCACATTTAAGCTATTTCTTTCCCACCAAAGTAACCATAACGCTGCCTGCCCGGCATTTTTACTTTTCGCCCTGAAACTGACTTCCCTTTTGGCGGCCGCCGGATAAAGTGTAAACGTATGCCGACAAAACGGCGCACAGGTCATCAACGGCGGCCGGCAGCAACCGCTGAAAGAGTACGAAAAGCAGGACTGTCCCTAAAAACCGCTGAAAATACCGCACGATCAGGGATTCATACCGCGAACTGTCAGCCGGCAGTGACCAACTTTGCCACCGTAAGCCAGGGGATTTAGCCCTTACCGCATTCTCAAACCAATAAACGCCAAAGTTATGCCTACGTTAAAACTGAAAGACGGTACTGAACTGTATTACAAAGACTGGGGAACCGGTCAACCGATTGTATTTCATCACGGATGGCCACTGTCAAGCGATGACTGGGACACTCAGCTGATGTTTTTCCTGCAACACGGCTACCGGGTAATCGCCCATGACCGCCGTGGCCACGGACGCTCTACGCAAACTACGGACGGACATGACATTGATACCTACGCAGCCGACTCGGCCGAGCTGGTGGAGTTTCTGGATCTGAAAGATGCCATCCATATCGGTCACTCTACGGGTGGTGGTGTCGTGGCACGGTATACGGCTAAATATGGTCAGGGACGGGTTGCGAAAGCGGTACTCATCAGTGCGGTAACGCCGTTGATGGTACAGAACGACAGCAACCCCGACGGCGTTCCAATGGCCATTTTTGATGACATCCGCGAAAACACCGCTACCCGGCGTCAGCAGTATTTTCACGAGTTCACGATCCCGTTCTACGGCTACAACCGGCCGGGTGCTACCGAATTGCCCGGCGTTCGGAACAACTGGTGGCGGCAGGGTATGATGGGTGGTATAAATGCGCATTACTACGGCATCAAAGCCTTCTCGGAAACAGACTTTACGGAAGACCTGAAAAGTATAACAGTACCCGTACTGGTTCTGCACGGCGAAGACGATCAGATTGTGCCGATTGACATCACGGCCCGCAAAGCGATCAAGCTGCTTCAGCACGGCAGCCTGATTACCTACCCTGGTTTCCCGCACGGCATGCCAACCACCGAAGCGGCTACGATCAACGCCGACCTGCTGAAGTTTATTCAGTCAGCATAACCCGTCTTTATACAACAACAGCCTCCGCCCGACAACAGATTGTTGTCGGGCGGAGGCGTTTTAACCCACTCCGGAAAAACGCCTGTACAGCAGAACAAATACCTTGTTTATCGGAAATATATCGGCTTATGGGCTGTCAATGTGCTATGTTCGGCTATCCTTTTATTTACACCCATAGCCTTATGATACATTCACTGACAGGTATTATCCACGTAAGTTTTGCCGTAATTGCCATGGTAGCAGGCGGTATGGTCGTTGCACTCCCTAAGAGAGGCCTGATGCACCGGCGTATTGGTTATGTGTATGTCATCAGTATGCTGCTCACCAACGGCAGCGCGTTCCTGATCTACCATTTATTCGGCCGTTTCGGCCCGTTCCATGCCCTCGCTATTTTCAGCACTATTACCATTATTGGCGGTTTTGTGCCGGCACTTTTCCGTAAACAGGTGAAGAACTGGCTGCACTGGCATTATTATTTTATGAACTGGTCAGTGGTCGGGTTGTATGCCGCCTTCTGGGCCGAACTGACCACACGAACCTTACCAATGGGCCGTTTCTGGATACTTGTCTTTATCGCAACAGCCATCACCACCGGAATCGGGTCATTCTTTATCCGGAAACATGCCAAACGGCTGATCGGGTCGTAAGGCAACCCAAGGCAGCAGTACGATTGTTCCGCAGGTGTCAGGCCGATACCAACACATCCCGTTAAATCAGGTCATCGATCGTGCAAGTACTTTTTGTATACATTTACACAAAAATAATAAACACATCATGTCCTTTATGTACCGCTTTATTGGCTACGCCCTGCTTTTACTGGCATTCTCCTGCCAGAAATCCGACCAGGATACGATCTCTCCTGACTATCCGGACTGGTACACTGTCAAAGCGCCCATAGACGAAGAAATCTTTGGGGTATGGGGTGACTACAATAAAACACTGCTGATTTCGACCATTACCTCTGTTTTCCGGTCGACAGATCAGGGAAAGAACTGGCAGAAGGTAACGCAGCCTACGGCATCCGTCTTTGGGTTTCTGATGTACCGGGACACGCTGTTTGCGTTTGACGGACTAATTACGCGAAATGGACTGGCACAGTCGATGACCAATGCAAGCAAATTCAGCACCGACGACGGGTTAACCTGGCAGCTCTATCGCCGGTACAACCGAGACCTGAATGCATTTGAAAATACAGACGATTCACCGCTTGCCATCAGTCCGGTCAAATCCGCGTCCGGAGAAGTGTATGCCATCAACCGGGTGTATCTGGATCCACCGACGCAGTCAACCCGTCGTTTTGAAACTCCGGGCATTATCACTCAAACCAACCGGCGTATTGACTTGCCTCAGCTGCATCAGATCCGGGGCCTTTATCTGGATGCGCAACAACGGTTATACATTGCCGGTACCGATGCTGTCTGTGGCAGGGGACATTCCGGCGAAAACTTTTTTTTCTGTAACAGCAAGTCGGGCCGGGGCGTAGTCTATATCTCAAAACGCCCGCAACCCTGATAAATCCTGCTGCTGAACAATCCGGAAGCGGCCTGTGCCTTATTTCGGGAAATATACCCGGACATCCGGATGCATCGAATAGAGCCGGTACTTACTGCCGTCGCTGACCAGAATACCGCTCGACGCATTGTTGCCCATAATCGGGTTGCCGGGGTATTTTTTCCAGTGCACCAGGTCGCTTGAAACCGCCACATTCACCGACCATTCGCGCCAGTCCTTAAACGCGCTGGCGTGGTAATACGCATAGTAGCGGCCTTTGTGGCGTACGATCTGGTTCATCGCCACGGCAAAGCGGTCGTAGTCGTCCGGCCCTTTGTCAAGAACCGGTTCATCCTGTACGTTGGTCCATGTTTTCAGGTCCGTTGACGTGGCCAGCCAGACCGCTTCGTCCTTGCGTTCGTAGAACAGATACCAGCGTTTTCCCTCTTTCCAGAGCGTTGGGGTACCATACGGGCCTTTGCTGAGCGGTTGCCCGTTTTTGTAGCGGATGTCAATCGCCCCCTGATCCTGCCAGTGAATCCGGTCGGCAGAGGTGAGCAGATGCGCAATATCGTCGCGGCTTTCAGCAGCCATGTAATACGTGTTACCATCTTTCAGGACACACATGTCCTCCACCCAAAGCCCCTGATGAATCGGATTGGCCGGATACCGGGTCCAGTGCAGGCCATCGGCCGAGGTGGCGTAGCCCAACAGTTTGGTTTTGTCCTCACCGGCTTTCCGGTAACCCGTATACCACATGTGGTATGTGTTGCCTTCATGCAGGATATACCCCCGCTCACGGATCGTCTGGTCCCAGGTTGTTGGTTCGCCAGTACCCGTAAACACCGGATTACCGGCATAAGGGGTAAAGGATACCAGTCCGGCCGGAAATTCAGCGTCGGCCGGCGCAACGACAGGCGTACGGAACGCACCGGCAACCAGGCACAGGGCCGACACCAGCAGAATCGGAAGTTTCATAACGATTATCTCCGGAACAGGTTAGTATTCAGTTTCCGGACAAGATAACCATATTACGCTACAGTACTGCTGAAAGGCTATTTTTTCAGGTTAATAACCATGTCCTTATCGTTCGTATCCGAGACCTTGATTGAGATCTGGCCGTTACCGCCCTTGCCGAAGTTGTCCCCGCTTTTCATCAGGTTTACCTGCCCGTTGCCGGCATCCGTTACGGATACACCGCTCACGTTCCCCTGCAGGAAATCCCCGTTATCTTTTGTGGTAATGTTCAGGTCGATACCCACCGACGTTTCTGACTCCCGAACCACTGTCAGGCCACCTTTCAGGTTGGTCTGTACGGCCGGATACGTTTTACCATCCGTTTCGATACTGGCGATGGTATACGATCCTGTAACCCGCGCCGACAGCTCCGGTGATGGTTCAATTTCTTTTTTACAGCCGGTCAGGGCCGCGATGCATAAAACTGCCATGACGGCAGTGCGGGCAAAAGAAGACGTTTTCATGTGCTTGTAGTTGTTGTTTGCTGGTACAAAGCTGGCACACAGCATCCAACTCACGAAGCACGTTTTCCGCCAACTGGCAAAAGCACCGGCTGAGGTGTTGTTTTGTCCTGTTTAACCGGATCGGGCGTATTTGTTTATATTTGCCTTATGTCAACTCGCCGTTCGTTCCTCAAACTTGCCTCACTGGCTCCTGCACTCAGCCTGCCAGCCTTGTCTGCTGATTCTCTGAAACCCGGCCGCCTGAAGCCGGGCGACACCATCGGCCTGTTCTGTCCGGCGGCTCCGGCCTACAGCCGCGAAGAAGTACAGGTTGCCATTGAATCGTTGCAGGCACTGGGGTTCAAAACGCGGCTGGGGGCTCATTTCTACGAACGGTACGGGTATCTGGCGGGCCGCGATGCCGACCGCGCCGCCGACCTGAACGCCTTTTTCGCCGACCCCGACATCAAGGGTGTTGTCGCCATGCACGGCGGCTGGGGGTGTGCCCGTCTGTTGCCCCTCCTCGACTATGCTGCTATCCGGCGCAACCCGAAACCGCTTATCGGCTACAGCGATATTACGGCCCTGTTGCTGGCCATTTACGCGAAAACCGGCCTCATTACCTTTCACGGGCCGGTCGGCTCGGCCACCTGGAACGCCTATACCGTCGGCTGGTTCCGGCGCGTACTGATGGATGGCGAGGCGGTAACGATGCAGAATCCGGCCGAAAAGGGCGATAACCTGACGCAGGTAGCCGACCGCATTACCACCCTGACCACCGGTACGGCGCGTGGCCGGCTGCTGGGCGGTAACCTCACCGTGCTGAGTCACCTGATCGGCTCCTCATACCTCCCCGACTGGAAAAACAGCATTCTGTTTATTGAAGATGTCGGCGAAGACGTTTACCGCATGGACCGTATGCTGACCCAGCTGAAGCTATCCGGGATTCTGGATCAGATCAGCGGTTTTGTGTTCGGTAAGTGTACCAAATGCGATCCAGGCAGCGGCGGCTACGGCTCGCTGACGATGGAAGACATTTTTGCCGACCACATTACCCCGCTTGGCAAACCGGCTTTCACCGGTGCCATGATCGGGCATATTAAAGATAAATTCACGGTTCCGGTAGGGCTGGAAGCCGAAATTGATGCCGGCAAAGGCACTATCCGGCTGCTCGAACCGGCGGTACGCTAGGCGATGCTACTGGCGGATCAGGGAAATTTCGGTCAGTTGCAGGCCCCGTTCACCGGCTTTGCAGTTCCACTCAAATACTACTTTCCCGTTTTTAATGGCCCCCGCCGGAACAGCAAACTCGTAGACCGGCTGAACACCGGCTTTCAGGTAGTCATGGATCAGGACATTATCCGACGTTTTCATGCGGATAGACGACTTGAACCGGCCGGTATACACCACCCGTACCCTGTAGGTAGCCAACGGATCCAGCTGATCGTAGGCCACCCGCAACACGTTTTCGTACAGCACCTCCATCTGGGTGTACCAGGCTTTCGGCGCAATGGGCACCGGCGTCGTCATGCCGGGAAACGCACGGTAATAGTCCTTACCCGGCAGCGTAACGGTATAGCTTACCCGCGGTGATTGCAGGCTGCCGGGGTCTTTTTCGCGGCTCATGCGGCCAGCCACACGGCTCCGGCTCAGCGTACTGCTGAAGTGATCATACAGACCGCCTTCTCCCGGATACGTCCGCAGGAGCAACTGCCCGAGGGCTTTGCCGGCTTCAGCTTCTGTCATACCCGCCAGTTTTTCCAGCTCATAGGTCAGCCAGGGTGCATCGTTGAGCGGATAGCCGAGATTATCGATAAAATTGCCACGCCCCGGCATGGCGCCGTGTTTGTCTACGGTCAGCTGCGCGCCGATGCTCCGGTACAGCGAATCGGCCAGGGCCAGACACCGGGCTTTCAGCGGTGCCGCCACCGGCTCCTCCCAGGCTTTCCGCAGAATGGCCAGCGCTTTTTGCGCACGGCTCTTTGCGGTCTCCGCCGGTGCGGTCAGGGCGGCATAGGCCTGTCGTTCGAGAGCGGTTTCGTAGAGGCCCCGTTCACGGATATACGCATCAAAATACGCCCGGATCAACCCCATCTGAAAACGCGGATTCGCCAGCAATTGCGGCGGGGCACGCCGTTCCATCTCCTGCCAGCGCACGAGGGTACGGTCAATCTGTTCCGCCGCCGGCACAGGGCCTTTGACATTCTGCTCCAGGGCGGCGAGGGCCAGCGCCCCCTCATCGGCCAGATCAGCCCCCAGAAACAGACGGCTGTAGTCCTTCAGCGTTTCGCGCACATCGGTGCCCGGCTGCCAGTCCTGATCGCTCCAGATAAACTTATTCACATCATCGTTTGTACCTTCCGAATAACTGATGCTGCCGATGCAGTAGGGTGCTACGGCGTTGTGAAACAGCTTCTGGTCATTCGGCCGGGGGTTGATGGCTTCGCGGCCCAGCGTCATCGCCCACATCGGATCCCAGTCTGGCTCAGGATACTGACAGGCAATGGAGTGGGTAATATCGGGGTAATTCCGGATCGGGATAGCGGGTTTCACGATCTTCCGGATCTGCTCGACGGGCACCTTCACCCAAGGCCCGAATACAATCCCGCCCAGCCACGGATAACCGCTGTTGACGTGTTTAAAAAACGCATCAAACCACACTTTTTCCGGTTTGAACGACTGAGGCGATACCCAGATTTTTGCGTTCGGGTGGTATTTTTTCAGCACCACGGCTACCTTTCCGAGCCATGTAAACAGCTCGTCGGGTTCGAGTTCGCCGGGATCACCGCCGGGCACAAAAACGGCGTCAATTTTCGGGACCGTCCGGAACACCTGCTCCCTGGCCAGCAACTCCCGTTTTACCTTGGCAGGATCCGAAAAATCCTTGCCGATGTTCGGATACCACATCCAGCAATCCAGTCCGTATTTCATACAGATCCGGGACTGTGCCGTAACCATTTCCATGGCCGGCAGTTTCATGTGGCGGCTCGTCGAATCATCGTCTGTTCCCGACGGCATAATTTCGATGCTGTTGGCCCCAAACAGCGCCAGCTCACGGATGTACTGATCAAACCCCGCCACCGTAAAGGCATCGTACGAATTCGTTTTTGGCCGGTAGCCCAGCTGATGCCCCCGCACCCTGTATTTCGGGCTCGACGACAGGGTAAGCGCCTCCGCAAGCACCATGCGGCCACCGGTCATGGCGGATTTCCGCAGCAACCGCCCGATCCCGTACAACAGGCCACGGGCATCTTTTCCCTCAATGATCACAACCGCTTCATTCGCCAGTGTGGCAATCCGGAACCCTTCCGCTGCCGGTGCCGGCAATGCGTCCAGTGCCCTGCGCAGTGCTGCCGGTACCTGAAGCCGCCTTTGTTCCAGTACCAGAACAATCTTTGGCCCCGGGCGGCTGTCAACCCCGGCCGATACCGGTAAGGCAATACCGGTCCGGCGGGCAACCTCCTCCTGCAGGACAGTTATAGATTGGGTAATCTGTGGTTCATTACCGGCCACATTGCAGATGCCGGCGCGGGAAAGATCAACCTGCGCCGACACCTTACCGGCATTAAACAGCAGATAGCAAACGAATACAAGGGAAAAGGTTCTCATCGGGGTTTCTCCGGCTTAATTGGTTAATTCCAGGGCTTTCCGGTGCCCTGTATCACCCACATTTTGGCATATGGGTGGTCTTTACTCTGACCGGCCGGAATATAATTGGTTGCGCCCAGCCGTTCTACAGCAGCATTATAATTGGTCAGGTACGACGGATCCTGATTCGGGACCGGATACATGTACCGGACCGGCAGCGCCTTGCCATACTGGGCCACTTCGCCGGCTTTCAGGGCCGGATAGCCCGTCCGCCGCCAGTCGAACCACGACTGAATACCAAACCACGACGACAGCCATTTCTGCTCCAGAATCCGCTCCTGCTTGTTGGTAGCCGATGCGTAGGCAACCGATGGCTGGGCATAGTATTTCTCAAAATCATACGATATGGTAAAGACACCGGCCTTGTCCATCGACGCACGAATAGCTTTTTTGTAATGTCCCTCGGCATCGGTAGCCCCGAAAGTGCCCGCCAGCGCTGCTTCGGCGAGGATAAACTCAACTTCGCTGTAGGTCATCAGGTTCATCGGCACATAGGTATCCGTATTTTTCCGGTAGCGCTCGTGCAGAAACGAAATGTACGGATTCCGTTCGTTATTGTAGGCCGTGGCGTCGTTGCCTTTGTTATAGGAAATGGCCTGGGTAATCGGCAGACCGATCGGTAACCCGACATAGAGCGACGTATCGGCACTGGCCGTCGTGGCAGGTACATACACAACCGAATAGCTTTCGCCGTACATATTTTTCACCGTCACGGTGGTTTCTTTGGTCACTTTCGCATCCCATTTCCGCAGCACCGGCTGCACCCACCGTTGCAGGCGCGGATCATTCAGCGTAATCAGTTTATCGACAAACGGTTTTCCAGGCTTCAGCAGGTAATTGGGGTTGGGCGAATTGAGTGGTCCGCCCGCTGCCGAATTGTCGGCGCTGATCCCCGGAAACAGCATGGACGCATCGTCGGCATTGCTGGTAAAGGCATCGGCCGCCGCTTCCGTAAACTCGGCCTGAATGTTCACGTCCAGCGCTGACATCTCCGACCGCTTATCGGCCAGCCGCAGGGCATACCGCAACCGGAGCGAGTTGGCAAACTTCCGCCATTTGGCCCCGTCGCCCTTGTACAGAATGTCGGAGGTACTGTTTACAGCATCTTTGGTTTCCAGACTGTTCAGCAGCGTTACAGCCTGTTTCAGGTCGGCGAGCACGCCCTTGTAAACAGTCTGCTGCTCATCGTATTTCGGAAAAAACAGACCCGACGACGCATTGAGCGCCTGCGAATACGGGATATTGCCGTACAGGTCTGTCAGCAGGCCGTATACCAGTGCCCGCATGGTGAGGGCGATTCCCTGAAAAAGCCGGTTGTTTTCCTTAACCCCTTTTTCGTAGATCAGCTGGTTGTTGCGGAGAATATCGTAGTAGGTATCCCAATTCTCCTGCGTCCAAGCATACTGGTTAATGACGGCGGCTCCTTCGTTGGTACCTGCCTGCATATACTGCATAGCCGCGCCGATTTTTGACCCGTCCCGCCCCAGGCTGAAGAATGCCTTACCGGTATTGGAAAGTACATAGGTCATGATGTAATTCGACGATACCTGTTCGGGACTGTTCGGGTTTTTGTCGATCTGCGTCAGGTCCTGACACGAAAAAAGCAGACAGCCGGTCAGAAAAACAGAGGCCAGTGATTTAATTCCTGTGAATGTCATGAGTGTCAGTGGTTAGATATCTACATTCAGTTTAAAGCCCAGCGAGCCTGTCATCGGCATAACGTTATAGTATTCAACGCCTTGCGACCAGCTTGTGCCGGTCGGCCGGAATGCCCGCTCAGGGTCGAGGCCCTTAATACCGTGCTGTGTCCAGGTATAGAGGTTGTTGCCGACAATGGAAAACGAGGCATTCTGGATTTTCAGGCGGCTGGTAAGGCTTTTGGGCAGGATGTAGGTAATGGCAATTTCCCGCAGCTTCACATAGGTCGCGCTGTAGAGATTCCGGTCCGGAAACGGCCGGTTGGCGTAGCGGTAGGCGCTGAACGGATCAATCCATTTGCTGCCGGCGCCGCCAAGATTTTCCACATAAACCGTATTACCGGCAGCATCTTTGGTCGCCAGTACGCCCGGATTCAGGCTGGCATCCTGTACCCGCTTTGCCGCTTCGGCGCTGCCTTCGGGCCACGGTAACCCGCCATAAGCCGCATTCCGGCCACCGATCCACTCACCCAGGTACCGCTCCGGATCGGCTTTGATCTGATCGGCCAGGCTCCGCGACCGGTCATAGGCCACACCCGACAGCGTTTCGTCCAGCATCCCGTTGTTGCCCAGAAACATCATGGTATTCGAATAGAATTGGCCGCCCTGCCGCCAGTCAATGTTCGCAAACAGGCTGAACTGCTTATACCGGATTGTCGGCTGGATACCCATGATAAACGTATGGTTGAAATTCCCGATTTTCACGAGGTTATTCGGGTCGTTATCCGTCTGGTAAAGGCCACCGCTGGTCACAATCGGGTAACCATAATAGGGCGACGCCTTGTCTTTCACCTTCAGCATCGGTGCCATGTAAATATCCCCGATCTGCCCGCCCTCGTAGGTCCGGATTTCGGCCCCGCTGTAGGAGGTAAACGAGAAATACTTAATCCCTTCGGCCAGTTTACGGATGTAGGTCCGGTTGCGGGTCAGGGTAAAATTCATGTCCCATGAGAAGTTTTCCGTTTTAACCGGCGTCGTGACGATACCCAGTTCGAAGCCTTCACTTTCGACCAGACCGGCGTTAATCTGCTTATTGCCGGCCCCCGACTCAATCGGTGTGGTAATCGACAGGACCTGGTTTTTGTTGCCGCGCTTGTAATACGTAGCCTCCAGCCCGATCCGGTTTTTCAGGAACTTCATATCGATGCCGATCTCGTGTGAGGTCGAAATTTCCGGTTTCAGGTCCGGATTGCGGAGCACGCCCCCCATGTACATACGCTTAGCGCTGCCCCAGTCCAGGGCCGTGCTATAGGTCTGCGAACGGCTGTAGGGCTCCACATCATTACCGACCTGTGCAAAACCGGCCCGCACCTTGGCAAACGTGATCCAGTGCGGCATCCGCACCAGTTCCGACGCCAGGACGCTCAGCGATGCAGAGGGATAAAAATAGGAGTTATTCCCTTTTTTGAGCGTGCTGGTCCAGTCATTACGGGCGGTCAGGTCCAGATATGCCCAATCGCGGAAGCCCAGCGATGCCGATCCGTAAACGCCGTACAGCAGTTTCTGCGCCAGTGAGCTAACAGGATTAAAGGTACCGGGCGCCCCGTTGGCGATGGTATACAACCCCGGTACAACCAGCTCGGTGGTTGCATTATAAAACGCGCGGTAATACTGACTCAGCCGGTTGGCACCAACCATCGCATTGAGGCTCCAGTCGTCCGAAAAGGTCTTTTTGTAGGTCAGCATGATGTCCATATTCTCTTCCTTGCGGTAGTCGTTGGAAATCGTGTAGCCACCTTTCAGCGCCTCGAAATTGCTGTATGCCTTTTTCGCCTCAAAGATCTCGTTGTAGGAGTCACGGGCATATTTGCCGGTCAGCATCAGTTCTTTACTCAGGTCATAATCGAGCTGGATTTTGGCCACTGTCCGGTCACGGCCGAAGCCCGTCGTATTTTCGTGTACCAGAAAAAACGGGTTGTTCTGCTTGTCCTTATATTTCCGCTGGGCAATACCTTCCTGACCCGGCAGCCAGTAGTCCCGCAAATCGTTGATATTGACCTGCGACCCGATTTCGTAAATGCTCCGGACCGGATCATTCCGGCTCGCATCAATCATCGGCCGGTTATCTGATCCCGACTGGGTTATGTTCAGGCTGACCGCCGTCCGGAAGTGGTCCGTGATGTTGTAGGCCGAGTTGAGCGCAATCGTAAACCGCGACAGATCGGTATTCGGAATAATGCCGGTATTTTTCATGTTCCCCGCCGACAGCCGGAAATTCCCTTTCTCGTAATTGCCGTTGACCGACACGTTGTTGGTGTTGGTGAATCCTGTCTGAAAGAAATCCTTAAACCGGTCCGGATACGAAACCAGCGGCACTTTCTGGCCGTTGCTGTTCCACTGCACCCACATTTCGCCGGCATCCAGCTGCGCGCCCCAGCTTTCGTTTTCGGCCTCTTCCAGCACGTGAGCACCCGTTTTCCCGGATCCGAACTTGTTCTGCACCTGCACATACTGAATCGGTCTGTCCATGACAAGTGCGGTATTGAACGACACGCCAAGGCCCTTTTTCGCCCCGGCTCCCGACTTGGTCGTAATCAGCACCACCCCGCTGCCCGCCCGTGAGCCGTAGAGGGCAGCCGCGCTCGGGCCTTTCAGAATCGAGATATTGGCAATATCATTGGGGTTAATGTCGGAGATCGGGTTACCCATGTCTGCTCCCGAAAACGAGTTAGTCAGCTTATTGGCTACCGGCACCCCGTCGATGACAAACAGCGGCTGGTTATCGCTGTTGAGCGAGTTGGCTCCCCGGATAATCATGCTGACCGATGAGCCCACACCGCCGCCCATCTGCGAAATCTGCACCCCGGCTACCTTACCCGACAGCGTATTCAGGACGTTGTTCTGCGGCGTCTGGGTGAGGGCGGTGCCTTCTACATTACCGACCGAATACCCTAACGAGCGCTTTTCACGTTTGATGCCAAGCGCGGTCACCACGGCTTCGTTCAGCATAGCCACGCTTTCCTCCATCGCAACCTGAACAGAGGTCTGCCCCCCAACCTGTACTTCTGTGGTCTGGTAGCCGATAAACGAGAACACCAGCACCGCACTGGCCGACGGCACTTCCATCCGGAACGACCCGTCGGTACCCGTTACGGTACCGGTCTGTGTGCCTTTGAGGATGATATTTACCCCCGGCAACGGAGTCCCTCCGGCCTTCGCCGTTACCTTACCCGTAATCACGTCACCCACTATACGTTTCCGGTCGGTAATGGCCTCCGGATCAGGGCCGGTTAGGTTGCCGGCCAGGGTAGTTGTGGTTCGCAGCGGCTCCGGCAGCAAAGCCGCCGTTTTCTTAACCGGCGTCAGCACATAGAGATTACCCGCCAGTTTTTCGTACCGCAGCTGCAGCGACGACGCAATGAAGGACAGCTCCTGCTCAAGCGTCGTAAATGTCCGCGTACCGTAGTCAATCACCTTATTATCAATGGTCCGGCGGTCGTAGGAGAACGAGACCTTGTAGCGCGTCTGTAATTCCTGAAGCCTTACTTTTAACGATTTTGCGTCGGCAGTCACCTGATAGCGCTCCGGCGGGGCTTCGCCGTGGCGGGAAGCCAGTAACTGTCCCGGCGACGGATGCGCCAGACAACATAGCAGCAGGTAACAGGACCAGCATGCCAGTACTCGGATGGAAAGGTTTTTCATATACAGGTAAAGGATTTGGTATTCGCTTTTGCTCACGGCTGACCGGGCTTCACAAACTTCAGCCCACCCTCTGTCCGGACGACCTGACCGGGATACGTTTTTTCGAGGGCATGGATCAGCACCGCCGGATCGTCGGCCGGAAATACCCCGTTAAACTCGCCGGGGTCAGCGCCTTCTTCGATTTCTACGTCCATATCAAACCGCTCGCGGAAGATTTTCTGCAGGTCGGTCGCACCGGCGTTTTCCAGTACAATTTTCCCGTCCTGCCAGGCGGCGTAGTTTTTCACGTTTATGTCCGTTCTGGCGAGCCGCCCCGATGTCCGCGAGTACTCAACCAGTTCACCGGGTTTCATGATGAGTTTGCCCGCCTTGTTGCCCGCCACCGTCAGCTCCACACGCCCCGACTCCAGGGCCACGGCTGTCTGCTGCGGACCGCTTTTTACAGTAAACCGGGTTCCCAGCACAACCACATCCACATCACCCGAATGAACGATGAATTTCCGGTTGCCGGTCAGGTGTTTTACATCAAAAAAGGCCTCCCCGTCCAGCCATACTTCGCGGTTACCGGTTTCATTGGCCTCCATCCCCGACACCTTTATGGCCGTACCTTTATTGAGCGTTACCAGCGACCCGTCAGCCAGTGTCATTACCATCCGGTTGCCGGCAGTAGCATAGGTCCCCGCCGGCTGACGCTGTTGCAGAAACCAGCCCACACCAAACCCGGCCAGCGCCAGACAGGCCGCCAGTGCCAGTACCCGCCGGTAGGTAATCCGGAACACCGGACGGCGCTGCTGTGCCTGCTCCCATTCACTGATCCGGCGCATAAGGACTTGCCGCGACTGACTAATCTGCCGGTCGGTGACCTGTTGTTCCTCCTGCCGGTGAATCAGGGACAGTAATAAGACAGCCTCATCGGCCGCCGATTTCAGGTCAAGGTCTTCGCGCAGCAGCTGATTCCATTTACTGACACAGGCAGCATCGGTCTGAAAGTACCAGGCCAGAAAGGTATCGTCGGTGATTAGTTGTTCAGGTTTCATAACGTTGAGTAGCCTTACACTAACCAGTACCCCAAACCCTCACGGGATAATCATTTTTTTTCCTTTTTTTTTATTATTTATTTAAACGATAAAATTCTGCCACCGCCAATAGCCTTACCGGCCCTGATTCCGGTATATGCATAAATCCCCCCTTCATACCCATGGAAGATAGTCAGCTATGGAAGGATTTCCGGAACGCCGACCGGCGGGCATTTGAAACATTATTTACCAGATATTACCGGGCACTTTACCACTACGGCCTGAAAACAATACCCAACGGGCAACTCCTTGACGACTGTATTCAGGACCTGTTTTTTGAGCTGTGGACCAATACGGCGCTTCCCGAAGAGGTTAGTTCGGTAAAAGGGTATCTGTTTAAGGCGCTGAAATATAAGCTTATCCGGGAAATCAGGAAGGGCGAGAAGTTTGAAGGCATTAGTGAAGAACCCGAACACTGGTTTGAGTTCAGCCATGAAAGCCGGTTGATTGAACAGCAGACCCACTCTGAACAGCAGGAACGGCTGCAGCACTTTATGCGTCAGCTCACACGCCGCCAGCAGGAAGCGGTCTACCTGCGTTTTTACAGCCAGCTGACGTATGATGAAATTGCGGAAATTATGGCGCTGACCTATCAGGCAGTCGTAAACCTGATTTACAAAGCCGTCAGGTTTCTCCGGGAACACCTGGTTCCGCTGATTCTGCTGCTGATTATCGCCTGAAACCAGCCGCAGGTCAAAAATAAAACCACACCAGCCGGCATGGCGTTATAAGCATCTGAGGTTAAATTACTATATATAGCCGCATGAGCCGGCCGATCCGCTTATTCATAAGGCGGTGTTTCGGGCACAACTGACGGCGTTTGCTCATCAGGCGGTTTAACTTCCGGAACGCTGTTCCCTTTCCAGTATTCCAGCAGCTTATCCATCATGGCTACCCAGCCGTGAAAATCGCCCGGTTTTTCAATAAATGAACTTGCTCCCAGCTCATAGGCCTGTAATACAGAGCCTTCCTTTGCATAACCCGACAAAATAACAACCGGAATCTGAAATTCAGCCAGCTGCTTTTTCAGCTCGGGCAACAAGACAAAGCCATCAGACTCCGCAGCCTCCAGAAAAAGGTCAAGCAAAATCAGCTTTGGCCGGACATTATCCGGTTTATTAAAATACGCGACTGCTTCGCCGGCAGTACGGCAACGCATAAACAACACCTCCGGAAAGTGCTTATGCGCAGCCCTTGACATTATGTCGAAAATGTCAAGGTCATCATCAATCACCAAAACGGGAAAAATCTGAGGAAAGTCAGTCATGTACAATGTGTTTTATCACTGTTGCTGTTTTCGAAAAACGCCTCAAAAGGAAGCGGGAAGTGTGCGTGAAGCGGTAAGGACGGACATACGATCTGCTCAACCGGGAGAAGAAGGAGTAGTAGTCAGTTGTTAACTAAAACTTACCAAAAGTAGTCTAATTAACCTCAATCAACCAATAAAGTTTATAGGTTTTATAAATATACCCGGAAAATAAGGAATCCCTGGTTTATTCCACTGAAAAAATGCTGTTAATACTCCTGATGATAGTTCATCTGACTGCATTTTATCATATATTTGAAAGAAATCAGAATATTAAGTTCCCTGTCCGTATACGCTTATCATCAATTCGTACGTTCTCAGTATATGATTGTCGTTTTAGTTTGCAAAAGTAGCCTCACCCGTTACCTGGTGAGCAAAACGGACAGCTTACTTCCAGTTTACCCTCTTAAACGACAATATGTCAAACGCCCCCGTATCTGTTAAATTCCTGAACCTCGAAAAGTCCGGTTTCTTTCCGGTTCTTAAAAGCCGCGTTGAAGCGCATTTCCAGCAGCAGACACTCTGCAAGACCGGCGGCCTGCCGATGATCCTGAAAGCAGTTTTTATGCTGTCGCTTTATCTGATTCCGTACGGTCTGATTCTGACCAACCGTCTGCCGCTGCCGGCTATGCTGCTTTGCACGATCATCATGGGTTTCGGAATTGCCGGAGTAGGTATGGCCGTCATGCACGATGCCAACCATGGATCGTTTTCGACCAGCAACCGCATGAACCAGTTGTTCAGCGCCAGCCTGTTTCTGCTCGGAGGCAATGTTTACAACTGGCGCATTCAGCACAACCTGAACCATCATACCTATACCAATATTGATCAGCTGGACGAAGACATTACCGGTAAACCGTTTCTGCGGCTATCGACCTGTCAGCGCTATCGGTTTTTCCACCGCTATCAGCACCTGTACGCTTTCCTGCTGTATACGATGATGACGCTTTCCTTTCTGGTGAAAGACATCCGGCAGGTACGCACCTACCGGCAGCAGTCAAAATCAAAGCACAACAAGCCGTTCCCGCTGAACGAAATCCTGATTCTGATTCTTGGTAAATTGTTTTACGTGGCATTTGTATGCGTGCTGCCGCTCTGGCTGACCGACCTTACCTTAGGGCAGTGGCTGATCGGGTACCTGGTGATGAACGCCATTGCCGGCATGATTCTAAGCCTTGTATTTCAGGTAGCCCACCTTGTTGAAGGCATTGACGAGCCTGTACTCAACCAAAAGGGCTGTATCGAAAACGCCTGGGCTATCCATCAGCTGGAAAGCACTGCCAATTTTAAAAGTTCAAAAGCATTTTCGTGGTTTATCGGCGGGCTCGATCATCAGATTGAACACCACCTGTTCCCGACCATCAGCCACGTACATTATCCGGCCATTGCGCCCATCGTGAAGGCAACCGCCGAGCAATTCGGCCTGACCTATCACCAGAAGCCGTCTTTTCTGGGGGCTATTTATGCCCACACCCGGATGCTGAAGCAACTCGGCAGCCGGTAGAACCGCCGCCGCTGATTTCCCCCGTAGCCTGGCTTCGGCAGCCATCAAAAAAACAACCGCCAGAGTCAGGCTACCTGATATTCTGTTATTTTTGCAGAACAATCACAATTCACAACGCATGGATAACCGGGCCGTCGAAAAAGCAACAAATGCCATTTCGGATAAATACCGGCTTGGTATTTTACAGGCACTGGCCCAAAAAGGCTGCATGACCAGCACCGATGTGCAGGAGCTTACCGGCCTGTCGCAACCCTGCGTCTCTCACCATGTTAAACTCCTGACTGACAGCGGCCTTGTCGAAGCTAAAAAAGAAGGCAGGAGCCTCCACCTGAGCCTCAATAAGGAAGCCCTGCACGAACTTACGGCCTTCCTGAATGGTCTGATCTGATTTTTTTTCACCAAAAACATTTAAACTTTTAAATGTTTGAAAGTGTTACCCCTCCGAATAGTCCCCGACAACTCAATTAGACGACCGAAAACATGTCAGAAACGATTTTTTCATCGGCTCAGCTTGGTAACATTACGCTGAGTAATCACATTGTAATGGCTCCGATGACCCGCAACCGGGCAACAACAGACCATGACGTCACCGACATCATGGCTACCTACTACGCACAACGCGCATCTGCCGGCCTGCTTATTACGGAAGGCGTTGCGCCTTCGCCGAACGGCAACGGTTATGCACGGGTTCCGGGCCTGTACACGCCCGCGCAGGTAACCGGCTGGAAAACCGTTACGGATGCTGTACACGCTAAAGGCGGTAAAATCTTCGCGCAGCTGATGCACACCGGCCGTATTGGTCATCCGGCAAACATGCATGCCGGTGGTACAGTGGTAGCGCCCTCGGCTATCGCCGCAGCCGGTGATATTTATACCGACACCGAAGGCATGCAGCCGCAGCCAACACCGGAAGCGATGACCACTGAGGCCGTGCAGGCAACCGTTGCCGAGTTTGTTCAGGCAGCGCAGAATGCTGTTGACGCCGGTTTTGACGGGGTAGAAATCCACGCGGCAAACGGCTACCTGGTCGAGCAGTTTATCCGCCCGACATCAAATACCCGTACTGACCAGTACGGTGGCAGCACCGAAAACTACGCCCGCTTTGCCCTCGAAATCGCACAGGCAACCGCCGGAAAAATCGGTAAAGACAAAGTCGGCATCCGGTTATCGCCATACGGTGTTTTCAATGACATGCCGTATTCAACAGACTACGACGTTATTTACGCCTATCTGGCCGAACAACTGAACCCGTTCGTTACCTACATCCACCTGGTGGACCATACTTCAATGGGCGCACCGGCTGTGGATCCGGCCATTGTCGATACCATCCGCGCGACCTTTACGGGTACCTTAATCCTGAGCGGCGGCTACGACCTGGCCCGCGCCGAAGCTGACTTAGAGGCCGGTAAAGCCGACCTGATTGCCTTTGGCCGTCCGTTCCTCGCCAACCCTGATCTGGTTGAACGGCTGCAAGCCGGCGCCCCGCTTAATCAGCCGGACTTTGGTACATTCTATACACCAGGCACTGAAGGCTACACTGATTATCCTACGCTGGAAGAGGTTGAAGCCTAAACCATTATTCTCCGGCTGCCCTTACAGGCAGCCGGATTTTTTTTCACAGACTACTTGTCTTTTTATTTTTCTCAAATAACTTTGCACTACAAAGTACTTTATAAATAAAAAGACAATGCCGATTTCGACAACGCTTGACCGGCTTCATGCATCGGTAAAGAAAAACAGGTGGTTCTGGTATTTTACGGTCTTTTGCCGTATTGCCCTGGCGGCAGGCTTTTTACCATCAGGATTTGTCAAAATTATGGGTGAACGGTTCACGTCACTGTCGGTAAATCACCCGATGGGGCATTACCTGGAAGCGTTGCATAAAACAGGCTTTTATTACCCCTTTATCGGTGTGCTGCAGATGACAGCCGCTTTTTTCCTGCTGATCCCGCGGCTGGCAATCATCGGAGCGTTAATTTATTTACCCATCATCCTGAATATATATGTGTTATCAGTCGCTGTCCGGTTCGATGGCTCCCTGCTGACATCACCGTTAATGGTACTGGCAAATCTATACCTGCTGTGCTGGGACTACGACAAGCTGAAATACATTTTTCCCTTCAACCGGCTACCGGAACCCGAGGTCAGGCCTGTCGCAAAGGCAACCTTCCGCACCTTCCCGGTACGTTTTTTCGCCGGTGTAGCCGCAACCGTAATACTGCTGGCGTTCCTGCTGCTGACCGGCTTTGACCTGAAACCACGTAACCACACCCGGGACTGTCTGACGCAGTGTGCTGGCAGTGCTAACCCGCAGGCCTGCGAGGAGTTCTGCGACTGTATCCACCGGCAGGGGCGTCCGCTCGATGAATGTTTAGCTGATTACGACCGGCAGGGTCCCGCGAAAAAATAGCCGTTTTGCCATTAATGTAGCTTTTTGAGATTACCTGAATGACGCATGGCACCTTGCTGCCTGAACAGTAAACAACAATCCATTTACGTTGATAATCAACGTCCTTTTAGTATACAAATAAAGTACGAACCAATAAATCAAATGAATATGTACCATCAGGATGCGTTCAATCGGGTCAGCCGGAAATCAGTGAGTATCCGGGCCTTAATCGGTGCGGGGATCGGCCTGGCCGTGATCAGTCTTTTTCTGTCGTCGGTAAAACACCCTCGTCCGGAATGGGGTGACTACTGGATGGTGAAGCCGTTGATTATTGTTCCGCTGGCAGGCGCCGCCGGCGGGATTGTCTCCGCCTTCATGGACTTTTTTGCCCATCTGAATGGCTGGAACAAACTGCTCACCCGGTTTATCAGTGTGCTGGCAGGTCTTATTGGTTTATGGTTAGGTATTGTTCTGGGACTAAACGGCACACTATGGCACTAAAAAACAGCTAAACAGTCGCTTACGCAGCGACGCACTCCCTGTACATTGCCGGAACAATTTTATAACGGGGCTTTTATGTTCCGGAGACGTACACCAAACGGCCTGCGGCCCGTAACTGACTTGGTAACCAAGCCGGTCTACGGGCCGCAGGCCGTTTTAAGCATATGGTATATACCAACAGGCTGCTACACCGTTTTCAGGCGGCGGCCCGTTGCTATATCGTGGCATTTATTTCCGGCGCTCCGGAAGAGGAACGATTTCAGCATTAATCCGGCTGCCTTCCAGAATATTTTTGGCAAAAATAGAATGTCCTTTCGGAGCCATCAGGAAGAGTTTGCCGCCGTTAATGATTGTCAGTTGGTGTAGCAGTTTGAGTTTTGCGGTCAGGTAGTCCTTATCGCTGGTCTTCAGCATGACTTCAAAGTATGTCCGTGCTCCTGATTGTATTCCTGTAACATCCGGTACAAACGATTCACCGTCCTGCTGACGGCCATAGCCTCCGGGTTTAGTAAAGCCCTCGGCATTTGCTTTGATATCAGTGTAGCCACGAATTCTGGCCCATTCAGCTACTTGCTGAATGAATTCCTGTTTGTTCATAGAGGATTTAATTATTTTAATAGAGCAAGCGAATGCTTATCACATGAGTTCAGTTAGCCGGCTTCCGGAATTGCGGGATCAGATCGAAACGTTTTGCGGCCTGCTCTTCCGTCAGATAAAGAATCGTTTTGGGCATATTCCGTACTAAGTAGGGCATTTTACTGGCTTCAACAGCCTGATGAGCAGCCTTCTGACGTTCTTTTACAGTTAGCTTTTGCATAGTTTCGTTTGGTTAAAACAGAGGAAATGTAAACACATAATGCAGGCTACATATCGCTCTGTAACCCCGCCGGTAAGCACACTAACCCGCGTTATCAGCCGATTTTACGCACCTCAACGGCATTCGGGCCTTTCGGTGTCGTCTCAATCTGAAAACTAACTTTATCCTGTTGACGAATATCGTCAATAAGTCCATTTTTATGAACAAAGATACTCTGCTGCGATTGAGTATCCTTAATAAATCCGTAGCCTTTTGTATCGAGCCAGGTTGTTACAACACCTTTACGCTCCGCAACAGACGGTGTGGCATCCTGCCGGTCAACACCGATTGAAATGCTTCCGGCATCTATCGTTTTCTTGTTACGTGGATCGGGAGGGGTCGTCGTCAGATTACCGTTTTCATCTACATACGCCAGCATCATATCCAGGCCCTGCCCTTTTGAGGCATTTGCCTTACGCTCTTCTTTTTTCTGTTCTTTATCCTGCCGCTTTTTATGTCTGGCTTTTTCTTTTTCTTTTTTTGAAAACGTTTCCTGCGATCTACCCATAAATACCTCTGTTGGTTTAATTAAAAATTACACTGCTGTGCATAGCAATGTGGCCCGCTCGGGTCGAAAACAGGTAACCGTGTTTTGACAGAAGCGGGCCACATTTATTTTACAACCACAAACTTAATAAATAAGTTGCGTTCGGGAGCATTCCTACTAAAAAATACCCTATAGGGTTGACAGCCTTGACAATCAAATAAATAAAACCAAAAATTCCTGACAAAGTATTAGGAAATGTCGTTTATTGGCCTTTTATTTGCCGCAAACAATAAAAAAATGCAAGAAGGAACAGTTAAATTTTTCAATGAGACCAAAGGGTTTGGCTTCATTACCCCAGCTAACGGTGGCGCTGATATTTTTGTGCACGTTTCAGGTCTTATTGATGACATTCGTGAAAACGACAAGGTTAGCTTTAATGTTGAGCAAGGCAGAAAAGGCCTGAATGCAGTAAATGTAAAACGGGCTTAATTCATAAGATATAGCTAGTTAATGTAAAAAGCATGCTTTCCGAAGCATGCTTTTTTTTTGCCCTCCTGCTCCGGAACAATCAGAAATCTCCTCCGTTTTCGGGACAACCGGCAACCATTCTAACGGCCTGTTGTGTATATTCGGGATTTTAACCGCGTATACTTCATTAGCTTACATGATTTTACCTAAACGACCTTTTCAGTCTGAAACAATTTCCGGAATTGGCCTCGGGACCTGGCAGCTCGGCAGCGCCGACTGGGGTCATGTTACAGAAGAAGACGCCTTCGCGATCCTGCAGGCCTATGCAGATCAGGGAGGAAATTTTATTGATACCGCCGACGTCTATGGCACCGGCATCAGCGAACGGACCATCGGCAGGTTTCTGAAACAATCCGCGGCCTCCATGCTGGTCGCTACCAAACTCGGCCGCCGCTCCGACAGCGGGTTTGGCTGGCCACAGAACTTTACCTACGACACCATGCGGCGTCAGGTAGAATCGTCGCTTACAAACCTCCGGCTTGATCAGCTTTTTCTGGAACAGCTGCACTGCATCCCGACCGAAGAACTGCAAAAAGGGGAAGTGTTCGATCATCTCCGCCGGTTGCAGGATGAAAAACTCATCCGCCACTGGGGCGTCAGTGTCGAAACGGCCGAAGAAGCCATGATCTGCCTGCAACAGGACGGGCTTGCCTCCCTGCAAATTATTTTCAACCTGTTCCGGCAGCACATCGCCGACGAATTCTTCGCGCTGGCACAGGAAAAAGGCGTGGCGCTGATTGTGCGGGTGCCGCTCGCGAGCGGCCTGCTGACGGGCAAATTTACCAGGGAGACGCAGTTCGCCCCGACCGACCACCGGAACTACAACGCCAACGGCGAAAAATTCAATGTCGGCGAAACCTTCTCGGGCGTCGCCTTCGAGGATGGTGTAGCGCTAACCCAGGCCATTGCCGCACTCATGCCCGACGACCGGCTGGCGGCCTGGGCTATCCGCTGGATTCTGGACCATCCCGCCGTTACAACCGTGATTCCGGGCGCAACCAAGGTACAACAGGTACAGACCAACGGCGAAGCCGCGCTTCTTCCCCCGCTCCCGGCCGAAACACACGCTGCCCTCCGTGCCCTGTACGACAACCAGATCAAACCCAAAATCAGAGGAAAATACTGATATTAAAGAGTGAAAGTGATAAAGAGCGAAAGAGCGGTCATGCTCTTATTCTATCGCTCTTTCACTCATTCACACTATCACTCATTCACTCTATCACTCATTCACTCTATCACTCATTCGCTCTTTCACTCTTTCGCTCTTTCACTCTTTCGCTCTTTCACTCTTTATTCATGAACAAACTACTACTTACGCTGGCTGGCAGCTGCCTGATGCTGAACAGCCTTGCGCAGAAACCAGCGACCGCCCCGGCAGAAACACCGGCGCCCAAAACCGAAAAAGCCGGCGCGTTAGCCCGTACCCTGAGTCTGGATGCCCAGGTTGTTACTAAAGGAGAGGTGACGATCAAAGGCCAGAAGGTGCCGTACAAAACCACAGCCGGAACCATTCCGGTATGGGACGAAGAAGGCAAGGCCATTGCCGGTGTGTTTTTTACCTATTTTGAGCGGTCGGATGTCAGTGACCGCTCAACACGACCGCTGGTTATCTCGTTTAACGGTGGTCCCGGCACCGCTTCTGTCTGGATGATGATCGGCTATACCGGCCCGCGCATCCTGAAAGTTGATGATGAAGGCTATCCGGTGCAGCCCTACGGTATGCGCGACAACCCGAACTCGATTCTTGACGTAGCGGATATTGTGTACATTGACCCCGTTAATACCGGCTTTTCGCGGCCAGCCAGTAAGGATGTGCCAACGGCAAAGTTCTTCGGTGTTAATGCCGACATCAAGTACCTGGCCGACTGGATCAATACCTTCGTGAGCCGCTACAATCGCTGGGCATCCCCGAAATACCTGATCGGTGAAAGCTATGGAACAACGCGGGTGTCGGGGCTGGCCCTCGAACTCCAGAACAGCCACTGGATGTACCTGAACGGCGTTATTCTGGTGTCGCCGACTGACTTAGGCATCAAGCGCGACGGTCCGGCCAAATCGGCCCTGATGTTGCCTTACTACGCCGCCACGGCATGGTACCACAAAGCCCTTCCGGCCGATCTTCAGAAAAGAGATCTGACCGATATACTACCTGAAGTAGAGACCTTTACCGTTCAGGAATACTTACCGGCCCTGACAATGGGCGGTGCACTGAGCGACCAGAAACGAAAGGAGGTTACGGCTAAAGTAGCGCGTTACTCCGGCCTGTCAGACAAGATAGTTGCTCAGCTGAATATGGACATTCCGACCAGCTTTTTCTGGAAAGAACTGCTCCGCGACCGTGGCTACACGGTTGGCCGGCTGGACTCCCGCTACCTCGGCATCGACAGCCGCGACGCAGGTATGTCGCCTGACTACAATGCTGAGCTTACCTCGTGGCTGCACTCGTTTACACCGGCCATCAACCAGTACATGCGGGAAGAGCTGAACTACAAGACCGACCTGAATTACTTTATGTTCGGCCCCGTCCGTCCGTGGAACAACGATGGTAACCAGACCGGCGAGAACCTGCGGCAGGCAATGGCCATGAACCCGTTCCTGCACGTGCTGGTCCAGTCGGGTTACTACGACGGAGCCTGCGATTACTTCAATGCCAAATACAACATGTGGCAGATTGATGCAGGCGGCAAGCTGAAAGACCGGATCAGCTGGGAAGGTTACCGCAGCGGCCACATGATGTACCTGCGGAAAGAAGATCTGGCCACCAGCAACGAGCACCTGCGCCAGTTTCTGAAGAAGACCGCCACAACCGGCACGAATCAGCCCCAGCCGGCTAAATACGGCGGGTCAAAGTAAACATTTGTAAAATTCCGTTATCTTTGTAGCTGCTAATCTTAAAGGGGTGCCTTAATACAACGGGCTGAGATTATACCCATCGAACCTGATCCGGGTAATGCCGGCGAAGGGAAAGTAGCTACGTTTCGACGTATTTTCATGCATTGGCTTGAATCAGAAGCCATGCTGAAACCGTCAGCAACGGGACGATGCTGATTCCATCGTTATCTGGTAGCACTGAATACATCCTGATTTTTCACTGAACGATAGGTACAGCCCCTATACCTGTTCGTTGCATTTTTCATAGTTAATGAAAAACACAACAACCTATCGTATGTTGCTTGCCCTGTTGCCTGGCCTGTTTGCGCTGCCGGCATGGGCACAGTTTACGTTATCCGGCACCGTAAAGGACGCCGAAGGCGGAACCCTCCCGGGAGCCGCCATTACTGTCGAAGGCACCTTCAAAGGGACGACCGCCGATGCAACGGGAGCCTACAGGCTCACCAACCTGCCGAAAGGCGCTTACCAACTCCGGATTTCGCTCGTCGGTTATGAGGCCGTTACGCAGCCGGTTACCATCAGCCAGAATCAGAGCCTCAATGTGTCGCTCACGAAAAGTGTGGTGGCGGTCGATGAAGTAGTGGTTTCGGCCACCCGTGCCAACGAAAAGTCGGCCGTTGCGTATACCAACGTGACGCAGCGTGACATCCGCAAACTAAATCTTGGTCAGGACCTGCCGATGCTGCTCAACTTTACGCCATCGGTCGTAACAACGTCAGATGCGGGAGCGGGCGTCGGTTATACGGGCATCCGCATACGTGGTTCCGATGCCACCCGCGTCAACGTAACCCTGAACGGCATCCCGTATAACGATGCGGAATCGCAGGGCACTTTCTGGGTGAATATGCCCGATTTTTCGTCGTCAGTCAGCAGCATCCAGATCCAGCGCGGGGTGGGTACGTCGACCAACGGGGCGGGGGCTTTCGGGGCATCGCTCAACGTGCAGACCAACCAGCTGAACCGCGAACCATTGGCCGAAGTAAACCTGTCGGGCGGTTCGTTCAACACCCGCAAGGCCAATATACTGGCCAGTTCGGGGCTGCTGAAAGGCGGCTTTGTGATGGACGCCCGGCTGTCGGCGATCAAGTCGGACGGCTACATCGACCGCGCGTTTTCTGACCTGAAATCGTTTTATGTGTCCGGTGGCTGGTACGGCAAGAAAAGCTTTGTCCGCCTGAACGTATTTTCGGGTAAAGAGCAAACCTATCAGGCGTGGAACGGCGTACCGGAAGCTATTCTGGCGACCAACCGCCGCTATAACGAATACACCTACGACAACGAAACTGACAACTACCAGCAGGATCAGTATCAGCTTATTACATCGCATGAGCTGAGCCGCAGCTGGCGGCTGAACGTCTCGGGGTTTTATACCAAAGGCCGTGGTTACTACGAACAGTATCGTGAAGGCGAAAAACTCTCGAAGTACGGGCTGCCGAATGTGATTATCGGCCGCGATACGATCCGTAAAACCGACATTATCCGCCGGCGCTGGCTGGATAATGACTTCTACGGCTCTGTCTTCTCCCTTGATTACAACGGCCGCGGTCGGCTGACGGCCAATTTCGGCGGGGGCTGGAACCAGTATAAAGGCAAGCACTACGGCGAAATCATCTGGGCCCGTTTTGCCAGCACCAGCAACATCCGGCAGCGGTATTATGACGACGATGCCACAAAAACCGATGTCAACCTGTACGGCAAAGCGTTTTACCAACTGACAACGCGGCTGAACGGCTTCGCAGACCTCCAGGTCCGGACAGTCAACTATTCGTTCCTTGGCTTTAACAGCCAGTTGCAGAACGTGACGCAGGATGCCAGTCTGTCGTTTTTTAACCCGAAAGCCGGCCTGACCTATACCCTCGACGACCAGAATACGCTGTACGGGTCGTTCGGGGTCGGCAACAAGGAACCAAACCGCGACGATTATACCCAAAGTACGCCGACGAGCCGGCCGAAGCACGAAAGCCTGTATGACTGGGAGGCCGGTTTTAAGCGACAGGCGCAGCGGTATGCCTTCACGGCCAATGCCTATTACATGAACTACCGCAACCAGCTGGTGCTGACGGGTCAGATCAACGATGTCGGGGCCTACAACCGTGTTAACGTGCCGGCCAGTTACCGTGCCGGTATTGAGCTGGAACTGGCCACGGTATTGTCGCGGCAATGGCGCTGGAATGTCAATGCTACGTTCAGCCAGAATAAAGTAAAGACATTCACCGAGTACCTCGACAACTTCGATACCGGCGATCAGCGGTCGGTCACGCATACCAACACCGATATTTCGTTCTCGCCATCGGTCATTGCCGGTTCGCAGTTCATGTATACACCCGTCAAAAATCTGGAGCTGAGTCTGTTGACGAAGTATGTAGGGAAGCAGTACCTCGACAATACGCAGAACGAGAGCCGCAAGCTGAATCCGTACTTTGTGAACGATATCCGGCTGATTTACACCCTGAAGCCGAAATTTGCCGATACGATTGAGTTTACGCTCCTGCTCAACAACCTGTTCAGCGAGCTGTACGAGTCGAACGGCTACACCTATGCTTATGTCAGCGAGGGTAAGGTGCAGGCCGACAACTGGTATTTCCCGCAGGCGACCCGCAATTTCCTGGCCGGAGTCCGGCTGCGGTTCTAACAGAAAAGCGAGCTCATACGGGCTCGCTTTTTTTATGTTGTCTGGTTATGAGACATACTAAACTGTCCGTTGTAGATTGCCTGTGGATTGATATCCATATCGTCATCACCCCAAACCAGTACCCCGAAATCATCTAACTGCACACTGTCAAACAGCGACTTATCCAGAAACTTACGGATTAACGGGTTACCGCTCGTCAATAGAAAAGACTTCATATCAGCCACTTTCTCTACACCATCATCGAAGCAAACCCGGAGTCGATAATCACCCAGGATGTCAAACCGAACAATTTTCATCTGATTCGTTTGGTTATTTTCCGAAGTACCGGTTTTGTATGATAAACAAAGTAATTTACCCACTCTTCTACAATCAAATACTTGTATTCGTTCAAGAGTTTTTCAAGCTCTTTGCGCTGAGCCGGCGGGAAATCATCTTTACCCGCTACTCTTGAATAATGCAATGCGACAATCTCACGGTTATCTATTTCAAACTCTACTTTCAGCTCTACATCCGCTCCATATTGTGCGTGTATATGAATCGGTTCGTGCTCGTTGGAGTAAAAACGAATTACAATTCCAAGATACTCAAATATTTTAGGCATACCATACAGTTTAGTGCGTAGTTACGACGCCTTATTCGCCAAAAGACACGTATGATATAAAGGTAAGTGCGCAACTTTTCCGCTACCCGTTAGTTAATCTTACTACTGACAAACGCATTGCTTTATGTCGCAAACCGTACTTTTAACCGGTGGCACCGGCACCATCGGCCGCCGCTTAACCCAACTGCTTCAGGAAAAAGGCTATGCCGTGAGCCTGCTCAGCCGCTCAGCCAAACCGGTTCCGGGCGTAACGGTGTATACCTGGGATATCAAAAAGGGCACCATCGATCCGAAAGCCATCGAAACCGCTGATTACATCATCCACCTGGCCGGAGCCGGTATTGCCGATGAACGCTGGACGGACGCCCGCAAACAGGAAATTATCGAAAGCCGTACCCAGTCAACGGCGTTGCTGGCAACGGCTCTGACGAAATACAAACACCCCCTCAAAGCCTTTGTCTCCTCCTCAGCGATTGGCTACTACGGCGGCGATTCGGGCGACCGGCCGCAGGTTGAAACCAGTCCGGCGGGCACCGACTTTATGGCGCAGGTAGTTCGGCTCTGGGAGCGCTCCGCCGATCAGGTTGCCGCCCTCGGCATCCGGACCGTCAAAATCCGGACGGGTGTGGTGCTGACAATGGAAGGCGGTGCGCTGCCTAAAATTGCCCAGCCGATCAAGCTTGGCGTCGGGGCTCCGCTGGGTTCCGGACAACAGTATATGTCGTGGATTCACGTGGATGACATTTGCCGGATGTACATGCAGGCGCTGGAAGACAGCAGCTGGCAGGGCGTCTATAACGGCGTTGCCCCCGGACCGGTAACGAACGAATCGCTGACGAAGCAGATTGCCGGCATCCTGCACAAACCGTTGTTTATGCCCAATATCCCGGCCTTTGGCATTAAGCTGCTGTTCGGCGAAATGGCCATCGCCGTGCTGGGCAGCAGCAATGTTCTCAACAAACGGATTAAGGAAGAAACCACCTTCCGCTATGGCTTCCCGAACCTGACGGATGCGCTTCAGGATTTGCTGACGTAACGGATAGGTTCGTCCTCTTTTTCGTATATTTGTTTAAAGACAATTAGTTATGGAAGCGATCAGTGAAGTATTAACGATTCATAACGGGACAATTCACTATACACTGCCTGATCATTTCAAGGCAAAACGGGTACAGTTAATCATTCTCCCGGTTGATGATCCACAGGAAAAGATAAGCGACCAACCAAACCGAATCCATAGCCTGCGGGGTAGTATCAAGGGTAAAGAGGCTGACGCACTCGAACAGCATATAAAAGAGATTCGCAACGAATGGTAAAGCGTTATCTGATTGATACATCGGCAGTCAGCAAATATTTAGATGGACGGTTCACTGAATCAGGTTTAGTTTTTCTGGATGCTGTCTTCAGTGAGCCGCCGTTTATTTCAGTCATTACCAAAATAGAACTACTAAGCTGGGTAACCACTGAAGCTGATATTTTCCATAAAGTTGAAGTATTTGTCGAAGAATGTGTACTGCTATCATTAACGCCTGAAATAATTGATATTACAATTAACCTGAGACGTAAGCACAAAATTAAAACTCCTGATGCGCTCATTGCTGCCACCGCTCTGGCACACGATATGATACTCGTAACAGACAATGAAAAAGACTTCCTGAATATCAAATCATTGAGCGTTCTTAGTCCCAATTCATTACTCCCTTAGTATTCCTGAACCAACATGGCAGATGCATTTATTTTTGACGCCGTCCGGACGCCGCGTGGCCGCGGGAAAAGCGACGGGGCCTTACACGACATTCAGCCCATTCAGTTGCTGACCACTGTGTTACAATCCCTGCGCGACCGTAATGGCCTCGACACCTCGCTGGTCGATGATGTGATCATGGGCTGCGTGACGCCCATCGGCGAACAGGGCGCTGATATTGCCCGGACCGCTGTTCTGGAGGCCGGATACGCCGAGTCGGTAGCGGGTGTACAGCTCAACCGCTTCTGCTCATCGGGCCTCGAAGCCATCAACATGGCCGCGGCCTATGTCATGTCAGGACAGGTGGACGCGGTCGTGGCGGGGGGCGTAGAGTCGATGTCGCGGGTGCCGATGGGCTCCGACGGCGGTGCTTTGTTCATGAATCCGCAGATTGTTGCCCGACACAACATTGTTCCGCAGGGTATCTCGGCCGACCTGATTGCCACCAAACAAGGCTACAGCCGCCGCGATGTCGATACGTTTGCGGCGGAATCGTACCGGCGGGCGGTGGCGGCGCAGCAGGACAACCGGTTTGCCCGCACCCTGGTACCGCTGAAGGATTCAATCGGGATCACGGTGCTTGACCGCGACGAAGGCGTCCGGCCCGGCACAACGGCGGAAAGCTTATCGACCCTGAAACCGGCATTTGCCAATATGGGACAGATGGGCATGGACGCACTCGCCCTGCTCAAATATGCCGAACTGGTTCAGATCAACCATGTGCATCATGCCGGTAACTCCTCACAGATCGTCGACGGAGCAGCCGCATTACTGATTGGCAGCAAGGCATTCGGCGAACAGGCCGGCCTGAAGCCACGGGCGCGGATCAGGGCGTTTGCCGTGGTTGGCTCCGAACCAACCATCATGCTGACCGGCCCGGTTCCGGCCACGCAGAAAGTCCTTAAAAAGGCCGGCATGAGCATTTCCGACATCGACCTGTTCGAAGTAAACGAAGCGTTTGCGGCCATCCCGATGCTGTTTATGGACGCTTTCGGCGTCGATCACGGGAAGGTAAATGTCAACGGCGGCTCCATTGCACTTGGTCACCCGCTGGGCGCAACCGGCGCCATCATCTCCGCTACCCTGCTCGATGAACTTGAACGAACCGGCAAACAAGTCGGTTTATCGACACTCTGTATTGGCGGCGGTATGGGCATTGCCACGATTTTTGAACGCCTGAATTAGTCTGCCCGTCCGGCTGGTAATATTCGAATAGTATAAAATGAGTGTAGGTACATCAAAACTACATACACTCGTTTTATTACAAATTAGCCCATTCCCTCACCTTTTCCCGGAATTGTTCGTTTTTGATCGATTTTTGCGGTATCTTTATACAAGTTTTCAAAGACTCCGTATCCTGCATCGAATCAATGAGTAAAATAGTGGTTGTGACGAACAGAAACCGTCAAGAAGTCAACACCTTACGCCAACAATTACAAGCACAATATCCGGCACACGAATTAATCATGCAACCAACCTATACCTGCATGATGAAAGCATTACTCAGTCAACCGGCGTCACAGTGGCCCCAGTTAATTTTTCTGGATCAATATCATACAAATTCCGATACGTTTTCGAGCCTGAAAGAACTGAAGGCCGATTCACGTTTTCGTCATATTCCGGTACTTATGCTGGGAGCTATTGCTACCTATCATAAAATGCGGCAAAACCCGCATGTGATGGTATAAAGCACACAAGGCTGTATTTGTAAACGGGAGCGGTTCGTCAAGGGCCGCTCCCGTTTACTTGTCCGGCCCGTCAGACGGCATCTACCAGCCCATATGTTTCTTCCTGTGCCCTTGCTTCCGTAACCACCTCAATGGCCCGCTTCACTTTTTCGGTCAGGTGGACAATCAAACTCCCTGACCGGGCATGGTGGATGGCGTAGGTCAGCGCTTCGAGCTCGTCCGGTATACAACGGATCAGCTTCTGCTCATCGCCCGAGCGGATGCCATCGGTCAGTACCGAAATCAGGTCTTCAGACGAACGCCCCCGTCCGTCTTCATCCAGCCGGATGATCACCTCATCAAACAGAGTCGCGGCAATCTGCCCGAGCGCCACAATATCTTCGTCGCGCCGGTCGCCGACGCCGGTAATGATCCCTACCTTGTGGGTTGCCTCAACCTGCCGGATGTACTGACCGAGCGCCTGCAACCCGTGTGGATTGTGGGCATAATCGATGAGTACGGCAAAATCATTAAACTGAAACAGATTCATCCGGCCGGGCGTATTTGTACCCGACGGAATAAACGTCCGCAGCCCTTCGGCAATGTCTTCGGCCATTATCCCCTGACAGTATGCGGCGAGCGTTGCCGCCAGTATATTTTCGATCATGAACCCAGCCTTGCCGCCGAACGACAGCGGTACCGCTATCAGCTCAATGAGTTGCGTAACCTTCCCACCCTGCCGGATCGCAATGAAGCCACGGTCAATAACGGCCGCCAATCCGCCGGCCGCGCAATGCTGTTCGATAAGCGGATTGTCCGGCTGCGTGCTGAACAGCGCAATCCGGCACCGCAACTGCTCCTGCATCCGGTAGGTGTACTCGTTATCGGCGTTCAGCACCGCATACCCGTCCGGTTTCACGGTTTCGGGTACCACACGTTTGACATGTGCCATGTCGTCGAGGGTGTTGATATTATTCAGCCCCAAGTGGTCAGCGGCAACGTTTGTAACAACAGCGACATCGCACTGATCAAACGCGAGCCCCGAACGCAGCAAGCCACCCCGCGCACACTCCAGCACGGCTACCTCAACCGAGCTGTCCTGCAACACTTTACGGGCACTGCCCGGACCCGTACAGTCGCCCTGTTCGATGCAGTCCTGCCCGATATACACCCCATCGGTGGTGGTATAGCCGACCTGTTTCCCCGCCTGCCGGAACAGATGCGCCGTCAGCCGCGAGGTAGTCGTTTTACCGTTGGTACCCGTAATGGCGATGACCGGAATCCGGCCGGTTTCGTTGCCGGGAAACAACATATCGGCCACCGCCTTCCCGACGGGGCGTGGTTTGCCTTCGGAGGGGTGGGTATGCATCCGGAATCCCGGGGCGGCATTCACCTCAATCACCGCCAGCGAACCGGCTGCGGGCTCCTGCGAAATGTCTTCTGCAATCAGATCAATGCCGCACACATCGAGACCGATCAGCCGTGCAATGCGTTCAGCCATGGCAACAATGGCCGGGTGCACCATGTCTGTTACGTCGACTGCTGTACCACCGGTGCTGATGTTGGCGGTTTTCTTGAGAACCAGCACACTGCCCGCTTCCGGTATACTGTCCAGGGTAAGGTGTTGCCGGTGCAGCAGGGCCATTACACAGTCGTCAATGCTGATCCGGGTCAGCACATTGTCATGATCGTCGCCGCGGCGCGGATCGTTGTTGATCTGCTCAATCAGCTGCCGGATCGTCTGTTGCCCGTCGCCGGTAACGGAGGCTGGCATACGCAGCGAAGCCGCCTGTAGTTTGTAGTCAATGACCAGCAACCGGTAGTCGTTGCCGGTGATAAACTGCTCGATGATCACCTCTTCACTATGCGCCTGAGCACGGTGAAATGCCTCCAGCGCTTCTCCGGCCGTTTCGATGCAGGTGGTTACGCCACGGCCGTGATTGCCGTCGAGCGGCTTGACCACAAGCGGAAAAGAGACCCGTTTAAGGGCATCAGCCAGCGCATCCGGCGTATCAACCAGCTCACCCTGCGGCACCGGAATACCTTCCTGATCGAGCAATCGTTTCGTTTCGGCCTTGTCACAGGCCAGCTCCACCGCGATCACATTCGTCTGACTGGTCATCGTCGCGCGTATCCGCTTTTGCCGGGCGCCATAACCCAGCTGTATATACGAACCCTTGTTGAGCCGGATGTGCGCAATTCCTTTCTCCGTACAGGCATCTACGATGGCTTGTGTGCTGGGTCCCAGCTGGTTTGTGGTACACAGTTTTTTCAGCCTGTTAATGTCTTCCGCCAGTGCATACGGGTTGTTGTCGATCAGCGCCTGTGCGATCCGGACGGCGGCTTCAGCGGCATACCGCCCTGCTTCCTCATGCACATACGCAAACACAACCTGATAAACACCTTCTTTGCCGGTACCACGGGTTTTGCCGAATCCACAGTCCATACCAGCCAGCGTCTGGATCGCCAGGGCGATGTGTTCTATGACATGACCCATCCAGGTGCCTTCCTGCACACGCTCAAAAAAACCACCCGGATAGCCCTTCGAACAGCGGTGTTCATAGAGCGATGGCAGTAGTGTTTTCAGGCGCTCATAAAAACCGGGAATGGTGTTGGTCGGCGACTGTTCAAGTTCTTCAAGATCAAGGGTCATGGCCACCAGCTTCGGATCTCGGATCGACCAGTAGTTTGGCCCCCGGAAGCAGCGGATATCTACAATTTTCATGCGTTGAGTAATTTGGGCACTTTCGTCCTGTTCAAACTACCATTTGTGCAATTTGTTTAACAAAACCGGCGGAAAAGAGTCTGTAGAATAAGCCCGGTACCCTGCGGTTGCCGATCGCAGGGCGGGCGGTTGGATAAGGTAACCGGCTAAACTGCGCTGTTCTGCTGACCGGCGCTTTACTTTTGCAGCATGCAGATTAAAGGAACGTTGATCGCGATTGGCGGAAATGAAGCCAAAAGCCTGCGGCATAAACCCGTTCACGCACAGGACACCGTACAAAGCTTTATGACGTCGGGTATCCTGCGCCGGATTGTGTCGGAAATAAAGAACCCGAATGCATTTATTGAGGTAATTACGACCGCGTCGAGCATTCCGGAAGAGGTTGGGAGCCGCTACCAGCGGGCGTTCCGGAAGCTGGGGTTTCCGAATGTCCGGCTCATGCACCCGACCAGCCATGAACATGTCGACCAGCCGGAGTGCCTGGCGCGCATTGCAACGGCCGGGGCCGTGCTGTTTTCGGGCGGCGATCAGTTTAAACTCACCAGTGTGTTCCGCGAGTCGGCATTTGCGTCGCTGCTGCATCAGCGCTACGTAAACGATGAGTTTGTGATTGCCGGTACCAGTGCCGGCGCCATGGCTATGACCGACCTGATGCTGTATCCGGGCGCCGACCCGCTGAAACCGGATGTGTTGCTTTACCCCGGTCTGGCACTGATTCATAACGCCATTGTCGACACCCATTTTCTGGTCAGAGGCCGGTTCAGGCGGCTGGCCATTGCAGTGGCTAATCACCCGACCCACATTGGTATCGGCCTCGAAGAAGACACCGGTATTCTGGTCCGCAAAGGCAGCAGCGTAGAAGTGATCGGGTCGGGGCTGGTGACGATCATTGACGGCCGCAGCCTCGACGATCCCAACAAAACCGTCGAACGGGCGCGCCACGACATTTTCATCGAAAACCTGCTCGTACACATCCTCCGCGACGGCAACCACTTTACGCTCAAGGACAAGAAGCTGACGTAGGCGCTCTGTTAAAGCTTCTTAAATCCGTATCCGGCATTGATCGGGCGCTTATCTTTCCGGAAAATAAGCCCATGATCCGGTTACGCGTTCTGCTGCTTCTCTACAGAGAAATTTATCCGTTTACGGTTTTTACCTCCCTGCTGATATGGCTGGTTTCAGGATCGCCGATGCTGTCGTCCGCCCATTTTCTGTCGTTTGCCGCTTCGTTCTTCTGGATACGGCTGATATGCCAGGCCCTGATCTGGTTCTTATTCCGCTCGACGCGGCGTCAGGGCTTTGTCTTTTTTCACCATTTCGGCTTTTCTGAAACAGAACTGGCGGTTTATACCTATCTCTTCGACCTGATTTTCTTCTGTATATGGATTTATCTGATCAGTCAAATCCTGTAACCAGCCGGTTAGAGGCCGACAGCATCTGGCTGGAATATGACAACCGACGCATCCTGCAAAACATTTATCTCAAGGTCCCTAAAGGGCAGATTACCGGGTTGCTGGGCAGAAACGGGTGCGGTAAATCAACATTGCTGGAGGTTATTTACGGCATCAGAACGGCCCAGAACCGTTCGGTACGCATTGACGGGATGTTTTATGACAAAGTATATAAACACCGGAACCGGGTTGCCTACCTGCCGCAAAAGGCGTTTGTGCCGGGTCATTTGCGCATTAAAGAAGCCTTCGCGCTTTACCAATCCGATTTGGCTGCTGTCAGCGTGGTTTTTCCGGCCATAACAGACTTGTTGTCATACCGCATCGGCCAGCTATCCGGCGGACAGCAGCGGCTTGTCGAAACCCTTCTGGTTATTACCTCACCCGCTACCTTTCTGCTGCTGGATGAGCCGTTTTCCAACGTGATGCCTTTACACATTGAATTCCTCAGGCAATTACTCTTGCTGGTAAAAGTCAGGAAGGGTATCCTGATCACCGACCATTTTTATCAGGATATCCTGCAGATCAGTGATCAGGTTTATTTTCTAAGCACAACCGGCCATACAGTTCCGCTAAAACACCCCGAAGCCGATCTTCGTGAGCTGGGCTACATCCGGTAACTGTATGCCAACAACACGCTACCGCGGGCTGCTCTCAAAGAGCTTGAGGGCATCGTCGTCGTTGTTCTTCACAATGTGCGCTTTCAGCTGTGCTTTCAGGCTGGCCGTAATCGCTTCATAACCTTTGCTGCCGTACAGGTTTTTCAGGTTCTGCGGGTCTTTCTGAATGTCGTACAGCTCCCAGAAGTTTTCGGGGCCGTAGAACCGGGCAATTGTGTAGCGGTCGGTCCGTAGCCCGAAATGCGGTGAAACATGGTGCGGCTCGGGATACTCATAGTAATGGTAATACGCCTGATCCTGCCAGCTGGCTTTCTCATTGGTCAGCACCGGCAGGAAGGACTTACCCTGAAAATCGGCCGGTACGGCAGCGCCCATAATAGTCAGTAAGGTTGGTGCCCAATCGACATTCGAGACCACATGACGCACCTGAGTACCTGGTTTAATCACGCCCGGATACCGGATCACAAACGGCGTTTTGAGCGATTCTTCGTAAATCCAGCGCTTGTCGAACCAGCCGTGTTCGCCCAGATAAAAACCCTGATCGGAGGTGTATACTACGACTGTATTTTTAGCCAGTCCCGTTTTATCCAGGTACTCCAGCAGTTTACCGATGTTGCGGTCCAGCGAGTTGGCCGTGGCCAGATAATCGCGCATATATCGCTGGTATTTCCACTCAACGAGGGCCTTACCGCTCAGTTTTTTCTCGTCAAATTCACGGCTGATGCGGCCATAGTACTCCACATAGGCTTTTTTCTGCTCAGGCGTCATGCGGCGGTACGTTCCGTTCCGCACCAGATTATCCAGCTGCTTGTCCAGGGCCGGTGTCATTTCCTGATTCTGGAAACGGGCTTTATACAGGTCGGCTTTTTCCTGAGCCAGCTTTGCTTCATCCAGTCCGTAATCGGCGTTTATTTTCAGGTCTTCCTTGAGCCGCATTGTTTTGTCGATGCTCATGTCCTGCTTTTGGGCAGCCAGGCGGCCATCGTAGTTATCGTAAAACGTCGGCGGAATCGGGAAAGTCACCTTATCGTATGCGCCCAGGTCTTCAACCGCCGGTAACCACTCACGGTGCGTCGCCTTATGGCCTACGACCAGAAAAAACGGTTTCGACGGGTCACGCTTGTCGAGCCACTCCGTTGATAGCTGCGTAATGACGTCAGTCACATAGCCCGGATAGCGCTTCGTCTGGTTTTGGGAATTTACAAAATCAGAGTTGTAATAACTCCCGTGCCCCGGCAGGATGTTCAGGTAGTCGAAGCCATGCGGCAGACTGCCCAGGTGCATTTTACCGACCCAGGCAGTCTGGTAGCCGTTCTTCTGAAGTTCTTCGGGAAACACCGGCTGATTGATGTCGAACACCTTTTCGTTGAACTTATAGCCGTTGGTATGACTGAACTTGCCCGTCAGCAACGTGGCCCGGCTCGGTCCGCAGATCGAGTTGGAAACGACATTGTTATGCAGGATTGCCCCCTCCCGCGCAATGCGGTCGATGTTTGGCGTCCGCGCCAGCCGGCTGCCATATGCACTGATCGCCTGTGAGGTATGGTCGTCGGAAATGATAAAAATGACATTCGGTCGGGCAGGGGCGGTCTGTTTTTCCGGTATAAAGGCCGTAACGGCACCCAGCAGTAAACCGGCCATTACGGTACCTTGCACCCAGTTGGGCAGCGTATGAATGCGCATAAGCAGAAAGGTTAAGGATTAATTACTGACACTACCTATCAGCGAATAAAGCCCTGTTCCCGTTCGGTATAATGCTTCACAGACGTAAAAGTTAATTTCCGGCCCGAAAGTGGCAGAATGGTCCTCAGAAAATCGCGGCCTGACCGGCTTCGCCTTCGCGTTGCCAGCCACGGTACATACCCTCTGAATTGAAGACCAGCGCCACCTGCCCGGCGGGATCAACAGCAATCAGGCCGCCCTCCCCGCCGAGGGCTGTCATCTTATCCTGAATTACCAGCGTGCAGGCTTCCTGCAACGAGATCCCCCGGTATTCAACCAGGCATGACACATCGTAGGCCGTCACCGACCGGATAAAGTACTCACCGTCGCCCGTACACGACACCGCACAGGTCCGGTTGTTGGCGTAGGTACCGGCCCCGATGACAGGACTGTCGCCGATGCGGCCATATCGTTTGTTGGTCGTGCCGCCGGTCGACGTAGCCGCCGCCACATCGCCGTGATGATCCAGCGCCACCGCCCCGACGGTACCTAACGCCCGCGGCCGCACTTCGGTCTGCCGGCTTTTGCGCTGCCATTCCTCCCAGCGCATGTCGGTGTAGTAATACTCATCCGGGGCCGTTTCAATCTGCTGTTCACGGGCAAACTTTTCGGCCCCCGCCCCCGCCAGCATTACATGACCGGAACGCTCCATGGCTACCCGCGCCAATGTAATCGGGTTGCGGATATTGTGCACACCGGCAATCGCCCCGGCATTCCGCGTCCGGCCGCACATAATCGACGCATCGAGTTCGTGACGGCCCTCAGCCGTAAACACCGACCCGCGACCGGCATTAAACAGCTCATTATTTTCCAGCAGAATCGTTGTTTGTTCGACGGCGTCCAGCGCCGTACCACCACGGGCCAGAATGGCATAACCGGCATCCAGCGCCTGTTTCAGGCCGGCCAGATACACACGTTCGCGGTCGGGAGTCATTTCGGTGCGGCTGAGCGTACCCGCTCCGCCATGAAGCGCTAAAGCAATCATATCGTTGAAAAGGGTTTTGCGTTAAAACCGGAAAAGCAAGGCAAAGGTTATTGGGCGAATGAGTGATTGAGCGAATGAGTGGCATCCGCCAAAATACAGCCGCTAACCAGTAGCCAACCCGTTCGTTTCATTCATTCACTCAACCACTCATTCGCTCAATCACTCAATAATACCTATCTTTGCACCATGAAATCCACGATCGCACTGTTGCTTGGCCTGCTGATGCTGGCAGGAAGTCTGTTTCCGCAGACCGACGTGGAGGAAGTGTACAAACTACCCGGGCTGATTTCGCACTACCAGTTCCACAAACGGATTTCGGGCCCTGAATTCGATTTCTGGCAGTTTCTCGATCTGCATTATAACCCCGATTCACCGCACGCCAGAACCCCGCACAAGGGCGTCGGTATTCCGTTTTACAATCACCTGTCGACCGGCTTTGTCTTTATTCTGAGCATACCGCAACGCATGGTCCGTGTGACAGCAACCGTCACCACCCTGCCCGACCGGCCGTTTTACTACCAGAATCTCTATCAGTTTCAGCAGGCAAAGACCCTGCTCCAGCCGCCCCGTATCGGATAAATCACCGGAAACCTAACGTTTTGCGCTTGCCCGACCGTCTTACCGGCCGGCAGAAGCGCGTGTATTTCCTTTGATTTCATCCTACATGCTTCAACAAATCATTCAGTTCAGCATCCGCCGGAAACTGGCGGTTGTGCTGGGGGTATTAGCGTTGATCGCCTGGGGCGGTTATGCCTTTACCCAATTACCCATTGATGCCGTTCCTGATATCACCAACAATCAGGTGCAGGTTATCACCCAAACCCCGTCGCTGGCGGCGCAGGAGGTCGAACAGTTCATTACCTTCCCCCTCGAAGCCACCCTCCGGAATGTACCGGGCGTGATCGAAATCCGGTCTATTTCACGGTTCGGTCTGTCGGTGATTACCGTTGTTTTTGACGACGAAACGCCTACCTATCTGGCCCGGCAACTGGTGTCGGAGCAGTTAAAAACCGCCGAAAAAGACTTGTTAGCCGGTTCGCCGCAAATGGCACCGATTACGACCGGCCTCGGCGAAATTTACCAGTACGTGGTCCGCCCCAAAGCCGGTTTTGAGGGCCGTTATTCGCCCACCGACCTGCGGACTATTCAGGACTGGATCGTAAAACGTCAGCTGGCCGGTGTGTCCGGCGTGGTTGAGGTCAGCAGCCTGGGCGGCTACCTGAAGGAGTACGAAGTCAGTATTGACCCCGAGCGGCTCCGCGCCATGAATACCACGCTGACGGAGGTACTGAGTGCGCTGGCCGACAACAACGCCAATACCGGTGGCAGCTACATCGAAAAGGGGCCGGAAGCCTATTTCATCCGGGGCGAAGGAACGGTGCAGCAGCCCGGAGACATCGAACAGATTGTCGTGAAAACCCTCGGCCCTACGCCCGTGCTGGTGCGTGATGTCGCCACCGTTCAGATGGGGCACGCAGTTCGCTACGGCGCCATGACCCGCAATGGACAGGGCGAAGTGGTCGGTGGTATTGTACTGATGCTCAAGGGAGCAAGTTCCGAAAAAACCATTGCCGGTGTTAAGGAACGGATCGCGCAAATTCAGAAAAGCCTGCCACCGGGCATAGTCATCGAGCCTTTTCTTGACCGGAAAGTCCTGATCGACAAAGCCATCCGGACCGTCAGCCACAACCTCCTCGAAGGGGGCATTATCGTCATGAGCGTGCTGCTGCTGCTACTCGGCAACTGGCGGGCGGGACTGGTTGTGGCCTCGGTCATTCCGTTGTGTATGCTGTTTGCACTGGGCATGATGCACGTCTTCGGCGTATCGGCCAACCTGATGAGCCTCGGTGCTATCGACTTTGGCCTGCTTGTCGACGGTGCGGTGATTATCGTCGAAAGCATGATTTTCCAGATTGTGCATACCACGCTGAGCCGCCACAAAAGTATGGACGACATTGCACTGGACTCGGCAAGCCGGCTGATGCGGTCGGCGCTGTTCGGGCAGCTGATTATCCTGATCGTTTACGTCCCGATTCTGTCCCTGACCGGTATTGAGGGTAAAATGTTCCGCCCGATGGCACTCACCGTCGGCTTTGCCATTATCGGCGCCATGCTCCTTTGCCTGACCTACGTGCCCATGATGGCTGCCACCCTGCTCCGGAAAGACATTCAGGAGGAAGGCACCCTCGCCGACCGCATCATGAAAACCCTCCAACGCGTATATACGCCTTTGCTCGAAGGGGCACTAAGGGCGCAGAAAGCCGTGCTGGTGGGTTCAGTACTATTACTGGCAGGGGCCACCTGGCTGTTTACGACGATGGGCGGCGAGTTTATCCCCAATCTGGACGAAGGCGACATTGCCATCAGCCTGACGCTCAAGCCCGGCTCGTCGCTCTCGCAGTCGGTCGAAACCACACGCCGGGTCGAAACAATTCTGAAAAACGGTTTCCCGGAAGTTGTCCAGGTAATTTCGAAAATCGGGACGGCCGAAATTCCGACCGATCCGATGCCGATTGAGGCCGCCGACATCATGGTGGTGCTGAAAGAGCCGTCGGAGTGGACTACAGCCCATACCAAAGCCGAACTGATCGACAAAATGCGGCGCGCGGTAAGTGTGTTGCCGGGGCTTAATCTGGAATTCACCCAGCCCATCCAGCTGCGGTTCAACGAATTGATGACCGGGGTTAAATCCGACGTGGCCATTAAGATTTACGGGGAAAACCTCGATACGCTCTTTGCGCGGGCCAATCAGGCCGCCAACCGGCTAAAATCTATCCAGGGTGTCGGCGACCTTAAAGTGGAGCAGATAGTTGGCCTGCCGCAAATGCTGGTTTCCTACAACCGGGCGCGGCTGGCGCAGTACGGCGTTTCGGTTGCCAGCCTGAACCGGATTCTGAAAACGGCCTTTGCGGGCGAAACCGCCGGTGCTGTCTTCGAGGGAGAACGCCGGTTCGATCTGGTGGTGCGGCTCGACAGTGCCTATCGCAAAGACATCGACAACATCCGGCAGTTGTATGTCGACGTGGCAGGCGGGCAGCAGGTTCCGCTCGCCGAACTGGCCAATATCCGCTACCAGTACGCCCCGATGCAGGTCTCCCGCGATAATGCCCAGCGACGCATTACGATTGGGGTAAACGTACGTGGCCGCGATGTTGAAAGTCTGGTGAACGAAATGAAAACAGTCCTGGACAAAGACCTGCCGCTACCGCCGGGTTACCGCTACACCTATGGCGGGCAGTTCGAAAATCTCGTAAAAGCCAAGGCACGGCTGGGCATTGCCGTGCCGCTGGCTTTGCTGCTGATCGGCCTGCTGCTGTTCTTCACGTTCAACTCGGTTAGTCAGGCGCTGATGATTTTTACGGCTATCCCCCTGTCGGCCATCGGCGGAATCGCCGCACTCTGGGTTCGTCAGATGCCGTTCAGTATTTCGGCCGGTGTCGGCTTTATTGCGCTGTTCGGCATTGCCGTTCTGAACGGTATTGTCCTGATCAGCTACTTCAACGAGCTCGAAGCCGACGGCATCAGCAACGTCCTTGACCGCGTCCGGCGGGGTACCTCGGTTCGTTTCCGGCCCGTAGTCATGACAGCGGCGGTTGCCTCGCTGGGTTTTCTGCCTATGGCGATGTCCAGCTCAGCCGGGGCCGAAGTGCAGAAACCGCTGGCCACTGTCGTTATCGGCGGGCTGGTCTCGGCTACGCTCCTGACGCTGGTCGTGTTGCCGGTATTGTACAGCCTCGTCGCCACGCGTAACGCATCCTCACAAACCGCTCCGCCTGCCGGACAGCAAGCCGGAGCCTAATCTTTTCGACCCCATGCAATTAACCAATAAACTCGTTTTTATACTGGCGGTAGCCCTCTCCGCTGTTTTTTCGGCCTGCTCCTCCCATGAGCAGGCTACCGACCAGACCGCCCCTGAAGTCGCAACCGAAGCCCTGAAGCAGACCGTCCGGATTTCGGAGGAGCAGTTCCGGCAAACCGGCATTGTGCTGGGCCGCCCCGACACCCTGATGATGGGTAAAACCATTCAGGCAACGGGCAAACTGGAGGCCCCGCCCGAACACTGGGCTACCGTCAGCGCACCGATGGGTGGTTTCGTGCGGGCAACCCGTCTGCTGGAGGGGGATCGGGTGCGCAAAGGGCAGGTACTGGCAGTACTCGAACACCCGGACTACATCAAACTGCAACAGGAATACCTGCAGGCCGAGGCACGGCTGCATTTTGCCGGACAGGAACTGAACCGGCAGACCGAGCTGAACCGCGAGCAGGTCGGCGCCCGCCGGAATCTGGAACAGTCAACGGCCGATGTGCAGACCACAAAAGCGTTACTGGCCTCGCTGGAAGCCCAGCTGGAACAACTCCACATTTCGCTGCCGGAGCTGCGCAAGGGCCATATTCAGCGGACGATTCCGCTGCCGGCTCCCATTGGCGGTTATGTAGATAAAGTCAACCTAAAGATCGGTCAGTTTGTTAACAGCACGGATGTGCTGGTCGAGATCGTGAACAAAGAACATTTACACCTCGAACTACAGGTTTTTGAACAGGATGTGCCCCAGGTCCGGGAGGGGCAAACGGTCCGGTTCATGATTCCGCAGCAGCAGACCGGTGAGCTGACAGCGCGCGTGTATCGGGTCGGGCAGACCTTTGACCTGCAAACCAAAACCGTGACGGTGCACGCGAATCTGGTCAATGCCGATATGCGCCGGTTATTTCCGGGGTCCTACATCCGGGCCACAATTCTGACGGATCAGCGGCGGGTAATGGCCTTACCCGAAGACGCTGTTGTAAAAGAAAGCAGCGGGGCGTATGTTTATGTGGAAGACCCGGTTAAGGGAGCGCATCAATTCCGGCTGGTGCCTGTCAAAACCGGTATCCGCGAACAGGGCCGGATTGAAGTAACGCTTCCCGCCTCGTTGTCGCCTTCAGCCCGCATTGTGCGGTCAGGAGCCTATTTTTTAAGTGCCGAACGGGCAAAAGAAGCCTGAAAATGAATGAATAATGGACAATGAATAATGCCGGTCATGCCACCGCTACGCACCACATTATCCATTTTACATTAAACATTATCCATTATTCATTTCACATTAAGCATTGTTCATTATACATCAGATAAAATGAATCCAGCAGATTTTCCGACGGAACCACACCGTGCGAAGAAAGGCGAACAGTCGACCATTATCGGCATGGCTGTCAATGTCGGGCTAATGATTGTCAAGGGCCTGGCCGGTTGGTTCGGCAACTCCTATGCCCTGATTGCCGACGCCTTAGAATCAGCCACGGATCTGGTCACGTCATTTTTTGTCTGGCTTGGCCTCCGGACTGCCGCTCAGAAACCGGACGCCAACCATCCTTACGGGCACGGTAAAGCCGAGCCGCTGGCGGCCTTACTGGTGGCCATTGCACTCTGGGGTGCCGCCGGCCTGATTGCCGTTCAGAGCATTGAAAATATCCGGACGCCCCACGAAATACCGGCCCCGTTTACGCTGGCGGTTCTGGCCGGCGTTGTGATCATCAAGGAGGTGTTGTTCCGCAAGGTTACGAAGGTTGGCGAAGAGGTCGACAGCAACGCCGTGAAAGCCGATGCCTGGCATCACCGCTCCGACGCCATTACGTCCCTGACCGCGTTTATCGGCATTTCTATTGCCCTGATCGGCGGCCCCGGCTACGAAAGTGCCGACGACTGGGCCGCGCTGTTTGCGTCGGGGATCATTGTCTTCAATGCCTACCACATTTTCCGGCCGGCCTTCGGCGAGATTATGGACGAGGCTCCGCCGGGTGAATGGAAAAAGGAAATCGAGCAGATTGCCCGTGCCGTGCCGGGCGTGCTGGGCACCGAGAAATGTTTTGTCCGGAAAATGGGCTTTGAATTTTTCGTTGACCTGCACGTCGAAGTATCCGGCGACCTGACCGTCCGCGAAGGCCACGACATTGCCCATGCAGTTAAAGCCGCCATCCAGCGCGAAAAGCCCTATGTGTACGACGTGCTGGTGCATATCGAACCGGCCTGATCAATAAGAATCAGCTACAGCGTTCCGGCTTTTATTGGCTCATTGTTAACGTTGTAGCTGATTTTAATGTTACTTTGTTCGTGAACACGACAGCGATGTCTGTTCACCCCCATAAACTACTGTTTAGATGAACCGGACATTAATTACCCGAAGTAAGCGCATGCATGAAGCGCAGCTGATTATTCTGCGCCTTTTTGAGCGGGATATGACGGCCACAGAACTCGCCCAGCTGAAAGATACCCTCTCCGGTATGCTGGAGCAACAACCGGAATCTACGCTTGGACCACTCATTCACCCGAAAAGCAGCCTTCAGGAAGTCGCTAATTTCGGGCATGGCCTGTAAGTTATTTGCTGACTTATATGTCTACCGATGAATAGAAAAAAAACAATACAACACAAATAATCATATAATCTATATATAATTACAATCGGTACTATTCAAAAAAAATACCTGAAAAACAAATAGTTACCGTTTCCAATGTACTATAAAAAACAAACACTAAAACACCTGAGAAACGCAGCATTGGTGACTTTGGCAGGAACAACTTTGACAGCCTGCTCTCTTTCGCTCCCCTCGTTCAGACGATCAAGTCAGGCAACAGAAGTGTCGATCAATAATGCGACCTCCCAGGTTGAACCATTAAAAAGGAGCGAATACGAAACCCTCAAAATGACAAAAGGTCACGCCAGCAGCTCAACCTTTTATCTCCTTTTTTTCCCGATCGGGCGGCACAAGACGAACGCTGAATTGTACGATAATGCATACTATGAAGCAGTTGAAAATGCGGGCAATGCTGATGGTTTGCTACTCCCCCGTCAACGACATCGTAAACTGTTTATTCCGTTATTGATCGTAAACTATTCACGGCGGGATGTATCCGTTTCAGGGCTTGCCATTAAAATTAAGCCTCAGGATCGTAATGCGGGATCTCAGAAAATCGGAGAGTAAGTAACTGTCACGCATATACCTGAATAATATTAACCGGGCAGGCTTCTGCCGCCCGGACATTATCCTCATACTCGTCGAACAGAATATCGACCTGGTAAATCCCTTTCTTTTCCCTGGCTCCCAGCAGCACGCTTTTGCCGTCTTTCTTCGACATGCGCCACCGCTCATAGGCGATTTCTACGCAGGCATTGCAGCCAATGCAGTTTTTCCGGAGATGAACGATTTTAGGCATACCGGCTATGCATCAACGACTTTATACAGCTTATCCGACGGCCGGATTTTGCCCGTCACCGGCATCGAAATCGTGGCCCCTTTGGCCGCCTTATCCACATTTTCGCCCGTGGCCACGCGGATTTCCGCCGCAGTCAGCTCCATGTAGCCGGTTGTCGGGCCGGTCACGATCAGTTTATCGCCCTGGCTGATGTCATTGGCTTCGAGCAAAAACTCGCCGACACCAACCTTATCAAAATACTTCACCCCCTTGCCGATGTAGATTTTGCGTTTGGTCGCTACCGAACCGTGTACGTTGCTCCACTCGCCCATTTTCCGGCCCAGGTAGTAGCCATCCCAGAATCCGCGGTTATACACGCTCTGCAACTGCCCTTTCCAACCGGCAATTTTGTCGGCGGTGTAGGTTCCGGCCTGAATGGCGTCGACGGCTTCGCGGTAGCATTTCGTGGTAGTATAGACGTAGTCAGCCGCCCGGCCGCGTCCTTCGAGCTTGAGCACCCGCACGCCGGCCTCCAGGATTTTATCCAGAAAATCAATCGTGCACAGGTCCTGGGCCGACATAATGTACTCGTTATCAACCGCCAGCTGATAGCCCTCCTCTTTATCGGTGACGATATATTCGCGGCGGCAGTTCTGGATACAGGCTCCCCGGTTGGCCGACGCATTGTGCGAATGCAGGCTGAGGTAGCACTTGCCCGACACCGCCATACACAGCGCTCCGTGGGCAAACACCTCAATCTGCACCAGGTTACCCGACGGCCCGGTAATGTTCCGGCGTTTGATTTCACGGGTAATCAGACCAACCTGCTGCAAGGTCAGCTCGCGGGAGGTGACAATCACATCGGCATAGTCGGCAAAAAACTCGACGGTTTCGATGTTTGTTACGTTCGACTGCGTCGAAATATGAATCTCGACACCCTTCTTACGGGCGTAGTTCATCACGGCCAGATCAGAAGCAATGATGGCCGAAATGCCGCTTTCCTTCGCCTGATCCACAATCCGGCGCATCAGCGAAATATCGTGGTCGTAAATAATGGTATTGAGGGTAATGTAGCTTTTCGCGTTGTATTCCTTACACAGGGCCGCAATGGCCGGCAGGTCATCGGCCGTGAAATTATTCGTTTGCCGTGCCCGCATGTTCAGTTGTTCAATGCCGAAATAGACTGAATTTGCCCCGGCCTGTAAACCGGCCCGCATCGCTTCCCACGATCCGGCCGGTGCCATTACTTCGATACTATCCATCGCAACAAAAAGAGGTTAGCTCACCCGTCAGGTGCGGTGAGCAAATTTGCCGCAAAATTAAACAATTTGCGGCGGAGATACGGCCTGCCAGGACACTGATACTGATCAGTTCAGAAAACACGAACGGGCGCAGCCAACCCGCGTTGACTGCGCCCGTCCATCGCCGGCAAAGGCCTTATTTAACAGCGAGTGCCACGAATGTAGCTGGTTTCACAACCGCCTTTTTCTTAGCGGCACTGGTCATGGCCTTGTCAGTCTGCTTTGTGCAGCAGGCGCCTGCGCTCTTTTGTGAGACGGCGGTCACTTTGGCCGTACCCTCACAGGCTTTGGCTTCGGCACATTGGGTTTTGCAGCAACCTGCACCTGACTTGCATTTTTCTTTCGGACAATCAGGCGTTTGCGCGAACAGAGGAGCGGCCAGGCCGGCCAGCAGAAACAGGGAAAGAGCTGTTTTTTTCATTTTGTTTACGAGTTTAGTGGCACTGGTAAAACCACGGTACAAAGGTCGTGCCTAAGCTGTCACGACCCTGTTATCAACTTGTTACCGACTTGTTAATCTCACGGCCGGCCACCCCTTTTTACCCTATCTTTAGGGTATGAAAGTCATGAACCGGGAAATACCGCCTGTGCTGATCGCATCGGTGGTTGCCGTGATGGCGCTGGTGATCTCCCAGCTGATCTGGATGCGCCACTCCCAACAGTTATCGGATCAGTTGTTCAGCCAGCGTGTCAGCATGGCCCTGTGTTCGGCCGTTGAACGGTACGACGACGGGGCCCTGTGCCGGAACGGGTGTCTGGCTACCCAGCAGGGTACGATCACGATCCGGCATATTACGGGGCAGATTCCGACGACGCTCACCAGCAGTCCGGCTTTCCGGGCCGAACTCGACAAATCGCTCCGGTTCCATGGCATCAATGCCGTTTATGAACTGGCCGTCTATCCGACCCGCCAACAGGGAACGGCCGTTTGTCAGTCGGCCGTTACGCTGCCGGATGCCAAAGGCCAGGCCGCCTTTCTGACCCTCACCTTTCCGGACAAAGACGCTTTTATTCTGAATGGCATGAGCTTCATGCTGGTCACTACCCTGCTGATTCTGGCCTTCATTACCACAGTACTGCTACTGGTCAACTGGTCGTTGATCCGGCAAAAACGGCTGTTGCAGACCAATATTGACGTTTTCAACAACATGGCCCATGAGTTCAGGACGCCGCTCAGCAGCATCAGCCTGGCCGCGAGTATGCTCAGCAAACGCCATCCTGAGCTCAGGGATAATCAGCTGGTCGATGTGATCCGGCGGGAGAACACCCACCTGCTGGGCGAAGTCGAGCGGGTACTGCATCTGGCCAGTATTGAAAACGGCGACTATGTGCTTCAGAAAGAATCGGTGTCGGTGAAACAGTTGATCCAGTCGGCCATCAGCAGCCTGTCGATGGCTATCTCCGAACGACAGGCCACCGTCTGCGTTGAGCAGTTAACCGACCTGACCATCGCGGGCGACCGGCAGCATCTGGTGAGTGTTTTCCGGAATATTCTGGACAATGCCCTGAAATACACTACCGGCCAACCCCATATCTCCATTGCGGCCAAACCCCACGAGCAGGGTGTGCTGATTTCGTTTCAGGATAACGGCATCGGCATTCCGAAGGCGCAACGGGAGCTGATTTTCGAAAAATTCCAGCGGGCGCATACCGGCGATGAGCAGCTCCGGAAAGGATTCGGGCTGGGGCTGGCCTACGTCAAACGCATGGTTGAACTCCACAAAGGGTATGTGCTTGTCAACAGCGAAATACAGCAGGGAAGCCGTTTCGACATTTTTTTACCCGCCATATCATGATGACAAAATCTAAAATATTACTGGTTGAAGACGACCTGAGCATGGGCTTTCTGCTGAGCGAATACCTGGAAGAAAACGGTTTCGAGGTAAAGCTTTGCCGGGATGGCGAAAGCGGGTTGTCGACCTTCCGCCGGAGCCATTTCGACCTGTGCATTCTCGATGTGATGATGCCGCGCATGGACGGGTTTACCCTGGCACAGGCCCTTCGCGGCGAAAATGCCGGTATTCCCTTTCTGTTTCTGACGGCCCGTTCCCTGAAAGACGATAAACTGAAAGGCTTCGCCCTGGGCGCCGACGATTACATCACCAAACCGTTTGACGAGGACGAGTTGCTGTGCCGCATCAACGTATTATTGCGGCGGCAGCCCGCTGCTTCGACGCCGGCCGATGTGCACCGCTTCACCATCGGCAGCTATGCCTTTGATTATTCGCGCCAGGAACTGAGCTGGCAACATGAAACGTGGCGGCTGACCGGAACGGAGGCCGAAGTGCTCCGGCTGCTGTGTATCAACCAGAATCAGATCCTCCGGCGCGACGATGCCGTTGAAGCCATTTACGGCAAAAAAGACTATTTCCTCGGCCGCAGTTTCGATGTGTTCATCTCCAAACTGCGCAAACTCCTTCAACATGACCCGACTGTCAGTATCGACAATGTGTTCCGGGTTGGCTTTATCCTGAATATTCCTGAAATACCGGCGTAATTGGTTGGCTGTCTGCACAAAACTTTACGTATCAGGCAGTAGAAGCAAGGTGGAAATAACTTTTGCAATCGGTTGCATTTGTACTGTTTCATAGACAAAATTGCACCCTAATAAGTCCCTTTTCCTAAACCTTAGCGCATTAGTGTATGAAACCTGTCTTGCTGACGGCGGCTCTGTTCTGCCTGCTCGGGCGGCTGCTGCCGGCCTGTGCCCAGCAAATTTCCAAAGAGGAACTGATTTTTCTGACGCCCGAATGGAAGGGCGAACGCTTCCCTGACGGCCGGCCAAAAGTACCCGACGCCATCCTGAAACGGATGAAACTGGTGACGCATGAAGAAGCCTGGGCCGTGATGAAGGGCGAGAACTTCAAATACCAGTTTGCCGGTGGCTGGCAGCAGATCAACCCCGACAGTGTACTGGTGGGCCGTGCCGTAACGGCCACGTTCATGCCCGGCCGGCCGGATGTTCACCGCGTGATCGACAAAAAAGGCCACGAGAAAGACGGCCGTGTCAAATCACAGAATGCATGGCCGATTGACATGCTCACCAAAGGCGATGTATACGTGGTCGATCAGTTCGGGATGCACGAAGACGGCCCGACCATCGGTGACAACCTCGGCAACTCGATTTATGCCAAAACCGGCAACGGAATTGTCTACGAAGGCGCGGTCCGCGACATTGCCGGTCTGAAGGAAATCGGTGGGTTTACGTCATACTTCCGCAGCTATCACCCGTCGCACCACCTCAACAACCCGGACGGAGAACTGAACACGACGCTGGTCGGTATTAACCACCCGACCCGCATCGGCAAGGTAATGGTAATGCCCGGCGACGTGGTCCTGGGCCGCGACGGCGGGGTGATTTTCATTCCCCCTCATCTGGCCGAAAAGGTTGTTAAAACGTCCGAAATCATCCGGCTGCGGGATATGTTCGGCCACCAGCGCCTGCGCGAGCAGAAGTATACGCCGGGACAGATCGACAGCCGCTGGTCGGAGGACATTGAGCGGGACTTTTCGAAATGGCTGAACACCTACATCGACCGGCTTCCCGTGCCCAAAGAACAGATTCAGGATTATCTCAAAAACCGGACCTGGTAACCCCTTCGTATTCTTAACCTTCTGCATACATGACAACGACTTCACGCCGGTCTTTCCTGACCAAAACGGCCCTGGCAGGTGCCATGAGTACCACCGCCTTAACCGGTTTCGGGGAGGGCCTCGAAAAAGCCATCGACCGGACACCGATGTCTTCGGCCCCGTCTGACCTGAAAATCACCGACATCAAGTGCGGCTACATCCGAAACGGCCACAGCCTGTTTGTGAAAGTACATACGAACCAGGGCATCTGGGGGTGCGGCGAGGCTGTCGATGCCACGCCCGGTACCTACCATCTGGTCAAGCTCATGGCCCAGCGGATTAAAAACAAAAGTCCGCTGAACGTGAACCGGCTCTTTGAAGATCTCCGCAAGGGCGGCTTTTTTGAAGGCGCCCAGGCAGGCATGTACATCGGCGTACTATCGGCCGTTGAAACCGCCTTGTGGGACCTTGTCGGCAAGGCACTCGGCCTGCCGGTGTATCAGCTGCTGGGCGGCAAATACCGCGACAAACTGCGCGTTTACTGCGACACCGGTGCCTACCGCGAGACCAACCCGACCGCCGATTCGTTCGGCCGCAGTGCTAAACGGGCCGTTGATATGGGCTTTACGGCGGTAAAATTCGATATTGACGAACGCAACGACCCGAACAAATACGACGCCTATAACTGGACCGCCAGCCCCGGCGAACTGGAACGGATGTTCAATCAGATTGACAGCGTACGCAAGGCCGTCGGCCCGAAAATCGACATCTGTGTGGATATGCACGGACGTTACGATGTGACGACGGGCCGGCGCGTGGCGAAGATGATGGAACCGCTGAACCTGATGTTTCTGGAGGAACCCATCCCTGCTGAAAACCCGGAAGCCTACCGCCAGATCCGCGAATCGACCAATACGCCGATCTGTGCGGGCGAGAACCATTACCTTGCCCACGGTTTCCGGCGGCTGCTCGAAATCGGCGCGGTCGATATCATCATGCCGGATTTGCAGAAGGCGGGCGGTCTGGGCGAAGGGCAGCGGATAGCCAACCTGTCGAATCTCTACTACGTACCATTTGCGCCGCACATGGTCGCGTCGTACCTGGGCGCCATGGCGTCGTGCCACGTCTGCGCGTCGGTGCCGAACTTTATGATTCTGGAGTGGCAGATTTATTTCCACGAAGAACCGATGTTTAAAGAGATCGTCACGTTCGACGGTCCGATGGTGAAAGACGGTTTTATCCCGCTGTCGGAGAAGCCGGGCATCGGTGTTGAAATCAACGAAGAGGGCATGAAGAAATATGCCACGAAAGATATGCCGTTTTTTGAGTAGGTTTATGGTATCACCGGCGGAGAGGGTTGCCGCTCCCCGCCGGACTGACCGATGGCTACGATTATTCTTTTTATTACCGGCAGCTTCTTTATTCTGTTAGGTGTGCTTATCTGGTACACCCAATGGCCCGGCCTCATCGCGGGCTACGACGAAAATGCCTGTACCGATCCCAAAGCAGCTGCGGTATGGACCGGCAAATGCCTGACCGCCACCGGCCTTCTGGCTTTATGTCTGGCGGGGGGCGGGCTCTATTTTTCCGGTAAACAAACGGATCTTTATCTCTTTATTGCCTTTATGCTGGGGTCAATGCTGACCGGTGTTGTCATGCTGGCTGGTATTCAGCGGTATGTGAAGTGAGGGAGGTATTTTGAAACATACATGTGGTTTCCAGCCGGCTCCGTAGGAGCCAGACAGCGCAGCGTTGGTAGCAATCAGCGGACCCATGTTTATTCCGCCGTACATGCAATCGAATGTGTCGTACCTACGGCACGAAAATGTAACACCACCAAAATTTTGCTACCGACGCTACGCTGTTATGTCCCTGACGGGACTGTACGGACCAAATGTAACACCACCACAATTTTTCTACCGACGCTGCGCTGTTATGTCCCTGACGGGACTGTGCGGACCAAATGTATTACCACAAAATTCTTCTACCGACGCTGCGCTGTTATGTCCCTGACGGGACTGTGCGGACCAAATGTATTACCACCACAATTTTGCTACCGACGCTGCGCTGTTGTGTCCCTGACGGGACTATAATGCACCACCACCACCATTTATCTACCGACGCTCCGCTGTTGTGTCCCTGACGGGACAACGTTGATCGCACGACACAGGTAAGCTCCCCTATCAATAAGCCTGCTTACTATCGGGAATAACAGCCATCATGCTGCTCCGGACAGGTAGGCCACCGTGAACGGCTGCTTTTAAAACTGACCTTGTTGTTGACGCGATGAAAAAAAAGCTGATTTCCCATTCCATACGCCTGATTCTCTCTTTCGTTTTCCTGTGGCTGTGGTTGCCATCAACCGCACACGCCCAAACCATTACGCCCGGCAAAACCGAACGCTGGCACGGGTTCGATAAGGTAAATTTCACCTTCGATGGCCTGCCGGCCTGGTACGTCAAACCGGCGAAACCGCTGCCAGGCAACCCGTGGGTCTGGCGCGCGCACTTCCCCGACTGGCATACCACAATGGACAGCCTGCTGCTGCAACGCGGGTTCCATGTCGCCTATGTCAATACCAATGACCGCTACGGCGCTCCGGTGGCCATGATGGTCTGGGACCGGTTTTATCAATACCTGACCGACAAACTGGCCTTCGCGCCCAAAGTCGCTCTCGAAGGCGTTAGCCGAGGCGGCCTCTACGTGTATGGGTGGGCCAAGCGGAATCCGGAAAAAGTCAGCTGCATTTATGCCGAAGCCCCCGTCTGCGACATCAAAAGCTGGCCGGGCGGCAAGGGTAAAAGCAAAGGCGATGAGAAATCGTGGAAGCAACTGCTGGATGTCTATGGCTTTACCGAAGAACAGGCACTGGCCTACGCCGATAACCCAATTGACCATCTGGACGGACTGGCAGCCTATAAAGTACCGGTTTTGCATGTAATCGGGCCGAAAGATGCACTGGTGCCGAATGCCGAAAACACCTTTATTCTGATTGACCGCTACCTGAAACTCGGCGGCCCGGCCACCGTCTATTCCATGACTCGCGGGGCGCAGCAACTGGAAGGACACCACTTCCCGATTGAGCACCCCGACTGGTGGGCCAATTTTATCGAACAGGCCTCGGTGCCGGTCGTAAAGCCGTTGCCGAAGGCGCCGTATTTTCAGCTTCGGGGCGGTTTGCCGCATATCGCACAGGTAATCCGGCAGCAGAAAAAGGCTACCGTTGCGTTCCTCGGCGGCTCCATTACGCATAACCCCGGCTGGCGCGATAAGGTCAGCCAGTTTTTGCAGGAGCGGTTCCCGGATACACAGTTTACGTTTATCAAGGCCGGTATTCCGTCGCTGGGTAGTTTGCCGCATGCCTTCCGGTTTCAGCAGGATGTGCTTGACAAAGGCACACCGGATCTCCTGTTTCTCGAAGCGGCTGTCAACGACCGGGGTAACGGCACCGACAGCCTGACCCAGATCCGGTCGATGGAAGGCATCATCCGCCACGCCCGGAAAGTGAACCCTGCCGTCGATGTGGTGCTGATGTCGTTTGCCGAACCACACAAAACCCGCGACTATCAGGCGGGTAAGGTTCCGCTCGAAGTGGCCAACCACGAACGGGTAGCTGCTTGGTATAACCTGCCGTCGATCAATCTGGCACAGGAGATTCACGACCGCATCAAGGCCGGGGAAATGACGTGGGAATATGACTTCAAGGACCTGCACCCGTCGCCGTTCGGACAGGAAATTTACTACCAGACCATCAAGGCACTTCTGAACAGTTCTTTCGACGGTACGGGATCAGCCGCTTCCAATACTACCCCGGCAAAGCCCATGAACGCCCGCAGTTTTGAGCGCGGCCATTACCTGCCTATCCGGAAAGCCACCCTCAGCAGCGGCTGGACGCTGGTCGAAAACTGGCGCCCCGACGACAAGACACCTACCCGCGACGGCTTCGTAAACCGGCCGATGCTGGTTGCCACCCAACCCGGTGCCATGCTGACGCTGTCCTTCACCGGCACTGCTATCGGCATGGGATTGATCTCGGGGCCTGACGCCGGTATCGTCGAATACCGGATTGACAAGGGGCCTTTTCAGAAAATGGACCTCTCTACCCCCTGGAGCAAGCAGCTGCATCTGCCCTGGTACAAACTCTTCGCCGGTGATCTGCCGGACAAAAAACATACGCTGGAATTACGCCTCAGTCCCGACAAACCGGAAATAAGTACCGGTACGGCTTGCCGGATTGTGTATTTCCTAGAAAACTAATTCACTCATTTCCAGAACCTTTTCCCGAACTATCACAAATGGGACATCCCCTGTCCCATTTGTGATAACAGGCAACAGGGCTTTTGCGCGTGCTTTGCAGCATGACCCTTAAGCCCTGTTCCTATGGGAAAATATTATCTCTCTTCACTCCGGATTTTTCTTATTAGTGTATGTATCGGGTATCTTCCGCTGGCTGTCCGGGGACAGATTACAGTGACCGAAGATTTCGATTATGGTGCAACCGCCGGTGATTTATCCGGCAAAAACGGCGGCACCGGGTTTTCGGGTGCCTGGTCAGACGGGGCTGGCGCCTATACGCCAACCAGTCTGACTTTCGGCAATCTGCCAGCCATCGGCGGAGCCATGATTGTCGGATCAGGTAGTAATGCAAGCCGGACGTTTGCCACGGATTTTACGGGTACGGGCATCGTGTCGGGCAGTTTCCTTTTCCGGCTTTCATCTGTTTTCAATGGCAGCGTGTTGATGTTGGGTATGGGCAGCGGCGCGGGAAATAACCAGGGGTTCAACATTGCTTTATTGGGGGCACAGGACGGGGTCGGCGGGAATCCAGCTATAGGAGCCAGTAGTGCCGGTATGAGCGCCATGACCAATGGTGCAAGCCTGTCGCAAAACACTACGTATATGTACCTCTTTACGTACGATAAGGGGGCCATATCAGGCTGGATTCTGGACCTTGATCAGTATAATCACTTTTTCGCTTCGGGGGCAATTACGCCCGCAGCCTTACAGAATACGTCAATCGGCAGTACGGCCGACAAGGTTACCGGTAAAGCCTACCTGCCCAAAACCGGCACCTTACCAGGGGCCATGAGCACCTTGTTTTCCTACTATTTTGGCGGCGGGCAGATGATCGTCGACCGGATTAGCTTATCGGGTAGTGATACCTTTACCAATTTGCTTCCCGCCGGGGCATTTACACTTGGCTTCAGCTGCTCTCCGGCCACAATCGGAGACTATTACAACGGCGCAGGCGGCCCCGGCCTCGGCGTCAGCTTCAAAAACGGGAGTACTACTGCTGACGGACAGCTCAGCACCGACCCGGGCCCCGTTATCAATGTCCCGAACGGATTTAATAACGGATTCTCCCTGACCTACAACCTGTGTGTCGGGTTTGGTATAGCCGTCTATGATGGTCCGGACGGGACAGGCAATCGCCTTGGAAGTATAGCTATCGACGGCAGCTCCGGCACCGCCTCCCTTGCATTCAGCGGTACGGCCAAATCGGTAACCCTAAGCCGCTACAGTTGTCCGGGCACATACGATAACCTGACCTTTGGCTCAACTACTGTCGGCACACCGGTTCCGGAGACGACAACCGATATTAATGTTCAGGGCAACGGAATTGATATTGCCGATGGTACAGCCTCAACGACAATCACAACCGGTACGAACCTTGGTTCGGTCGTGCCAAACACACCGGTTTCCCGTACGTTTACGATCCAGAACAAGGGCACAACCAGCCTGACGGTCAACAGCCTTACTATTTCAGGAGCGCATCAGAGTGAATTTATGGTTTCTGCGATCACCTTGCCCGCCATCATTGCCGCAGGCGCTGCGACCTCATTTGTCGTGACGCTGACGCCAACCTCAACCGGTGCCATTGCGGCCAGTGTCGTCATTAGCAGCGATGACTGCGACGAAGCCAGTTATGACTTTGCCGTTCAGGCCAGCACCGACCCTGCCAGTGCGGGGGGCACTGTTTCAGGGAGTTCAACAGTTTGTGCAGGAACTACGGGTATTATTCTTTCTCTGACGAATCAGACCGGTACGGTGCAGACCTGGCAGTCATCTGCAACATCTGATTTTTCCACCGCTGTAACCATACCGGGATCTGCCGGACTGACCAGTCTGACCGTTTCGGGTATTACGCAAACGACCTACTACCGGGCCGTTGTACAAAACAGTACGAATCCGGCAGACAACTCTGCCGCCGCCGTCATTACCGTTAATCCGTTGCCGACCGCCGATATTATGTTTTTGCCGGCCCTCACCATCTGCCAGGGCCAAAGCCTGACCCTGACGGGGTCTTACTCGGTACCGGCCCCGCCGCCGGGCGGCGGAATAAACCCGGCTCCGGCACCGGACCCAACCCCGACAAACCGCTCCGGTGCTGCCCGCCGCGCCGCCACGCCGGAATACCTGTGGTCGACCGGCGAATTCGACCAGGCAATTGTTGTTACGCCAGCCAGCAGTACCGTCATTAGCCTGACGGCATACAACGGCACCTGTTTTTCCAATCCGGTCAGTGTCAGCATAACGGTTAACAGCACCCCTTCACTGACCGTTACGGCAGCTCCCGGCCTCACCATCAGCACCGGACAAACCGCAACACTTACCGTTTCCGGTGCCGATAGCTATACGTGGTCAACCGGTACGCAGGCAGCCGGTATAATGGTCAATACGGCTGCCACGTATTCCGTAACCGGCATTACCAACGGCTGCACTGCCACAACCACTGCAGCAATCAGTTTGCGGTCAGCCGTGAACCCGGGCGCAGCGCTGTACTTTGATGGCAGCAATGACGTTATCAGCGCGACGGGACTAACCAGTGCTCCTCCGGCTGAATTTACGGTAGAATTCTGGCTCAATCCGGCCAGCCTGAGCGATTACAATCAGGAAATTTCAATTGGCGCACCCGGCAGTCTGGCTAACAATGCCTGGCAAGGCTTTACCTTCCATTCGACAGCGGGCGGAGCGGTTTATGTCGGCACTGATATGAGCAGCCGCCTGACACCTGCCGAGCTGCCGATGGGGACCGTTGAACTGAATACGTGGCAGCATTTTGCCTATACCTTTAAAAACGGAACCGGCAGTTTCTACAAAAACGGTGTTCTGCTAGCCTCCAGAACCAACAGCGCCCCCGCCAATTTCAGCCGCCTGCTGATTGCGGCGGGCTGCTGTATGCCGGTACACGGCTCAATCGACGAGCTTCGTATCTGGACAGTAGCCCGGAACTGCGACGAAATCAGTCAGCAGCGTTCCTGCGAACTCACGGGCAGCGAAGCGAATCTGCTGCTTTATTATACCTTTAATCAGGGCGAGGCTGGTGGCAACAATGCCGGTATCACCACCGTTCTTGATGCCGCCGGCGGTAATCATAACGGCACCCTGACCAATTTCGCGCTTTCCGGCAGCACCTCAAACTGGATCGGAACCGGGGCCGTTGTATCGGGCAGCAGCTGCGGCCTTGTCGTTTATCCGGAAATCAACCTGACGGCCAACAGCCTGACTATTACCGACGGTACAACCACGCTCTCCGCCGCCAATAATACCGATTTCGGCTCGTTATCGGTCAACGCGGCTAAAACACTGGTGTATACCATCGAAAACCAGGGTATCTCGGCGCTTACGATATCCGCCATTACCCCATCCGGTTCGGGCAGTGCGGCCTTTGCGGTCTCTGGTCTGCCGCTACCGGCCACCATCAGCAGCGGGTCGTCGGCTACCTTTGCAGCTACCTTTACGCCTGCAACGTCAGGTACATTCAGTGCGAAACTCGCTATTTTCAGCAATGACTGCGACGAAAGCAGCTATGATTTTGCGGTACAGGGAATTGCCGATCCGGCGACGGTGGGCGGAGCCATCACGGGTAGCACCACCGTCTGTTCAACCACCAATACGGTGGTGTTAACCCTGACAAACAACACCGGTAACGTCATAAAATGGCAATCGTCGACCACCACTGCGTTCAGTGACCCGACCGACATTAACGCGTCGGGAGGCCTGACGAGCCTGACCGTTACGAACCTGAGCCAGACAACCAACTACCGCGCCGTGGTGCAGAGCGGGGTTAGTGCATCAGCGGTGTCCGGCTCAGCCGTTATTACGCTACAGACGACACCGGTCACGCTGACCATCAGCAACAGTCAGACGATTTGTGCGGGTCAGCCGGTTAGTTTAACGGTGGCGGGAGCCAATACCTATGCTTGGTCAAACGGTATATCGGCAGCCACCAATCCGGTATCGCCGACGGCAACAACGTCCTACACGGTTATTGGTCAGAGCGGCAGCTGTTCGGCGACAGCCACGGTGAGTGTTACGGTAAACCCGATACCGGCAGTTACCATCACACCGGCCGTAACGACCATCAGCGGCGGGGAAAACAGTACGCTGACCGCCGGCGGAGCCACTTCCTACACATGGAATACGCCGGGCAACCCGACAACCGGCAACATCGTGGTCGCTCCGGTTGAAACAACCGTCTATTCTGTCACGGGCAGCGATAAAGGGTGTGTCAGCTCGGCGACCGCTACGATCCAGGTTAACTGCGGAGCACCTCAGCTGGCGGATGCCGTTTCAACCACCATTACCGCTCAGTTAGGCCCGAATACTTGTGCCGTGACGCTCGAAGGACAGGGGTATGGCACTACGTTCACCGTTACCGGCCCCAATGGCTATGTGTACAGTACCGTTTACCGCCAGTTTGGCTGGCATATGGTCAGGGCCCTTAATGTTACGCAGCCTGGAACGTATGTATTCCGGGTAAGCCATACGGACGCCTGCGGCCGCAGCAGTACCGACACCATCACCTACATCGTGACCGGTCAGTCCTGCCGGTAACTAATGGACAATGAATAATGGATAATGACCAATGGGCTTCCGCCTACCCTCGTTATCTATTATTCATTGTCCATGATCTATTATTCACTTTCTTTCTCCTTCTTCCTCGCCAGTTTCAGCAGCTTTTTATGGGACTGTTCGGGCGTTTCATCGCCGAGAAGAATGCCCCAGGGTTTTAAGGCGTCAACACGGTCGAAAATAACTTTCAGCATCGCAATGGCGGGAATTGACAAAAACATACCCGATACTCCCGCCAGTGCCCCGCCGATCAGTACGCCGATGATGGACACCAGGGCATTGATCCGCACTTTGGAACCCACGATCAGGGGGACCAGCACGTTATTATCGATAAACTGCACAATCAGGAATACGACGACAACACCGCCCAGAATTTCCAGATCCGGTGTGTTAATAAACGCTACCATGACGGTCAGCACCGTAGCCACCAGACCGCCGATATACGGTACCAGGTTCAGAATGGCCGCCATGACGCCCAGCAACACGGCATACTGCACCCCGAGCAGCAGCAGACCAACCGAATTCAGGACGGCAACGCAGGCCGTTTCGAGCACCAGCCCGACCATATAGCTCTGGATGACGACCTTGATTTCTTTCATCACCTCGTGCACTTTCGCCGTATGCTGCTCGGCAAACAGCGCGACCAGAAAATGCATCAGCATCGTCCGGTAATAAAGCAACAGAAAGACATAAATCGGAATCAGTATCAGCGTGCCGAGCGGCCCCGTCACCATACCCAGCGTTTCCGGCCCCTGTAAGGTATCGAGCGTCTGGGTCTGGGCCTTTTTAAGGTACTGCTCCTGCTGCCGGTAGCTGACCTTGTATTCCTGGCGGATCCAGCGCCGGACATCGTGGTAAAAATCGTTGATGTTGCGTTTCAGTTTCGGCAGGTCATCGGCAAAATCGGCCAGCTGCATCGACAGCAACACGGCCAGTCCTGCCAGTACCACAAACGCCAGCGTAACCGTCAGGCTGATGGCAATGACTTTAGGCAGTCCGATGCGCAGGCATATCGTTTCGACCGGCCGCAGCAGTACCGCCAGCAGCCCCGCCATCGCGAGCGGCACCAGAATATCCTGTCCAAAATAGATGGCCACTGTCAGCAAGGCCAGCGCCAGCAGCGCATGCGAAAACCGGTGATAAAATACAGATTCGTTCATAATGCCGTACGGATCACCCCATATGATGATCAGCTATTACCCGATAACCACGTGGTTACCCAATCGTTTAGATAACCCGTCTATTTACATCTTTTTTCCCTGATAAGTTGGGTAAATTTGCGTTAATTCTCACTTAAACAGCATATCTTACATAGCAAGTAGAATGATTTATAGCCTATTTGCGTTATAGTGTTTATATAAAAACCACATATTACATGTCCTTAAACAAGCCAGGTATACGCCTGCTCGGTTGCGTGGTTGCTTTGATGATTTCGTCGGCAGCCAGTCAGGCACAGAATAAACAATGGTTCCATCTGGACCCTAAGTCTGACAGCGCCCTTGGTATCAGCACGGATCGTACCTACAGCGAACTTCTCAAAAACCGGAAAGCGACACCGGTCATTGTTGCCGTTATCGACGGCGGTGTTGACTCCACACACGAAGATCTAAAGCGCGTACTCTGGACCAACCCGAAGGAGATTCCGGGCAACGGGATCGACGACGACAAAAACGGTTACGTTGATGATGTTCATGGCTGGAATTTTCTGGGTAATAAAAACGGCAAAAACATTGAGTTTGAGACCGCCGAGGTAACCCGCCAGTATATCCGGCTGAAGCCGCTGTATGACGGCAAAAGCCGTGCGTCGCTAAGTCCTGCCCAGCAAAAGGAATTTGACCAATACCAGACGTATAAGAAAGAAGTCGAAAGCAAACAGGACGAATACAAGCAGCAATACGAGTCGATCAGCCGCTTTAACGAGCAGTACCTGATGCTGACCGAAAGCTTGCTGAAAACACTGGGCGTCAGCAAACTCGATACGGCCACGCTGGCCAATGTAAAATCCGACGACCTGATGGTACGCAAACAGGCGGGACTACTGTACAAAATGCTGACGGCTCAGGGCTATACCGAAGCCGACGACGTTAAAAACGAACTGAAAAGCGCCTTGCAGGAGCTGAAAGCCCGCGCCGAATATGCCTATAACCCAGGCTATTCAGCGCGTCAGATCATCGGTGATGATCCGGAAAATACCGCCGACAAAAATTATGGCAACGCCGACATTACCGGCCCTAACGCCCGCCACGGCACCCACGTAGCCGGTATTATCGCCGCCGACCGGACCAATAATCTGGGCGTACAGGGGGTGGCCGATCAGGTGAAAATTATGGCTGTCCGCGCCGTTCCGGACGGAGACGAACGCGATAAAGATGTCGCCAATGCCATCCGGTATGCGGTTGATAACGGGGCACAGATCATCAACATGAGCTTCGGAAAGGACTATTCGCCGCAGCGAAAAGCCGTTGACGATGCCATGCGGTATGCCCTTCAGAAAGGAGTGCTGCTGATTCACGCGGCCGGCAACGACAGCAAACTGCTCGACACAACGGCCAGTTATCCGGCCTCGACCTTTATCGACGGCAACGCGATTCCGAACCTCATCACGGTGGGCGCTACCACGCAGCACGGCGATAAGAGTCTGGTGGCTCCGTTCTCGAACTACGGTCAGAAAACGGTGGATGTATTTGCCCCGGGCATGTCTATTTATTCAACAACGCCGGGCAGTCATTACGAAAGCCTGAGCGGTACGAGCATGGCCGCACCGGTGGTGTCGGGTATTGCCGCCGTTTTAAAATCTTACTTCCCGAAACTGACGTATTCCGACATCAAACGGATTATCGAAAAGTCAGCTACGGTAACCAGACTTCAGGTAATCCGCCCCGAGTCAGAAGACATGGTTAACTTTACCGACCTGTCGAAAACCGGCGCCATTGTGAATCTGTATGATGCCGTGAAAATGGCCCAGATGGAGGAATCAGGCGCTAAATAAGCGCGTTCCTTACTACATACTACGCGTGTAAGCCTGCATCCGGATGCAGGCTTTTTTTATGCCCGTTCCGAATAAAACAAATACAGGAAAAAACGTAACTATACAAAGCCATCATTTTTTGTTTCTTCCGGATAATTGCATATTTTAAGTTATTTATTTTGAGTTTTCTATAATAACAAAAATTATATTTCAATTAAAAAGACGATTACATACATTTACCACACTTGTCCGCTGTGACTTGCCTACGGTACAACAAAACCTCTCATAAGCATCTTCAGGTAGCACAAGCTACCGGCATACCTGTATCCGTACAGGCCATCTGATCTTATCGTACGTACTAGTTCCGCTTTTGGCTCCCTCACCATTGCATGGCCGTGCATTACCGTCTTTTATCAATCTCTATTCGCTGTTATTTTATGAAAAAAGTTTACGTTTTGTGGTTTATCTGCTTATTAATGAGCGGATTCGGGCAAGTTATGGCACAAGACCGGACCATTACCGGTAAGATCACGGCTAAAGCCGACGGCGCACCGGTGCCGGGCGTTAACATTGTCGCCAAAGGGTCAACCAAGGGAGCCGTTTCAAATGCCGCCGGGGAGTATTCCATCAGCGTACCGGCCACGGCGAAATCACTGATTTTCTCCTTTATCGGCTATACGATGCAGGAAGTTCCCGTCACCAAATCGGACGTGATGAATGTTGACATGGCCGAGGCGGTTCAGAATCTCGATGAGGTTATCGTATCCGGCCTTGCCACGAGCGTGAAGCGGAGCAATGCTGCCAACGCCGTCACGCGGCTCACGGCCGATGAACTGATTGGCAAAACCAAACCGGTTACCATCGACGGAGCCATGAGCGGTAAAGTAGTCGGGGCCAATATCGTGCAGAACAGCGGGGCCCCGGGCGGCGGTATTTCGGTAAAACTACGGGGTATTTCCTCGATCAACGGCACCTCAGAACCCTTATATGTGGTTGACGGGGTGTTTGTCAATAACTCACAGTTTGCGACCGGTGCCGGCGCGGCAGCTTTCAGCGGAGCCGGTTCCAATCAGGATCAGGCGCCGAACCGCCTGACCGATATCAACCCCGCCGACGTTGAGTCGATTGAAGTCCTGAAAGGCCCGAGCGCCGCCGCCATCTACGGAACACGCGCCAATGCCGGGGTTATTATTATCACGACCAAAAAGGGAAAAGCCGGTAAAACCAAGGTCAGCTTCGGTCAGGACATCGGTTTCTCGTCGGCTATCCGCCTGCTGGGTGCTGAAGGCTGGAGTCTGGACCCGATCGGACCGCAGGGGCAAAACAAATTTGATTACGTCTTTGGCAACGGTAACCCGGGCAGCGGCAGCGCAACCGAAATCGACCTCTGGAAAAAGGCGACGGCCGAGGGTAAAATCTATGATTATGAGAAGTATATCTACGGGAATACCGGCCACATCAGCAACACCCGCCTGAGCGTTTCGGGCGGTACCGATAAAACCAAATTCTACGTGGCGGCGGGTGTCAACGACGAAACCGGTATTCAGAAACGGACCGGCTATCAGCGGAAATCCCTGCGGCTGAGCATTGACCATAAACTCGCGAAGTGGATTGACTTTTCGTTTGGTTCCAACTACATGCGGACCGGTGCGCAGCGCAGCTTCAGCGGCAACGACAACCGCGGCGTTTCGGTTGGGTATGTGCTGGCCTACATCCCGAACTACGCCCAGTTGTTCCCCGTAAACGGAATTTATCCGGACTCCCGCTACACCGGCGACAACCCGCTGGCGATCGTTGACCGGACAATCAACGATGAGCAGACAAACCGCTTTATCCAGTCGTTTACAAGCAACATTTATTTCCTGCAAAAGGCGAACAGTACGCTGAAACTGGCCGTTTCGGGCGGGCTCGACTACGTAAACACCGAAGCCGAAGTCTACTTTCCGGAAGATTTGCAGTCGCAGCGGACACGGGCTACGCCGGGCGCTTCCCGCTTCTCGAAATCGCGCAGCTTTAACACCAACCTCCAGGCGTTCCTGATCTATAACTGGAAACTGGCCGGTAAAATCGACATGACATCGCAGGTCGGTACCGTCCGGCTGACAACCGATAACGACCTGAGCTGGATTCAGGGCGAGGGCATGCTGCCGAAGCAGATTAACCCCAACAACGGTAGCGTACGGTCGTTCAGCGAGGCCTTCCAGCGCTGGCAGGACGTGGGTATGGTGGCCCAGCAGGAAATGAACTACGAAGATAAGGTGATCGGTACGCTCGGGATCCGCTTCGATAAATCGAGTCTTAACGGCGACAACACAAAATGGTACGGATTCCCGCGGGCGTCGGTGGCCGTGAACCTGACTAAGTTTGGTTTCTGGGGTTACGAGCCAATCAGCCAGTTTAAACTGCGTGGTGCATTCGGCCGCACGGGGGGCGTACCGGCCTACGGTAACCTGTTCACGTCGATGTCGACCACCATTATCGACGGGCAGCTGGGTGCCGTTTCACCGGCCTCAATCGGTAACCCGACCATCGAACCCGAAACCGCCCAGGAACTTGAGTGGGGTGCCGATTTCGGCTTCCTCAATAACAAGGTAACGCTGGAAGCCACGTACTACGACAAGAAAGTATTCAACCTCCTCAATCCGTATACGCTGTCTTCAGGCACGGGTGTTACCCAGTTCAACGCCTATCCGGTGGGTGACCTGCAAAATCGTGGTATTGAGCTTGCTCTGGGGACGACACCGGTTCAGACATCGAATTTCTCATGGACCACCCAGCTCCAGTACTGGTTCAACCGCAGCAAAATTACCCGTCTCGACATTCCGAACACCACCGTCGGCTCAGGCTTCAGCATCTATGGCCGGAACCAGCTTCGCCTGGGCGAGTCGCCGACACGCTGGTTCGGGTCACCGAACGTACTGGATGCTTCGGGGGTAGCGCAGGCAACCCGTTACGAAGACGCTCAGCCACGGTTCCAGATGTCGTTTTCGAACCAGTTCAAGCTCTTCCGGGATTTCGACTTCTCGTTTCTGCTGCATACCAGCCAGGGGAACTACAACTCGAACCTGACCATCAAGCAGAAAGATACCGGCGGTACTACCGTTGACTGGAGCAAGGTCGATAACCTGTACGAAAACGTTGGACTGCCAAATGGCCGGGCACGGCTTCCGACAAACCCGAACGTAACGGCCCGCGAATTTATCCAGAACGCAAGCTATGTGCGTCTGCGCGAAGTATCGCTGTATTACACCTTCCCGAAATCGCTGATGACAGCGGCCTTCGGTAATGTGGTTTCGAACCTGCGGATCGGCACGTCGGCCCAGAACCTGCTGACATTCACCAAATACAAGGGCTACGACCCCGAAGTATCAAACTTCGGCAACCAGTCGGTCGGTGCCAGTGTCGACAACGCCGCCTTCCCGAACAGCAAACGTATTTTCTTCCACGTAGCGGTTGATTTTTAATCCTAACGACTCCGAAATCACTCATGAAATTCTCTATAAAACATCTTGTTGTACTGGCCGGTCTGGCGTTTACGGCCCCGTCGTGCAGCTTTTTTGAGGTCGAAAATTCGATTGACCCCAACAACCCGGCCATTGAATCGTTCATCAGCAACGCGTCCCGGATTCAGATCAATCAGCTGGGTATCGGGGTGCAGTCGGTGATGCGGAATGGCCTTTCCAACTTCATTCTGGTAACGGGCTCTATTGGGCGCGAAGCCTACAATCTCGCCTCAACCGAACTGACCTGGACGACGGAGCTGCTGGGATCAACCAACGGCGGATTCAGCGCCACCACCCTCTTTAACGGCTATTACGCCGACTATGCCCAGACCCGCCGCCGGGCCGAGATTTTCAGAATTTCGGCCGAAAACGCCGCGCCTGGTGCGCTGACCGATGCCGAAAAACAAGGTATCCGCGGGTATACGGCCACGGTAAAGGCCTACGTGATGCTGAATATGCTGAACATGCAGTACAAAAACGGAATCCGGACCAAATTCAGCGACTTATACAGTCCGGGCGATATGCTGAAGCCGGGGCCGTTTGTCTCGTACGAAGAAGGGCTGGCCGAAATCCGGCGTCTGCTCGACGAAGGCGCCACGCAGCTGACGGCCGGCGGTTCGGCCTTTGCCTTTACCATGACCAGCGGCTATGCGGGTTTCAATACGCCCGACACCTTCCGCAAATTCAACCGCGCACTGGCCGCCCGAACGGCCATGTACCAGCAGGATTGGGCAGCCATGACTACGCTCCTCAACGATTCGTTTCTGAGCCTGACCGGCTCACTGACGACCGGCCCCAATTTTACCTATTCAACCACCTCCGGCGATGCAACCAACCCGCTGTTCCAGCAGTTGAACACGACAGCTTCACCGCGGGTTGCGCAGGACCTGTTTATCACCCAGGCCGAAGCCAATGACAGCCGGGTGAAAAAAGTGGTAAAACGCACTTCGTCGAGGGCCCTGAGCGGTATCATCGGTAATTACGATGTGTATCTTTATACGACCAGTACAGCCCCGATTTCCATCATCCGGAACGAGGAACTGATCCTGATGTATGCCGAAGCCATGATTCAGACCGGTAAACTGGCTGATGCCGTATCAGCCCTGAACCGCATCCGTACATCGGCGGGGCTGGCAACGCTCGAAACGGCCAAACCCGCCATCGTCAACAGCAAGGATGGCCTTATTGACGAACTGCTGACCCAGCGCCGATACTCGCTCTATACCGAAGGGCACCGCTGGTTTGACATGCGCCGGTATGGCCGTCTGGCGCAGCTGCCGAATGACCAGCCGAATCATAAGGTATATGACCAGCTGATCCGGCCGTTTGCCGAAATACAGTGGGATGCCAAAAATCCGCAATAACCCTTTACCCTATTTCCCTGAAACACATGCATGTAAACCAATCCTTACTCCGGTGGCTGCTCATGCTTTCTCTGCTTAGTCAGGGAGCATGGGCGCAGTCGCCGCTCCGGTTCGAGATCAGCTTTCCGGCCTCTGTCTCTGCCACCCCGCTGACCGGCCGGATGTTTCTGGTCATCGCCCGGAAAGATAGCCTCGAACCACGGTTGCAGGTGGGTCGCTACGGCACCCAGTTTTTCGGCGTCGATTTTGAGAAACTGGCCCCCGGCAAACCGGTCGTCATCGACGGATCAACGCTCGGGTATCCGGTCAACGCCCTCGGCGATCTACCGAAAGGCGAGTACTACATTCAGGCGGTGCTGAACAAATACACGGAGTTTAAACGGGCCGACGGCCATACGGTCTGGATGCACATGGACCAATGGGAAGGCCAGGACTGGCGCCGTTCGCCGGGCAATGTCCACAGCACCGTGCAGAAGGTCAGTATTGACCCTGCTAAAGGCGGGACCGTGCGGTTAGAAGTTACCACGGTCATTCCGCCGATTCAGGTGCCGGCCGATACCAAATGGGTAAAGCACATCAAAATGCAAAGCCCGAAACTGACGAAGTTCTGGGGCCATCCGATCTATATCGGCGCAACGATTCTGCTGCCCAAAGGCTACGACAGTGAGCCAAACCGGTATTATCCGACGGTTTATCAGCAGGGGCATTTTTCAATAGCCCCGCCGTTCCGTTTTGCCGAGGACCCTAAAAATGAGTTTTATCAGGCGTGGGTATCGGATACGCTGCCCCGTTTTATCGCCATTACGCTTCAGCACCCGACGCCTTATTTCGACGATTCCTATGCCGTTAACTCGGCCAACAACGGGCCGTTCGGCGATGCCATTCACGAGGAGCTGATTCCGGAGATTGAAAAGCAGTTCCGCTGCATCCGCGAAGGCTACGCCCGGGTCCTGACCGGTGGGTCGACCGGTGGCTGGGAGTCGTTTGCACTCCAGGTGCTGTATCCTGATTTTTACGGCGGTACGTGGTCATTCGCACCCGACCCGCTTGATTTCCGGAATGTGGAAGGAATCAATATTTACGCCGACAAAAATGCCTTTTACAAAGAACACGAATGGTACCGTGTGCCGACACCGAACACCCGCATTCCGCCCACGGGCGAAGTCCGGCTGACCTCGCAGCAACGCAATACGATGGAGCTGGTCAACGGCACTAAAGGCCGTTCGGGCGGACAGCTCGACATCTGGAGTTCAGTGTTCGGGCCGGTAGGATCAGACGGCTATTTCAAACCGCTGTTCGATAAAAAAACCGGCGTGATGGATCCGTCTGTCGCGCAGTACTGGAAAGAGCATTTTGATATGCGTTTCTATCTCGAAAAAAACTGGGCAGCCGTCGGGCCGAAGCTGGTTGGAAAATTAAACGTAATTTGCGGCCGGATGGATGATTTCTACCTCAATGTGGGCGTGTACCACATGGAAGACTTCCTGACCAAAACCAAAAATCCGGCATTTGAAGGCTCGTTTACGTACGGCGACCGCGGCGGTCACAGCTGGCGGCCCTACTCAAATGCGTATTTGTTAAAAATTATGGATGCACACATCAAGGCCCGGGCCGCCAAAGGTGCATCAGCTCCGGCCAAAGCCACCTCGGGAAAAGCAGGAGACAAATAACTTAATCGTTCTCATGAATTTCATCAGCACAACACGTACGCTCCGGAAAACGCTTTCCGGACTGGTGCCGGGACTGTTACTGGCAGCCGTCAGCCTCTCTGCGGTCGCCCAGCAACGGCCGGGGGCTTTGGTTAACAAGGAAGACTCTATTTATGTCCGGCAGCATTATACCAAGATCGAACGGATGGTACCCATGCGCGACGGCGTAAAGCTGTTCACGTCGATTTACCTCCCTAAAGACAGCACGAAGACGTATCCGATCATGTTCGACCGGACGCCCTACAGCGTGGCGCCATACGGAGAGGCCTACAAAACCTCGCTCGGTCCGTCGATGCTCTTTGCCAAAGACGGCTACATTTTTGTGTATCAGGATGTCCGGGGCCGCTATATGTCGGAAGGGACGTTTGTCGGCGTCCGGCCGCATAACCCGAACAAGCAAAAACCAACCGACATCGACGAAAGCTCAGACACTTACGATACCATCGACTGGCTGCTCAAAAACGTCCGGAGCAACAACGGCAAGGTTGGGACATGGGGCATTTCGGCACCGGGCTTTTATACGACCATGACGGCCATTGAAGCCCATCCGGCCCTGAAAATCGCCTCGCCGCAAGCGCCCGTTACCGACTGGTTTATGGGCGACGACCGGCACCACAACGGCGCGTTTTTCCTGATGGGTACGTTTGCCTTCCTGTCGTCGTATGGTCAGCCGCGTCCCGAGCCGACCCCTAAGGGTGCACCCGCCTTCTCGGCCTATGTCACGCCCGATTCGTACAAATTTTACATGGACCTCGGGCCCATAAAAAACGCCAATGAGAAGTATTTCAAAGGGCAGAATAATATCTGGAACGAGATGATGACTCACGGCACATACGATGCGTTCTGGCAGGCCCGCACGCCGGTGCCGCATCTGAAAAACATCAAGCCGGCGATGCTGACCGTTGGCGGCTGGTTTGATCAGGAAGACCTGTACGGTCCGCTGAAGACTTATGCCGGCGTGGAGCGCAACAACCCCGCCTCACCGAACCTGCTGGTGATGGGCCCGTGGATTCACGGCGGCTGGGCCCGCTCGACCGGCGAATCGCTCGGAAATATTAAATTCGGGGACAAGACAAGCCAGTTCTACCGCGAAAGCATTGAGTTTCCGCTGTTTAACCACTACCTGAAAGGTACACCTGACCCGCAGTTGCCGAAAGCCTATATTTTTGAAACCGGATCGAACCAGTGGAAAAAATACGACCAGTGGCCGCCGAAAAATACGGAAGAAAAAAGCCTGTATTTCCACCCGGACGGCAAACTGTCGTTTACGCCCCCGGCCACTGCCAGCGCACCCGATGAGTACATCAGCGACCCGAAAAAGCCGGTACCATTTACGAACGAAATCCGGATTATCCGTGGCAGCGACTTTATGTACGAAGACCAGCGGTTTGCGGCCGTCCGCCCCGACGTACTGGTATACGAATCTGACGTGCTGACCGACGATGTAACGATCTCCGGCAATGTAATGGCCGACCTGTTTGTCTCGACCTCGGGTACAGATGCCGATTTTGTGGTGAAGCTGATCGACGTTTATCCCGACAATGCACCGAACGACAGCCCGATTCCAACGACTAAAATGGGCGGTTTCCAGCTGCTGATCCGCGGGGAAGTGATGCGGGCTAAATTCCGGAAAAGCTTCTCAAAACCTGAGCCTATGGTTCCGAACAAGGTAACAGAGGTGACGTTTGATATGCAGGACGCAGCTCATACTTTTAAGAAAGGGCACAAAATTATGGTCCAGGTACAAAGTTCATGGTTCCCGTTAGTGGATCGCAATCCGCAAAAATTTGTTAATATTTACGAGGCTACCGAAGCTGATTTTCAGAAGGCTACCCATAAGGTATACTTTTCAAAGCAACAGCCCTCACGGGTAGTAGTACGTGTTCTGACGAAATAAGGGCACATTTTTTGCACACAGAAAGACGAAGCATTGGCATGCTTCGTCTTTTTTATTTAAACCAGTAGTGACGTATTCAGGCAATTACCGGCCCAAAAAACCTTGACCGGCAAAAATCTAAATGCCCACAAATACGTATGTATGTGTAATACAGCTATACAAGACTATGGAAACGTTCATGACTCAAACGACGAAACTTTTCACATCTGAAGCGTATCTGCAGCGCATCAGCGAGCTGACCAAGGCTCCTGTTGCGAGTGTCCGGCAAGCCCATCATTTATTGACCAATCTGGTAACTGCCTGTTTGCTGAAGCAGCTCTCTACGGATATCGGCCGTAACCTGTTTTACAGTACTACCCTCAAACGAGCCATGGAACTGGAAGCGGGCAAGCCCGTCCACGATTTACCGGCCATTGCCGACCGGGGCGACAAATGGTTTAACAATGTAGTCCCCGGCAAAAAGAGTGCGGTTATCCGGATCACGGCTCAGTATACCAAATTACCTTTTGCCGGTCTTGATCCGATCCTGGGCCTGGTCGCCGATGCGTTTCTGAATGAGATTTATTTCTCGATTAAGCAAAATGCCATGACGGCCAGTACGATTCATAAGGCGTTCCCTGCACCGACCGAACTTCAGAAACTGGCACCGGAACTGGCGTCGAAAGATTACGAAACAATCGGCGTCCGGTCGCTGATGGTTCAGGCCTGACCAGACGCCGGCTCCTGCATTAAGATGTCGTATATGTATAATCAGCGTTCAGGGTGCCGCCGGCTCCGGATTCCTTACGGGTCAGTACGTACCCCTGAGCGTTGTACGTATACGTATACTGTTTCCGGGCATTGGTGATTTCCTTGCCCGACGGCTCATGGAACGTAACCAGACCAGGATTGTTTACCCGGAAAACTACGCCGGGCAGATACGGATAAATCGTACTGGCGTTTTCTACATTTTTCTGCTGATCGTATTGCGCATAGCGTATGATCATAGCCAGCGCATACTCTCCTGCTTTTTCAGAGCTCTCCTGTAGCTGCCGCGTTTCCGTCAGGTTGCCGTTTTCATAATCGAATTCGTAGCGCATGCCGCTCTTAACGCCTCCCAGAAACTGATACTGCTGAATACCTTTCAATTGCTTCGTATTCGGGTCGTAGGTATAATCACGGGTGGCAGTCAGTTGCCCGTTGCTCGCAAATTCTTCCGTATGACTGATCTGACCACCGAAGTACGTATACGTCACATACGCGCGGTTATCCAGCAGCATACGTTTTACCTCCTGTTTTTCATTGTAGGTAAAGTCGTAAAAATGCAACTGAATCTTGTCTGTTCCCTGCACATAAATATATTGCGACCAGTACCGCAGGAGCTTATCGCTTGCATCCATCGTATATTCCACAAAATCGGATGGCCCCCACGCAATCTTGACCCGCTTGTATACACTGACATCACCGCCGTTGTTCGGGTTAGGCTTTGTCGTATCCTTTGGCGGAACCTTGCCTCCGTCAGGATCCGGTGAAATTGTTTTCTGATCAGGCTGGCAGGCCGCCAGCGTCAGAACGGCAGCCACTGAAAATGCCGCCATGGCCTTCGATAAGATCGTTTTCATTGTGAATGGTTGTTGTTTACCAGCCATACCTGTTTGTCAGGTACTATCACAAAGAGCCGTTTTGGCAGCCGGCTATCACGGGCACAGGCACCGAATGTCATAAAAAGAGGATGAACCGGTAAAAAGGCTGTATGAACTGTGCATACCCACCTTTACTATATGAGCGCGGCCCGGTCAGTTGACCGGGCCGCGTGTTTTGAGGGCCTCTCCTGTTTCAGGGCAGCTTATCCAACGCGATATCCGGGGCTTTGCCCGCCGTCGGCCGGGTAAATTCAGTTTTCAGCGGTACATTGTCACTGAAAAAGCCGCAGTTTTTCAGGAAAAAGGCTCCGTCCGCTAATCCGCCGGCATAGTCGAGCCGGTAGCCTTTCTGCGCGGTGGCATCACCGGTGAAGCGGGCCTGTGTCAGTTCGTGCCACACGCCGTCTGTGTCCCGGACCCACTGGTTGCCATAGCGGGCCATGCGGCTGTGGTTGCCGGTTTCGGGAATAAAGTTTTCGAGAAACGAATGCAGCCGCATCAGGTGAGTCGATGTGGCGGGGCGTTTAAAGCTGGCAATCACCTGCCACCTGCCCTGTTCCGGTGCGTAAAAGTAAGCGGTGTATATCGTACTGTTATTCTCAACAGGCTGACCGCGCAGCAGGAAACGGTACGTATTGCCGGCTTTCCAGTTGTAGCGCAGGAAGCTTTGCCCGCCCGCGCCTTCATTGCCAAACTCGCCGGTATAGACCTCGCTGCCTTTTTTAAGCATCACGATTTTCTGGTCAGCGGGAATACTTTTCGGGTCATCGGTTTTAAACGGACTCCATACCGAGAACAAAATCCGGCGTTCGGTCGGCGAGTTCACCTGAATCCCGAAATAGCCTTCGCCGAAGCCGTTGGCCATAAAATACGACCCGATTACATCCTGCCCCTCCGGAACTGTCAGCTCGTTGTAGAACCACTCAATCTGCTTATTGGCGGGCAGCGGATAGCTCAGGTGTACCGACGGCCCGCGACGGCCCCAGTAAAAGTAATTGCCTTCGTTGTTCCGGACAAACTGAGCCCCTTTCGAGGCCGGTCCGCTTAACCGCAGGTGGGTAACGTCGGCAAATTCGCGGCAGGTTTTCGAAATTCCTTCTACTTCGATGAGCAGGTAACCGGCCGTCGGAATGTCCCATTCACCGGCCGGTACATCGCCGGGCTTTTCGGCAATCATATTGAGCTGCTTTCCCTCTCCAAGCACCGATACCCGCAGCGTACTGGCACCCTCCGGAATATGACCGCCCACAGCCACCTTCAGTTTGCCGGGATTGGCCACCCACACGTAGGTCTGTAACCACGTATTCGGATGCAGCCAGTCGGTCAGGCCACTGTTCCGGATTTTTTCCGTGCCGGACGGAGTCATCCACGAATTCCCCCCTACCGGCACGACAATAGTGCTCGTATCAGTCTGCGCCTGAAGGGCATGTGAACACAGTATACCGACAAGCGCAAAAAGAAAAATGTGTTTCATACAGTTGATTAATCCATTCTGATGGGTTAAAAATACGGTTTTCTTGCCTTATAAAGAGCAGGTTCTCTTGTCCTATACTCGCATATGTTTTCATTCAGACACGCCCTTACGGCCGGTTTTCTCGCCATCAGTACCTTTTTGTCGCTGGCAGGCCATGCCCAGCAAGCCATTCCGCTATATACCGGCAGCATTCCGAACAATACGGATGCCCCCGACGAAGAAGTCGTCAATGCCGGCCAGGGGGCGTCAAAAGTCTCCCGGCCCACGCTCAGCATCTACCTGCCCCCGCGCGACAAAGCGACCGGAGCAGCGGTGGTGGTCTGCCCCGGCGGCGGTTACGGCACCCTCGTCATGAAACGCGAAGGCTATGACGTGGCACAGGCACTGAACGAGCTGGGCATTGCCGCCTTCGTGCTGAAATACCGGCTTCCGAGCGACAACACCAACAAGGACAAGTCCATTGCGCCTTTGCAGGATGCACAGCAGGCCATCAGCCTCGTCCGGCAGCGGGCCGCAGAATGGGGGGTCAATCCAACAAAAGTTGGTATTATGGGCTTTTCGGCGGGCGGCCATCTGGCATCCACAGCCGGTACGCATTTTTCGAAAGCCTATGTCAGCCATCCCGATGGCATCAGCCTGCGCCCCGATTTTATGATTCTGGTTTATCCGGTCATCAGCTTCTCCGACAGTCTGGGCCACAAAGGCTCCCGCGAACGCCTCCTGGGTGCGTCCCCCGCTAAAGCGCAGGTTGACCTGTTTTCCAATGACGTACAGGTGACTGCCCAAACACCGCCGACGTTTCTGCTCCACGCGGGCGACGATACCGTAGTGTCAATTGGCAACAGCCTGCGGTTTTACGAAGCCCTGCTCCGCCACGGTGTAGCGGCCGGCATGCACATCTACCCGACCGGTGCCCACGGTTTTTCCAAAGCACCGGCCAAAGAAGACTGGTTTGCCCAATGCAAAACGTGGCTCAAAGCCAACGGCTTTACCGCGCCCTAGTCTTTCCCCAGCTGATGCGATACCCCGCCAGCGGCAGGAGCTTAAAGCCATAGTACTGGGTTTTGACGGATTTGGTGGTATTGTCGTAGCGGACGGTTAACGCCACCTCTTCGCTCAGCAGGTTGGTCAGCTCGACAAACAGGTAATGGTTGACTTTGGGGCGATTGAACCGGAAGGAGGTTTTAAGGTCTATGCGCTGGTAAGGGGCCAGCCGGGTGAGGTAGGCTTTTTCCTGCGGCGTTACCTGCCATTGCAACGACCAGCGGGGTTCGAGCCGCTGCGTATTGTTCAGACCGAAATGCTGGAAATACAGGCCGCTGTTCATGGTCAGCCGGTCGTTGAAGCGGTGTTGCCAGTGAGCATAACTCTGCCACAAGGCTGCCTGACTCTGATCGTTAAAACGGGTCTGGACGGTTTTGCCTGAATAACGCTTTTCCAGAAAATCGAAGTAAAAGCGGTTGAAGGTAACGCCGCCTTTGATGAGATCACGGGCTGTAAACTTCTGCACCACTTCGTAGCGGCCCTGTAGCTGCTGATAATTCATCCGCATATCCTGCGTCAGTTGCTGGCTGGTATTGAGGTCCTGCTGCGTTGTTTCGCTTCCCGACCACGACAGGTACAGTTTTCCGTAGGTTTTGGGCGAAAAATGATAGCGGTGTGTCAGGCCACGTCTGCCGGCCAACCGGTACCCCATCCAGCCGGAAATATCCCTCCCGATCCGTAACAGCGCCGGTCTGCGTGCCCAACACCATAACAGTAGCGCCCGGCAATCCCGTTTTAGTTGTTTTGTCGGTAACGCGCCCCCGGATGGTTTGGGTCAGCGACTGAGCGAGTAGGGTACAGGGAAGCAGCAGAAAAAGCAGTACGGCCGGTTTCATGCCGCAAAATACAACGCTGACCGTATCTAAACACCACTTAGCCAGTCTTATAGACACAAACAACTTCTCTGCCAATATGAAGCGTGATGACTCGCTCTGGAAATCTCTGCTGGAGGATATTTTTGACGACTTTCTGCGATTCTTTATCCCTGATGCAGAACAGCTTTTTAACTTCGACAAAGGGTTTATCTTTCTTGATAAAGAGTTAAATCAGTTATTTCCGCCGGCAGAAGATGAATTTCAACCGCGTTATGTCGACAAACTGATTAAAGTCTTCACCCGGCAGGGCGCCGAAGAGTGGATACTGGTTCACATCGAAGTACAGGGCTACCGTGATAATGCATTTGCCAAACGGATGTACGAATATTACGCACGCATTTTCGACAAGTACCAGAAATCGGTAGTAGCCTTTGCTATTTTAACTGATCGACACCGCTCATTTAAACCTGAGTTTTATGAGTCATCTTTATTGGGAACAACACTTACGTATCGGTACAATGTCTACAAAGTGATTGAGCAGGATCAGGCGCTACTGAGTCAAAACCCTAATCCGTTTGCCGTTGTTATCATGACGGTATTGTTAGCGCTACAAAAGCGCCGGTTAACAGAAACGCAACTATTCGACTTAAAAGTAGACTTAGCTAAACGCCTATTGATCAGGTCATACTCAAAACCCAAGATCAGGACATTATTAAACTTTCTCCGTTTCTATATCCGTTTTGAGAACCCCGACAGTATTGTTAAATTTGATCAACAGATTGATAGTATAACCAATCAGCCAAAAAACATGGGACTTGAAGAATTTTTGCTTTATCGGGCCGAAAAGCTGGGTATGAGACAAGGAATCGAGCAACAGAATAAGTTGTTAATTCAAAATTTGTTGACCCAAACCGATTTCACGGTTGAGAAGATCGCTTCATTAGTTGGTGTATCAACCGATGTGGTCGTAAAAATTAAAACTACGCTGGAACAGGCCTGAGCCAGTTCCAGCGCTCATTCAGCTTACTGCTCCGAAAAGACCAGATTGGCAAAATCACCGTTTGACTCATTGCCGACCCAAAAACCAATCATGCCTTTTTGCGATTCCGGATTAAGGGTGGGAACATCCAGACAAGGCGTGTCGGCTCCATTCACAAATACCTTTATACGCCCTTCCTTAACAACCACTCTGGCATGAAACCAGTCGCCGGGTTGTACATTCGCCGGTACGATCTGTTTTTCAAACATCCCGTTTTTTGTTTCCCGCAATACGTTCCAGGGGAATTGGGGTTCGCAGACATACTGCACCGCATGGATATGCCGGATCGGATCAGCCGCCTGAAAGTTGAAGGGCCGGAAGTAAATTGCCTCATACGTCCGGTTATCGCGCCCGTGAAACGCAATACCGATAAAGCTTTTTTGCAGCACATCCCGTCCGCGGGCATCAAACTCAATGGTTCCTTCGGCAAACTGCCTGCCCGTTATCCAGGCGACACCGGCATCCGGTGCCTCGCTGAACCGGATAACTGTTTTCCCGTCTTCCTGTACTTGTTTTATGTCACGGTTTACAACCGTATACCTGACGCCGGCGATGTCCGTTGTCTGAACATGCTGTTTTATGGTCTGCCCCGATACCAGATACGGGCCAGCCACCAGCAGCACGGCCAATAGCATTAGCTTTCTCATGTGTAACCTGTACTTTTGATGTTAAAAAGCAGTAGTAAAGTTGAACAGCCGGCACCAGATCAGGCTTATCAAAGCTGTTCATCTTTGTTCAAGTTGTAAGCACCTGAATAGTAATGAACAGTCAGGAAGAACATATCCGGAAATGTAAAGCGCTTATTGAGCAGAAGCTGGCCTGGGGCAGCAGTGATTACTGGCAGAACCGGGATTTTGAGCAGCTGAGCGAACGCATTTCTGAGGTCACAAACGTATCGCTCAGTACCAGCACCCTGAAACGGATCTGGGGAAAGGTAAATTACACCGGCTCGCCTACTGCAACCACCCTGAACGCCCTGGCGCAGTTTGCCGGCTATCCGGACTGGCAGACATTTGCAGGACAACCGACGGTAGTAATGCCGGCCCCCATACCTGCATCTGCCGTTGAGCAACCACCCCGGAACTTCCTGTCTCGGGTACGCCTTAACTGGCTCCTTGTCACGGCGACGGCTGTAATACTGTTAACAGGCATTCTGGCCTATAACCAGAGAGCCAGCCGGCTTATCTATGGTAAACTTCTGTTTACCAGTAAACCTGTAACACGCGGCCTGCCCAATACGGTCGTTTTTCAATATAATGCTGCCGACTCCAATGCTGATTCGGTTTTTATTCAGCAAAACTGGGACCCTAAGCGCCGGTATAAAGTGGACAAAAACCGGCAGTACTATACCAGCACCTACTATACCCCTGGCTATTTCAGAGCTAAACTGATCCTGAATGACTCCATTGTGAAAGAGCATGATCTCTTTATTGAATCGGATGGCTGGCTGGGCATGATTGATCTCACACCCGTACCGACGTATTTTTCCCGTGACCGGATTCAACAGCACGGTCTTATTGGTGTAACTGAACAGGATTTACTGGCCGAAAAAATTGATTTACAACAGCAGGTACCATGGGTAAGTTTTTATCAGGTAGCCCGGCAACTCGCTGTTCCGGGTAGTCATTTCCTGATGGAGGCCGAACTGCGGAATACCTTTGCGAAGGGACAGGGGGTTTGCCGGCAAACCAAAATTATTCTGCTCGGCAGCCGGGGAGCCCTTTCGATTCCGCTTAGTATCAAGGGCTGCGTCGGTGAATTATCCATGTTTATGGGCGAGCAGTACATTGACGGAAAAACAACGGATCTGTCTGCATTCGGAGTCGATTTCCGGGATTTCGTCAACGTGCGCTGTAAAACTGAGAATCAGAAAATTACTATTCAGCTTAACGATCGGATCGCTTATCAGGGGGAATTCAGTCAGGATATTGGCACCATTGTAGGCGCCCGCATCCGGTTTATGGGGACGGGGGAAATCCGGAAGTTTTCACTGAAAGCATTATAAACAAGGGCGAAACAGCCGTTGACGTCTCCTCCGCCCTGCCATCGACTTACTTCGGTGCCATCCGGATGGCACCATCCAGCCGGATCACTTCACCGTTCAGCATCGGGTTTTCGACAATTGATCTGGCCAGCATGGCGTACTCCTGCGGGCGGCCCAGACGCGACGGGAACGGCACCTGCTGACCCAGCGAGATCCGGGCTTCTTCCGGCAAACCGGCCAGCAACGGCGTTTCAAACAAACCTGGCGCAATGGTCATGACCCGGATACCGCTTTTGGCCAGATCCCGTGCAATCGGCAGGGTCATGCCTACGATACCACCCTTCGAGGCCGAATACGCCGCCTGACCAATCTGCCCGTCATAGGCCGCTACCGAGGCCGTATTGATGATTACCCCCCGTTCGCCTTCGTCGTTGGGCGCGTTTTTTTCCATGGCAAACGCCGCCAGCCGGATCACGTTAAAGCTGCCGATGAGGTTAACTTTAATCGTCCGTTCAAACGCCGCGAGTGAATGGGGGCCATAAACGCCGTCAACCTTCCCGATGGTTTTCCGGGCTTCGGCCACACCTGCGCAGTTAACCGCAATATGAATGCCCCCGAACGTAGTAAGGGCCAGATCGACCGCCGCCTGTACATCAGCTTCGTCGGCCACGTTGGTTCTGGCAAAGCGGGCCCGCTCGCCCAGTTCAGCGGCAAGGGCCGTTCCGCGCGTTTCGTTGAGATCGACAATAACCACATTGGCGCCCTGCTCGTGAAACAAACGAACAGTGGCCTCGCCCAGGCCGGAGGCTCCTCCGGTCACTAAGGCTGTTTTTTCTATGAAGTGCATGCGTAAACGCGTTAGTTTACCGGCAAAAATAGCACAGCATCCGCAACGACAAAGCCCGTATTGCCGTTACAGACCACTTCGACGTAAGGCGTCCTGCCTTTTTCGAACCGGAAGCGGTCTAACCGGATCCAGTCGCCGGAATTAAGTTGCTGATTAACGGCGAGTTCACGTATGGTACGGCCGTTATTTACCCGTACTGTTACGCGGTCAGATTTGTCGGTTTGCAGGCCCGGATCGTCCGGATTGCCGCCACCGCCCAACCGGTTCGGGTTGTAGATATACACATCGTATACACCCGTCAGACCGGCGGCCTCAAAAAACGCCGAGGCGGGTTTAGCCGGATCGCCGGTAAGCATGGAAAAGCCGTATTTTCCCCCTTTCGTCTCCCGTACCCAGTCGCCCCGCAGCACCACCCGACCCGGATCGTCGTTATCGACCAGTACTTCCGGACGGCTGCCATTTACCAGCGGATTGGTCCGGAGCTGCGCCTGTAGTTTAGCCACGTCAATGTCCTGCACGGCCTTGCCGGTGTTAATGGCCATCACCGCCGCCATCGCCGCCGACTGGGCCAGTACCATGAAAACCGGCTCCATCCGGATCGACCCGTAGGCAATGTGGCTGGCCGACAAGCAAACCGGCACCAGCAAGTTCGTTGCCTCGCCCCGCTTCGGAATCAGCGACCGGTAGCTGACCGGATACGGCGGAAAACCACCTACCTGCACATCGCCTTCGTTTTTCACCATTTTCCGGCCATTCGGGCCATCCACTACCAACCGCTGGCAGTTATGAGAATCCATGGTATAGGCCGCCATACCAACCCCGTCGGTGACCGTCTGTTTGCCCTCACAGTTGGCCTGCGTCATCACATAGTCACCTACCATTCGCCGGGCTTCGCGGATGTACAGCTGGTGCGAAAAGTGGTTATTGTCGGTATACTCGTCTTTCGGGTAGCCCCACTGCTGCATTTCTTCGCGCAGGTGCTTCGGCATGCGCGGGTCGTGGGCGATGAAGTACAAAAGTCCTTTGGTATAGTCCTCGTGTTCCTGAATAATCTGTTTCCGCTGGTTATAATCCGCATCCGGATAGGCATTGTTTGCCCCAATCATATCCGTCGAAAAACCACCGCAGTTATTGATGTCGGTTTTATGGTTGGGCATCGGCACGAAGTGCATCAGGTTCCAGGTCAGCTCCTTCGGTTCTTTCGCGGCGATCTGCCGCAGCAATAATTCGTAGCGCGTCGAATCATACCGGTCGGGGCGGCTGAGTGGTATACGGTTGGCCGGTACGTTGGTCAGGCAAAGGCGGTAGTTATAGGCCTGCACGTTCCGGTCTCCGGCCCCGTTCGGACTGAGCGTTGCCGTGCTGATGCCCCACAACAGCCCGCTCTCCGGCTTTCCGGCAATCCGGTAGGGGTCGATGCCATCCGGAAACTGGTGCTTGTCCATGTACTGCACCCCGTTGTAGGTTTCGTTATACTGGCTGTTTGCTTCCCGCCCGACCGTGTAGGATACCCCGGCTTTGGCCATCAGGTCACCTTCGTAGGAACAGTCAATAAACTGTTTAGCCCGCACGGTCCGGTTGGTCGGCTGATCGGGAAACTCAGCGTTTTCAAGTTCTACTTCGGTAATCGCCGTCCCTTTTTTCCCGACCCGTTTCAGGCGGTAGTTTTTCCAGACCAGTAGTTTAGCTTCCGAAACGTATTGGTTAAAGGTATTTTCAGCCACGTGAGGCTCAAATGTCCACTGCTCAAACCGGCCGTAATGTGCCCCGATCCGCCGGTAAACGTTGCGGGACAGACCGGTAATGGCAAATTTATTGCCGATATCGGTAGCGCCAAGGCCGCCGGATGTCAGTCCCCCAAGATGCCGGCCGGGTTCAATCAGCACCACGGACTTACCTGCTTTTTTGGCCGTATAAGCCGCCATTACCCCCGCCGATGTGCCGCCATACACGCACACATCCACGGTGATTTTATACTGCGCAACGCCCGGAATTGATAGAAGAAGACTGAAGAAAAAAAAGGAGAAAGGTCTGATTTTCATAACGAGTTAGGGCCGGAACAGCCACACGGCGTTCAGAGAATGGCCATGAGTTCTTTCCAGTGCTTGATGTCGTAGGTTGGTTTTTCCTCAACACGGTCACCTTTCGGGTTATAAAAGACGGTATCGAGCCCGATGGTTTTGGCACCCAGAATATCGGCTTCGTAATTATCCCCGATCATAATGCTGTCGGCTACCGACGCCCCGCTGATGGCCAGTGCATACTGAAAAATACGCGGATCGGGCTTTTTAGCCGATGCTTTTTCGTTGGTGATAATGTGGGTAAAATAATGGGTGATTTCGGAGCTGGCCAGCTTTGTGGCCTGAATTTCGTCGAAGCCGTTGGTGATAATGTGCAGCTCATAGCGCCCCTGCAGGTGGTCCAGAATTTCGCGGGCCGACTCGGTCAGGTGCGTTTTACGCGGTAATAACTGCAGATAGGCGTCGTTCAGCTCCACACAGCATGACGTATCATTGACCCCTAATGACTCAAATACCAGCGGAAACCGATGCTGCCGGATATAGGCATGGCTGATCCGGTTGTTGTCAAAATCCGACCATAACTGCTTGTTAATCCGGATAAAATGGTCACTGAAGAGCTCCGATGACGTGATACCCATATTAACCAGTTGATAGGTATGGTAAATTTCCGTGAGCGATTCGGCCGAGTTACGGTCGAAATCCCACAGCGTGTGGTCGAGGTCAAAAAAAAGGTGTTTGTACATGACTGTTAGAGGAACCTGCATCCGGCGTTCCGGCCGGATGCAGGCCTGAACGGTTAAAAATTAAGTTTCAGGCGTTCGACAGGCTGGTCATTCATCAGGTGGCTCTCTACAATCTCAGCCACATCTGAAGGCTGAACATTGCCGTAGTACGTGCCTTCCGGATACACCACCAGCGACGGCCCGAACGCACAGGCATCCAGACAGCCCGCACGCTGTGCCCGGATATCTTTTTGTAAACCGTGTTTGGTTAATTCCTGTTTGAACGTTTCCACCAGTTCGAGCCCCCGCTCAGTACCGCAGCTTTTTTTAGGAGCGTCTTTCTGGTTTGTACAGATAAATACGTGTTTTTTGAATTTCATCAGATGAAGACTTACGTGAATCAGCTACAAAGTTTACAAAACTTTGCCAATCTTCGGGCCTAAACCTGCACAGTATCTTTGGTGAGGGGCAAGACAAAGAAGAACGTGGTGCCTTCGCCGATTTCGGAATACACTTCCAGCCGGCCTTTCATGGCTTCCGTACGGGCCTGAATATTCCGGAGGCCCATACCAATCATCTGCATGTGGTTATTGTGCTGATGCACGACCGATTCCATCCCGCGGCCGTTGTCACGCACGATCATGTTCAGGTCGTCGTTCACCCGCTTAAACTCAATGTGCGCTTCGGTCGCGCGGGAGTGCTTCAGGATGTTATTGGCCAGTTCGAGGCAAATCGAGTAAAGATGAAACTCCGTGTTTTTATTCAGACGGGGTAAATCGTTGGCAGCCAGCGTAAACTGGGTCAGCTGGGTATTATTGAACTTTTGCACCAACCGGCAAAGCGCCCGCCCGAGCCCCTCCTGCTCCAGCTCGTCGGGCTGAAGGTTGTGCGACAGGTTACGGACCTCGGCATAGGCCTCGCGGGTCATCATCACCAGGTTCTGGTAGACCAGTTGCTCCCGCTCCGACAACTTACCCGGATTCAGGGCCGACAGGCTGAGTTTGATGGCTGAGAGCGTCCCACCAAGATTATCATGCAGATCGGCCGCTACCCGCTTACGTTCCAGGGTCTGCCCCCGCAGCAAGGCCTCTTCAATTTCACGGTTTTTGGCCCGCAGCTGCTCATTGGCCAGTTCCAGTTCAATGGTCCGGTCACGGACCTTATCCTCCAGTCCGACGTTCAGGGCGTGAATCTGCTGCCGCTGCCGCCTCACCAGCAGGTTGTTGCGGTAGAGCGTGGCCACAAATCCCAGCAGCATTACCAGCCCGCCGATCAGGAACGTGCGCATCAGCGTTTGCCGCTGAATATCCATGCTCAACGACTCAATCCGCGACTGCTGCGCCACCTGCTTCCGGACGGATACCGACCGAAGTTTCTCCGTTTCAATCTTCCGCTGCAGTTGGGCTTCGCGTGCCTGGGCGGCCAGTTGGCGGCGTTCGGCATCGGCCCTTACCTTCTCAACATCAGCCCGCTGCCGCATTTCCAGCAACTGCTGCCGGTGAATCAGCTGCCGTTTTTCGGCTTCCGCCTGTACTTTCTCTACGTCGTATTTCCGCTGTAGCGCGAGCAGTTCATCTACCCGCTTGCGGTCGTTCAGACTATCCCGTATGGCCACAAACGATTCGTACATAAACAGCGCCTTATCGACTTGTCCCGCCGCCCGGTACGATTTATACAACGCAATACTGGCCATTTGCCGGAGGGGATCGTTCCGTAGTTTCCGGGCGGCCTGAAGTGCCTTTTCTCCGTAGTCAACCGCCAGCTTTGTGTCGCCGGTCATCGAATAGCATTCTGACAACCGGGCCCAGACCGACGCCTGACCGGCCAGATCATTCAGTTTTATCCACGTCTGCAAGGCTTCCTTGTAGTACGGAATCGCTTCGTCAGCAATTTTTCGGTTCAGCATAAAGTCGCCCAGCCGTTCGTTGGCGTAAACGAGATTCAGCTGCGAATTTACCTCACGGGCAATGTCCCGTACCTGCTCAAATTTATGGATGGCTTCCTCGTAGCGTTTCAGGGCCACGAGCGCCTCACCGATTTGCCCTTCGGCCTGTCCCGTGAGCAGCCGCTGGTTCCGGCGCGACAGAATCTTATTCAGCGGGAGCAGCACCAGCGATTCTTCATAGCTTTTAATGGCCTGCCGGTAGTCTTTCAGCAGCAGGTAGATGTCGCCCATGTTCATCCGTACCTGCCACAGGGGTGATGTTTCGGGGCGCAGCGTTACACACAGGCCGGCCGCTTTCTGATTCAGCATTAAGGCGTTTGCGTAGTCTTTTTTAACCGAACGCACATAAAACTCCTCCAGCATCAGCCCCCGGACCATGTACAGATTGTTCCGTCGTTGCCGTGATTCGCTCACCAGCTGACCGGCATAGTAATAGCTGCTGTCCTGTACATTTCCACGCAGTTGCTTAAACACAATAGCCAGAAAACGGAGACCTTCCAGGTGCAGCGTATCATTTCTGAGGGTTCGGGGTAATTTTTTCGTAATTGTGAGATGCTGATGCCCAAGTAGGCGCAGACTGTCCATGTATCCGGCGTCATTCCGCCGGTCAAAGTCTACTTCCGGCAGACGCGTGCGCTGTGCCAGCCCGATACAGGGCAATGCCAGCAAGCTCAGAAACAGAAGTAAACGTTGCATAGAAAAGAGGAGATATTTTCGCTATAATCAGGGCATTACGTTATAAAAATACAAAAAAAGACCGTTACCTAAGTTAACTCAAAACGATCCCGATTATTTTATTTATAATGTTTTTTCACACATCTGTTCACTCGTTTCAGCTACATACGGGCCGTTTCGTCCGGAAAATGTACAATCTTGAGCCAATTACCTTTTTGTATGCATAAACAGGGTCAGATCGTACAAACCGGATGCATTACTGCTATTTTCCGGATTCGTTAGTTACGTGCTTGATTAATTCGCACAACGCATTGTATCTTACGCTTTCCTTAACACCCCGAACTTCATGAGCAACCTGTCGTTTCTGTGCATCGCCACGTATTTTAAGGGACAAGATTTCCTGAAAACCTGCAAAGCACTCGGTAATACGGTCTACCTGCTGACGGTCGAAAAACTGAAAGACAGCCCGTGGCCATTTGAGGCCATCGACGAGGTCTTTTACCTGCCTTCCGAATCCAACAGCAGTGACAATCTTGATAAGATGATTGTGGGCCTCTCGCATGCCATGCGGTCCCGTAAGATCGACCGCGTGGTGGCCCTCGACGATTTTGATGTCGAGAAAGGCGCCCTGATCCGCGAGACGTTCCGGATCGATGGCATGGGGCAAACCACCGCCCGCTATTTCCGCGATAAACTGGCAATGCGCATCCAGGCTGCGGCCGCCGGTATCCGCGTGCCGGTGTTCAGCAGCCTGTTTCACGACGAAAGCATCACCGAATACCTGCGCACGACCGAGGCGCCGTGGCTCATTAAACCGCGTGCAGAAGCCTCCACGACCGGTATTAAAAAAGTACATACCCTCGACGAGGCCTGGACCCACATCCACTCCCTCGGCGACGAACGGCATAATTTCCTGATTGAACAGTTTAAACCGGGGCAGGTGTTTCACGTTGATGCCTTGTCGATGGACGGGCAGTCGGTGTTCACGCGGGTAAGCGGGTATCTGGCAACCCCGATGGAGGTGGCTCACGGCGGCGGCGTGTTCCGCAGCTGCGTAATGCCCTATGACTCACCACTGACCCAGTCGCTGCACATCATGAACAACCAGGTGCTGACAGCCTTCGGGTTACAGTACAGCGCCTCGCATTCTGAATACATCCGCTGCGATCACGACGGTGAGCTTTATTTTCTGGAAACGGCCTCACGTGTGGGCGGTGCTCACATTGCGGAGATGGTTGAGGCATCGTCGGGGATTAATTTGTGGAGTGAATGGGCTAAGCTGGAGACCGCCATGGCGCGGAACGAGCACTACCAGATACCGGTGCAGGAGCGTCATTATTCCGGTCTGATTATTTCGCTTTCGAACCAGCAGTGGCCTGACATGCATCAGTTTGCTGATCCGGAAATCTGGTGGCGGATGAACAAGGAGCACCACGTCGGGCTTATTTTCCGGTCGGAAGACCGCGAGCGCATCCTTTCGTTGCTCGACACGTCCATGAACCGGATTCTCGACGGCCTGCATGCTTCTGCACCCGTTCCGGACAAGCCGACGCATTGACGTTAATTTACTGTAAGCCAGCTTTATTAACAGTATGGAGCTGGCTTACAGCAACATTATATCGTACAACGGAAAATTACCATCCTGTGTCATTACGGTTAGCTCTTCAACCTGTGCCTGTGCAATAATCATACGATCAAACGGATCCCGATGGTGCAGAGGTAGCTGCTGATATGCTAATAGATGAGACGTTTTAATGCGCAATATCTGGAAATCATTCGGTACAATCCGGTCCAGAGGATAGATTAGCGTTAAATTACCGATGTTTGCCTTGACAGCCATTTCCCACAAAGATGCTACACTAAAATACTTTTCAACTCTTGGGCTCTCAAGGAGAGCGCTCCAGGCAAGCGACAAACGCGGATTATCCTCCAGATGCCATAGAAGTATGTGTGTATCAATAAGTAGCCGCATCATTACATATATTCCTTAAAGTCGTCAAGCGGAGCATCAAAGTCCTCCGCGACATACGTTATCAATCCTTTACCAGCCCCTCGCTTGTTGGGTAAATGCGGAACGGAAGCAGGAGAAACAAACGTCTTTTTTGCTTGCTTTGCTTCCAGAAACTCAATAAAAGTCAATACCTCTGCCTGTAGGTCAGCGGGCAACTGACTGGCTTTTTGATCGATTTGCTCAATTATAGACATACCGGCTCCTTTTTCTGTCAAAGATAACAAACGACGGATTAACTTGCCTACCCTCCTCCTGCTGTCACTACAGACCTTGTAATTGCCTTCACACGGTGAAACTCCCGGGGCGCTTTTGCTGTTAATAATCAGAATAACCCCTACACATCGTGACCGAACAAAAGGCAACCGAAAACCGGCCCGAATTAACTGATATCGACTTAACGGGATACGAGCAGATTGAGGTCCTCGGCGCCCGCGAACATAATCTCAAAAACATAGACGTAAGCATCCCCCGCAATAAACTGGTGGTGGTTACGGGCATCAGCGGCAGCGGTAAATCATCGCTGGCGTTCGATACAATTTATGCGGAAGGGCAGCGGCGGTACATGGAAAGCTTCTCGGCTTATGCCCGCTCGTTTATCGGCGACATGGAGCGTCCGGACGTTGACAAAATCAACGGACTGAGCCCGGTCATCTCGATTGAACAAAAAACGACATCGAAAAACCCGCGGTCAACCGTTGGTACGACGACCGAAATCTATGACTTCCTGCGGCTGCTCTATGCCCGGGCGGGTGAGGCATTTTCGTACGTGACCGGCCGCCGCATGGAGCGTCAGTCGCAGGACCAGATCATTAACACGATCGTTACGCAATACACCGGACAGAAGCTGGTTCTGCTCGCTCCCGTTATCAAAGGGCGTAAGGGGCATTACCGCGAGCTGTTCGTGCAGATTGCTAAGGCGGGGTATACCAAAGTGCGGGTCGATGGTGAGATTCAGGACATTGTCCCGAAAATGCAGCTCGACCGCTACAAAATCCACGACATCGAACTGGTCGTTGACCGGATTATTCCGAAAAGCGATCCGGACGATTCCCAGTCGCGGTACCGGCTGAGTCAGTCGGTGCAGACGGCGCTGAAGCAGGGCAAAGGTGCCATGCAGGTCCTGACACCCGACAATACCATCGTTTATTTCTCCCAGAACCTGATGGACCCCGAGTCGGGCGTGAGCTACGACGAACCGTCGCCGAACTCATTCTCGTTTAACTCACCCTATGGCTGGTGCCCGACCTGTCAGGGACTTGGTCATATCGAGGAAATTACGGAGGAATCCATCATTCCCGACCGGTCGCTGAGTATCAGCCGCGGGGCCATTGCGCCGCTGGGCGAATACCGCGAACTGTGGTTTTTCAAGGAAATTGAGGTCATTCTCAAAAAATATAAGCTGAATCTGACAACACCCGTCACTAAGTTTCCCGACGAGGTGCTACAGATCCTGTTCTATGGTACTGACGAAGAAACCACCCCGCCGGCAACGGCTAAGGCAACCGGCCGCGAGCCGGCGCCGGTTAAATTCGAAGGCATTATTAACTTCCTGAAACGGCAGCAGGAAAACGGCTCCGAAAAAATTCTGGACTGGCTCAAGGACTTTATGATGGTCAAGACCTGTCCTGACTGTAACGGTGCCCGGTTGAAAAAGGAAGCCCTGTACTTTAAGATCGCCGATAAGAACATTTCGGAACTGGCGCAGATGGATATTTCGGAGCTGTCGAACTGGATGGTTAATCTGGAAGACCGGCTGTCGGACCGCCAGAACGTGATCGCCAAAGAAGTGCTGAAAGAAATCCGGAAGCGGATCGGTTTTCTGCTCGACATCGGCCTTGATTACCTTACCCTCGACCGGCCGCTAAGAACGCTGTCAGGCGGTGAGGCGCAACGGATTCGTCTGGCTACGCAGATTGGCACCCAGCTGGTTGGCGTACTGTACATCATGGATGAGCCGAGCATTGGACTGCACCAGCGCGATAACGTGAAGCTGATCGAATCGCTGAAAAACCTCCGTGATCTGGGCAACACGGTCCTGGTCGTTGAACACGATAAGGACATGATGCTGGAGTCGGACTACATCCTGGACATCGGGCCGGGAGCAGGCCGTCACGGTGGACAGGTGGTTGGAAAAGGGACGCCGCAGGAGTTTATCCGCAATGGCAGTACCACCGCCGATTACCTGAGCGGCCGTCGGGCCATTGAGGTACCGGAAGAGCGGCGCACCGGTAACGGCAAGTTCCTGATTCTGCGCAACGCCACGGGTCACAACCTTAAAAACGTAACGCTGAAGCTGCCGCTGGGCCGGATGATTTCGATTACGGGCGTATCGGGCAGCGGCAAGTCATCGCTGATTCACGAAACGCTGTTCCCGACGCTGAACAAGCATTTTTACAAGTCAAAGCGCGAGTCGCTGCCCTTTGCCGGCATTGACGGACTGGAGCATCTGGACAAGGTTATCGAAGTGGATCAGTCGCCGATTGGCCGGACACCGCGCTCTAACCCGGCCACATACACGGGTATGTTTTCCGACATCCGGACGTTGTTTTCGGAACTGCCGGAAGCCAAAATCCGGGGCTATAAACCAGGCCGTTTCTCCTTCAATGTGAAGGGGGGCCGGTGCGAAGACTGCGAAGGCGCAGGCATGAAAAAAATCGAAATGGAGTTCCTGCCTGATGTACACGTGGCCTGCGAAACCTGCAAGGGCAAACGCTTTAACCGCGAAACGCTGGAAGTGCGCTTTAAGGGCAAATCCATCGCCGACGTGCTCGACATGACGGTAGAACAGGCGCTGGAGTTCTTCGAAGCCCATCCGAAAATCCTGCGTAAAGTACAGACGCTGAACGACGTGGGGCTTGGTTACATCACGCTTGGCCAGCACGCTACGACGTTGTCGGGCGGAGAAGCCCAGCGGGTGAAACTGGCCGAAGAGCTCTCAAAGCGGGATACGGGTCAGACCCTGTACATTCTGGACGAACCAACGACGGGCCTTCATTTTAAAGACATTTCTCACCTGCTCGACGTCCTGAATAAGCTCGTCAACAAAGGAAATACGGTCCTTGTGATTGAGCACAACCTGGATGTTATTAAAGTTTCCGACCACGTCATTGACCTCGGCCCGGAAGGAGGCAGCAAGGGTGGAAAAATTATCGCCGAGGGAACACCGGAAAAGGTTGCCGCCGTCAAAGGCAGTTATACCGGTAAGTTTCTGGCGCTCGAACTGAAATAATTTTTGTTATTACTTGTTCTGGTTGTTGCTGAGTTGCTGGTCGTTTACTCAGCAATTCAGAACAACCAGCAACAAAATAATGACACAAAGTGGTGGGGCGACCGTGCGGCGTGGCCCCCACCAATAATTAAAAAAAACAACAAACCCCCACCCAAAAACAAAAACCCCAACAAAAAAAAAAAAAAAACAA